>JBQTIL010000115.1:0-12328 GCA_052388175.1 Planctomycetaceae bacterium | reverse complement strand
TTGTGCGCGGCTTGGTGGTTTTTTTTGTTTGTGATGCTACAGGGGGGCTGCTGGGGCGCGCCACGGCCGCCCGGCTACTGTTCAGCATGCTCTATGCTTGGGACAGCGCTGTTCCGTGTCGGCTGTGACCGGCTTTCTCCTCTTGAGGAGTGCTGACATGAAGGATCGACTCCGTTTCGACTTTTGGCCGCGCCGGCCGGTAAGCTGGCTGGTGATGGCGGCGTGTCTGGCGGCCCCCTGCGGCTGCGATTCCTCCGGCGAGAGCACCGTCGCAGCCGCGCGCGACGCCGGCGCAAATCGTCAAAGTGCCGAGGATGCTCTCAAGGCGCAGGGCGCCAAAGTGACCGTGGAAAATGTGCCCGCCATCGGCATGTATTTTTCGGTGGTCGATCTCAGCGGAGTGCAGGGTATCACTGACGAAACCTTCGTGCTGCTCAAGCAGATGAACACAACCTGGATGCCCATCCTGAAAATCAATTTGAGCGGCACGAACATCATCGACGAACAGATGGCCAAACTCGACGCAGATGAACTGTCGCGCGGGGTCACGCACCTGAACCTGCGAAACACAGCGATCTCGGACAACGGGCTGCGCGAAATCAGACACATACCCTCTCTCATCGACCTGGACCTCACGAACACAAAAGTCACCGCCGAGGGGGTTCAGGCATTCCTGAAGGCCCGCGCCGACAACCCCGAGGTCCAATCCAAGAAACCGAGGATCAGGCGCTGATCGGGCAATCACGCACTGGTCCCGTTGGAACGCGGATCGGATTCGCTGGTTGATGTGACCCATGTGCGGGGAAATCGTCCGCCTCGGGCGACTCAACTGAAAAGGGAGGCACAAGATGTCCACAGCGATTGCGACAGGGAGTCGGCGCCGGTTCATTAAAGAGACCGTCGTCGCGGGGACCGACTTTGCCCTTTTGGCTGCGCTGGGCCCGGAATCGCTGGCCGCGCCCCAGGCCGACAGGCTCGTCGTCTTGACTTTCGACGACGCCGTCAAGACACACCGCACGTTCGTCGCGCCGCTCTTGAAGGAGCTTGGATTCGGGGCGACATTTTTTGTGACTCACCGCTGGATGGTCGATGATCCGAAGCATTACCTCACTTGGAAGGAGATCGGGGAAATCCATCAGATGGGGTTTGAAATTGGCAACCATAGCTGGACACACCCCGCTTTTGTGGTTCCCAGAGATGCCGCCAGACTGGCCGCCGAATTGGCGCTCGTAGAGCGCGAGCTTAAAAAAGTCGGTGTGCCCCGGCCGGCGAGCTTTGCCTGGTGCGGCAACGCCTTCGGTCCCGAGGCGCTTCAGCAACTGGAACAGCTCGGTTACGAGTTGGGGCGACGTGGCATGCAACCGGAGGTCGCGTTTGGCAGGCGCTTCCAGAACGAAATTGGACCGCTTTTCGGCCCGCGCGAACATCATCCGCTCCTGGTACCAACCACAGGTGATGCAAACCCGGAATGGACCCTGCAGCATTTCCAGAATGTGGTGGAACGGTCACGAAAGGGGGCCCCGGTAATCTTGCAGTTCCACGGGGTTCCCGACCCCCATGCCTGGGTCAATACCACTCCCGAGCGGTTCCGTGAATACATGGAGTATCTGAAACAGGGCGACTTCAAGGTCATTTCACTCCACGACCTGAAGACGCACCTGTCTCTCGAAGCCCGGCCGGCCGACCCGCACGCCAAAATCCGACAGCCCGATTGGCCGCAGGAGCGACTGGTGCTGCCGACCGAGATGCAAGCGACCCGCGCTGAGTTGCCCTACTGGCTGGCCAACATGCTGCGAGATCATCGCTTCACATGGTCGGAGGCGGCCCAGGTCGCGGGTTTGACCGCCGAGGATCTTCAGGACCGAGCCCGGCAGTTGGGCCTCGACACCTCGCGGCCGGCACAAGACAGCGCCGGTGAACAGGCGATTCGCGTGCTGCCCTATCCGGGAGGACGGCACCCGCGCAAAGGGTTTCGCGAGGCGGCGATCCTGCCGCAGCGCGGCACCAAAGTGAGTGTTTTCACCCCGTGGGACCCGACCAGCTATGTCGTCGTCGACCTTCCTGAAGCGATCTTCAGCAATCTGGGTCTGATGTACCTGGCACATACCGATATCCCGACGATCTGGGATGAGCGAAACATCTGGCTGGAAAACGTCGATTGGGAGCGGCGACCCGACGGCACCTTGACCCGGCAACAACGGCTCCCCAACCAGATCATTATCGGGGCCACTGTCCGTACGTCGGCCGGGCTGGTCGAAATGGAACTGTGGGTGCGAAACGAATCTTCCCAGACGTTGACGGGCCTCCGCACGCAGATTTGCGTCATGCTCGCAGGAGCTCCGGAATTCAGCAGGCAGAGTAATGACGATAAGCTGTTCCGCAGCCCGGTTTCGGCGGCTCGGGCAGCCACGGGCGATCGCTGGGTTTTGACGGCCTGGAATCGCTGCGGTCGGACAGGGGGAAACCCGTCTGTTCCCTGTTTGCACTCGGACCCCGTATTGCCCGATTGCCCGCCCGGAGAAGAAGCCCGCGTGCGTGGCCAGCTTTGGTTTTACGAAGGCAACCAGATCGAAGCGGAATTGGACCGCGTGCAGAAACGGTTTGATGTCGTGCCGGGCACGGGTAAGCAACCATGACCGCAGCACAGGCCGTCCACCGACTTCTGCGCCGCAGAAAAGTGCAACGAATCCGAATTTCGGGAGAACTCAACAATGTTCGGCACGAAGCCTGGAGTGCGTGAAGCGCTCGTTCTTGCCACCCTCGTTGTGACGCTGGTCACGCCGGTGCTTTCGGCCGCGGAGTTCCTCAAAGTCGTCGACGTCGAGCCGCAGCCACTGGCGGCGGCGACCGGGCGGCTGATCGAGGCGCTCGATTACGTCGGTGCGCCGTTGAGCCCGGCCGATAAGCAGACGCTGCAAGCCGCGCTCAAGGAATCGGATGCCGACAAGCTCATCGCGGGGGTGCAAGCGGTGCTCGATCGGTATTGCCTAGTGGCAGTCATGATCAATCCCGAAAGCCGGGTGTCGGTCATCGAAGGGCCGGCAAAAAGGGAGTTGGTTCAGCAGGGCTGGCGAACCTTTTTGATCAAAGTCCACAATCTGGCGGGGATCAACCCGGAGCTCAAGCTGGAAAGCTCCAATGTCGCGCCGATCTTCAAAATGAGCTCCAATAAGTCAAAACCGTCGTTCGATATCACGCCGGCCGACCTGCCAAATCGCTGGCTCGACGCCGCCATGTTCACCAGTCAGCCGCTCAAGCCGACCCTGTCGGGTCTGGCCCTGGAATACCGCATCATGCAGCTCTTCAGTCGGGATGCGGGAAAACGCGAGGCCAACCTGGGATTCAACGTCGGCCAGGGGACGCAGGACCTGGGGTTTCGCAATACGGTGCCGGTGTTGTTTCAGTGCCTGCCGGCGGTGGGAGTTTCGCTGATTGTCAAAGACTTTGACGGCCAGCCGACGACGGCCGCGTTTGTGATTCGCGACAAACAGGGGCGAGTGTACCCGAACCCTGCGCGCCGCCTGGCCCCCGACTTCTTCTTTCACAAACAGATTTACCGTGCGGATGGCGAATCGGTGCTGCTGCCGCCGGGCGAGTACACCGTCGAGTTTTCGCGCGGCCCGGAATACCACGTGGATATTCGCAACCTGGTCGTCAAAGGCAACAGCGCAGGCGAGACGGCGGAATTCAAACTCAGGCGCTGGATTCATCCCGCCAGACGACGCTGGTACTCCGGCGACCATCATGTGCATGCCGCCGGCTGTGCGCACTACGACAACCCGACCGAAGGGGTGACCCCTGCCGACATGATGCGGCACATTCTGGGGGAAGACCTGAACGTCGGGTGCGTGTTGAGCTGGGGACCCTGCTGGTACGCGCAGAAACAATACTTTGAAGGCCAGACCTCGGCCCTGTCACGCCCGGAATATCTGATGCGCTACGACGTCGAGGTGAGCGGGTTCCCGTCGTCGCACGCCGGGCACGTGTGTCTCTTGCGGCTGACCGAGGACGATTATCCGGGGACCGAATATATTGAGCAGTGGCCCAGTTGGACGCAGCCGATCCTCGCGTGGGGCCAGCAACAGGGGGCGGTAGTGGGCTACGCCCACAGTGGAATGGGGTTGCAGCTTCCCGACATCATGCCCGACGGTCTCCGAAGTTTCGTGAGATTCTTTCCGGGGCCAAATGGACCTGCTGCGTCAGCGGGCTGGGTCGGCCGTGCCGCTGATACTCTCCCGGACTACGCCATGCCGAAATTCGATGGCGTCGGCGCCAACGAATTCATCGTCACCACCGCCAACGGAGTGTGCGATTTCATCTCAGCGGTCGATACGCCGGCGATCTGGGAATTGAACATCTGGTATCACACGCTCAATTGCGGGATGACGAGCCGCATCAGCGGAGAGACCGACTTTCCGTGCATGTACGGAGACAAGGTGGGGGTTGGCCGCGTCTACGTCAAGCTCGGCGAAAACGAGCCGCTCAATTACGACAACTGGGTGCAGGGGATCAAACAGGGCCGCAGCTACTGCGGGGACGGATTGAGCCATATTCTTGGTCTTCAGGTGAACCACGTCGCCGTCGGCGACCCGGGAACAGAAGGGAAGATTAGCACCCTGGCGATCGACAGGCCCGGCAAGGTGACAGTGGCCTTCGACGCGGCAGCGTTTCTCACCAGCGCCAAGCCGACGGCCGAAACCGAAGCCATCCGCAAGCGCCGCCTGGACGAAAAGCCGTTTTGGCACCTTGAGCGGGCCCGCATCGGCGACACCCGCAATGTGCCGGTAGAAATCATCGTCAACGGTCGGCCAGTGGCGAAAAAAGAGATTGTGGCGGACGGGTCCGCGCAGAGCCTGTCGTTTGACATCGACATTCCGCATTCGAGCTGGGTGGCCGTTCGGATCCTGCCGTCCGTGCACACCAACCCGGTCTGGGTCGAAGTGGCAGGCAAACCTGTGCGCGCGAGCAGGAAGAGCGCCGAATGGTGCTTGCAGGCCGTCGACGTCTGCTGGGCTTCGAAGGAAAAGAATATTCGAGAATCTGAACGCACCGACGCCAGGGCGGCTTACGACCGCGCGAAAGACGCGTACGCTACCGTGCTGAAAGAGTCCGTTCCGGATTGAGCCCGGCCCGAACGGAAACGATGTGAGCGACCCGGGACTCAACCGTCCAGCCTGAACAGCTCACCCCAGCATTTCCTGCCACCGCTTCTGCGCGTCGGCAAAGCTTGCAACGAGCTTGGCCTCGAGAGCTTGGCAGCTTTTCGCCACCTTGGGGGCCGAATCTCTTTCTGTTGGGGGATTCTCACCGGGCCAGCTTGGTATTGTTGTGCACTGCACCGCGCCCGCGAACGACTTCTGCCGGTAGTCTTTGCTGAAATGGCGGCATTGACGCTTGACTGAGATAATCACTGTGATTATCGTATATAATCAAGATTGTCGTCTGCTATCACCTGATTATCAGCGCAACGAATCGCGCGCCCGGGGGGGGCTTGTCACGTGAGCATGAAGCTAAAGGCGAAGGCAAAAGGCTTCCGATCGACACCCGAACGGGTCTGGCAGGACGTAGTCCAGTGGGTCGAGCAAAATCCGCTGCCACCGGGGGGGCAGTTGCCGAGCGTGCGCGATCTGGCGTCCAGGTTGGGTGTCAAGCCGACGATGATTCGCGACTCGCTGCTGTACGCCCAGGCGCACGGCGCCGTCAGAATCGTGCCGCGTGCGGGGGCGTTCTTGCAAACAACCCCCAGTGCCGCACGCGCGCTGACGGGAAACCTGAACGAGGCTGTAGCGCATCCCATTGACGGCGCAGATCGCGCCGGGCCGGAGAATTTGCTGCACCTCCTGGATGCGCGGCGCCTCATCGAGGTGGAACTGGCGGGGCGCGCGGCCCAGCGACGGCGAATCGAGGACCTGTTGCCGATCCGCAACCTGCTGGCGTCATTTCTGCAACTGCCGGCTGACGCATCACGCCCCGAATTCGTGGACTACGACATTCGGTTTCATGTCGCCATCGCCCGCCTGGCGGGCAACGACGTCTTAGCGACGATCCACGAGACATTGATGGAGCGGATTCGGCCGCACCTCATCGACGTGCCGGCCTCTGTCGATAGAGCAAGACGCGATGCGGTCTCTAGCTCGCATATGGCGGTCTACTCGGCACTGGCAGAAGGAAACGTCGAGCGTGCTCGGAATGAGATGAAACGGCATTTGAATATCTACTACGACGAACTTCTGGGTGAACTTCGGCGGCTGCCCGGTGCATCGGTAGGCGAGGACGTGAACGATGCGCAATAGGCTTTCGGGCCGGGGTGGCGTGTGCAATATCGGGTGTCCTGATTGGAGTCTTTTGTTTTGGTTTGCTGCGGCCGCGTTTTCGGTTTCGATTCCTGGTTCTCTTGTTTCAGAATAAGGAGGGTTCACATGTCACGTCGCAGGCGAGGTTTTACGTTAATCGAGCTGCTCGTCGTCATTGCCATCATCGCCGTGTTAATTTCGCTGTTGCTGCCGGCCGTGCAGCAGGCGCGCGAGGCGGCCCGCCGCACGCAGTGCAAGAACAACCTCAAACAGATCGGCCTGGCCCTGCACAATTACGTCGATACCCACAATATCCTTCCGGGCGGCAACGTAATTCCCAGCGGCACGGGGATCCCGACCTGGAGTTGGGGGACGATGATTCTGCCGTTCGTCGACCAGGCGCCGCTGTTCAATTCGCTGAACCCCGGTCCGAACTCCGTGGTCCAGGTCGGGTCTACGGCGGCCGGACTAGCCCTGATCCAGACGAGCCTGGCGGTCTTCCAGTGTCCCACCGACATCGGTCCGAACCCCAATACCGCCAGGCAGTTCCAGGTGAGTTGGGCGCCCGCGGTAGTGGTGATGGGAAAATCGAACTACGTGGGTAATGGGGGAAATGTTGGGAACAGGCCCGGGCTCATCAACGAAGCGCCCGTCCCGCTCGTGCGCTTAAGAGATGCCACCGACGGCCTCAGCAACACGTTTCTCGCCGGCGAGAAGGCATATCAACCGAAAAGGCCCGATGTGAATAGCGGCCAGATCCCGGTTCAGATGTCCGCCGGCCTCTGGCCCGCATCCAGTAACGAAGGGAACGTCAATGGAAGCCTGGCCAGCACCGACGTATTCGAGGTGCTTTCCAACCGGACATGGTTCCGAATGCAGGATGGCAGCTTTGGCGGAGGCTTGCTGATGGGAGTTGTCAAAGGTTTCCCCGGACAGGCGTTCAGCAGCCACCACGCGGGGGGGGCCCAATTCGTGCTGGGTGACGGGTCGGTCCGGTTCGTCAGCGAAAACATTTCCTGGTTCTGGACGCCCCTTGACACCGGAAATGCAGCCGCGAATGCCCAGCTCGGTGGGATGGGTTTCCCTGTGGGAACGCAGTCGAACACCACCATGGGCGCTTACAACAAGCTGGGTGACAGGGCCGACGGATTTCCCCTCGGCGATTTCTAGCGTCTTGCCTCAGCTTGCGGTGTTCCTGACGTGAGACTTCGAGAGCCGGGCTGCCGTGGTACTCCGCGGCAGCCCGGCCGGTTCTCGACATGTCGGCCGCCTGCGAGATGCTTGCTTCGCCTCTTCTGTCGCAGCCGCGAATTGCCGAATCTCTTGTATCGAGGAGCGCTTCCATGAAGGCTGCCTTGAAGTTTGACCGTTGGGTGCTCGGCTCGGTGCGCCGCTTGATCGTGTTCATATTCGTTGCGGCCCTCTGTGGTTGCGACGGCCCTGACGAGAGGGTCGTCGAAACCGCGCGCGAAGCTGCCGCGGTTCGTCAAAGCGCCGAGGATGCTCTCAAGGCCCAGGGCGCCCGCGTCACCTCGGAACGGCTTCCCGTCGTCGGCATCTACGCCTCGGTCGTCGATCTCAGCGGCGTGAAAGACATCACCGACGAGACGCTCACGCAGCTCAGGCAGATGCAGACAGCCGATAGGCCCACCTCCAAGATCAATCTGAGCGGCACGAACATCAGCGACGAGCAATTGGCTCAATTGAGCGACAAGTATCTGTCGGGAGGGGTCACGAAGCTCGACTTGCGGAACACCGCGATCTCAGACGCCGGTCTTCAGGCGATTGCAGGGATGATCTCGTTGACAGATCTTGACGTCACCAACACAAAAGTCACGGCCGAGGGGATCCAGACGTTCTTGAAGGCCCGCGCCGACAATCCCGAGGTCCAGTCCAAGAAACCGAAGGTCAGGCGTTGATCGCGTGGCGCCTTCCTTGCGCGCTCGCCGAAATCGAATGGGCTTCGTCGCAACGGCACACATCATGATGCCTCATTTGAGCATCTCCCATTGGTGATGGTCTTGGACGCCCATAATAAAGGTTTCGGAGCATTGAAAAAAACCCGCCTGCGTTGCATTTGCTCTCGCGGCACGCCGGGGCCACCCGGGGGCCACCCGAGCCCAGCGCTTCGGGCCGGGCAATGCTCGCTTGGGCGCCCAACGATGCACGGTCCGGCTCTGGAACGGTAAATCGCGATCGCTGAGCGGCAGCAACTTCTTTGCCGGCGGGCTTCAATCGGGCGTCCGGTTCTGGAGCGGCCGAGCGTGATCTACGAGGCCTTGCCCAGGCCGGGTTGCGCTGCCGCAGCGAGCCTGGTGTGCTACTTGCCGTTCGAGAACCCGTAGGCCGGGTTCTCAGAGGAGAAATTGGCGTCTGTGAGCCCGACATTGGGCTTCAGTTCGACATAGGTATATCGTTCGAGCAGTGGGGGTTTTCCTTCGCCCGAGTCAGGCCAGCCGTACTGTTCGGCATGCAGAGGCAGCTTCGACTGTCGATCGAAGAACACCCGGCTGGTGAAGAACTCGGAGTCGTTGGTTTTGCTGCGGTACCTGATCTCGAATCCGTCGCAGTTTTTTCCGGCGGCCTGAATGTTCGCCAGCTTCTTCACAGTGACCTCCCCCTCGGGCTTTTGAGCGTCGGCCTCCCAGATCGCCAGGGCCTTCTCGAGGATCTTGTGGACGCCGATTTCGGTGATGGCATATCGATTTTCATCCATCACCTGCTTGTCGTCGGGCGTCAGCGTGACAGTGCCCGCGAGCGAAGCGAGGAACCCTCTTTCGCGCACCAGCAGCTTGTCGCCGTTCGCGTTCTTCACGAACAGCACCTCGCGGCCATTCTCTTTTCCGTCGCGGTTTTGCAGGTAGACGCTGAAGGGTTCGCGTCGGAACTTGATATCCATCTGCTGGGCGGCCATTGTCAGCCAAAGTCCCAGGCTGATCGCGGCCAACGAAAACGGTTTCATCGTCGAATCTCCTGTCCCCAAGATTTGTTGGCCCACAACAAGCCGCTGCGCCGAAAGCCTTCGACGCACCAAACCGATCAAGGCAACTGACGTGCCGAAGAGGTGCTTGCCGCCGCGTTTTATCATCGGCGGCGTCGCGCGACGCTGAAATTGTCATTGGCAGCCGCAATCCGTTCGGCGAGCGCCCGCTAACTTTTCGGGCGCGCCGCCTCGCGCGGATCAAAAGCAACCAGGTTGACCGATCGGAGGGCAGCCCTTTCGGGCTCCTACGAAGAATGGGCAACCTTCTGATGCAATCGCGGGACGGAGAACCGAAGCCACGCTCAATCTCACGAGCCGCACTCGACGTGACTGGTGCGTTAGGGACGATCTCGGCTAGCAGGATCACTCAGCATCAGCTTCGCCGCCCCATCGGCGAAAGAGTTCGTGCGCGATGCCCAACTGGTCGCAGATCCTCCCGACGACGAAGTCGACCAGGTCCTGAAGCGAGCGCGGGTTGTGATAAAAGCCCGGCATGGCCGGGAGAATCGTCGCGCCGGCTGATGACAATTTGTGCATGTTTTCGAGCTGAATCGTAGAGAGTGGCGTCTCGCGCGGCACCAGAATCAGCTTGCGGCGTTCTTTCAGGTGCACGTCGGCGGCCCGCTGGATGAGATTCTCAGAGTGTCCCCCGGCAATGCTGGCCAGGGTCCCCATCGAGCAGGGACAGATCACCATCCCGCCGGTCAGAAACGAGCCGCTGGCAATTCCCGCGGTAAAGTCGGTGAAGTGGTGGTATATGATTCGTCCGCCCCGCGTCGCGTCATTTGCGCTCTGAAAAACCTGCGCCAGCTCGTGCCGTCGCGAGGTGGGCTCGAAGTACGCTGCGGCCAGCGGGTTGGCCGACTCGGCTGCTTCGCTGGGCAAGAGCTGTTTCACCGCGAACGCCTTGAGATCGATCGTGGCCCCCAGCTCTTTTTCGAGCACGATCGACGCTGAAGGGCTGATTGTCAGGTGCACCGTGCGATTGGCCCGAAGCAGCATTTCGAGAAGCCTCAGGGCGTAGATCGAACCGCTGGCGCCGGTCAGTGCGACCACGAGGTCGGGCATCGTAAGACTCATTTGGTACCCACGTATAAAGTCGCGATGCCGAAAGTCAGCGGCGTGAACCACACCTCAGCCAGCCCGCAATCGCGCATCAGGCCGGCCAGCTTCTGGCCGTAGGGAAACTCCGACACCGACTGCGGCAAATAGCTGTAGGCTTGCTGCGGGCTGCGCGAGACCAGTTGTCCGATGCGCGGCAGAACGTTCCTGAAGTACCAGCCATACAGGCCGCGCAGCAGCCGGTTTTCGGGCAAAGAGAACTCAAGCACCACGACCCGGCCCCCCGGCCGGCATACCCGGGCCATTTCGCGCAAGCCCCGCGCCGTGTCGCTGACGTTGCGCAGCCCGAAGGCGACCGAGACGATCTGAAAGATGTCATCGGGAAAGGGAAGTTGCTGCGCATCGGCTTCGACAAACAAGGGCGTGTGACCCGCGCCGGCCTGCTCCCCTTTCCCCTGTGAGAGCGGCGGCATGAGGGCCGCCCGTCTGCAAGCCGTCGCCGCCTTTCTTTCGGCAATCACCAGCATCTGCTGGGTGAAATCGGCCCCTACGACCGGCACTTTTCCACGGCCTTTTTTCCAATACGCGAGCGCCAAGTCTCCGGTGCCCGTACACACGTCGAGAATTGGCGAATCGCCCACAGGGGGCGCGGCCCGCACGGCGCGCCAGCGCCAGTACCAATCGGTCCCTCCGGAAAGGAAATGGTTGAGAAAATCGTACCGCCCGGCAATCTCGCCGAACATCCGGCGGATGCGTGGCTCGGATTTGTCGATCGGTTCAATCGGCGGCGCGACGGACATGACGGCGCAGCATTCAGGACCCAACATTCGCGTTCGGGGTCTCCCCGATGTCCACCTGAGACGGCAGGTGAGTTTACCGATTGTAGCGTCGCCGCCCTTGTCTGACCGCTGGAACAAGGGCCGATTAACGGCGCTATCATCACATTGAACCCAGCCTGTTCGAAGTGACGATCCGCGGTGAGAACTTCCCGCAACGTGAATTGCTGCGTCAGTGACCAACTCTTGTCGGCTATAAATGGATAATTGAGGCCGTGGCAGCTCTTCCGGACGGGGGACGTTCAACTCGTCCTGGCTTTGTCCATGGCCGCCTCGAGTTCCTCCACCGACTCGATATCGGAAAAGGTGAGGTCGAACGTATAGTCCTCGTCGAATAGCCGCAGCGGTCGCCCCAGCGCCTTCTGAATGAGCAATACGGCACTTAACGACGCGCCCCAGGTGTGGTCGATGAAAATTACGTCCCGGTCCTCGCAGAGCCTGATCGTCGTTCGGCTATCGGGCTCTTCGTACTGGCATTCAACGGGGGAACCACAGGGATCGTCCAGGCGAACGTCGGTGAATTGAGGACACGAGCGGAGCGCACGCTCCAACGACGCGACGTCAAAGAGACTGGAGTCCGGATTTGAGAGGAATAGGGATTGCATATTGATATTGGGCTCCTAAATGGCGAGGCGTACTTTGCCTGGAACGCCGAACTCTTTCAGCAGACTTTCGAACAGAGCCTTGGATTCCGGAGTATTCGTAATGATTTCAACCGACTTAAACGGCGTTTCGCCACTGCGAATGATCTGCCGCAGGCGCCGCATCTCGTCGCGAGGCTTTTTTAGAATCTTCATCAGAACGTCTTCTCGAATTTTCGATCGCAGCAGGTACGGGCTGGACTTCAGGTTGCCCACGTGCTTGGCTTCCAGAATCGTCGTCCCTCGATAGCCATCAATCTCGAATTCTGCGCCACCGCCGGACACTGTGTAATTGTATGGGCCTGTATGCGCGATTTCGTACTGATTCGCGGCAGTCCTGGTTGGCGTGTTCTTGCGTGGGCACTTTGTGATGTACGCTTCGACTCTTGCCAGTTGGGCCGCGGCGGCCGCCCGACTCAGGTCGCGAGCCGCTTTGACGTTTGCAGCGAGCCCGAGCGCGCCGCCGGCAATCCTAAAGCCATTTTCCAGGTTGATGCCGTTCTGACTGGCGTC
>JBQTIL010000114.1:0-43099 GCA_052388175.1 Planctomycetaceae bacterium | reverse complement strand
CCGACGTTTCGGCGGTCGCGTCGCCCCCGGCCCGGAACATTCAGCCAACCATACCGGCTGGCCCCACGCAAACCGGCCGTTCCAAGCGACGCTGACAACACGCCATCATGTCCGGTAAAATAGAGGCCAGCGAACTGATTTCTGACAGACGCGGTGCGCCCGGCGTATTTCAGCCGTTCCAGGCTGACGGGCGACACCGCGGAATGAAACCCGTCAAACTCGAAAGGCGGACGTACGGTGATCGAGCGCGCCTCGTGGGGAACTTCCTGCCGTGATCCCCTTTTCTCCAGTATCTCCAACATCTCCCCATCCCCTGCCAGAATGGCCGATTCGAATGCATGACCGGTCCGACATCGCGGCGAGCGCCTTCGAGTGATTTCCCCGGTTTTTGCGAAGGGGCGAGCGCGCCCCTTCGAGCACCTTCGATCCCTTCGAGAAGTTCCCGCGGTTTTCTCCTTTTTCAGCCACCGGCCTCCGTGAATTCTCATGCCTGACAAATCTCCACCGCGGATCCTCGCGATACACGCCCATCCCGACGACGTGGAACTGCAATGCGCGGGGACACTGGCGCTGTTGCGGCAGCGCGGCTGCCATGTGACGATCGCCACCATGACCGCCGGCGATTGCGGGAGCGCTGAAATGGGCCCGGCTGAAATCGCGCGCACCCGCCGTGCCGAGGCGCTGGCTTCGGCGAACCTGCTGGGGGCCGAGTATATGTGTCTCGAGTTTCACGACCTGTCGATCGTGCATGACAACGACAGCCGGCGGCGGGTGACCGAGGCGGTGCGGCGGGCCCGGCCCGATCTTGTCATCACGGCACCCCCCGTCGACTATATGAGCGATCACGAAATGACCAGCCGGCTCGTGCGCGACGCCTGTTTCGCCGCGTCGGTGCCGAACTACAGCACACAGCAGTGGGACCCGGCGCCCCTTCTGCCTCGCATCCCGCACTTGTACTACGTCGACGCAATCGAAGGGAGCGACTATTTCGGCAACCCGATCGAGCCCGAATTCATTGTCGACGTGTCGGCAACCTTCGCACTCAAACTCGAGATGCTCGCCTGTCACGCCAGCCAGCGCGCGTGGCTGCTCAAGCAGCATGGGCTTGATGAATACCTCGACGCCTGCCGCACCTGGTCTGCGAAACGCGGCGCCGCAATCGGCGCGCAGTACGGCGAGGCGTTCACGCAGCACCAGGGGCACCCCTACCCGCACGACAACCGGTTGCTCGAGCTGCTGCACGGTGACCGCGACACGTCACGCCGCACGAAATTCGTCTGACTTCGACTTGGCAAGTGCCCCGGCCGCTACCGAGCGGCCGGGGCACTGCAACGAATCGACCCAGAAGCCCCTTCCCAACCGCAAGACTATGCGCACGGCCGCCATGCGACGAATTCAAGACATCATCCCACGCGGTCGGCTCGTTGCCGGTCTCGACCGCTTGTATGACCGCGGGCGAGCGCCATAGAATCTGCGGCGTCTCTCTCGCGTCTCGCACACTTTTCCGGGAACCCCGCCCATGTCTACCGCGACTTCCGAGATTCGCGCTCTAACCGCCGCCGCATTCAAGACGCCTGCCAAGTTCACCGAATTCTGTCGCAACGATGGCAAACCGCTGGGGGGCGTCATCGACGGCGAACAGGTGCCCGGCTCGATGAACGCCACGTTTCAAACGATTGACCCGGGTTCGCAGGAAGTTCTCGCCACCGTCAGCGAGATGGGCGAAGCGGAAGTTGCGCAGGCCGTGGCCGCGGCACAGCGGGCCTTTGACGGAAACGGCGGCAGCGCCTGGCGCAATGCCGATGTGGAAGAGCGCATCGAGCTCGTGAACCGTCTGGTCGAGCTGTGCGACCGCGACCGCGACGTGCTGCTCGCCTGCG
Source organism: Planctomycetaceae bacterium (assembly GCA_052388175.1). Taxonomy (GTDB): domain Bacteria; phylum Planctomycetota; class Planctomycetia; order Planctomycetales; family Planctomycetaceae; genus SIAF01. The sequence goes on along the minus strand of JBQTIL010000114.1, from coordinate 41,219 downwards.
AAATTCGCGATGGGGGCAAAGTGTCGGAACTGGCGGCGGGCGACTTTACGCAGATCCGCGAGTGTGCCGAGTATTTCAGCGGCGTCGCCCGGCGAATCGCGATGGGAGATGGCCCCGCGATGCAGGTGTCTGACGCCGTACGGGGTTTCACCTACCGCGAGCCCTGGGGGGTAGTGGCCGGAATCATTCCCTGGAACTACCCCATCGTGCTGACGTCGTGGTTCATGTTTCCGGCGTTGCTGTCGGGCAACACGATTCTGATCAAACCGGCCGAAGACACGCCGCTCTCGGCCCTTTACATCGCCGGGCTCGCACACGAAGCCGGCTTTCCGCCGGGAGTCGTCAACGTGCTGCCCGGCCGCGGCGAGATCACGGGGCAGTGCATCGCCGAACACCCGGGGGTGCGGTTCATCTCGTTTACCGGTTCGCCCGGCGTCGGGCAGGCGATCTTGCGCACCTGCGATCGGCACGGCACCCGAATGAAGCGCGAGATGGGGGGCAACGGCGCGGCCATCGTTCTGGGAGATGCCGACCCGGAACTGGTGGCGCGCCTGATCGGCCGCTACACGAACCAGCACTACGGGCAGACGTGTTGCACGATCCACCGGGTCTTCGTGGATAAAAAGATCGCCGATCACTTCATCGATGCCCAGTGTGCCTTTTTCAAGGGACTGAAGATCGGGTATCAGGCCGACGAAGGGACGCAGTTGGGCGCCGTCATCAACCCTACGCAACGCCGGCGCATTCTGCAGGCCCAGAAAGAAACGGTGGCGCGCGGCGGCAAGCCGCTGTTGAGTGGCGGCGAGGCGTCGGTAGCGGGGAAGAAGGGCTTCTATCTGAAGCCGGCCTTGTATCGCACCGAACCGGGCGTCAACGTCAACCCGCAGGAAGTCTTCCACACCTATGCCACGGTCTGCCCCGTGTCATCGGCCGAAGAGGCGCTGCAGCTTGCCAACAGCTCTCCGTATGGGCTCGGGGCGAGCGTGTGGACGAAAGACGTGGAGCGCGGCGTGGCCCTTGCCAGGCAGTTCCGCGACGGAACGTGCCAGGTGAACTGCCACAATTCGATCGCCTACGGCCTGCCCTACGGCGGCCAGGGAATTTCCGGCGGGCCCGGCGGCGGGGTCAACTGCGAAGACACGTTCCTCGACTACACCCAGGTGAAGGCAGTCTACGTCGCTGACTACCCGGGGTAAGGGACCGGAACACCGATCGACACGGATCGACACCGATCAGGATCAGTAGGGTGCGCCGAGCGAAGCGAGTCGCACCGTGACCAATTGATCGACACTCATCTGATCACGATCAGCGGTGATCGTTCCTTCTTCGTCGGTGCAATTCAACCGCCAGTAAAGACAGGATCGGTACAGAGAGACGCCCAGTGCGATGGCCGCGGCGTGGGCCCCTTTTTTTCCTTGGTTGCCTTCGTTCCCTTCTGTTTGGTTCAGTCGCGCAGTGTTCCGCGGCGGATTCTCAGATTTTGATCGAATTTGAACAGATGGAAACGAAGGCAACGAAGGGCAAGGCAATGATTGCAAACCCAGTGCGACCGTGGTCGCAACACGCGTACAGTGCTCTGGGACAACGCTCGACCGAGAATCAAACGCCCCTGATGTGACAATTCCGTGATTCTACCGTCGCGGCAACAACGGTCGATTCATTCATGGCAGCTCATCATTTGAGCGCGAGCACCTTGTCCATCCGCTGCGAAATCTCCTTGAGCCGGTCGCGGTTGCCTCCGCGGACTTCGGCCGTGCACCATCCACGGAACCCCACTTCGTCGAGCGCCGAAAGCACAGCGGGCCAGTCGCAGTCTCCCTCGCCGATTTCCGCCTCGAAGCCCGCTCGCGGGCCGCGCTCGTCGCGCAGCGTGCGACTGTACTCTTTGATGTCGAGCTTGAGGATCCGCCGGCCCAGAATGCGAATCCAGTGTTCGGGCCAGCCATAGTTCACGATGTTGCCCACGTCGAAATAGGCCCCCACCCACGGGCTTTCGAATTCGTCGATGTACCGCGCGAATTCGAGCGGGCTTAACAGGAACATGTTCCAGACGTTCTCGAACCCGATTTTGATCTGCAGCTCTGCCGCCAATGGCAGCACCTTGCGAATCTCTTCCTGCGTCCGTTTGTAAGCGTCGGCGTAAGACACGTCTTTGTTGACTACGCCGACGACCAAAAGCACCGTCGTACCACCCCAGGCTTTGGCGGCGCGCAACGCATCCTGCAGTGCTTCGACGCCGGCGGCCCGCACTTTGGGGTCGGCGTCTGACAGAGGCTGCTGCCAGTGCACGAAATCGACCACGCCGTGCACGGGCAACCCCGTCTCTTGCGTGGCCCGCGTGATCTCGTCGCGGTCGACGGGCTTGTCGATTTCGATGCCGTCGAAGCCGAGTTGTTGGAGCATTTTGAACTTCTCGACCCAGGACGCCTTGCCCGCCACCATGTTCGATTTGACCGCCTTCAGGAACTTGCGGGGCGCATTCTCGAAGGCCGAAGCTGGCCAGGCGGTCGAGGCGAGCGAGGTGGCCGCGAGACCACCAGCGGCCGCCAGAAAGTCGCGACGAGTGGGCGTGTTGGGCATATTGGGTTCTCCTGCATCTTGAATCGCTTTCCTCTGCTGTTGGTTCTCATCCCATCGCACGGCAAACTCCTGATCCTGTATTGAACAGGAAGTTCTACCGCGGTCACCGGCGAATAGACACGTCGCGCCGGTTTGCCCTATGATTACTCGACTTCACCTGTAACTGCCAGCGAAAATTGCATGCGCATCGGCGAAATTTACCGTCCCGGTCGATTCGGGCTGTCGTTCGAGATCTTTCCACCAAAAACTCCCGAAGGCGACGCGGCGCTATGGGAGAACGTCGGGCGGCTGGCGCAGTTTCGCCCGGCGTTTATTTCCTGCACCTACGGCGCCGGCGGCAGCACGCGGACCAGAACAATCGATCTGTGCCGCGAGATTCAGAATCGCCATCGCGTCGTCGGAACCGCACATTTTACCTGCCTGGGAGGGGCCCGCGACGAGTTGCGCGAGTGGCTGTCGCTGGCCCGCGCCGCCGGCATCGCGAACATCATGGCCCTGCGCGGTGACCCGCCGGCCGGTCAGGCCGAGTTCCGGCAGATCGCCGGTGGCCTCAGGCACGCCGACGAATTGGTGGGGCTGATTCGGGCGGAGTTCAAGGAATTTGGCGTGGGGGTCGCCGGCTACCCCGAGAAACACCCGGAAGCGCCCGACGCCGACGTCGATCTCACGAACCTCCGCCGCAAGGTCGAGGCGGGGGCCGATGCGGTGTTTACACAGCTTTTCTTCGTCAACGACAACTTCTATCACTTCCGGGATTGCTATACGAAAGCAGGCATCAAGGCGCCGCTCGTGCCGGGAATCATGCCCGTGCTCAACTTCGCCCAGATCAAACGCATCACGGCGCTGTGCGGGGCGGTGCTGCCCGACGAGTTGAGCGCGCGGCTGGAGGCGGCACAGGACGACAAAGACGCCCAGTTCAAGATCGGTGTCGATTACGCGATAAGGCAGTGCGGCGAGCTGCTGAAACGCGGAGTGCCGGGCATCCACTTCTATGTGCTGAATCGCGCACAAGCCTGCGAAGAGATCTTGCGGGCGCTGGGATTTCCACAGTTGGCTGATTAGCCCGGATTTCTCATGCTCTGGTAGGGTGGGACCAGCAAGCCGAGAGTCCCGGCGCGCCGGGATTGGGCCTGCGCTCGCTGACAAGGCATTCGATTCAGACAGCGCGTTGTTCGCTCATCGAGTGGCTTGCGCAGGCCCACCGGGCGCGGCCCGACGCGCGCGACGGAACGCAGGCCGGATAGCCCTTACACGCCGCCCTTCTCGGGCTTCCATAGCCGGATCGTCCAGTGCCGGTCGCTCGATTGATAGACAGACTCGGCCGGCAACTCCAGGTTGCGCAGCAGGGCGCCGACTTCTTCGAGCGTCAGCGCGGCATGCAGCGACCTCTCGAACAGCTCGCGCTGATGGTCGTTCGTCCCCGCAGCGTGTTTCGCGAGAATTGAGGCGATCAGCGCGGCATCCGGCGGGCGGAGCAGGTCACGAACGAACAGCAGGCCCCCCGGCCTCAGGACGCGGACCATCTCGGCCACGACGGCGATCGGCTGCGGAATGTGATGCACAATGCTGTTCGAGACGACCGCGTCGAACTCTCCATCGGCAAAGGGCAGCGCCTTGGCGTCGGCCTGCTCGAGCCTGATCTGCCGGGCCAGCCCGGCCTGAATGACGTTCCGTTGGCCAAGCTGCAGCATGTGCGCTGAGAGGTCGACGCCGACGATCCTGACCCGCTCCGACCGCCGGCAGATGTCGATGGGAATGCGGGCCGTGCCGGTGCCGACGTCGAGAAGGCTTTGATACTGCGGATTGGAAATCGGGGCCGGAGGGTTCTGGCAGGCGGCGAGAAACTCGTCGGCGAACCAGCGGTTAACCTCGGAATGATCCATCGTGTCGTAGTCGACGGCTTCCTCGAGACGATCCATCACTTCCGGTTCCAGCGTGCGCGACAGCATGGCGGGCGAAAGCCTGGTTGAGATTCAACGGGCAACAACGCTACACAGGATATCCACCGTTTACTGCGATACAACTGCACCGCGCAGTGGCAGCCCTTGCGGTGCGAATACCCGCATGGTCCTCAAGGGGGGCATTCAAATTCTCGAAAGGCCGTGCGAAACCGGGCACATCCCTCGCAACGCGATGGGCCGGGGAAGTATGGTGGGCGCCATGCCGGTCGATCGTGCCAGCCCAGTGTGCAACCTGCTGATCGTGGGAGCCAGCGCGCGCGCGGCGGCCCACTCGGCGATTCGCGGCGGGCTGCAACCGCTGTGTGTTGACCTGTTCGGCGACGTCGATCTGAGGGCCATCGCACCGGTGATCGTCGTCGATGATTTCTCAGAGCCACTAAATCCGGCGTTCGATGCCCTGCAACCGGTGCGATGGATGTATACGGGCGCGCTTGAGAATCATCCGCGGCTGATCGCGAGGCTGAACGGCGACCCTGTAGATTGCAAAGCACCGCTTGCCGAACCCCCGGCTCAAAAGCCCTCAGTGATCGCAGAGCCGCTACTGGGCAACGGGCCGCGGGCGCTGGCGCGCGTTCGGAACCCGTGGTGGCTGGCCGACACGTTGCGTGCCACGGGTCTGCCGGCGCTCGACGTCTGGCCGGTCGAATCTTCCCCTCCGCCTGCCGACGGCTGCTGGCTCCTGAAGCCGCTGCAAAGCGGCGGGGGGCGAGGTATCGAAGTCTGGAACGGTGCGGCCCGTGACGAAGTAGAGCGTGCGAAGCGATATTTTCAGCGGCGTGCCGAAGGCGTGCCGTATTCAGCGCAGTTTCTGGCGCTTCCCGAGCAGACGGTCTTGCTGGGCATCACGCGGCAACTGGTCGGCGTGCCTGCGGTTGGCGCGCCGGAGTTTGCCTGGTGCGGGGCCCTCACGCTGGCATCAATGCCATTGCGCGTTGAGGAAACGATGTGTCGAATCGGCGAGCAGATCGCTGCCGCGGGAGGCCTGCAGGGATTGTTCGGGTGCGATTTCGTCGTCAGCGCCGGCGTGCCCTGGCTGACCGAAGTCAATCCGCGATACACCGCCGCGATGGAGCTGCTCGACTACGCCCTGCACACGTCGCTGGTCGCCTGGCACGTGCGGGCCTGCACCGGCGAAATCGCCGGCGTGTCGGACCTTGCGGCTCACATTTCGAATCTCCGCCTGCAAGAGCCGACGCGACGCGGCGTTTCTGGCAAGGTCGTGCTGTTCGCCGAAAGCGACCTTGTGGTCGGCGATGCGACCGAATTGCTGCGTGATCCGTGCGACGATCGGCTGCCCCTCGCGGCTGACCTGCCTGCACCCGGCTCGCGCCTGCCCCGGGGCTGGCCCGTTTGCACGCTGTTCGCAGAAGGGTCGAACGAAGAGGCGTGTCTGGAAAAGTTGCTGGCGCGGGCGGCCAGTTTCCGAACCCGGTATTTGCGTCAGCCCTGAAATTTCAGCGGTTTTTCTCGTTCGCATTCGTGAGAATTCCGCCTTTCCTGGCTGTGCACGAATTGTTCGAGGGGGTGGCGTCCGATAAGATTTGGTGCGAATCAGTGGTTGCCGCGGGCAGTTCGAGAAGCGGTTCAAAGAGGCACACGTCATGGCGAAAAGCGGTTCCCGCAAGAAACTTCCGAAGGAAGTCGCGGTCATCAACGCCGACAACTGCACCGGCTGCGAGGCGTGCCTGGAAGTCTGCCCGGTCGATTGCATTTATAAGGTGCCGGGCGAATCAGTCTCGGTGCTGCAATCGTGGTGCGAGATCGACGTCGAACGGTGCGTCGGGTGTGAAGTCTGCGTGCATGTTCCGACGAAGAAAAGCGACCCCTACGAGCTGACGGTCTGCCCCTGGGACGCGATCGAAATGGTTCCGACGGTTGAAGTGGCCCAGGCGGTCGCCGCCAAAGGAGGGCCGCCTGACTATCTGCTGCAACACTGGGACCGGGTCGTCGTGCCGGCTCAGCGGATGGCTGAGCTGGCCGCCTCGTGAGGCTGGTCGGTGGATGTCAGGGCGCCGCCGGTCGCGGCTTGCGATGCCGGCCACGTACCTCTCACCCAGGCGGTACAGCCGATCGAATGCACAATCTTCGCGAGGCGTCGCAACGGTAAATTGTCGTTTACCGCCGGGCCTGGCCCGCGTACCAACAATGCCGTCTCTAGCGGTTTGACGTGTTGCAAATCGTGAACTATATGCTGTCAGGGCCCGAACGAGCGCCTTCTCGCGTGGGGAGGGTTCGGAGGCGTTCTGCGCGAGCAGAGCGGAGCTTGCCAACTACGATCAGCGGTTGCTCATGCCGCGAAATACCGATGCGCCCACACTGGTGGCCGATGCGCCCGACGGCGCAGCGCCTGCCACTGACGACTCGCGTCAGATTGCCACGTTGACGGGGCAGTTGCGCGAGAAAGATCAACTTGTCACGGCGCTGACCGAACGGCTCGAACAGGCCGCCGAGCAACTTGATCGGCTGCGGCGAACCGGCGTCGACAAAGGCCGTCGGCCGCTCGCCGCGACAGGTAGCGCTGCGCCCGACTGGCTGCACGAGCATAGGCCCACCTTCGACGACCTGAAGCGCGTCCTGGCCAACTGGGACGAGATTCAGCCCGGGCAGACGTTCGTTCGTATCGAAACGCAGCTTGCCGGACTGCACGATCTGCTGGCCGGCGCGGCTGCGGCGCATCCCGCGGCCGGAAGCGGCCGAGCGAACGCAAACGGCGAGCGACCCGGCGCCCCCGCGAACGCGCCTGCGCCAAAATCGGCGGGCAATGCACCCCCCAATAGTTGGTGGGAGAAGCAGAAGGCGGCGTTGATGGGAGACGCCCCCGCGAGCGTCGAGTCTCCTGAAGGCGAACTTTCATCGGCTGCCGCAGAAGCGGCGCGCCAGCCGGCGGCTGAACACGATGCGGCCGCGGCGTCGATCGCGTCAATTAACCTTTCCGAAACCGCAATTCCCGATCTGCCGCCGCCGATTGATTTCGACAACCTGACGCTCGACGAGGCCCGGGGCGCAATCCGCGTTCGCGACGCGATCATTCTGGCCCTGCGCGAGCCTCTGTTGCTGGCGCAGGCCGCCGGACAGCTTCCCCGCGATCTCGCTTCGCTCGAACAACTGCCCGACGCGGCGCGCAAGCGCCTCGAAGAGATCGAAACGCAGTGGCAGGCGAAGTTCCGCCAGGTTGAGCTCGAACTGGCGCTCGAACGCGCCCGGTTGGGCCGCGAACAGGCGCAACTTCAGCATCAGCAGGAGCTGTTGCAGAAGCAGCAGAAGCAGCGCGGGCAATCGCTGCGGGAAAACGCGGAAGCCGGCGAGGGAGACGATAAAGGTTCGCGCCGCCGCTGGTTCCGGTTCATGGGCAAGCCCGGCGGCGAAGAATCGCCGGACACAGACGGCGGTTGACACGCGGGTTGTTGATGACAGCGCCTACCGGCGCGGGCCACCCGCAGCCACGGGAGACGCCTGCGGGAAATGAATCGCCGCTGCGATCGCCGCGTCTTGCGGCAAGAGCGTCGTGACTGTCGTGCGCGACTGCTGGAACTCGCCGCCATCGCCCAGCCGCACGGCTAGATCCAATGTTTGTTCACTTCGGCAGCTCGCAGGCAGCCCACTCCGACGGTCGAGACGGCAACGTCCCGCGATCTGGCCTGCTCGCACGAAGAATTCCGCAGGTTGGTGACCCGGCCACTCTGAACCACTTTCCCCGGCCGAAACGCCCGGGCGGCTTTCCCCCGACTCGGCCAACAGGCGGCCTGATGCGGCTGAAACAGTGCCCGTGAAATCAATTTCCGCGGCGTCTGCAGAGACCTGCAGCAATGTGTAGCGGGTGGTGATGGTCAGTGGGACCAGCCCGGCGGTTCGTCGGTCGATAGTCCAATGCTGGCCGGGCTGAAGCGATCCGGCGGGAAGCAGGCCCAGGCTGTCGTCGAAGATCCAGGCCAAACCATCCGCCGGCGAAGAGATTGGCAGCGCCGCCCGTATCGACGAGCGCTTCTCTGCCGCGGCCGTGTCGAGACATCGCCCGACAAGCTGCTCAAACCCGATCACTTCGCCAAGCCGCCCCTCGGGCGTCAATCGAAATGCCAGCGTCGAACCCGGCAGGGCACGATATAAAAAGGCCGCCGGCGGTACTTCGGACATTACGACATCGGAATCCCACGAGACGGGCTGATCGCCGGGAATGTCCTGCAACAACCGAACCCGAGTCACATGCAACCGATACAGTGGCCCGAGCGTCGCCGTTCCTGGTGGAAACCCGGTTTGAGCCACTTCCGGGGCAACTGCCAGAGTCAGCTCCAGTGAAGAGTGCACGTCGGCTGAACCGTCACGACCGCTCTGGTGCAGGGACTGCGCAATCGTGCGCACGTACGTGCGACTGGGCTGAACAGGGTGTGAACCCGCCGACGCGGTGGTACTCACGGTCAGAACGTCACCCGTCGCCGGGGAGCGGGCGACAGGCAGTTCTTCGACAAGTGACTCTTCAGCCACATCGTCGGCAGCCGACGACGACCAGCCGTCGCAGGCAGACAGTTGCGCAGCCATTCCGGCCAGGCACACCAGATACCAGCATGAAGGTCGGCCGGGCATGAAAGGGATGGTCTTACCGATGTGTGATCGCCGAAGGCTGCGGATCGACACCGTCTTAGTTGGCGCGCAGGCGGGTATTTAGCCGTTCCGGACGAGCGTGTCTATATCGACAGGCAATGGCGCACCGCTGCGCAGGCTCGGTTCCAGAGGTCAGCGACGCCGCCCAGGATCGCGCTTGCAGGGTGGTTTGCGTCGACGGCCTGAAATGCCATCCAGCAGGCGCCGCCGATTGACAACTGTTTACCACTCGGTTAGAGCATTAAGTCAAGAGGAGGGTGTTCCCTCTCGAGAGCGAGTGGTTTCGAAGGCGGGCAGGAGGCAGTGCCAGGCGACTAAACGGCTGGAGCGACGATGTCGCGGCGAACGGAAGGCGATCACGGCGAAGAAGTGCTGGCTGCGTGCGAAGCTGCGCTCGATTATCGGTTCTCCAACCGCGAGCTGCTGAGAAACTGTCTGACGCACGCCTCGGGGGCGAACCACAGGCTGGCGTCGAACGAGCGGCTGGAGTTTCTCGGCGACGCCATTCTGGGGGCGATCGTCTGCGAGATGCTCTATCACCGCTTTCCTGAAGAGACCGAAGGAGAACTGACGCGGATCAAGTCGATCGTGGTCAGCCGCAGCACCTGCGCGAAAGTCAGCGGCGAGTTGGGCCTGCCCAGTTTTCTGCTGCTGGGTAAGGGGCTGTCGATTCACGAATCGGTCCCCACGTCGGTCGCGGCCGCCGTTTTCGAGTCGCTGGTGGCAGGCGTCTACCTCGATGGCGGCCTGGCTGCGGCCCAGGAGCTGGTCGAACGGGTGATGACGCCTGAAATCGAGTTGGCAGGCGGAGTTGAGCACGGCCGCAACTACAAGAGTCTGCTGCAGCAGCACGCACAGAAGGTGTTCGGCGAGACACCCGTCTATCGGCTGCTGGACGAAAAGGGCCCCGACCACTCGAAGTGCTTCAAAGTCTCGGCCCTGATCGGACAGGCGAGCTTTCCGCCGGCCTGGGGTGCGAACAAGAAGGCGGCCGAGCAGCGGGCGGCGCAGAACGCGCTGTACCAGTTGGAGGGAAAGCCCGTGCCCCATACAGTCGAATAGCCGCTCGGCGAAAACTCCACCCTGTAAAAATAGCCGAAGCGGTCGAGTCGCCTCGACCGCTTCGAACTTGTTGTGGCTGGGCATGCGGCAGAACGCCGCACGAAGGCGCGAAGGCTACTTCTTGGCCTTCTTCTTCGCGGCCTTCTTGGGAGCCTTCTTCTTTGCAGCTTTCTTGGCCACCTGAAGTTCCTCCTTACAGGACCAATTCGTGCAGCCGTTCTGCCGCCGGAACCGGGCAAACGAAATCTGGCAGAACCACACCGCACCACACCGATGTTCCTTCCGACCTGTCAACCATGACAGGCCGACGGCAAGCGTTGCCCGCGCTGGTGCAACCACAATCTTCAGTTCGAGATTGTCGCTCCACCTTCAAGCGCTCCAACGACTTACACGTTTCATGCGTGCATGGTAAGCATTTCCGCAGATTGTGCAAGCAAATTCTCACGTTTGCTGCGCAGAAACCACGCCCCCACTCACGCGCCGCCGCGCAGCGCTTCCAGCACGCGGCGCGGCGCGCAGTTTGTCGCACAGGTGACGTCACGCCATCGCAGCGCCCCGTTCGAATGCAAAATCGTCGGGAAAACACGGCTTTTCTTTCGATGCCGCCCCGCGACAACGATTGTCGCGCGCCAACCGCCATAGAGCGCGCCCACAGAGTCGATGCGCAGACTTTCGCAGCGCTTGCGCGTGCGAAAAAATTTGGAAAAAAATTTGCGCTGCCGCGCATTTGATGCTTGCGCCGCACGCGGCGGCCGCGCTACGACACGCGCGCCAGCACGTCGCGCAGGTACTCGAGGCTCTCGCGCGCGATCCGCTCGCAGCCCGGCGCGTAGTCGAAGACTTCGACCGAAACCCACCCGGCGTAGTGCGTATCAAGCAGCGCGCGGAGAATCGGCGCATAATCAGTCGACCCCATGCCCGGCCCGAGCAGGTTCGAATCGTTCACGTGAAAGTGACGGGTGCAGGGCGCGAACCGGCGAATCAGATCGGCCACCGGTTCCGCTTCGCCCAACATCGCTTTCACGTCCTGATGCAGCGCCAGTTGCGGGTGCCCTACCCGGTCAATGAGCTCGACCGCCTCGGCGCAGGTGTTGAGGAAATTCGTCTCGCGGGTCGTCAGGGGTTCGAGGCAGATCGAAACGCCGCGCTCAGCCAGCCGGGGCAGGCACTCGCGGAACACCTCGGCCGCCCATTCCAACCCCTGTTCGCGAGTCACACCGGGCCCGAGATTTCGCTGGGCAGGAGACCCAAAAACCAGCACCGAGCCCCCCAGATCGGCGCAGGCATCTCCCAGGTCGATCAGGTATTGGGCCGTCGCGTGCCGCACCGAATCCTCGGGCGACGTCAGATGCAAACCGTCGGTTTTTGCCAGAAGCCAATGCAGGCCAACGATTTGCAACCCATGGTCGGCCGCCTGCTGCCGCAGTGCCCGGCGACGTGCCGGGGCGAGATCGCCGATTCGCGTCGCCAGCGTGAAGGGGGCGATTTCAATTCCCTCGTAACCGGTGGCGGCAATGAACCGGCACTGCCGTTCCCAATCCCAATTCTCAAACAATTCCTGGCAGATGGCGAACTTCATGCCCGACGTTCCACTGGTCGAATAGAGACATGCCGTGCGCGCACGCGATCACCGCGCGGCGGCCCCTTGAAGCGGCACCCGGTTGTGCCGGCTATTGGGCAACTGTATGTTCGGGCGCGAATTGTGTCACGCGACACGATTTGGAAGTCGTCGGGCGGTCGCCGTTCATGTGCCATGGCAGGAGATTCCCACCAGCAAGTGTCGCGTGCTTTGGCGCTCGCGTTTCCTGAAGCGGTGAAGCCTCGCCGCGATCTCCGTTTCGGTCCGTACCGGGGTGTCTCGATGCGCACTGTGTGGGTCTCTCTGATCCTTGAAGGCTACCTGCTGACACTGCTTTTGGTTCCCATCGTGCTGCTGCAGAAACGCCGGCAGCCCGTGGGAACGCTGGCCTGGATCATGGCGATCGTCATATTGCCGTTTTTCGGCAGCCTGTTGTACCTGATGTTCGGAATCAATCGCGTCGCAAGGCGCGCGGCGCTCAAGCAGGCGTCGCGCAGGCAGATCGACCGTTTGCTGCCCGCGATGACGCAGTATCAGATGCTGCCGGGCGAAACTTTCGATTTGCAGAACCAGCGGCTGGTGCGGCTGGCCGACCGCGTGACGAACTCGCGCCCCTGCGTGGGCAACGTCGTCGAGATCGTGCCTGACACGCAGCACACGATGGAATTCCTCGAAGAGGCAATCGGTGCGGCGCGGAAATCGATTCATCTCGAGTATTACATCTGGCAGCCCGACAAGACCGGCACGCGGCTCCGCGATCTTCTGATCCGCAAGGCCGGCGAAGGGGTGCAGGTCAGGTTTCTGTTTGACGGCGTCGGTTCGCTGCTTCTGGGCCGGCGATTCTTACAGCCCATGCGCGACGCGGGAATCGAAGTCGCCAGCGCCCTGCCGGGGGCCAGCCTCCGCGAACGCTGGTCGATCAATTTGCGCAATCACCGCAAGATCACGGTGGTCGACGGCCAGGTAGGTTTCACCGGAGGAATGAACATCGGCGACGAGTACCTGGGCCGGGTCACGCGGCTGGGCCCCTGGCGCGACACCCACCTGCGGCTGCGCGGGCCGGTCGTGCTGCAGTTGCAGCAGGTGTTCGCCGAAGACTGGTTCTTCGCGACCGGCCACCCGCTGACCGGCGATGAGTGGTATCCTCCCCCGGAAGAAACGGGCGACCAGACAGCGCAGGTTGTTGCGGGGGGGCCCGACGGCGAAACCGAAGCGCTGCATGCGCTGTTTTTCGCGGCAATCAACGAGGCCCGCGAGCGGCTGACCCTGGCGACGTCGTATTTCATCCCTACGCCTGCGCTGGTCGCAGCCCTTGAATCCGCCGCGTACCGAGGCGTCAGGGTGCGGGTGCTGGTGCCGGCAATCAGCGACCATCGCTGGATGGTCATCGCGGGCCGAGGCTTCTACGAATCGCTGCTGGAAAGCGGCGTCGAGATTTTCGAATACCACCGAGGAATACTGCACTGCAAGACGCTGTCGATCGATGGATTGTGGTCGTTCATCGGCTCGCCCAATTTCGATTCGCGCAGCCTGCTCTTGAACTTCGAAGCCGGCGTCGTCATTTATGGCTCGCGCGCCGCGTCGCAGGTCGAAGAACAGTTTGCAGACGACCTGCGCCATGCGCGGCGCATTGAGCTGGGCACGTTTCTCAAGCGGCCTCTGCTGCACCGCGTCGCCGAACAGTTGTTGAAGCTGTTTTCGCCGGTCTTGTAGCCCGGATTATTCATGCTCTGGTAGGGGGGGGACCAGCAAGCCGAGTGCAATGGTGGGCCTGCGCTCGCCGACAAGGCTTTCGATTCAGACAACGGGCTGTTCGCTCATCGAGTGGCTTGCGCCGGCCCCCCATTTGCTTGCGCGAGCTTGCCCCACCCTACCATGAATAATCCGGGATAGCGCCTGCAGACCAGCCTTCAGACAAAATCCCGAGCGACGCCTTTTGCCCCCGTGAGGTTCATGGGAGCGACGACCCGTCGCCATCCCCGATGGCGTCAAGCCTCAATCAGCGCCCGGCAGCGTCGCCAGCAGGCGGAGCTGCCAGCGCGATCTCTCGAAGAAGCGCGTTGTCGACGATCGTACCTTTGGGGAGGTGCTTGATGCCCTCCAGCACGCGCTCGACATCGGCGTCTTTCAAACCCAGTTGCTCGAGACGGTGAGCGACGGCACGCCGGCCGCTGTGCCGGCCCAGGACCAGCTCGACCGGCCCGCCCCCTACAAGTTCAGGACGAAACGGCAGGTACGTGTCGATGTTTTTGAGCAGGCCATCCTGATGGATGCCGGCTTCGGTGGCGAATACCGTGCGGCCCCAGATCGGCTTGTTGGGGGCCATCTGCACGCCGGTCAGTTCCTGCACCAGCTTTCCGAGGGCGTAGAGTTTGGTCGTGTCGATCTTGGCCTCGCGGCCGTACTGGTCGTAATGCAGCGCCAGCGCCACGGCCACTTCTTCCAGGCAGGCGTTGCCCGCCCGCTCGCCGATGCCGTTGATCGTGCATTGTACGACGTTAGCGCCTTCGTCGATGCAGGCGAGCGTATTGGCGACGGCCAGGCCCAGGTCGTTGTGAAAGTGCACCGCCAGCAGCACCTTTTCGATGTTGGGAACGTTGTCTTGAATATGGCGGATAAAGTGCCGCGCTTTCTCGGGAGTGCAGATTCCCACGGTGTCAGGAAAGCCGATCGTCGTCGCGCCGGCAGCGATCGCCTCGCGGTAGACTTCCGTCAGAAAGCTCAGTTCCGTGCGGCTGGCGTCTTCAGGGCTGAACGCCACGATCTCGAATTTTTCCGACGCGTACCGCACCGTGTCGGTGACGATCTCGAGAATCTCGGCCTCGCTCTTCTGCAACTTGTACTGCCGGTGCAGAGGGCTGGTGCCGACGAACAGGCTCACCCCCCGCTTGTGCCGCGGGTTTCCCTCCAATGCTTCATAGGCCGCGTCGACGTCGCTTTTGACCGTGCGGCACAGCGAGGTCAGCACGGGCCCGCGGACGCGGCCGACCATCATGCGAATGGCCTCGACATCGGCCGGCGACGATGCGGCAAAACCCGCATCGAGCGAGTGTACCCCCGCCTCTTCCAGTGCGAGAGCGATTCGCAATTTGTCGGCCGGTTCGAGCGTCGCACCGGGCATCTGCTCGCCGTCGCGCAACGTCGTGTCGCTGAACAGCACCGCGCCGCTTCTGCGATGGTGGCTGATGATCGCCTGTTTCACCACCCCCGAAACCTGCTTTCGAGCTCGATGGAATAATTGTGACAGGGGCATGGCGGTGATGACGGAGCGACGTGGGGTTGCCGGGCAGCTTCTACTTCGCGTCGTACAGGTACAGGTCTTGCAGATACTTGCGAACGTCTTCTACGCTGGCGCTACGGTTGACCACCTTCCCTTCAGAGTCGACCAGAAACATCGTCGGCAACGAGATGATGCCGAACGAGCGGGCCGCGGCGCTTTCCAGGCCTCCGCCGTCGTGAATCTGCGGCCACTTCGCCTGGTGCTGGGCCAGATAAGGGCCCACCGCTTCCTTTTCAACGTCCAGATTGACGCCGATCACTTCGAAACCTTTCGCCTTGTACTTGTCGTGCAGGGCCTTGATCTGGGGCATGTCTTCGGCGCACAGCTTGCTGCGGGTATCCCAGAACACGACCAGAATCGGGTTGCCGCGGAACTGCTTGACGTCGATATTTGCGCCGCCCGCTGCCGACGCGCCCGACAACGCCAACGCCTGCCCGTTGAGACCCAACCGCTTGACGGCCCCGCCCGCCCGTAATGCGGCCGGCGCCTCTTCGTAGTCGACGGCCACGGTTTCATACCAGCGCTTCGCCTTGTCGAGCTTGCCGGCGAATTCGTAGTTCACGGCCAGTTGCAACGCGGCGTCGGGCGCATCGTCGGCTTTCGGAAATTCTTCCAGATACTCTTCGAGTTCCTTGAGCCAGTTCTCCTGAATCTTCTGCCGCGCCTCATCGTTCGCGGCCTCATGCATCGTGGCATAGTAATCGGCCAGTACGCGGCGATACCGGGCGATCGCCACCAGCGGCGACTTGGGAGACTGCTTGGCGATGACCGATTCCAGTTCCTTCAGCCGCCCCACCCCCGCGGGATAGTTCCCCGACTGGACCCCCGCGGCAATGGTATCCAGAAGCTGCCGGGTCCACTGCAATCGGTCTTCATCGGTCTTCATCTCGTTGACGATCTCAATCAGCACCGTCTCGAGTTGCCTGTAATACTTGTCGAACGTGGCTTTGTCGGCCCCGCCGGCCGGGGGTTTCTCCATCAGCGGCTTGAGCCGCTTTTCGATCAGCTCCTGCACCTTGGGTGGAACGGCGGTCGGCGCCTGGGCCAGCGCGGAATCGGCTGCTCCGGCACCCAGCGCGTGGAACATGATCACCCCGGGGCTGAGCTCGATCTGACTGCCTTCCAGCGGCTGCGGGAGTTCGGTCATTTTCCAGGCGTCGCCGACGCGAATCAGCTCGCCGACTTTCACCAGCCCCTGCTGCTGCGCGTTCCCGTAATCGACGAAGGCCATCACGTTCTCGTAGACGTACAGGTCGGCGGGGGTCTTGTAGGTGTCGGCCAGAACGACACCCGGCGGCGGCGAGTCGAATTTCGTCCACGAAGTTTTCGCATGGATGATTTTCGAGCCCGAAACGGCCTTCCGCAGCCTGGCCGCCGGGTCGGCAACCGCCGCCAATAGCTTTTGCTCCAGCCCTCCGCGAATTCCCAACTGCTGCAAATCATCTTTGGCGACCAGCAGCGGCGCCAATAGCGACGCATCTTGCGTGACGAGCGCCCGAACCGCGATGCGGCTGACTTCTTCGGGCGAAATGACCTTCCACTGATCGATGCGGCCGTCTTCGTTCGAGTCGATGCCCCAGCGCGTTCCGCCCAGGTTGAGCCAGCGAGACTGATCGATCGTCTCATTGAAATTCGAGTCGGTATCGCGATAGACCTCGAGACCGGCCCTGAAGAAACTGTACTGGTCGACTTTGCCGTCGCCGTTGGTATCGACGAAGCGGCGCAAAACCTGCCCGGCCGGCCCGAGCACCTCCCAGCCGATCACTTTTTCCTGCTCCTTCTCCTCCTTGCCGGCCTTCACCTTCACTTTGGCCTTGTAGGGTTCGACCTTGCACTGCTTCCAGACCTTCGGGTCGGGCACGTCGTATTCGATGTCGGCATGTCGTGGCGCGGCGCGCAGGGCCTTGTCAATCGTTGGCGCCTCAGCCCCCCGCACCGGCACGAAACCCCAGCCTGCCGAGGCGACAATGACGGTGACGATCGAACGCGCGAAAAAGCGGCGCATCAGCGTGAACTCCATTTTCAGCAGACGGCAACCCGGTTGGATTTGTCGGCGAGAATTCTACAACAACCCGCCCGGCAGGTCAGCATCAGATTGCCGGCCGGCCGAACGAAAACAGCGACAGGCACCGTGCGTATTGCGTGCTTCGGGCGACGTCAGCAATGTCCGGGAGCCAGTCCCAGTTTTCTACTCGCGCTGTGTTGGTCGGGGTCGAGCGTCCATAGCCTATGGGGGCGATCACGCAGGGGCAACCGTCGAACGCGGCCGTGCATTTGGAAACTTTTTCCATCCTCTTTTCCAGATGCGTGCCGCATTCGTCTGCGCGCCGACGGTCCGGCCCTGTAAAATAGAGGCCGTGGCAACCCATTCCGACAGACACGGTGCGCCCACTGCGATACCCCTCTTTCGTCACCACGCGTCTGCAAAACTTGTCTGGCAGGCCAAGAGCGGCTGCGACACCGCGGCGCGCGCCTTCGAGCGCCTTCGAGCGCCTTCGAGAAAAACCCGCGGAAACTGAGGCCCGGGCGCCTCCGACGACATCACGGGCCGCCCTGCCGGCCGACGATGGGCCGGTGGCAATTAGACCTCTGGATCTTTGGATCAGCTTCGATCGGCGGTCCCATTCAAGGAACGCTCACCGTCACCGATCTTCGCTGGCGACACACGTCTTCCTCCATTCGGCTCGCCTGGCCACGCGGGATCGGCCGACTGTTTGACCAGCTTTCGCCCCTCCTTTTCGCCACATCGCAGGTGAACTAAGCTATCGCCTTCGTTGTCGCAGGGCTTGCAGCTCTGTGCCCGACGCGACCCGCGGGCCGTCCCTCGTGAGCCTGGGCCAGGCTTTTCGTGACCCCTTGTTTACCGACTCCTGTTTCCGACGCCGCTCGATGTTCTCCAAGGTCTCTACCGACGCCGAATTCATCCGCGGCGAGCACGACATCCTCAATTTCTGGCGCGAGCGCCACATTTTCGACAAATTGCGTGAGCAGACGCGCGGCAAACCCCGGTGGAGCTTCATCGACGGGCCAATCACGGCAAACAACCCGATGGGCGTGCACCACGCCTGGGGCCGCACTTACAAAGATGCCTTTCAGCGCTATTTCGCCATGACCGGGCGCGAATTGCGTTTCCAGAACGGGTTCGATTGCCAGGGCTTATGGGTCGAGGTCGAGGTCGAAAAGGAATTGGGGCTGGGGACCAAGAACGCCATCGTGGCCCACGGCATGGAGCGGTTTGTCGAGGCGTGCAAGCAACGGGTGCTGACATTCGCCGCACGCCAGACGGAACAATCCATCCGCCTGGGGTACTGGATGGACTGGGACGACCCCGCGACCTTGCGGCAGCTTGCCGCGGCGATCGGCACCAAAGAGCCCGCGACGATCACAACGCCCAGCGGCGTCAAAGCCACCGGTCGCGCCGACGAATTGGTCGCGAAGCTCGGCAACGCCGAGTGGGGGGGCAGTTACTTCACGTTTTCGACAGAGAACAACGAGACAATCTGGACGTTTCTGAAGAAGTGTTATCAACGGGGCAAGATCTATCGCGGACACGACGTGATGCCCTGGTCGGGGCGCGGCGGCAGCGCCTATAGCCAGATGGAGGTTGCCGAAGGGCGGCGGCTGACCACGCACAAGTCGGTCTTTCTGCGGTTTCCTCTCAAGAGCCGCGACAACGAATACCTGCTGGTCTGGACGACGACCCCCTGGACGTTGACCAGCAACGTGGCCGCCGCCGTCAACCCGCAACTGGTGTATGTGCAACTCAAGGCCAGGCGCGACGGCGCAATCTATTATTTTGCGAAAGACAACCTCGAATACCACCGGCTCGCGCGCGAATTCAAAGAGGGCTTCGGGCGCCCCGAGTGGGGTTGGCCCAAGGGTATCGCCCGCCTCAAGACGATCGCACAGCTCTTCAAGGAACAGGGGGGGTACGAAGTTGTCGGGTCGATCAAGGGGGCCCAGATGCTCGGCTGGGAATACACGGGCCCTTTCGATGATCTGCCGGCCCAGCGCGAACCGGGGGGCGTGCCCCGCAACGATGCGCTCGGCACAGCGACCGGCGCCTCCTGCCATCGCATTGTCGATGGCGGCCGCGACACCGAAGGGAACCCATTGGTGCTGGCCGGCGAAGGGACCGGAATCGTGCACATCGCGCCCGGCTGCGGCGACGTTGATCATCTGCTCGGCAAATCGTTGGGGATCGTCGCGATCGCCCCCCTGGGGGAAGACGGCCGGTTCGTGGAGGGGTTCGGCCGATTCACGGGAATGGAGGCCATCGACCCGCAGACGGCCGAGATGGTGTTCGAAGACCTGCGCCAGAAAAACCTGCTGTTGGCCGTCGAAGAGTACCCGCACATCTACCCGCACTGCTGGCGCATGGGCGACGAACTCGTGTTTCGGCTGGTCGACGAGTGGTTTATCAAGATGGATTGGCGCGACGAGATCATGGAGGTCGTCCGCAACATCCGCTGGCTGCCGGAAATCATCGACGGGCAGGCGCGTGAGCTCGAATGGCTGACGAACATGCGCGACTGGATGATTTCCAAGAAACGCTTCTGGGGGCTGGCCCTGCCGATCTGGGTCGATGAAGACGAAAGCGTGCGCTGGGACGACCCGGCCAAGTTCGAAGTCATTGGGTCGCTGGCCGAGCTGAAATTGCGCGCGGTCGAAGGCTGGAGCGAATTCGCCGGGCACACCCCGCATCGCCCGTGGATCGACAAAGTCAAAATCCGCAGTGCGAAAACCGGCAACCTGATGTCGCGCATTCCCGACGTGGGCAACCCCTGGCTCGACGCGGGCATCGTTCCCTTTTCGACGATGCAGTACAACACAAATCGCGACTACTGGAAGAAATGGTATCCCGGCGATCTGGTGCTCGAATGCTTCCCCGGCCAGTTCCGCAACTGGTTTTATTCGCT
The DNA here is from genome assembly GCA_052388175.1 of Planctomycetaceae bacterium. Lineage (GTDB taxonomy): Bacteria > Planctomycetota > Planctomycetia > Planctomycetales > Planctomycetaceae > SIAF01. The sequence continues at coordinate 21,242 of JBQTIL010000114.1, read as the reverse complement.
GCTCTCGCTGGGCACGATGATGATGTGGGACGAAAAAGCCCCACCCGAGCCCGGTCAGAAGCGCCCGTTCAAGACGCTCTTCGGACATCGCCTGGTGATGAACGAAGATGGCAAGCCGATGCACAAGTCAGATGGCACGGCGATCTGGTTCGAAGAAGCCGCCGAGCAACTGGGGGTCGATACCATGCGCTGGATGTACCTGGCGCAGAACCCTGCCGCCGATCTGCGGTTCGGCCGCCGCCACCCCGACACGCCCGTGACGCTGCAAACGCCCGCCGGCCCGATCAAAGAAACGGCGGAGGGGTTTCCCACGTGCGAGGTGGTGAGCAAACCGGCCGATGAAATCCGCCGGCAGGTGCTGATTCCCCTGTGGAACACGTATGCCTTCTTTGTGAACTACGCACGGCTCGACGAGTTCGACCCGCAGGCGACGCTGGTGAGCGTGCCCGAGCGGCCGGAAATCGACCGCTGGATTCTGTCGAACCTGCAGGCGCTCGTCGATACGGCGAATCGCGAGTTTCAGGAGTTCAACACCGCCGGGTTCGTGCGTGAGGCGACGCGATTTATCGACGACCTGTCGAACTGGTATGTCCGACGGAACCGCCGCCGCTTCTGGCGCTCGCGCGCCGCCGGCGACCGCGACAAGCTGGCTGCCTACCAGACGCTGTACCACGTGCTGGTGACGCTGACGAAGCTCTTGGCGCCGGTCATTCCGTTTCTGACCGAGCGGATGTATCAGAACCTGGCAAGGGATTCGGGATTCGGGATTCGGGGTTCGGGGGACATGGTTCCTGAGAGCGTTCATCTGTGCTCTTATCCGGTCGCCGATGCGGCGCTCCGCGACCCGTTGTTGAGCGAACGAATGGCGCTCGCGCAGCTCGTTGTGAACCTGGGGCATGGTCTGCGCGAGCAGGCGAAACAGCGGGTGAGGCAGCCTTTGCCCGAATTACGGTTCGCCTGCGCCCGGCCCGAGCAGCGGGCGGCGATCGAAAGCCTCGCCGCCGTCATCCAGGAAGAATTGAATGTCAAGCAGATCACTTCATGCCCGCAGCTCGACGACCTGGTGCATTACACGTATAAGCCCAACCTCAAGACGCTGGGCCCGAAATTCGGCAAGGGCCTGGCAGCCATCAGCAAAGCATTGCCGACCGTCCCCGAGAAGAACCTCGCGTCGTTGCGGCGCGGTGAATCGGTCACGTTAACGATCGAGGGAACCGACTACCTGCTGGCCCCTGAAGATGTGCTGGTCAGCACGCAGCAAGCCACCGACTGGGTGGCCGCCGACGAGGGGGGCGTGCAAATCGCCCTGTCGACAGTCGTTTCGCCGGAACTGAAACGCGAGGGCATGGCCCGCGATTTCGTCCGCCAGGTGCAGCAGTTGCGCAAAGAAGCCGACCTGGAAATCGAAGCCCGAATTCGCGTGGCTTTTGCCACCGACGACGCCGAAGTTCTCGCGGCGCTGGACGAATGGCGCGATTACGTTGGCAGCGAAACGCTGGCCGATTCGGTCACGCGACTGCAACGTGTACCGCCCGGGGTTAAAGGCGCAGTCGTGGGTGAAATCGCGGTCGCCATCTGGATCGATGGGGCCGCGAGCTGATTCCGGGCGGTGCAATTGAAGTTTGCCGTCGCCCGGCGGATGATGACACCATGCCTTCCCGCCGACCGAATCGCCCACGCCCTAAACGCCGCCTTCTGCCAGAGGGGCGGGCGATGCGCGACGGCAAGAAACCGGCCGACGAGATGGCCCGGTTGCGCCTCAAGCCGCTGGGGGCGGGCGCCTTCGCGTTTCTGCCGCCCTTGTGTGCCCGCGACCGCACCGAAGACCTTGACGAAGTTCGCTCGATGATCGAGGCGGGCGAACTCGAGATCGCCCGCGACGAACTTCTGTATCTCGTCTCCGACTGTCGCGGTTTTCTCGAAGCGCACAATCTGCTGGGAGAGCTGGCTTTGGAAGAGGGAGACCTGGCCCTGGCCCGGGGGCATTTCGGTTTCGCTTTTGAAGTGGGTCTCGACAGCCTCCCGCCGGCATTTCAGGGCCGCCTGCCGGCGAATCGCGAGTATAATGCAGAGTTCTTTCGTTCGGGTCGCGGGCTGGCGCGATGCCTGATCGCGCGGGGCCAGAAGAAAGAAGGTCGCGACCTGCTCAAGCAGCTTCAGAAGTTCGACCCGCGCGAACGGCACGTGCAATCGTTGCTTGAAGAATTGGAACGCGGTGCGACCTAACCGTCGGCCGGCCCCGACACGCACAGTTTATTTGCCCCCGGATTCTCGCAGCCATGCTCCTGCCGCTCTTGTGCGACCTCTCTCGCGACGAACTGGCTCTCTGGTGCGAGGCCCAGGGGGGCGAGCGCTATCGCGGCGATCAGATTCGCAAATGGATCTTCGGCCAACGCGTCGACCTGTTCGACGCGATGACCGACCTCCCCGCCAGCCTACGAATGCGGCTCGGCGATTCGTTCGAAATCTTTTCGTCGCGAACGATCGCACACCAGAAGTCGCAAGATGGAACCGAAAAACTGCTGCTCGAGCTGCGCGACGGCGAACGGGTCGAGTGCGTGTTGATGCGGGAAGACGACCGCCGGACGATCTGCATCAGTACACAGGTCGGCTGTGGCATGGGGTGCGTGTTTTGCGCGAGCGGCCTGGCGGGGCTCACGCGCAGCTTGTCTGCCGGCGAAATTCTCGAACAGGTGCTGCGGCTCGATCGCCTGCTGCATCCCCTCGAACGCATCACCAATATCGTCGTCATGGGCATGGGTGAGCCGCTCGCGAACCTCGCGAACCTGCTCAAAGCGCTCGCCTCGCTGGAAGACAAGGGGGGGCTCGGGTTGAGCCCCCGGCGGATCACCATTTCGACTGTGGGCCTGCCGGAAAAAATTCGCGAACTGGCCCGCGTCGACAAGCCCTACAATCTGGCCGTTTCGCTGCACGCTCCTAACGACGCGCTGCGGAATGAACTGGTGCCGGTCAACGCCCACATCGGCATCGACGCGATTCTGGCGGCTGCCGACGAGTATTTCGATCTGACCGGGCGACGCGTGACCTACGAGTATGTCGTGCTGGCCGGCCGCAACGACGCGCCCGAGTTGGCCGAAGAACTGGCCGGGCGACTACGGGGCCGAAACGCACACGTGAACTTGATTCCCATGAACGCCGTGGCCGACCTGCCGTTTCACGACCCCGCGCCGACCCTCTTGCAGCGGTTCGTGGAAACACTGGAACACGGCGGCATCACAGTCACCGTGCGGAAGCGAAAGGGGGCCGATATCGACGCCGCCTGCGGCCAGCTTCGGTTGCGGCACGCCGAGGCGGCATTGACGTGACGATTCACGTCTCGTGCCGCCGCGTGGGCTACTTTTTCGCCTCTTTCCGGAACTCGTCCGGGTCGAAGCCGATCAATTGATCGTCGCGAAAGACCAGATAGACGCTTTGGCCTTCGTTGTCGGGCCCGAACGCATACACTTCGTCGCCGACCTGGTAGGGCCCCCCGCGGGTTTTGATCCAGGTATCGTGCGATTCGCGCGCGCCGTCTTCTCCCAGGGCGCGACAGACTTCCTTGTAAGGCATGCCCGTGTTCACGCAATGTCCCAGCAGCCACCGCATCGACTGGCGGCTGTGCGAGGCGACGTATTCGCGCCGGTGCGACTCCTGCTGCGCAAGCGCGTTTTCGGCACGCCGCATGGTGAAAGCGTCGTTGAGCGAGCGAACCCAGGCCGGCGATTCGCAGCCGGCGAAGGCCGCCATACCCAGCACGAGCGCCAGCCGGACGGGCAGAATGCCCAACGAAATTCGGACACGTTGCATAGAGCTCTCATCCCCAACAGGACGCTGAATCGAACCTCCGACTGTAAAGCACGCCCTCGCTTGGCAACGGAGCGGGCGCCGAATCTAATTCAGCCGGGCGAATAATTCCTAGACCGGAATCGCGCGACCGGATTGCCATTTTGGCAGCAGGCGTTGGAACCGATCGCGGCTGCCGTCGTTTCTGGCAGGCTGTCGAAGGCCGCGCGTTTTTCTCAACTCGTTACTATGAGATAAGTTGCGCTATTGTCCTGCGATGGTACGCGGTTCGCATTGCCCCGCGGCCACAGAGAAAATCCATCCCTTGGCGCGTCGTTTGTCGTAGCGACCCGCCCTGTTGATCCAGCCAGACGCGAGGAGCCCACCGATGGCGAAGAAGGACAGCAAGAACGGCATGAAGATTGTCCCCTTGTATGATCGCGTGGTATTGAAGCGTGAAGAAGCCGAGTCGAAAACGGCCGGCGGCATCGTTCTGCCCGATACCGCGAAAGACAAGCCGCAAAAGGGAACGGTCGTGTCGGTCGGCGATGGCCATGTCACCAAAGATGGCAAGCGCCATCCGCTTTCGCTGCGCGTCGGCGACCGGGTGATTTTCAGCTCATACGCCGGCGACGAAATCACCGTCGGAGAGGATCAGTTTCTGCTGTTGCGCGAGAGCGACGTGCTGGCCGTGTACTGAAAGAGGGTCGCAGGGCCGCAGAGTCGAAAAGTCACAGAGTAAGCACTCACCAATCAATTTCATTCGGAAGCTTGAGGAGACGACGAGACATGGCCAAGATGATCGCTTTCGATCAGGAAGCTCAGGAAAAGATTCGCCAGGGGGTCGGCAAGCTGGCTAAGGCGGTTCGCGTCACGCTGGGGCCCCGCGGCCGAAACGTGATTCTGCAGAAGAGCTTCGGCTCTCCGACTGTCACGAAAGACGGCGTCACGGTGGCCCGCGAAATCGAACTCTCCGACAAGTTCGAAGACATGGGGGCCCGCATGGTTAAGGAAGTCGCCAGCAAGACGTCTGACGTCGCCGGCGATGGCACGACGACCGCCACGATCATGGCCGAAGCGATCTACAACGAAGGCTTGCGGGCGGTGGTTTCGGGCGTCAACCCCGTCGAGATGAAACGGGGGATGGACAAGGCGGTCGAAGACATCGTCGAGAAGCTGAAGGGCATGTCGATCGAGTGCCGCAACAAGAAGTCGATCGCCCAGGTGGCCACGGTCGCCGCCAACGGCGACGAGCAGATCGGCAGCATTCTGGCCGACGCGATGGAGCAGGTCGGCAAAGACGGGGTGATCACGGTCGAAGAGGGCAAGAGCCTGTCGACCGACTTTACGGTGGTCGAAGGGATGCAGTTCGACCGCGGCTACCTGTCGCCCTATTTCGTCACCGACCCGCAGGCGATGGAAGCGGTGCTCGAAGACGCCTATGTGCTGATTCACGAGAAGAAGATCACCAGCGTCAAAGACATGGTGCCGGTGCTCGAAAAGGTGGTCAACGCGGGCAAACCGCTGTTGATTATCGCCGAAGAAGTCGAAGGCGAGGCGCTGGCCACCCTGGTCATCAACAAGCTGCGGGGCACGTTCAAGTGCTGTGCGGTCAAGGCGCCGGGTTACGGAGACCGCCGCAAGGCCATGCTGCAGGATATCGCCATCATGGTAGGCGGCCAGGCGATCTTCGAAGATCTGGGCATTCAACTCGAGAACGTCCAGCTTTCCGACCTGGGCCGGGCCAAGAAGATCGTCGTGGATAAAGACAACACCACGATCATCGAAGGGGCCGGTAAAAGCAGCGACATTAAGGCCCGCATCGACCAGATCCGCAAAGAGCGTGAAGCGGCCACCAGCGACTACGACCGTGAAAAGCTCGATGAGCGCATCGCCAAGCTGTCGGGCGGCGTCGCCCAGGTGAACGTCGGCGCGGCGACCGAAAGCGAAATGAAGGAAAAGAAGGCCCGCGTCGAAGACGCCTTGCACGCGACCCGAGCCGCGGTGGCCGAGGGGATTCTGCCCGGCGGCGGCGTGGCGCTCTTGCGGGCTTCAATGGCTTGCAAGGCGGGCAACCTGCCCGACGACGCCGTCACCGGCTACCAGATCATTCTGCGGGCCTGCCGCGCTCCCCTGACCCAGATTTCCGACAACGCGGGGGTCGACGGCGGCGTGGTTTGCGAAAAGGTCGCCGAGGGTGCGGGCAATTTCGGCTACAACGCGGCCACGGGCAAGTACGAAGACCTGGTCAGGGCCGGGATCATCGACCCGACCAAGGTCACGCGTTGCGCCCTGCAGAATGCTGCCAGCGTGGCAACGCTGCTGTTGACCAGCGAAGCGTTGATCGCCGAGCAACCCAAGGATGACAAGAAAAAGGCGGGCGCCGGCGACCACGACATGTACTGACCGAAATGCGCTGACACTGGCGATTTGAGATCGTGAAAGAAATCGACCCCGGTATTCACTCGAATGCCGGGGTTCTTATTCTTCGATTCGCTTCAGGCTCGGGCGTTAGCCTGATTCGGTTCGCCCTCGCCCCCGGAACCCCGAGTCCCGCGGTCAAATCGCACGGGAAGGCGAGCGAGAATTGCCGTAGCGCTGCGAACCCCCCGGCATTCCCGCCACGCTGGCGAAACGCGGGTCGATTCGGGTATCGTAGGGTTCCTATGATTGAGCTCAAGCGCATCCTGGCGGCGACCGATTTCAGCAAGCACTCGCAAGTGGCGCTGCAATACGCGGTGGCATTCGCGAAAGCGTTCAGCGCTGAAGTGATTTTGTGCCACGTGCTCGAGAGCCCTGACTTTCTATCGCAACTGCCCCCCGTCTCTGAGGGATACTTTCCCCCGAACCTTCCCGAGATCGAAGAGAAGCATGCGCGGGCCCAGTGCGAGCAGTTGTTGGCCGCCACCGGGCTTTCGCACGTCCGCGTCGCGTTGCCGCACGGCAACCCGACCACCGAGATCGTCAATCTCGCGAAATCCGACAACGTCGATCTGATCGTGGTCGGCACGCACGGCCGCGGGGCCATCGCGCATCTGCTGCTGGGGTCGGTCGCCGAGAGAGTCGTGCGGTCGGCACCCTGCCCCGTCCTGACCGTCCGCTCGGGCGAACACGAATTTGTGACCGCCTGACGCCGCCATGGCCGAGACACAGACCATCGCCGGCGACGCGACCCTGGTTGCCCCCCACCCCGGTTCGCAGCAGATGCCGCGGTGGAATGTGGGCGAGTTGCCCGAGGCGCCGCGGTTTGCATGGCGCAACTGGTGGCACTTTCTGGGGCCGGGCCTGCTGATGGGGGGGGCCGCGATCGGTGGCGGCGAATGGCTGACCGGCCCGATCGTCACGGCCAAATACGGCGGCAGCCTGCTGTGGCTGGCGACCCTCAGCATTCTGGGGCAGGTGCTGTACAACATCGAAATCAGCCGCTACACGCTTTACAGCGGCGAGCCGATCTTCACCGGCAAGTGCCGCACCCTGCCCGGGCCGATCTTCTGGGTCTGTGTCTACGTGCTGCTCGATTTCGGATCGGTGTTTCCGTATCTGGCCGCCAATGCCGCCACCCCTCTGGCCTCAGTCTGGCTGGGAGAAATTCCCGATCCCGTCAGGCACAAGGCGCTATTGAAGGGTCTGGCCGTCGGAATCTTTCTGGCGTGCTTTATCCCCCTGATCTTCGGGGGCAAGGTATACAACTCGCTCAAGGCGGTGATGACGTTCAAAATCGTCACGGTTCTGGGGTTTCTGCTGCTGGTCGCCCTCTGTTTCTCGCACGCCACGACCTGGAAGGAAATCGCGACGGGATTTTTCAAATTCGGCAGCGTCCCCATTGAGCGCGCCGAAGACGCGAACAATAACGGCGTGCTCGACCCGGGCGAAGATTGGGATCGCGATGGCCATCTCGACGTCGTTGAGAAAAAGCACCAACCTTCGCTGGCCTCGAAAGCAGGGGGCCCTAACGATCAGTGGCCCGACGTCAACGGCGACGGCAAGCCCGATCGCTTCGACGATGTCGACGGCGACGGGTTCCGCGACGGCGACAATGTCGAGAACGTGTTCGTCGCGTTCTTCACCGGCAAGCTGCCCAAAATCGACTTCACCCTCGTCGCGATGCTTTCGGCGCTTGTCGCCGTCTCGGGTCAAGGGGGCCTCACCAACACCCCCATCAGCAACTATACCCGCGACCAGGGCTGGGGCATGGGGGCGCACGTGGGGGCGATCCCCAGCCTCGTCGGCGGGCACAACATTCAGCTTTCGCACGTGGGCATGGTGTTTCTGGTTGACGACAAATCTCTGCCGCGTTGGCGCCGCTGGTATCGCCACGTCGCCCGCGATCAGCTCTGGGTCTGGATGCCCGCCTGTTTCTTCGGGCTGGCGCTGCCCAGTATGTTGTCGGTCGAGTTTCTGAGGCGCGGCACCGACGCCGACGAATGGGTGGCCGCGGGGATGACGGCCGACGCGGTGCGCAACCGCGTGGCCGAAGCGTGGGGCTCGGGGCCCGGCCAGGCGTTCTGGTTCATGACGCTGTTCTGCGGATTTCTGGTTCTGGCTCCCACCACCGCCTCGACCATCGACGGCTTTGTGCGCCGCTGGGTCGACGTGTTCTGGACGGCCAGCCGCCGCCTGCACAGCCTCGACCCCGGCAAGATCAGGCATCTGTATTTCAGCGTGCTGCTCACCTACGGCCTGTTCGGGCTGGTGATGCTGTCGGTGGTGCCCAAGCCCGGCACATTGCTGAAAATCGCCGCCAGCATCTACAACTTTGCGTTGGGCTTCAGTTGCTGGCACGTCGTGGCGCTCAACGTCACGCTGCTGCCTCGTGAGCTGCGCCCCAATTGGGCCATTCGCATCGGGCTCGCCCTGGCTGGCTTGTTCTTCTGGTGCGTGGCGTCAATCTCGGCTTACAAGATGGCGCTGGATTTTCTAGCCGGTTGACCGGCCGGTATTCTGGTGGGTATGGCCGGCCCGATCGCCAATCACACCTTCGAAAGCCCCCTCGCGTTCGACCCGAACCGCATCGGCGCCGCCGCCGTGTACTGCAGCGACGGGCGCTTCGGCGAACATCTCGACGACTTCCTGCACCGCGAACTTCGGCTGCCCCGCTACGACCGCCTGGCGGTGCCCGGCGGCGCCGCGTGTCTCGCCGGACATTTCAACACGTATCGCGAAGAAGAAGGGGTCGTTTCGCAACTGCGGTTTCTTCTGGAAGTACATCGCATCGAGCGGCTGGTGCTGATCGCCCACGACGATTGCGGCTACTACACCGAGTGGCTGAAAATCTCGCCGTTGCAGCTTGAGACCCGGCAACGGGAAGACATGCTCAAGGCCATTCGCCGCGTGCAGCGGTTCGGGTTTCCGCTCGACGTGTCGGCCTATTTCGCCCGTTTGCGCCGGAATCGCGTGCAGTTTGAGCAAGTGTCGGCGTGACGGGCCCGCGGCCCCTTTACCCGTACCACTCGGCGTCAGACATCAGCCGCATCCAGGCCCGGTGCTCCTGCTCCAGCTCTTCTTCAGCCTCTCGCAACGGCTGCAATTGCGCTGGCCCGTCGTTGGGCGCCCGGGCTAGAACCGCCTGTAATTCAACGCTCCAATGCGCCAATCGGTTCCCCAGGGCCTCAAATCGCAGCGCGTTGCGGCCGAATTCGTTGGCGCCGCGAAACGTGCGGGCCATCGCGCCGACAACCGGTGCGCCAGCCGCAATCAACGTCATCCAGGTGCCGACGTCCTGAAGAGCCGCTTTGTTTTCAGCCAGGTTCACATAGGGAGCGATCGATTTGACGAACGACTCCCAGACACCGCGCGCAATCGCAGCACCGACGCTGATAAAAAAACTGAGGGGCCCGATTCGGCGGGTCAACCGCTCCCACCTCCGCCGCCGCTCTCCTTCGGTCGAATAGTACCAAGATTGCCGCCCCAGCCGTTTCGTGACGGCATAGTCGACGATCTGTCGCGTCACTTCCGGCGGCAAATCGCGGGGCACGTCCTTCCACGGCGGAATCAAAGCGCGGTGCCCGACGATCCATTCGTGCAGAAAGCTGTGCACCTTCCGCCGGTGGGTCGGCTGCAACCGCTGCACAAAGCGCCTGATCCGCCAGAACGGCTTGCCGTCTCGAGACGAGCGCAGGTCCTGGATGTTCACGAGGAACTGTTCCAGCTCGCCGTTGATCGTCTGCGCGTCCTGCCTGTACCAGCGGGCCGGGTCGAACAGCAGGTGAAACTTCAGAAAGCGGCACTGCTCGGCAATAAAACGGCCCTGCACCCAGCCCTGATGCAGCCACACAATCGACCCCACAATGACTGCCACGAGCGTCACGATCGCCAGCTTTTGCTCTCTCACTGTCAGCCAGTGCAGCCAGTCGAGGCGCCAGGGTTTTTCACCCCACGGGTTCGGGATCACCACGACCGGATAGTTGAGGTCCGCCAGATGCGCGATGGCGGCCAGCACCGCCGCGCCTCCGAGAGTGGCGACGATCACGACGACCGCAAACCGGCAGTTGCTCCAGAATCGGGCCGCGTGATCCGCGCGCCGGTACACCGGCCAGATCGTTTTCTGAAAGGGCTCGAGCAAGGGCCGCAGCTCGTCCCAGCTTTCCCCCTCCCACCGAAGCGGCTGGTTCGGTTCGTTGCCAGCCGGGTCAACTTCGAGATCGCGCAGATCAAAGTCGCGGATCGCCCAGCCGGGTTGAAACGAGAACCCGTGCGACTCTGTTCGTGCATCTGCCCCCGTCGAATGTTCCGATTTCATTCGGGCCCCTCCGGATCAATTTTTCCCGGTGTCCGACGCCAGCACGCCGTGCGCCGCCGGTCCATGTTGCCGCGTATTCTCAGGCAGCCGCAAACTCAAAGCAAGCCGCCGCCCATCCGCTTCGATCTTTGCCCGCATAGCGGCTACAATCGCGCGGCGCGGGTCGCCGACCGACGGCAGGCGGTGCGGAGCCCGGGGGACGATTGGCCGCAGATTTCCAAACGGGGATCTTGACGCCGACCCTGGTTCCGCGAACGCCGGGCTATGTTTCCGAGTCCGTTCTGGTGAGCCGCGCGCCGCAACAACCGACCGACCGAAGGAGCCTTCGTGCCCCCCTCTCTCATCAAGCCACAGACCCTGAAAGGGTTTCGCGACTACCTTCCGGGGCAGGCGCTGGCCCGCGAGCGGCTGGTCGACATCGCGCGCCGCGTCTATCGCAGTTACGGCTTCGCCCCCATCGACACCCCTGCACTGGAATACACCGAGATTCTGCTGGGCAAGGGAGGTGAAGAATCGGACAAGCAGTTGTTCCGCTTCACCGATCAGGGGGGCCGCGACGTGGCCCTGCGCTTCGACCTCACCGTGCCCTTCGCCCGCTATGCCGCCCAACACCTGAACGAAATCGGCGTCCCGTTCAAGCGCTATCATTTCGGAGCCGTGTGGCGCGGCGAAAACACGCAGCGCGGGCGGTATCGCGAATTCATGCAGTGCGATTTCGACACGATCGGAACCGAATCGAACGCCGCCGATATCGAAACCCTGCTGGTGATTCACGACCTGATGCTGGCGATCGGCATCGAGCGGTTCGCCATCAGAGTCAACAACCGCCTGACGCTCAACGGCCTCTTGGAAAAGCTGGGGCTCGCTGAAAAGTCGTCGGCTGTGCTGCGGGCGCTCGACAAGCTGCACAAGATTGGCCGCGACGGCGTGGCGGCGGAGATTTCCAACCGTGCCGCCGCCACCCCCGAACAGGCGCAGCGCGTGCTCGACCTGGTGTCGCTGACGGGAACGCCCACAGCGATTCTCGATCAGCTCGCGCCGATGCTGGCCGGGTCGGCCCCGGGCGAAGAGGGGGTCGCGAGGCTGCGTGAACTGTTTGCGGCGGCAGCGGCTGCCGGCGTTCCCCCGGATCGCGTGCACCTCGATGTTTCGACCGCCCGCGGCCTCGACTATTACACCGGCACGATCTACGAGACATATTTGACCGACGACCCCACCATCGGCAGCGTTTGCTCCGGCGGACGTTACGACAATCTCGCCGGCCTGTTCACCAGCCAGAAACTGCCGGGTGTCGGCGCCAGCCTGGGGCTCGACCGGCTTCTGGCAGCGCTCGAACCGGAAGATACCGCGGCGGTCGTTTCGACCCCGGCCGACGTGCTGCTGGTGTACTTTGTCGAATCGCGGCTGAGCGACTATCAGCAAGTCGCCCGCGCACTGCGTGCGGCGGGGGTTTCGGTCGAGCTCTACTCTGACCCCCGCCCGGTGGGGAAACAATTGAAATACGCCGACCGAAAGGGGTTCCGGTTTGCCGTGATTGCCGGGGAAGACGAATTGCGGTCAGGCGTCTGGCAACTGAAAGACCTCCGTTCGGGCGAGCAGACGCTGGTGCCGGTGGCTGAGCTGCCGGCGCAAGTTCAGAAGGCACTGCGGGCGTAACACAATTTCTTCAACTCGCTGTTCGTCAGTTCTCGCGCGATTTCGTTCGAGATGGGGCAAATGTGCGATTGCGCGACCCCCGCCTTGCCCCCGCGCGGCCATTTGCTACACTCGTTGGCTCAGGCACCCCTAGCTCAATGGATAGAGCATCGGTCTACGGAACCGAAGGTTACAGGTTCGAGTCCTGTGGGGTGCGCTTCGTCCTGAAGTCTCTGCAGCCCCCCGGAGAACAGGCATTTTCACGGCGGTTCTTGCGGCCGTTGCCGTCCGGCGGCCCGCATTCCGGGGCAGAGAGTCTGACTCTCTCCTTTCGGACAGAGCCACCGGCGACCTGCTGTCGCGGGTGACAGTCGTGGGCTACCCGCTCTGGCATTCGAGCAAGATCTTGACGCTCTCGATGCGTCAGTCGACGGGCACGGTCGGGAGACGGAAATCGACCGACCAAGAGGCGAAGGCATGGAATAGTGCTGCGCCCCGGTCATTCTGTCGCACGAATAGTCTGCAACAGCGCTGGCTCCTCGTGGTCACGTGACCGCTGGACAATCCGTATATGACACGGAAGTGCCGGTTTCTTTCGAAAATTGTCGAGCAGTGCATTTCCGTGTCATACAGGCGATGCGGCGGGGCCACATTATGTTGGCTGACGCCTTGCGGCGGACCGCAAGCTGCCGTGATGGGGACTGGGGTCGGCGAAGTTTTTCAGGCAGCTCACCTCAAGGTGATTTGCGGTACGGTAGTATTAAAAAGGGGACAATGACCTGAAGAGGTAGTCCAGACTCGAAACGCCATCTTTAGGGGCCCTTGGAATAACCGGCGTGAGATTCCGGGTATTGTCCGAGCGCCCGCGACGTGACCAATCGAATCGTCCCAGCGACTGAGGCTTCAGCATGATGAGCCTTCGAACCGGCAATCGTGTTTGGTTTGCGGCAATCGCCTGTTGGGCGGCTTTATCGCGCTCGGCCCCGGCTGCGGACGATACTGCACGATTCGCGAAAGATAGTCCGACGCTCACCGTCGCTGAGCAGCAGTTTTTCGAGAAGCAGGTTCGTCCGCTTCTGATCAAGCACTGCTACGAGTGCCATTCCACAGAGGCCAAGATTCTCAAGGGTGGGCTGTATTTGGACAGCCGCGCCGGATGGATGAAGGGGGGCGACAGTGGAGCTGCGATCGTCCCCGGCGATCCGGACAACAGTCTGCTGATTGATGCCGTCCGGTATGCAGCGCTCGAGATGCCTCCGCAGGGCAAGCTTCCGGCGCCGGCAATCGCCATCCTGGAACAATGGGTCAGAATGGGCGCGCCCGATCCCCGAATCGACGGAGCGCCGACTCTGGCAACGGGGCCGGATCCCGCCGCGGGACGCGCCCACTGGTCGTTTCAGCCATTGAGAAAGCCCGATCTGCCGCGAGTCAAGAATGAAGGCTGGCCACACTCGGACGTCGATCGGTTTATTCTTGCCGGCCTCGACGCGCAGGGACTGACCCCGGCTGTTGACGCCGACAAGCGGACCCTGCTGCGCCGCGTCTATATAGACCTCATCGGCATCCCGCCAACGCCCAGTGAGATCGAAACGTTCCTCGCCGATTCGGCTCCTGAAGCGTTTGCAAAAGTCGTCGACGCACTGCTGGGCCGCGTCGAATATGGCCATTGCTGGGGCCGGCACTGGCTCGATGTGGCGCGCTATGCCGATTCGAACGGCGCGGATGAAAACTTCACCTATTACGACGCCTGGCGCTTTCGCAATTACGTGATCGGCGCTTTCAACGCCGACAAGCCGTTCGACCGATTTCTCACAGAACAATTGGCCGGTGACCTGCTGCCGTACCGCTCACAGGAAGAGCGCGATGAGAACATCGTGGCGACCGGATTTCTGGTGGTCGGCCCGAAGTTGCTGCTCGCGACCGACAAAGAACAACTGATTGTCGACGTGATCGACGAACAACTTGATACGATCGGCAAGGCCTTTCTGGGACTGTCGCTGGGTTGTGCCCGCTGTCACGACCATAAGTTTGACCCGATCCCCACGCGCGACTACTACGCCATGGCGGGGATTCTGGCAAGCACCGAGACGATTCGTGGCAACCTGATGCACCGCGCAGACATCAGCGGTTGGAACCTGCATCCACTCGGCTCGGGCGGCCAGGCGGCATACGATGCATTTCTGGCTCACGAACAGAAGGTCGCCAACCTCGGCATGGAACAAAGACAGTTCAAGACGCGTCAAGAGGCCCTCAAAAAGGCCGAAAAGCTGCCGGATGTGCCAGCCGGCGACGAAAAGGACGAAAAAGAAAAGCCTGCGGTTCAAGCCGTCACCGGCGAAACTTCTGACGCGCGATCGGAATTGCAGCAGATCGAAGAACGGATTGCCGGGATTGCCAAAGACATGGCAGCGCTGACGAAGAACCCGCCGCGGCGGCCCCCGCTGGCGATGTCGGTAAACGATCGGGAACGGCCTGGACCAATCGAAATTTGTATTCGGGGCGATTTTCGCAATCGAGGCGAGTCTGTGCCCCGCGGCTTCATTTCGATCTCTTCGCCGTATGCGCCGCAGATCGGCCCCGCCACGAGCGGCCGTGAGCATCTGGCCGCGTGGCTGACCAGCCGCGCAAACCCGCTCACCGCGCGGGTCGCGGTAAATCGAGTCTGGCAGCACTTATTCGGCAACGGATTGGTAGGCACGACCGACGACTTTGGCGCCCGCGGCGACCGGCCGACGCATCCGGATCTTCTCGATCATCTGGCGCTTCAGTTCATCGACGACGGCTGGTCAGTGAAACGGCTGATTCGGCGACTGGTGCTCAGCCGGACCTATCAGATGAGCACGCAATTCAACGAGGGTGCGGCGGCCCACGACCCCGAAAACCGGTGGCTGTGGCACATGAACCGCCGGCGCCTGCCGGCTGAGGCGCTGCGCGACGGCCTGCTGTCGATCAGCGGTCAACTCGATCTGTCGCCGGCCACGTCGGTCGTCGCCCACCTGGGCCCTCAGGCGACCGGGGTCGGGACGATGCCGAACAAGATCATTCCCAGTTTCCAGCGGACGGTCTACCTCCCGGTGGTCCGCAACGATCTGGTCCCGGTGTTCCAGGTATTCGATTTCGGCGATGCGCAGACGGTCACCGGCCGGCGCAGCAGCACGAACGTGGCGCCCCAGGCCCTGTTCATGATGAACAGTCCTCTGGTTGCCGAAGCTGCGACACAAACGGCGGCGAACCTGATTGCCGGCTGCGATGTGCTCGACGAACACGGTTTGCTCGAGCGGTTGTATGACCGCATCCTGGGGCGTCCGCCATTACCCAATGAGGTCGGCCCGTCGCTGGCATTAGTCCGCGAGGCGCTGGCCCTTCGCACTGGCGAATCGCCGGCCGAATTGTCGCCAGAGTCAGCAGCCACGGTGCGAGCCTGGGCGCTTCTGGCGCAAGCGCTTTTTTGTTCGACGAACTATCTGTACCTCGATTGAACGGTCGCATCATGGCTGCTTCGCAATCGAATGAAATTCCTCGCCGCACGCTGCTCAAAAGCGCCGCTTGTGGTTTCGGGTATCTGGCTCTCGCGGGGCTTGCCGCGAAGGCGGCTACTGATGAAGTCCGGCAACTGACCGCCCGCAAGCCGCACTTTCCAGCCCGGGCCAAACGGGTCATGTTCATGTTCATGCATGGCGGGCCAAGCCAGGTTGACACGTGGGACTACAAGCCTGATCTCGTGAAATACTCCGGCGAACCGGCCCCCTTCATAAAAGACTCAGGCCCCGACGACCCGCGCAAGCGAAACACTCCGGTCCTGCGCGTTCGTGAGTCACCCTGGAAATTCTCGCAGCATGGCGAGTGCGGACGCTGGGTATCGGAGCTTTTTAGCCACGTCGCCAGGCACGTCGACGATTTGTGCGTGATCAACAGCATGCACACCGAAGGCCGAGCACACGGCGAGGCCACGTTGCAGTTGCATACGGGCGCGGCGAATTTCGTTCGCCCGTCGTTGGGATCCTGGATCACCTACGGTCTGGGGACTGAGAACAACGATCTGCCGGGTTTCATCACGATCGCCCCGCCTCGCGCTCACGGCGGCGTGCGGAATTACTCGAGCGCCTTCCTTCCAGCCGTGTTTCAGGGAACGGCGATCGGCACCGCCGATGTTCCTGTCAAAGACGCTGCGATTCCGTTTCTATCGAATGGCAGGCTCTCACCCCAGATGCAGCGACGACAAGTGGAGCTGATTCAGGAGTTGAACCGCCAGCATCAGGTGCGCGCCCCCCACGACGCCCAGATCGAGGGCATGATCCAATCGTACGAACTGGGGTTCCGCATGCAGTCGGTAGCCCCGTCGGTGCTCGAGCTCGCGCAGGAATCAGCCGCCACGCACGAACTGTATGGCATTGGAACGCCCGAGACCGACGACTTCGGCCGGCAATGCCTGCTGGCCCGGCGGTTTGCCGAAGCGGGCGTGCGCTTTATTCAGATTTCCACAGGCTATCATTGGGACCAGCACGAGAAGCTGATCAGCGGCCATGAGAAAATTGCCCGGGCGGTCGATCAACCTATCTCTGGCCTGCTCACCGATCTGAAAGCGCGCGGACTGCTTGACGATACGCTGGTTTTCTGGGGCGCCGAATTCGGCCGGACGCCCTACACCCAGGGGGTCGACGGCCGCGACCACAATCCCGAAGGCTACTCGGTATGGCTCGCGGGGGGCGGCGTTAAGCCCGGCATTGTGTACGGCAAGACCGACGAGTTCGGCTTTTCCGCCGTCGAGGACAAGGTGCATTATCACGACCTGCATGCCACAATCCTGCATCTTCTGGGCGTCGATCACGAGCGGCTGACGTTCCGGTATTCCGGCCGCGACTTCCGCCTGACCGACGTGCACGGCCGCGTGGTGCACGACATTATCGCGTGAGTTCCGGGCGGCGCCCGCGACACATCTGGCAACGCGGCACGCGCAGGCTCAATCACAGCGAACGGCTCAGCGTTAGTTCTGCCATCAGTTGGCGAACAGGTCGGCAAGACCCTGCCCGGCGCCCGCGAATGTAGCCGTAACCTCTTGCTGGCGCGGCGGGTGCCTTTTACACTCAAATGGCCTACGGAACCGAAGAGTTACGGGTTCGAGTCCTGTGGGGTGCGCTTCGTTCCCGCGCGACTCCTCTGCACACCTCTGGACGGGAGTCGCCTTCGTTTCCGGTCTCGCCCGGCGCCCCCTTCAGCCGCCTTGGTAGGCTGCCGAGGGGGCCTCTGGAGACGCACTCATGTCGGCTTACTTCGTCCGCCAATCCGAATGCTCGCGGCACACCATTTTCCCGGGGGTGGAAATCCGCACGATGGCCGGCGATCAGACAATGGTAAGCGTGGTCGAATTTCAGCCGGGGGCGATCGTTGAAGTCCACTCGCACCCTCACGAGCAGATGGGAATGGTTCTGGAGGGGCAGGCACACTTCTACGTCGGAGACGAAGACCGCGTGCTGGGGCCGGGCGATTTGTATCGCATTCCCGGGGGCGTGCCGCATCGCGTTGTTGCGGTCGAAGGACGCGTGCGGGCCCTCGACTTCTTCCACCCGGTGCGCGAAGATTACCTGTAGCCGCGTGCCCAAGCAAATAAAATGGTGCCTCGGCCTGAACGTGACAACGGCTGCGGCGGGTCCAAAGCAGTCGTTAATCGCGTCAGACCGAGGCACCCACAGTCGAGACGGCTGTTGTGGGATCAGGGGTTGGGAACAACCGTCTCGAACTATTCTCTGTTTCAGTGCCTCGAACGTGTTTCTCGCTGGGGTGGTCGCACGACGGTCAACAGCACCAGCGCCGAGCCCCCCTTGCCACACGGGTCAAAAACATGGACAAATCGCGTGCCACTCGAGGGCTTTTCGCTGCTGGTCACGCAACACGGGCCTCGGCTCGGGCTCGACGCCGCACGAAAGATGCGGAATTTCCCGTGTTTTTCGGCATCACGGGAAAATTCCCTCACTCGGTTTTCAGCCGGGCAATCACAAATTCGCACACTGATGCGCCGCACGATTTTGCTTCAATCCTGTTCGAAATGACTCGATCATCTTGATGCGCAAGGGGCGCACATTGAACCTCTTACAAAAGTCGTAGGAACAAATGGCTCAGATCAACGACCACTATAGAAAATTGAAAGCGGGGTATTTGTTCCCCGAAATCGGGCGCCGTGTGTCGCGATTCGCCGAGGCGAACCCACAGGCGCGCATTATCCGCCTGGGAATCGGCGACGTGACCGAACCGCTGCCGGCCGCCATCGTCGCCGCGTGGCATCGGGCCGTCGACGAGATGGCAGATCGCCATTCCTTCCGAGGCTACGGCCCCGAACAGGGCTATGATTTCCTGCGCCAGGCCATAGTCGAAAACGACTATGCCGCTCGGGGCGCCCAGGTAGGCGTCGACGAGGTGTTCGTTTCCGACGGCTCGAAGTGCGACACAGGGAACATTCTGGAAGTGTTCGGCGCGGGGAACAAAGTAGCTATCGTCGACCCCGTGTACCCAGTCTATGTCGACACCAACGTGATGGCAGGGCGAACAGGGGCCGCCGACGCCCAGGGGCGCTATGCGGGGCTCACGTACATACCCGCCACGGCCGCAAATCGGTTCGTTCCCGAGCTGCCGCGCGAGCGGGTCGACCTGATCTATCTTTGTTACCCCAACAATCCTACGGGCTTGGTGGCGATGCGCGAGCAGTTGCAGCGTTGGGTCGATTACGCCCGTGCCAACGACGCAATCATTCTGTTCGACGCCGCCTACGAGGCGTACATCACCGATCCGGCGATACCCCATTCGATTTACGAGCTTCCGGGGGCCCGCGACGTGGCGATCGAATTCCGCAGCTTCAGCAAGACGGCGGGCTTTACCGGCGTGAGGTGCGCGTTCACCGTGGTGCCCAAGACCGTGACCGGCGTTGCGGCTGATGGCGAGCGCGTCGCGCTGCACGGCCTGTGGAACCGCCGCCACTCGACGAAGTTCAACGGCGTATCGTACCCCGTGCAGCGGGCTGCCGAGGCGGTGTATTCACCGGAAGGAAGACAGCAGGTCGGCGAAATCATTCGCTTTTATCTCGAGAACGCCCGGCTGATCCGCGAGGGGCTGCAAGCCGCCGGCATCACCGTTTACGGCGGCGTGAATGCGCCCTACGTGTGGGTCAAGACCCCCGGCGATGAAACGAGCTGGGCGTTTTTCGACCGGCTGCTGACTCAGGCCCACCTGGTGGGCACGCCCGGCAGCGGGTTTGGCGCGAGCGGCGAAGGTTACTTCCGGCTGAGCGCCTTCAACAGCCGCGAAAACGTTGAAGAGGCGGTCAGACGGTTTCGGAAAGTCGTCGCCTGAGAGCGCCCGGAGCGAACCCTCGAATTTCGCAGCAGGTCAGGTTGAAAACCCTGGACAGGCGCCCTCGCGAGGTGCGTTTTCTCGCGATCTCGGCAATAGCCGGGAGCCAGTTATCGCTTTTTCAACGGCCGGCTAGCCCCGCTTGTCGATACCCGCGAATGAGCGTTCGGTGGGCCCGGTGTAGATTTGCCGCGGACGGTTGATGCGCCCACCCGACTCTTCGCGCTGTTCGCGCCAATGGGCGATCCAGCCCGGAAGCCGGCCGAGGGCGAACATCACCGTAAACATATTGGTGGGAATCCCCATCGCCCGGTAGATGATGCCGGAATAGAAATCGACGTTGGGGTATAACTTCCGCTCGATGAAGTACTCGTCCCTCAAGGCCACTTCTTCCAACTGCTTGGCGATGCTCAACAGCGGGTCGTCGATCCCCAGCATCCCGAGCACTTCGTCGGCCTTCTGCCGCAGGATTTTCGCCCGCGGGTCGAAATTCTTGTAAACGCGGTGGCCGAAGCCCATCAATCTGAAGCTGCTTTTCTTGTCTTTGGCGAGCGCCACGTATTTCTGCACGTCGCTGCCGTCGTCGCGGATGCGCTCGAGCATCTCGATGACTTCCTGGTTCGCCCCGCCGTGCAGCGGCCCCCACAAGGCGCTGATACCGGCCGAAATTGAGGCAAACAGGTTTGCCTGGCTGCTGCCCACGACCCTGACCGTCGACGTGCTGCAATTCTGCTCGTGGTCGGCATGCAGAATGAGCAGCGCGTTGAGGGCGTTTTCCCAGACCTTGGGAACGGTGTACGCCTCGGCCGGAACGGCAAACATCATGTGCAGAAAATTGGCCGAGTACGACAGGTCGTTGCGGGGGTAGATCATCGGCTGGCCGATCGACTTCTTGTACGCGTAGGCCGCGATGGTCTTCAGCTTCGCCAGCAACCTGACCATGTTCTGATCAGGGTCGGATTTGGATTCGTCGGGATAGTAAGTCGACAGCGACGAGACCATGGCCGACAGCATGGCCATGGGGTGTGCTGTCGGCGGAAATCCCTCGAAGAACTTTTTCATGTCTTCGTGGATCATGCTGTGATAGGTCAGCTTGCGCCGCCAGTCGACAAGCTGCTGTCGATTGGGAAGCTCACCGAAAATCAGCAGGTACGCGACCTCCGAAAACGCCGCCTTCTCGGCCAGGTCTTCGATGGCGTAGCCGCGGTACCGCAAAATGCCCCGCTCGCCATCAATAAAGGTGATGGCGCTGCGGCACAAGCCGGTGTTTCCCAGGCCGGGATCGAACGTGATCGCCCCCGATTGGGCTCGCAGGGCTGAGATGTCGATTCCTATTTCGCCTTCGGTGCCTACAAAGGTGGAAAATTCGTACACTTTTCCGTCGATGCTCAAGCGGGCAGCGCCCATCATCTGACTCCCGGGAGTGGCGACTGGCGGCAGGCGGCGCGCGTGCCTCAAACGATTGTCGCAAAAAATGTCCGTTGACGAATTATCGCAACCCGGCCGACAGTTACAACCGGCTGGCAGTGACGGACGATTGCACAATCCGGAACAGGGGGTGATCGGGGCTTCCGTCGGGCCGGAACCAGTCGATTTCGGCGAAAAAACTCGTGTCGATTGGGTCCATAACCGGCTTTGAGGGTTATCGACGGGCTGCTGCGGGCTGAGAACGTCTCCGGGTGGCTCGTCCCGGGCGGTCGCGGATGTGCTCGGCAA
Organism: Planctomycetaceae bacterium; assembly: GCA_052388175.1. Taxonomy (GTDB): domain Bacteria; phylum Planctomycetota; class Planctomycetia; order Planctomycetales; family Planctomycetaceae; genus SIAF01. The sequence continues at coordinate 28 of JBQTIL010000114.1, read as the reverse complement.
GGCGGTCGTCGTCGCTGAGCAGAGCGGC
>JBQTIL010000113.1:0-3364 GCA_052388175.1 Planctomycetaceae bacterium | reverse complement strand
GTCCCAGTGGAACAGCGAGCGCCGTCATCGAAAAGGCATCCCTGCCAATGATCAACAACGACCGTCATACACGTCTTTAGCGATTTCATAAAGACGAACTGGTTTTGGCTGACGAGTTACTGAAATTGCAGATCTGAAATCTGAGATCCGTCCAGCTCACAACACCGAATCCACCAGCCGGGCGGTGTTCTGAACCAGCCGCGTTGTCAGCGGTCGGCGGCGCCACTCGGCCGCCGTCAGCTCGCGCGCCGCCGCCATGTGCTGCGCTTCCACCTGCCGCAGCGTCTGCACGAACTCGCGGTCGTACACGATCAAACTGATCTCGGCGTTCAACTGAAACGAGCGGATATCGAAATTGCTCGAGCCGACCAGGCAGATCGCGTCGTCGAAGCTCGCGTGCTTGGCGTGCAGAAACTGCCGGCCATACAAATGAATCTTCACGCCTGATTCCAGCAGCTCGTCGAAGAACGAACGCTGCGCGAAACAGACCAGAAACTGGTCGGCCTGCTCGGGCATCACCAGGTGCACCTGCACGCCGCGCAGCACGGCCGTCTGCAGCGCCTGCAACAGCGCCTCGTCGGGAATGAAATAGGGGGTGGTGAACACGATCCGCTCCTGGGCCGCGTGCACAAGCGCCACGAGCAGCCGCTGCGTGTTGGCGTACGGAAATCCCGGGCCGCTCGGAAGCGACTGCACGAGCGCCGTGCCGGTCTGTTCCGGCTCGGGGAAGAACGCTTCGTCCTTTTCGCCCGACTCGGCCTCGAAGAACCGGTCGGCCAGAAAGACCGCCTGTAACTGGGCCAGGGCCGGGCCCGTCAGCCGCACGACCGTCTCTTCATAGATCAGCCCGGGTTTGAAATCGGCGTCGACGATGTTCTGCGAGCCGACGTGCGCCACGCGTCCGTCGATCACCGCGATCTTGCGATGGTTGCGCAGGTCGATGCGGGCCGCCTTGCGATTGAACGGGCCCCACGGCAACAGCTCGCGGACTTCGATTCCCAGGCGGCGCAAATCAGGAGCGAGCGCCCGGCGGGCCCCCTTCGACCCCAGGCTGTCCATCAGCACGGTGCATTCGACGCCGCGCGCCCGCGCCCGCTCAAGAGCGGCCGCCACGCTCCGGCCCGTGCGGTCGTCGGCGAAGATGTAATACAAAAGGTGCACGTGGTGCCGCGCGGCGTCGATGTCGGCGACGAGCCGTTCGAGGGCGCGATCGTAGTCGGTCAAGAGCTCGAGTGAATTGCCGCGGGCAATCGGAAAATCGCCGAGGTTTGTCGCGAGAGTGACCGCCTGACGAAACTGCGGCGGCAGCTCGGGGCGGGCCGCATAGGGGGCAAAATGCCGGCGGCTGCGATCGCGCAGAACCTGCATCACCAAATCCTGCAATTCGCGGCGGCGGCGCGACAGGTGCGGCCGGCCGAACGCCGCGTACAACAACACGCCGACGACCGGCTGAATGAAGATCAGCAAGAGCCAGGTGCGGGCCGCGGCCGGCGGCCGGCGCTGGGGCACATAGAGCAGCATGACCAGCCGCAGGCCCCATTCAAAGATCAGATAGGCGGTCGCCCAGGAGAGCACGGCGGCGAGTTTGGAGTGTCTGGCTGGGAAAACGGGAAAGGGTAACCGTTCACGCCCCAACGCCGGGGGACAGGCACAAATTTCCCGGAGTTCGGTTGATGGTGTCTCTGGCTGCCATGGAAATCGCTCAAGACGACGCGGGAGAATTGAGCCAGCCCCCGGGCTGTGAACGGTTACCGGAAAATGCGTTGCGTTCGAAGCCTTCAGGCAGTGTGACAATACGGCCCTCGCGGCGGGGTCGCAACGATTGGCACGAGTCGGCTCCCGGCGCGCCTGGGGCTCGCGCCCCCCCCACCCCAACCCTCCCCCCGCGAGGGGGGGGGGGGAAAACGTTTGCCGCGGGTCGGTGGGATGTGTCGATACGACTGCCCAATGGCGGAGGGAGCGTTGCTTTCCGTTTTTCAACGGGCAGTTCAACCAGAACGCCCGGCGAAAAGCAGCACAGGCCCCGCTCGCCGAATCGGCAAGCAGGGCCTGTGTGTGTCTGTCGCAAGCAGCGAGGGCCGGCGGCCGCGCCATCAATTGCGCTCGTCGCCCGTCGATTCCGCCAATTCGATCAGGCCGTACACCTTGCGGCCGCGCTGGGCGGGCTCCCACTCAATCTCCAGCTCGCTCACGTCGACCCAGCGCTGGCGATTGCAGGGGATAAACAGAGGCTCGCCCGGCTGCACGGTCTGATTGATCGTGATCTCGCGGGTCGTCGAAGTGCCCACGAGACCGAAAGCGTTCTCGTGGCTCTTGAAGCGAATCGCGACGACGCGCACCGCGCCGCCGAACGCCCGAATTTCGAAATACCGGCCCCGGCCGCGACCCTGGCCTTCGTAGGGCTGATAGGTCGGGTAGCGCCCCACTTCCACGGCTTCTTCGGGAATGCCTGTGCCGCCGGCTTGAATGATGGTCGCCGTCTGGCCCGGCACGCCATACCGCTGGTACACCACTTCTTCTTCAAACACCGGGTCGGTCGCGGCGATCGTTTCGCGCAGCGCCGGCAGCACCTCCTGGCGCCACTGCCTGCCCACTTGAATGTCGCAGAAGCTGATCTGATGTTCGGCCAGCACGGCCGTCGTGCGGACGCGCTGCAACAGCGTGCGCACCGTTTCGCGGCAGGCCCGGAAGCGCTCGAGCGCCAGAAGCGCATTGGTGTCGTTGACACGTCCGCGTCCGGCACGATACGCGCCCGAACGGTCGTAGCGGTTGTAATCGTCGGCGGACTGTTCCAGGGCCCAGCCGGCCACTTCGAGGGCGCCGGAATACAACCGCAACGAACGCAGGTCGGCGTAGGCCAAAAGTTCGTTGGGAGAAGTGTTATTGGAACTCGGCTCGATGGTGGCGTACAGAGACCGCACGGCGGCCTCGAGAATCGCGGTCGCCTCACTCAGATTGGGCGGGTCGGGCCGGCGGATGCGGGTGGAACTGAAATCGTCAGTCTGGGCCTGCGCATAGGCGGCGGTGGCGGCCAGGCATGCCAGCCCGATCAGCAGACGTCGGGCGGACCGCGTGACGGCGTGTGTGTGAAGCATGACTCCCCTTCCTTGGACTGAGTGTGCGGGCCCCCTGGATCGAGTGCCGATTGAGAACGACGGGACGGGGCCATTCCGGTTCACCATCGCGGGCGTAATCTGTCAAAACGGCCTGATTTAGGCAAGAGGAGTTGGCCGGCACCGGCGGGGTCCATAACCGGCTTTGAGGGTTATCGACGGGCTGCTGCGGGCTGAGAACGTCTCCGGGTGGCTCGTCCCGGGCGGTCGCGGATGTGCTCGGCAAGGCGGTCGTCGTCGCTGAGCAGAGC
>JBQTIL010000112.1:0-8699 GCA_052388175.1 Planctomycetaceae bacterium | reverse complement strand
ATGCCATCCGTGGCTCTCCGGCGCGCAACTGATGTCTTCAGATAACACCAGTGTGCCCGAAGGGCCACTTTCATGTAGAGACCAATTTCAGGGCTTGGCACGATCACGCAAAGTCAGAAAGTGCAGTTCCATAGTCTGGGTGCATGATTCGGTGGAGTAATGTCTCAACTATTCGACGCGCTCTTGCAGGCGGCACTTTCGCTGTGGGAATTGTTCACCGCGCTCCTGGCGGTCATCGTCCCCTGGTCGCCGTTGATCGCCTGGATCGCGTTCTGGCTGCTGGCCGTCAATTGGGTCCGGCTTCGTGAGACCCTCGCGAAGGGGGGCTGGATCGGCCTCGCACTGATCGCAGCCGTCACTGTGCTGATCTGGGGCAGCGTCTCGCCGGCCGGCGCCCCGGCCGATTTCTTCGGCCTGCAGATCAGCAACTTCGTCGAAAAAACGGTCTACGTCTCGGGCCTCGTGTGCCTGATGTTCTTAGCCGGCGCCGTGCAACTCTCGGGCGCCGTCGCCTGTTGCGCGCCGTTCGAGCAGCCGATTCTGATCGCCGAATCGCATGACCAGGCCCACGACCACGGCGGCCACCACTAGGAATCGACGGCTCTCTCGTCGCCCCGTCAGCACACGGCGGCGATAAACCCCGCCGCTCGCCGGGTTCAATGCGTCAGCAAGCCGCGCTGGGTTTACGCTGGCGGTGTCAACGCCCGGCCAATAAGGAAGCACATTCTCACGACGAAAGCGCCTGCTGCGACCCCTCTCAGGCGTACTTGGGCACGGCCGGCTCGGGGACCTCGGCAATCAACCGATCGATGATGTCTTCGGGCTTGAGCCCCTCGGCCTGTGCCTGAAAATTGGTCGAGATGCGGTGCCGCAGCACCGGAACCGCCACCCGCCTGATGTCGTTGATCGAGACGCTGGGGCGACCGTCCATCGCCGCGGTCGCCTTACCGCCTGCGATCAGGTACTGCCCGGCCCGCGGCCCGGCCCCCCAATCAATCAACTCCCTGACGAACTTCGGGGCCGTGGGGTCGGCAGGCCGCGTGGCCCGCACCAGCCGCGCCACGTAGTTGATTGTGAGCGGCGCCGCCTGCACCAGGTTGATCTGCTTTTGCAGAAACTGAATGGCTTTGGCCGAAAGAACCTTACGAACCTCGGGCCGCTCCATGCTGCTGGTGCTGGCGAGAATCCGCTCTTCTTCATCCAGGGCGGGGTAGTCGACCTTGATGTTGAACATGAAGCGGTCGAGCTGGGCTTCGGGCAGAGGGTACGTCCCTTCCTGTTCGATCGGGTTCTGGGTGGCGATCACGAAAAACGGGTCGGGCAGCGGATACGTCGTCTGCCCGATGGTCACCTCGCGCTCCTGCATCGACTGCAACAGTGCCGCCTGCGTCTTGGGAGGGGTGCGGTTGATCTCGTCGGCCAACAGCACATTGGTGAACACCGGGCCTTCGACAAACCGGAAATTGCGCTGCCCCGATTCGGTCTCGTCGAGCACGGTGGTGCCCGTGATGTCCGAGGGCATCAGGTCGGGCGTAAACTGAATCCGCTTGAATTTCACGTCGAGAATGCGGGCGATGGTCGAGACGAGCAGCGTCTTCGCGAGCCCCGGTACCCCCACCAGCAGGCAATGGCCCCCCGTAAAGATGGCGGCCAGAATCTGCTCGATGACCCCATCCTGACCGATGATGACCTTGTGCAATTCTTCGGTCATCAGATCGCGATGTTTGCGAAACTTCTCGAGAAAGTCATCAAAATCGCGTTGGTCCGCGGCCAATTGAGGTCGCTCCGATAAGAGATCAGAAGAAAAATCCCGGGCTTTGGATAAGGCGCCGCGATCAACAGACACGCGGCCTTCGGGCAAGCCGATTCTAGGCCCGTTGCGCCATACGATCAAGCGGGCTGTTTTTCAAGAATTGGGCCCGATGTAGCCGTATTGCCACGAGCACCACCATTTGTTCGATAGACATTCAGTGACGCCTGCGTTCGCCGCGGGGCTGTGCTTTCGCTGGCGCTCAACCCTGCGCGTGCCGTAAATCAGTATCAGCCCCCGGTCACTATGGTATATTCTGTGCATGGGTGAATTTATCGTCGGATTCTTAATGGTCCTGGGCGCGGTTGCCGCGATGGTCGTCACGATCATTGCCGCGCTGTGGGCAATGGTTGATGCGGAAGATCGCGGCATGCGCGGATGGCCCGTTGCACTTTTCGTGTTGATCCTGCATCTTCCTGGGCTACTTCTCTGGCTGATCTTCAGGCCGGAAAAGCTCTCCCGCAGTGTTGTCAAGCGTCCTGCTCGCTAGCGCGCCGGGAAGAAATTCTGGTGGAACCGTAAACCTACCTTGGCGGCGACTTGCAGCACGACGCGGCAGGCGACACGATACCCGTCATGCCGCGCGCGATTCTCGCACTCGACCAGGGAACGACTTCCAGCCGGGCGATCGTCTTTGACCATTCCGGCCGTGAGCTCGGCCTTTCGCAGCGCGAATTTCCGCAGATTTATCCGCTGCCCGGGCACGTCGAGCACGATCCCGAGGCGATCTGGCAATCGCAGCGGCGTTGCGCGCTCGATGCCCTCGCGGCCGCAAAGCTTTCCGCCGGCGATCTCGCGGCCATCGGCATCACCAACCAGCGCGAAACAACCATCCTCTGGGAACGCGACACCGGCCGTCCGGTTGCCAACGCCATCGTCTGGCAAAGCCGCATTACCGCCGACATTTGCGACAAATTACGCGCTGACGGTGCCGAACCGCTGATCCGCCAAAAGACCGGGCTGGTGCTCGACCCGTATTTTTCCGGAACAAAGATCAAATACCTGCTCGACAATGTCTCGGGCCTCAGGGGGCGGGCCGAGCGCGGCGAGGTGCTGTTTGGCACCGTCGACACGTTTCTCCTGTGGCGGCTCACCGGGGGCCAGGTCCACGCGACCGACGTCAGCAATGCCAGTCGCACGTTGCTGTTCAACATCCACACTCTCGCCTGGGACGACGAGCTGCTGCGGCTGTTGAGCATCCCGCGGGCGATCCTTCCCGAGGTTCGCCCCTCGAGCGGTTCTTTCGGAGAAACCGACCCCGACCTCTTCGGCGTTCGCGTGCCTCTCCTGGGCGTCGCCGGCGACCAGCAGGCCGCGACGTTCGGCCAGGCCTGCTTTGAGGCAGGCAGTGCGAAGAACACCTATGGCACCGGCTGTTTTCTGCTGTTGAACACCGGGCCATCGCCCGTCGCCTCCCAAAATGGCCTCTTGACGACGGTGGGGTGGACGATCGACGGCCAGACGACCTTTTGCCTCGAAGGTTCGGTGTTTGTCGCCGGGGCCGTCGTGCAATGGCTGCGCGACGGCCTGGGGCTGATCGGCAACTCTTCCGAGGTGGAGCAGTTGGCCCTCACCGTCCCTGATTCCGACGGCGTCTATTTCGTGCCGGCGTTCGTCGGTCTGGGGGCGCCCCATTGGAACCCTCATGCGCGGGGCACAATCGTCGGGCTCACCCGCGGCACGACCCGCGCGCACATCGCCCGTGCCGCGCTCGAGTCGATCGCGTTTCAGACTCGAGACGTCCTCGACGCCATGCAGCGCGATTCTCAATTGCAATTGCAACAACTGAAAGTCGACGGCGGCGCGTCAAAGAACGACCTGTTGATGCAATTTCAGGCCGACCTGCTGGGTGTCGCCGTCCAGCGGCCCCACGTCGCCGAAACCACGGCCCTGGGGGCCGCGTATCTGGCGGGCTTGGCGGCAGGGTTCTGGTCAGATCGCGAAGAAATCGCCCGGCACTGGAACCTCGAGCGCGAGTTTCGGTCGCAGATGCACGAAGCCGAGCGGGAACAGCGCATCGCCCGATGGCGACAGGCCGTCCGCCGATCGCTCGACTGGGCCGGCTGACGCGAGCTCACAGTTGCGCAGTCGATGTAGTCGATGTAGGGTGCGTCCAGCGGAGCGCCGACGCACCGTTCTGGCCGACTTTCTGCGCGCGGTGCGACTCGCGTCGCTCGGCGCACCCTACCGCTGCGCGCTACCGCTATTCAGCGCGAGCCCGCGCGCTCTCTATCGCTTCGAGCCCCGCGCGAACGACGGTTTCGATGCGATCGACGTCGTAAACGCAGCCCTCCCAGGTTCCGCCGCTGACTTGCTGCAACAGGGCCCACAGCCGCGTGTCGGAAGGCAGGTCAGGGTCGGGCTGGAGATCGACCGCCGGTTTGCGGGCCGCCAGCACCCGGGCGGCTTGTTCAGAAGTCAGCGGTTCTGCTGGCGAGCCCACAAAGTCGATGCTGCCCGTCAACTGATTTCGATCGACGACGATGCGAATGAGATCTCCGTCGCGCACTTTTCCAATCGGGCCGCCGGCGAGCGCCTCGGGGCCCACGTGCCCGATGCAGGCGCCCGTCGAAACGCCCGAAAATCGGGCATCAGTAATCACCGCGACCTGCTTCCCGAATTTCAGGTAGCGCAGGGCCGAGGTGATCTGATAAATCTCCTCCATGCCGCTCCCCGCAGGCCCCCGGCAAATCAATACGATCACGTCCCCCGGCTGAATCGGTTTGGCCCCGGTCTGCCCCTTGATGGCGGCAATCGCGGCCCGCTCGGTCGTAAAGACGCGGGCAGGGCCTGTTTTGCGATACACACCGTCGGCATCCACCACCGACGGGTCGATCGCCGTGCTCTTGATGACCGATCCTTCCGGCGCGAGGTTGCCCGTGGGAAACGTCACGGTGCTGGTCAGCCCGCGCGCGCGGGCCGTTTCGGGCGACATGATGACGTCGTCCGGGTTGATTCCGTCGCGTTCGAACAGCAGGGCCCGCAGCCTGCGGCGGCGTTCCGAGTGTTCCCACCATTCCAGGTTCTCGCCCAGCGTCCGCCCGGTGACCGTCAGCGCATCGAGTTCGAGCAGCCCCAGTCGTTTCAGATGCAACATCAGCTCGGGCACGCCCCCCGCCAAAAAGAACCGCACCGTCGGGTGCCCCACGGGGCCGTTCGGTAGCACGTCGACGATTCGCGGCGCCTGTCGATTCACCCGGCTCCAGTCGGCCGCCACCGGGCGGGCCAACCCCGCCGCAAATGCGACGGCGGGCAGGTGCAATAGCAGATTGGTCGAGCCTCCGCAGGCGGCGTGTACGACGAGCGCGTTGTGGATCGCGGCAGGTGTCAAAATGTCGCCCATGGTGATGCCCGCTTCTTCGAGCGCGACGACGGCGCTCGCTGAGCGGCGGGCGGCGTCGAGCCAGATCGGCTGCCCGGAAGGGGCCAGCGCCGTGTGCGTCAGCGCCATTCCCAAAGCTTCTGCAACGACTTGCGAGGTCGCTGCCGTACCGAGAAACTGGCAGCCGCCCCCGGGAGTGGCGCACGCATGGCACCCCGCCAGGGCGGCGTCTTCCAGCGTGATCTCGCCGTGCGCAAAGCGGGCCCCAATCGACTGCACCTTGCCGGCGTCTTCGCCTTCGGTGGGGGGCAGCGTCACTCCCCCCGGAACCAGAACGCTCGGCAGGTTTCGGTGGGCCGCCAGTGCGATCATCATCGCCGGCAAACCCTTGTCGCAGGTGGCGACGCCGATGAGGCCTTTCCGCTGCGGGAGCGAGCGGATCAGCCGACCGAAAACGATGGCCGCGTCATTGCGGTAGGGGAGACTGTCCATCATGCCGGCGGTCCCCTGGGTGCGTCCGTCGCACGGGTCGCTCACGAAGGCGGCAAAGGGGAGCCGCTCGAGCCTGTCGAGCTGTTCCGCGGCCTCCCGCACCAAAAGCCCCACCTCCCAATGCCCGGTATGGTAGCCCAAAGCGATCGGGCGGCCGTCTTCCCGGCGAACGCCCCCCTGAGTGCTCAAAATCAGAAACTGTTTTCGCAGAAGCTGTTGGGGGGCCCACCCCATTCCCGCATTCTGGGTCAGGCCGAAAATGTCTCCGCTGGGGCTGTCGCGAAGTAGATCCGCAGAGAGCGGCAGGCTTCCGACGGGGCCTGAGGCTGTCGTCCGGACCTCGTAAATCGCCGGATCGGTTGATTGCAAAAGTTGCGACAACTCGATGGTCATGTGTCACGGTCCTCAGGAAAGTTGGCCGTTTCGGGCCCTTGCCGAACTTCCATAAAAGGCGGAGCAAAGGAAATGACGATTATCGAAGAATGTCCGATTCTAGCGACGGCGCGGGTCATCCCAGATGCGTGAAGTACAGGCGAAGTCAACGAGTTTGCGGAAGTTGCGGTGTCGAGTGCGCCAGTCAAGAGATCAAAAAGGGGGTTGTCGGGCCTGCGAATAGAAGTCGATCAGGCGGCGAAAAGAGAAACCAGAAAACAACTTGCGTCGAATAGCTGACTCCGCACGGTCATCGTCGGCTGCTCGTTCGCATCGGCTGACAAAGACCCCCGGCGCGTATTATTTTCAGCCCCCCACAAACTCGCCAAACGAACATCTCGTCACAGCCAGCGAATCTTGTTTCGCAAGCTATAGTTGGCTGACCATTTTGGCCCGCAGGACGGTTGGGAATTTCCGATCAGCCCCTGATTTGCGACGGCGCTGGTCGCCGGGGAGAGTCTGTTATGAGCCGCAAAGACGCACTTCTAAGATTACACAAAAGCCTCATTGCCAAGCGCGACGAATTACGAATGCAGCTTGCGCATGACCTCGAATCAGCGGGGGCCTCGCCCTCGGCCGCCGGCGACCTGTTTGACGCGGCGATGGACGGCAGCCAGGTCGAAATGAACAGCCAATTGGCGGCGTTCGAGAGCGGCGAACTGCAGCAGATTGAACGAGCGATCAAATTGATTCGCAAGGGCCGCTACGGCTCGTGCGAGGTGTGTTGTGCGAAAATCCCGATCGAACGGCTCAAAGCCTTGCCGTACGCGACCGTTTGCGTTACCTGTCGCCAGAAACAGGAAGTGGACGGGCGCGGGCGGCCTGAAGATGGCGCCGATTGGGAGTCGGTCTATGAATACGAGGGCGCTCATAGCGATCGCGATTTGACGATCCGAGACCTCGATATCGAGCGGGAGTGACGAAAGCGCCCCACGTCGCAGCTTGCGCCCGCACGAGACGAGTCGAGGGTGTGTGCCGACGACGGAGGAGGAACCATGTCCCGCATAGCGGTTGGGGTCTTGTGCCTGGGCGCATTCGCCGCCGGAGTGTATTTCGGCGCCCGCGGCGAAATCTGGTTGCTGCATTCACCCGTTCAGGCCGAAGCGGCGCAGCCGGGAGCCGCCGAACGCGCCTATGGAGAACTGCAGGCCGGCCGCACCCCGCTTTCCGACGCCAGCGAGCTGTTGGCGAAAATCGCCCGCCTCACCACCAACAGCGTCGTGCACATCCAAAGCGAGCGGCGCACCGGCCGCGGACGCCTGGTCGAGGAAACGGGCTCGGGCGTCATCGTTGAAAGCCCCAAAGCCCGAGGGTTTTACGTCGTCAGCAACCGGCACGTGGTGGATACCCCCACCGAAAAAAACATCTCGATTCATCTGCACGATGGCCGAGTGATTCATCCGCTGCGCATCTGGACTGACCGCGACACCGACGTGGCCATCATGAGCGTGGCGCCCACCGACTTGCAGGCAGCCCGCTGGGGCGACAGCGACAAGGTCGAAATCGGGCACATGGTGCTGGCCCTGGGCAGCCCCTTCGGGCTCAGCCAGTCGGTCACCCTGGGAATCATCAGCGCCAAGGGCCGGCGCTCGCTCAAGCTGGGCGAAACCAGCGACATGAAAAACCAGGATTTCCTGCAGACTGACGCGGCGATCAACCCCGGCAACAGTGGCGGGCCGCTGATCAACATGCAGGGGCAGATCATCGGCATCAATACGGCCATCGCTTCGAACAGCGGCGGCAATGAAGGGATCGGCTTCAGCATCCCCAGCAACCTCGTCCGCTGGGTGATCGACCAGTTGCTGGAAAACGGCAAGGTGACACGCGCCTATCTGGGCGTCAAACTTGATCCCGAATTCAACGCCGAAACCGCCTCGCGCCTGAAGCTCGACCGGGTTCGCGGCGCCCGCGTGCTGGAAGTCTTTCCGAATTCACCCGCCTCCCGCGCCAACCTGCAAACCGACGACGTCGTTGTGACGTTCGATGGGGTGGAGGTACAGGACGAGAACCATCTCATCAATCTGGTGAACCTCACCCCCGTCGGCCGGCGGGCGAAAGTGGTGCTGTTTCGGGCCGGCCGGCACCTGACCGTTGACGTGCTGGTTGGCGATCGAAACGAGCTTGACCAGCGGGCCGAAGCTCCGGCCTCGGAGCCCGGCATGGGGACGCACGTCGACGGATTGGGCCTGACGCTGCACCGTCTTGAACCCGACATCGCCCAACAGCTCGGGTTCGACCCGGCCACGCGCGGCCTCTTGGTGCTGCGTGTCGATCGCCACAGCCCGATGGACGGCGAATTGAAGCTCTACGACCTGATCGAAGAAGTCGCCCGGACGCCGGTCAGTACGGTGCAGGAGTTTGAATCGGCGCTGGCGGCCGCAAATGACCGGCAATCGGTCTTGCTGACGGTCAAGCGCCGGGCACAGGGGCGCACCTTCAGCGAAGTGGTGTTGTACCGCCGGACGCTCGCAGGCGGCCTCGAATAACTCGCCCGCCGAGCAGTTCCCTCTCCCTCTGGGCATTGGTATCTACAGTTTTTGGCAAATAGCGTAATAGAGATGGGATGCAAAGGATTGCATTGCCACTGCTGAGCCGGCCGCTTCAGAAACGATTTTTGGTTTTGGTGAATTCTCACATGCGTGT
>JBQTIL010000111.1:0-2279 GCA_052388175.1 Planctomycetaceae bacterium | reverse complement strand
GGTCAGCGGGTCAAAGTTCCTTTTGGCCGGTCTGATCAGTTGACGGTCGGGTATTGCATCGGCGTTGGTCGGCCGGCGAACCAGGCCACTGAGGGAAATCGCGTCAGCCGCAAATTGAAAGCCGTGCATTCGCTGATCGACCGCCGGCCGCTGCTCTCACCCCACATGCTCACCCTGACGCGGTGGATCGCCGACCGCTACCTGTGCGCCTGGGGCCAGGTGCTTGACACGGTAATTCCGGCCGGGGTCAGAAACCAGGCCGGCACTCGCGACGTGCTGCTGTTTTCGGTCGACGCCGACGAGCTGGCCCGCCAGTCTGCGCAAAAACTTCCTGCCAAGCAGGCCGCGGTGCTGCAGGCGCTTTCGACTGCCCAAGCACCGATGACTCTCGCACAGCTCTGCCGGCTGGCTCGATGCGGGGCAGGCCCCGTCAACACACTGCGCCGCAAGCGCCTCATCCGGGCGACGGTTGAGCGGACGGAAGCGGGCGAGCCCGAGGCGGAACCGGTCGTGCCGGTCGCCGACCTGACGCTGAACGCCGACCAGGAGCTGGCCCTCTCGAAAATTCTCGAGGGCCTGCGGAAGCAGGTGCACGAAACGTTTTTGCTGCACGGCGTCACAGGGTCGGGAAAGACCGAAGTCTATATTCGCGCGATTCGAGAGATCGTGGGATACGGTCGGCAGGCCATCGTTCTCGTTCCTGAAATCAGCCTGACGCCGCAAACGATTCGCCGGTTTCGCAGCCGTTTCGACAAGATCGCCGTTCTGCACAGCCACTTAAGCGATGCCGAGCGCCATCGCCACTGGCAGCAGATCGCTGCGGGGGCCGTGCAGGTGGTGGTAGGGGCCCGCAGCGCCGTGTTCGCCCCCACGCCGCACCTGGGTCTGATCGTGATTGACGAAGAGCATGAAACGTCGTTCAAGCAGGACACGACCCCGAGATACCATGCCCGCGAGGTGGCCCGCCGCCGCGCTGAGCTCGAACAGATCCCCCTGGTGCTGGGTTCGGCCACCCCGACGCTCGAATCGTGGCAAATGGCCGCCGCAGGACACGACACGTTGCTGAACCTTCCCCGGCGCGTCGCCGGGCTGCCGATGCCGCCGGTGGTCGTGGTCGATATCCGCAACGACCCGCACCGCACCGCAGGCGCGGCGATCGGCCGGGCCCTGCACACCGCCATGCTGACGGCGCTTCAGGCCGGCGGACAGGTGATTCTGTTTCTCAACCTGCGAGGGTTCTCGCCCGTGCTCTGGTGCCGGGCGTGCGGCGCCGCGGTCAAATGCCCCAACTGCGACGTGTCGCTCACCTGGCACAAAGAGCGGCGGCAGGTGATCTGCCATTCGTGCGACTTTTCGGCCGAGCCCCCCAAAGTGTGCCCGGCCTGCGCGCATCTTGGAATCCGCTACCTGGGTGTCGGGACGCAGCGGCTCGAGCAGGAGGTTCGCGCTCGATTCCCCAGGTATGCGTCGCTGCGCATGGACAGCGACTCGATGAAAAAGCCCGGCAGCCACGACCGGGCGCTCGAGGCGTTTCGCCGCGGCGAGGTGCGAATTCTGCTGGGAACGCAGATGATCTCAAAAGGGCTCGACTTTCCAAACGTCACACTGGTGGGAGTCGTCGATGCCGACACGATGCTGCACCAGCCCGACTTGCGCGCGGCCGAGCGCACATTTCAATTGATCGCGCAGGTAGCGGGACGAACCGGCCGCAGCGATCGCGGCGGCCGAGTCTTCGTGCAAACGGCCTGCCCCGCCGAGCCCGCAATCATTTTCGCCTCGCGCCACGACTACATCGGCTTCGCGCGGGCCGAGTTGGAACATCGCCGGAAACTGCAAAGCCCCCCCTTTTCGCACCTCGCGCGCGTCATTCTGCGCGGCCCCGACGAAGCCGCGACCAGGGGCGACGCCGAGAGATTGGCGTCGGCCTGCCGCGATGCGATCACAAAGCGCTCGGTTCCGGTGGGCGTGCTGGGGCCGGCCCCGGCCCCTGTGGCGCGCCTCAAAGGGAATTTTCGCTACCACTTTCAGCTTGCCGCATCCGAAATCGACTCCATCCGGCAGCTCTGGTCGATTGTAACGCGCGAGTTCAAGCCGACGACGCACATCGAATTCACGGTCGACGTCGATCCGCTGAACCTGCGGTAGGACCGCGGCCGGCGGCACGCCGCGCGGGTGTAGCGCTGGGACCTTATCTGGGTGCCAGCGACTCATCTTCCTCTCCCCTCCCCCTCGACGGGGGAGGGGTCGGGGGCGGGGGTGCTTTCCAGCGTCATCCCGGC
>JBQTIL010000110.1:0-6433 GCA_052388175.1 Planctomycetaceae bacterium | reverse complement strand
CGGCCCTTCCCCCGCGAGGGGGGAAGGGAGCAGAAATCGCTTCTCTCCCCGAGTTCGTGAGTTGTGCCGATTCAAATGCTCCCCGGGGGAGAGGGATGTCTTTCAATGGGCTGCCAGAATCTCGCCCAAAAGATTCTCCTCGTGCGCTCGGCGCAGCCTGCACGCCGACGAGCAGGCACGTTTCGCCCCGCCGATCAAGCTCTTCGAACCGGGCGTTCCAGTCGGCCCCGATTTCGAGGCCGTGCTCTGCGAGCAGGCGGCGATTGCCCACCAGAATCGTCAATTGCGCCGGCGAATCTTCAGAAAGCCCCAAGCGGGCCGCCGGGGGGACGACGTGTACGGGAACCCGGGCCGTCATTCCCAACCCGGCGAGGGCAACGAAATCGGTCGCCGCTGGAACGACGACATTCCGCGCCTCGGCGGCCGCGACGACGACGCGCGCCAGCACGTGCTCGCTGCGTTTTTCAGCCGCCGCGGCCAGTCGCAGCAATTCGGTCTCGTCGAGACCGGCGGCACACAACACGCTGCCCAGGCGCGGCGTGCCGGCCGTCAAGGTACCCGTTTTGTCGAAGGCGAACGAATCGATTTTTGCCAATCGTTCGAGCGCGATCGAGCCCTTGATCACCACGCCGCTCTTGGCCAGCCACGCCAGGGCCGCCATCACGGCGCTGGGGGTCGCGAGGACGAGGGCGCAGGGGCAGGCGGTCACCAGCACCGTCAGGGCCGGCATCCAGCCCGCGCTCCAGACTCCCGCGTAGAGCCGCCAGCCAATGAGCGTCGCACCCGAAACCAGCAGCACCAGAGGCAGAAAGTAGCGGGCGAGCCGGTCGGCGGTTCGCTCGAGCGGCGCCTTGCGCGCGATCGCCTGGGCGACCATGCCGGCAATCTGCCCGACCGCCGTCGCTTCGCCGACGCGCGCGACAGCGACTTCCAGAGCCCCGAACTGGTTCAAGGTTCCGGCGAAAACTTCGTCGCCAACCGTTCTGTCGACAGGCAGACTTTCACCCGTCAGTGCGCTTTGGTCAACGGCCGAGTTGCCCGCGGCCACGCGCCCGTCAACCGGAATTCGCTCGCCCGGCCGCACGACGACGGTGTCGCCCGTCGACAGTTCGGCAACGGGTACGTCGCATTCGCGGCCATCGCGCAGCACGTGGGCCAGCCGCGGGCACAGGTGAAACACGCCGCGCACCGCCCGCGTCGCGCGATCGACCGTGTACCCTTCCAGGCTCTCGCCGCACAGCGCGATAAACACGACCAGGGCCGCGACCGTATGTTCCCCCAGCAGAATTGCCGCCAGGCAGGCGATGGTCAAAGCCAGGTCAGCGCCGATGCGGCCTGCGAGCAGACCTTCGAGGCTCTGATACAGAATCCGGGCGCCCCCCAACACGGCGGCACAAAGGGCAAGGCGAAAGCCGTAGATCGTGCGCCACGACAGCCACGCAGGGTCGCCGGCTGTGCCCAGAACGAAGTCGGCCAACAGCAACAAGCCGACGACCGCCGTCAGCAGGTAAACGGGCGCGGCCGCGTAGTGATAGCTGGGCCGTTCCACGTCGTCTGCGTGGGCGCTGACCGGGGCGCCTTCGAGGTACGCACGGGACGACTCGGGAACATAGTGCATCCCCACCATCGTATCGCCGGCCGGGGCGCCGAGCCAGACGCTGAAAAGCCATTCGGAGCGCCGCTGCCGGAAGCGGACGGAACCGATCGCTGCGAGAGGCTCCTCCGCCGCTGGCCTCGCCACAGACCGGCCGATTTCGTACCTTTGGCGTGTGATATCGGCCGAGTTGTCGCGCCTCAGGCGGCAGGGGTGTCGCATGCGCACAGACCTGACGAGACGGCCCATGGCGGCGCGAGAGAGCCGTTGGGCGCGGGC
The DNA here is from genome assembly GCA_052388175.1 of Planctomycetaceae bacterium. GTDB lineage: Bacteria > Planctomycetota > Planctomycetia > Planctomycetales > Planctomycetaceae > SIAF01. Next base: position 4,560 of record JBQTIL010000110.1, on the reverse strand, counting down.
TGCCGCACGCTGGTTGGCGCGATGGGGGTTGCGGCCCAAGGCCATTTCGTTGCTGAGCGTCACATTTGCCGCTGGCGCCGGCGGCGCCTTTGTGGCGGCACGATTCGTCGATTCGCCGCAGGGCCGCGCCCTGCTGTTCATCGCCGCCATCATCGGAATTCAACTGCGGCTCTTGTGCAACCTGTTCGACGGCATGATCGCCATCGAAGGAGGCTATCGCACCAAGTCGGGCGAGCTGTACAACGAGCTGCCCGACCGTTTTTCCGATGGGATTCTCCTGACGGCGGCGGGATATTCAGACCCCACCCTGCCCTGGCTCTCTGCGCTCGGCTGGTGCGCCGCGGTGCTGGCGGTCATCACGGCGTATGTTCGGGCGCTCGGGGCTTCGATCGGCGCCGCGCAATTCTTTATCGGCCCGATGGCCAAGCCGCACCGTATGGCCGTGCTGACCGCGGGCGCGATTGTCAGCGTCTGGAGCGCGTTTTATTCGGCCCGCGGAGCACCGATTGCGGCGGCCCTGGGGCTGATCCTATTGGGCTGCGTGGTGACGATCGCCCGGCGCAGCCTGAGAATCATCGGTCAATTGGAGTCGAAGTGATTACCCGTGTGACGGCAGCGATCGTGCGTCTGCTGACAGGGGTCCGCGGAGATTGGCGGGGCTGTGCCCCCGACACGCGGCAGCGGATCTACTTCGCCAATCACACCAGCAATCTCGACGGGCCGACCTTATGGGCCGCATTGCCGCCGGCCGTGCGCGAAGTCACCCGCCCCGTCGCGGCCCGCGACTACTGGTCGGCAGGCCGGCTGCGACGGTACCTGGCCGAACATGTGTTTCGGGCCGTTCTCATCGAACGCAAGGCGCCCACCGCGCGCGACAACCCGATCGCAGACATGCTGCAGGCGATCGGCGATCGCCATTCACTGATTATTTTCCCCGAAGGAGGCCGCTTCAGCGGGCCCGACCCCGTCGAATTCAAGGCCGGGCTGTTTCATCTGGCGCGCAAAAGGCCCGATCTGGAGCTTGTCCCTGTGCTGCTCGACAACCTGAATCGCATCCTTCCCAAGGGCGAACTGCTGCCAGCGCCGCTGATCGCCAGCGCCACTTTCGGAACCCCGCTGCAACTGAATGCCGACGAGCCGCGCGACGTGTTTCTGAAGCGGGCGCGGCAGGCTGTTGTCGATCTGCGGAACCTGTGACCTCGAGAGCGCCCCGGAATGCGAGACCGCCAATTGCTGCTTTTGTGCGCCGGCGTCGTGACAGTGCTCGTCGTCGCATCGCTGATCGGCTGGGCCGCCTCACGCCGCGCACTTTCCGACGCGGCCCGGGCCACCGCCGCAAACCTCAATGCCCGAATTCGCGCGTGGTGGATCATGACGGCGCTGTTCGTGCTCGCGATCGCCACCGGGGGCGTCGGTTCGATCGTGCTGTTCGGTATCACGTCGTTCCTGGCGCTTCGCGAATTTCTGACGTTGACCCCCACCCGCTACGGCGACCATCGGGCGCTCTTCTGGGCGTTTTTCGTCGTGACCCCCTTGCAGTACATCGTGTTGGCCAGCGGGTGGTACGGTCTGTTTGCCATCCTGATACCGGTCTATGCCTTTCTGCTGTTGCCCATTCGCGCGGCGGCCGCGGGCGATACCGATCGTTTCCTCGAGCGGACCGCGAAGATCCAATGGGGCCTGATGGTCTGCGTCTACTGTTGCAGCTATGTGCCGGCCATCTTCACGCTCTTGCAGATACCCGGTTTTGAAGGCCAGAACGCAAAGCTCTTGTTCTACTTCGTACTGATCTGCGAGCTGAGCGACGTTTTGCAGTTTGTGTTTGGAAAAACTCTGGGGCGCCATCGGGTCGCACCCACGGTCAGCCCCAACAAAACCTGGGAAGGGCTCGTCGGTGGAGTCGCCGCGACGGTGGCTATCGGCGCCGCGCTGTCGCCCGTCACCCCGTTCAGCCCGTGGCAGGCCGCCGGAATGTCGCTGGCCATCGCCCTGATGGGGTTCGGAGGAGGCCTGGTGATGTCGGCCATCAAACGAGATCGCGGGGTGAAAGACTGGGGAACTGCCATCGCGGGGCACGGCGGCGTGCTTGACCGCCTCGACTCGCTCTGCTTTGCCGCACCCGTGTTCTTTCATTTGACGCGGTATTTTTTCGCGGAATGAGCGCATCAGCGAACCGGCTGGTTCCGTCACGGGCGATTGCGCCGGATATTCCAGTCCGGTGATTCGTGGAAAATGCGGTGCGGCATGTTGCCGCGCTTGACGGCGCCTTGCCGTGATCTCCAGAATGGCAGCCTGCTGAAGTCGCCTTGCAAGAGGCCAGGGAGGACAGCGCTCGTCCACCGTGTCGGGAAAACCGGTTCCGAAACATACGAGTCCCTTCCATGACGCAACAACTTCGCTCTGCCGCCGTCGACGCCGCCTCGTCGCGGCAATGCCCTGAATGCCGTGGCTACCGCTCGTTCACGGTCTTGTCGCGCGACAGCCGCGTGAGCTCGAAAGTGACCTGCCCGGCCTGCCGGGGCACGGGCGTCAGCAAATCGCCGGCCCGGGCAACTTAGAAAGACCCCGTTGGCTGCGCGATCGGTTCCGCGCGAAGAAACGCGCTACAAAGCGGCGCGAAGAATCAGAGGCGGACGCAGTTGGTTGCGTCCCTTTCTATTTGCTCGCCGGCTTCTTGACCACCGGCGGCAGTTCCGCAGCTTTGGGGTAGAACTTCATCGAAAGCGAATTGACGCAGTGGCGCGTGTTCTTCGAGGTGAACCGCTCGCCCATGAAGACGTGCCCCAGGTGCCCGCCGCAGTTTTCGCAGAGAATTTCGGTGCGCGACCCGTCGCGATCGGGAACGCGGCGGACGGAACCCGCGATTTCATCGTCGAAGCTGGGCCACCCGCAATGGCTCGAGAACTTGTCGTCTGAACGATACAACGGCGCATTGCACCGCCGGCAGACGTAGGTGCCGGGTTCCTTCAGATCGGTGTATTCGCCGGTGAAGGCCCGCTCGGTTCCCTTTCGCAGAATGACCCATTCTTCTTCGGGCGAGAGCGGATTGTAGGCGGGGGCGGCTGCGGCCATCTCGTCAGACTCAAATGCCGGCATGTCACTTTCCTCCTGCGAAATGTCGGCCTGCGACGCCTTCACCGACGGAACTGACGTGAGTGGTGCGACGTCATCGGCCTCCTGGCAGCCCATCAGGGCGAGAACCGACATGAGACCCAGGCTAGGGATGGCGTTTCGGGCGATCCAGCGTGAACTCGGCATCAGCGAGCAGGCTCCTGAAAACCCCCTACGGTTCACTCACGGGACGCGACGTCAGTATTGTTGCCTGCGTCGCAGCACAAGGCAACGCGCGACGCCCGGTCGCCCGAACGCCATTTCGGGAGCGTAGCGGCCAAAGCGCCCATCGCGGTAGAATCGCGAGCCTTGGCGGGAGGTTTGTTCACGAACCACTCAGGAGACACACCATGTTGCCGCGCGTTCTGCTGCAAATTCCGGCGGGTTCGGTTCTGTTGATCGCGTTCGTGGCGTCGTCGCCGGCGCGCTCGGCCGAATTACCCGCTGCCGACAAAGTCAAACCGACCGAACTGTTTCAGGTCGCCAACTACTGCGAAGGGGTCGTCTTCGACCACGAAGGGCGAGGTTACATCTCGTGGAAGGATTCGATCACCCAGTTCACGCTCGACGGCAAGAACAGGGTCTGGGCCGTCACTGGTGCGCCCAACGGGCACAAAATTCTGGCTGACGGCACGCATCTGGTCTGCGATGCCAGCCGGCACGCGATTCTGCGGCTCGACGCCGAAGGCAAGCTCCTCGACCCTGCATCCACCGAATGCGAGGGGAAGGCGCTGCGGGGCCCCAACGACCTGTGTCTCGACACGCCCAACAAGGGGTTCTATTTCACCGACCCGGGGGGCTCGGGCAAAGACAGCCCGATCGGCACCGTACACTACGTCGATGCGCAGGGCAAAACGCATTTGTCCGCGAGCGGCCTCGCCTTTCCGAACGGAATTTCGCTGACGATCGACGGCAAGCGCCTGCTGGTCTGCGAAAGCCAGCACAACCGCGTGCTGGTCTATCCCGTCTTATCTCCCGGCAAGCTCGGTGAAATGAAGGTCTTCGCCGACCTGCCGAAGAACTCCAACGGAAATGCCATGGACAACCAGCCCGACGGCATGTGCCTCGATGCGGCCGGCAACGTCTACGTGGCGCACTACGGCATGACGCAGGTGCAGGTGCTCGACCCCAACGGCAAACTGCTGCGGAGCTACCCGGGCGGGAACATGCGCACGAGCAACGTCGCCTTCGGCGGACCGAATCGCGACCAGCTTTTCGTCACCGGCGGGATCAACCCCGACGGCAACCCCGGCGGCTTGTTCCGCCTCGACCTGGCGGTTCCGGGGCTGGCGATCCTGCCGGCGCGAGGAAAGTAGAAAATGGGTAACTCGTCAGCCAAGACCGGAGTTTCTTGCCGGCAGTGGCGGAAGTTGACCTGTGGTGATGTAGGTTCGTAGGGCTTGGGTAATGGTTTCGAGGAACGGGTGGCCGCGTTGTGTGAGGGTGCGG
>JBQTIL010000109.1:0-1567 GCA_052388175.1 Planctomycetaceae bacterium | reverse complement strand
GCGAGCTGCACGCGACGCGCGACGAAACGAAGGCGAAAGAAAACGTTCTGGAACGGTTCGGCAACCCGGCAACCATCGCCCTCAAACTCTGGTCCGATGCCATGTGGGAGAAGATCATGTCGCAGCGCATAACCCTGTTGGTGGTTTCGGCGACGGCCGCGGCGTGCCTGTTTGCGAGCACTTTGGCCTGGCTGGCCTTCCGCGAAGGGCGCGAAGTCAACGCGGCAATACTCGCCCGGCTCGAATCACTCGGCCACGCCGCTGGCGAGAGCGAATCTTCGACCTCGCTCGACTGGAACCCGGTCCGCGTCAAGCTGGTGCTCGACAAACCGGGCGGGGTCCCAGCCGCAGGATACAAGGCGTCGCTCCAAGGGAAGGTGTATGGCGCCGACGCCGCCACCGGCCCGCTTCAGTTGCTCGATGAATTGACCGGGGCGACCGGAGAGATTGATTTCGGATTGATTCGCTTCGGCGTCTACTCGCTGGTCGTCTCGACTCCCTGGGGAGAGCACCACACAACCACGCTGGGTGTCAGGCCCGGCCGGGCGGCGTTTCAGGAAGTTGTCTGCCCGTCGAATGCACCCACGATGGCCGAGGTCTCAGTCAGCGTCGACTGGCCGGCCGATTTGCGCGACAGAGACTTGTTTGTGGTAGCAGTATTCGAGCCTGTGAAGCGAGCGGTCGCTGGTGGAACATGGGCCCAGAATCCATCGCCGGCCGACAATCTGCTGGTCCGCCACGACGGGCAATGCGCCCTCCTGTCGGGCGCGAATCTCACGGCTCCCAGCCAACTCACAAGCAACTGGCATGCAGCTCGGTACACCGTCGAAGCGAAACTGTCCAATCCGGTCACATTCGGGCGTTCGTTCAGCCGCACTGAGGGGACCTGCACGTTGAGCAGCATTCTTGTCCTCTATCACAATGCCGATTTTGGGCCGCGGACTTTTCAAGCAGTTGCCGCATTCCCTGAAACCGGTGTTCCGCCTGTTCCGCCAGCCGGAGGGCTTGGCTGGGGGGGTGGCATGACCGGCTTGATGGGCGGGATGAGTGGGCTTTTTCAGGTCATCGACAACGGCCAGCAGCCGGAGGATGCTGCAGAAAGGTTGCCGGCAAACAACGGCCCGCGAAATGACAATGAAAGCGTCGAGTTTGCGGTTGATGTGTGGCCGCAGACATTCGACGTTCTTCCCCGGCAGCCGAACCACTGGCGGATCGCGCTACCGTCAACCGTGCTTCAACAGGTCCGTGAATCTCTGGCGCAACCGGCAGAATGACCGCTGATCCCTGTTCTCTAATCCCTAATTCCCAGCCCCTAATCCCTTTCCGCCATGCCCTGGCCCCCCGACATCGCCGGTCAGCTACCCGCCTCGCGCGATGACGAGCCGGCGAACCTGCGTCAGGACATCGCCGACGAGCTGGCCGACCATCTGCACAGCGCCTTGGGGCGCGAGCTGCACGCGACGCGCGACGAAACGAAGGCGAAAGAAAACGTTCTGGAACGGTTCGGCAACCCGGCAACCATCGCCCTCAAACTCTGGTCCGATGCCATGTGGGAGAAGATCATGTC
>JBQTIL010000108.1:0-20828 GCA_052388175.1 Planctomycetaceae bacterium | reverse complement strand
CATCTGCTTCATCCGTTGAATCTGTTCCATCCGTCGTCTTGAACCGCCACCACTTTGGTTGCGGCGCGAGGGTGCCCGTCCCGCTTTTCAACACGCTGTTAACCGATCGGCGCAATCACCGCCGCCGGCGCCGCTCCGGCGGCGTGTCTGCGCGAACCGCCGCCGACCGGCGCCCGCGTCAAGGGCCGCAGCGCGAGTTTTCAATCGTTCGATGCCGAGTGAAACGGCCCGCGACTACGAAAACGCCTCGAGCGCCCTCCGCAGCCTGGCCATCGGCTCCGCCAGAACCGCGTTGACGCCGGGAATCTTCAGCACCTGCTCAATTTGTGCCAGCAAGCCCTCACGCAACTTCGAAACCACGTCGACGACTCCCCGCTGCTCGGTACCGGCGAGCCCCTGAAAGCGCTGTTGCAGGGTGATGATCTGATCGATCAGCTCGTCGAGCCTCGGGGCGGCCTTCTCAGCCGATGCGGCGTCGGTGACACCCATGAGCGCGGTGCGCAGGTCACCCATCGCTTTTTCGGCTTCGAGCCCGACGCCGCCCGCCCGCGCCACGTCGTCGGAGACGCGTTTGGCAGTGACGGTCGTGTCGCCGATCGGCTGCTGACGTGCGGCGACGTCGGCGGGGTTCTCCCGAGGCGCCAGAAAATACCACGCCAGGGCCAGGGCCCCCAATAACAGCACCAGTGGAGCGACCCAGCGCATGGCGGCGGCGCCTTCCACCGCCGAACGTGCCTCGCGCCCGACGAGGGCCGCACGATTCGTTGCGTCGCCAAGCGTATCGCGGGCGGTCTCGGCCAGACGAGCGAACTGATCGAGGCCTGGAATGCCTCCCAGCAGGGGCCGCAACCCGGCAGGCAGGGCGCTGGCGATGTTGTCTTTCTGACTTGCCAGCAGCCTGGTCAGTGCTCCGGGGTCAAAGCCCGACGATTTTGTCTCGCGCTTCAGGAAGCCGAGAACGATGGGAGTCAACGTGGCGAGCAACCGGGTGATCGTCTGCGGACTCATGCCGGTGAATTTGGCAATCGCTCCCGACAGATTGCCCAGCATTCCGCCTGCGAATAGCGAGCCCAGCATCGACTCGCCTTTCTGTGCGAGGCCGGCCCCCTGACTTCCGAGCATGGCCCCCAGGCTTCCCAACAATCCTTCGTCGGCCCCTTCGACGGCCGAGGCCAGCCGTTCTGCCCCCTCCCGCGTCGCCGACGCGCCTGTCAGCGCGGCCAACAGCGCGGGCACGGCCGCTTTGACCGCCATTTCCGTCTTGCCCTCACCTTCCCCCAGCAGTCCTGCGAGACTCTGCCCCACGTCTCCCCCGACCGACTTCAGCAGCGTGTCTACAAGGTTCATTGTCAGATCTCCTGTGTTGCTGAAAACAGGTACGACACGGCGAACGACGGCCCTTATGCGGCCCGCAACGCGGATACCTCCAGTGCGAATGAAACGCCCTCGATTCTAGTCAGCCAATTGTCATTTTCACGAGAATTCCGCCGGCCATGAAGAATTCACGTGTCGGTGGTCTGGTCCGGCAAACTGGCTGATACAGGCAAGATTCTGGCCTGGAATGTCATGGAATCCTGCGACCCAGATCCTCATTGAAACCGGCGCCCTGGAGTACTTTCGCAGACGGATGCGGAGTTCGGCTGAGTGGCCGAGCACCATGTATCCCAGCGCCAGCCCGCGAGCGCCCCGAAAAACAGGATTCGCCCCGGCAGCGTGAACTTCGGAAGCTCCATCGCCACTGCGTGTGACCCTTCGCCTGTGCCTGATACCTTGACCGACGGGGCGGCGCCGCGAATCAGCGTGCAGACCAGCCCGGCGACGCAGACTGCCGCGACAAACCAGATGGCAAAACCGAACCAATGAATGCCACTGATGGCATCGACAATCATCAGCGCTGCGCCTGCGACGCTCAAGAGCGCGGCCATCAACAGCCAGAGAGGGGCTTGGGTGATTGAGTTGCGAAGCGCGCTGTGGACCAGCACGTCGACATTCTGCCGGCATTCCGGGCAGACCACCGTCTGCAATTGTTTCAGGCCGGCTGGTCTGTCAAAGAGTTGCTCGTACCCGCGGTGCGTGGTCTCGGTCACTCGCGTGCTGCCGCGAGAATAGCTGGAATGATTGACGATATGCCTGAGCTCGCCAGAGAGCTTTACGGGTTCCATCATTGCCCTGCGGTGGAAGATGGTTGGGCCGGTCGCGCCACGACTTGCTTTCAGACAGCAGTGTACGCTGCGCGTGCGCAGCGATCTACAATCGTGCCACTGGCAAATGCCGGGCGTACGTTTCAGTGGCCCCCGGCGTCTGAATCGGTCTCGTCGCCACAGGCGCGGCCTGCGGCCCGTTCTACAGCTTTCGCAGCAATTCGCGGTAGCTTTCCATCGCATGCGCCCCGATCCGCGATTGCAGCCCCTTCCAGATGTCATCGATCAAGTTGGCGTTCAGCAGCTTTTCAGAGGCGTTCTGAGTGAACGATTTGAAGAACGCCGCGGCCGAGCCTTCCGGGTCGGGGCGCCCCAGAATCCGCTCTTCGTTGCAATGCGCGAAATCATTGGCGATGAGGCTGAACATCGGCAGCCGCGGAACAGGGTCGGGCGCGTTGACAAAGCGAAAAATCTTGCCCGCGAACTCGCGATTGAGGGCCGCGACCGCCTGCTGGTTGCCGACCATCGGCCCGCCGAAGGTGTAAATCTGATGGACTGATACCGTGCGTCGCGTGAACAGCCACGCAGCCAGAATCGCCAGCGCCCCACCCAGGCTGTGCCCCGTCAGCCACAAGGGGCGTTCGGCCTCTTGCAGGTGCTTCTCGACAAGCTGGTACAGCGGATCCCAGATTTCACCGATGGCATTCACGAACCCCTGATGAAATCGGGCGCCGACCCCGGCCGCCGCGAGGTCGGTCCCCAACCGACCCTCGGGCACCACCAGCAGGTTGAAGGCGTCGGTCAGCAGCCAGTCTTTCAGCCCCTCGATGCTGGTGGGGGCCTCGGTCCCTCGAAAGGCGACGACGATGTGCGCCTGATTCTGGGCGACGTAGGCCTGCGTATTGTCGACGCAGATCAATTGCGCGCTCAGGCCCAGCTCGGTTTGAAACCGCGCCCGCGCGTCATCTTCGGGCAGGTAGGCCAGGTCCGACGCGAGCGCCAGCGCCTCGACATTTCGCGGGTCTCCGTAGGCGTCTTCGATCAGCGAAAGCGGCATGTGGCACCTCACAGTTGTGCAGACCGCGAATGGGTTGGCCGACTCTACCTCAGATACTTGCGGCGCTCTTTGTTTTCTGTTTTCCATTCTCTCAGGGTTTGTGACGCCACCTGAGTGCCCCGTGCGTCGAGCTCGAACAAAGTGACTTTATCGCGCAGGAATTGCCGAAAGCCCTCATCGGTCACGGCCGTCCCGCGCAGCCGCAGAATCTCAAGGGCCGGAAGTTGCGCGAGCGTCTCCAGCCCCGCGTCGGTGACGCGCGTGTCGTTCAGGTCGAGCTCGCGCAGATGGTTCAGGCCGGCCAGTTGCAACAGGGTCTCATCGGTGACGTCGGGGTTGGCCATTTGCAGCACAACGGCCTCTGGCCGGCTGCGAAGCACCGAATAGTCGTGCTGGTCCCAGCCGGTCAGCGTAATGTGCAACTCGCCGTCGACCAGCTTCTCTCGGGCGCCGAGACTCAAGTGCCGGGCAAAAAAGTGATTCAGTGCGAACGTTGCGCCAATGATGACGGCGCCTGCCGCAAGCCACGTCAGCGGGCGTCGCGCTTTGTCGAAGTGCTTCACCGAGAAGAGGGCCAGCGCCGGAGGAAACAGCCCGGCCAATCCCCAGGCCGTTCGTTGGCGAAACGCGCGCAGCAGAAGCCAGACGTAGGCCGCCAACATCAGGGCGGCGCCGCAGACGAGCGCGCCGGCCGCGTAGCGTTCAAACATGGAAAACCCGGCTGCAAATCAGGGATCGGTTGTCCGCACTTTTCGTCCATCACACTGGCCATTATGCCGATGGCGCGGTCGCCGTAACAGGGACATCCCGGCCCGAGGCCCCTGCCGCCAACTTTACTCTCGCGGTTCGCACGCTGTTGTGGCGGGGGTTTGAATGAATACCGTGCGCTGCTTCGTGCGTGCGTCGGCCGCGCGATACCGCGATGTTCGGCGCACCGCCTTGTCCATAAGTGATTGTTGATTTAATATCGAACGAAGTGATCGTTCCGGCGCAGTCTGCGCCGGCCTTGTACGCCGGCCGACCTGCACGCCACGATCTTTCACGCCTTGGGAATCACCCCGCAAGCGGTGCTGACCGACCGGTTGGGGCGCCGGTTTCCCGCGGCCGAGGGCGAAGTGCTCTCATTGTTTTGATCGAGCGCGGCGTCAAACGTGCCGCAGCCATACGAGGCGCAATCGCCACGCCGCCGCCTGCTTGAAAATTCCGGCACATGCCCCGGCGCTTTCTGCGATCGATGCTCGTGGCTCTGGCGGCGGTGGCCGCTGTGGTGGCCCTGGCAGCGCTGCTTCTCATCGGTTCGCGGGAGGCGGCAGGCCCTGCGCCCCGGCCATTTGACAAAGCTTCGGCAGCCGCGCGCGAGCCATCGACTGAAGTTCGATACGAGACGCAAAGCGCCGGCAATGACGACGACCGCCGGTACGCGCGCGAACGCGCTGAAATGGTCGAGCGGCAGTTGCAGGGACGCGACATCACCGACGCGCGCGTTCTCGACGCCATGCGCACCGTGCCGCGCCACCGGTTTGTGCCCGAGGCGTCTCGCGATCGTTCGTACGACGACCGGCCGCTGGCGATCGGCCACGATCAAACGATCTCGCAACCCTACATTGTCGCCCTCACGACGCAACTCGCGCACGTCGCCCCCGAGGCGCGCGTCTTGGACGTGGGGACCGGCTCAGGCTATCAGGCCGCCGTGCTGGCCGAAATGGGCGCCCGGGTTTACAGCATCGAGATCGTCTGCGACCTGGCAGAGACCGCGCGCGAGCGGTTGCGGTCATTGGGGTACGACAACATTGAGGTACGGTGCGGCGACGGGTATCGCGGCTGGCCCGACGCCGCGCCGTTCGACGCCATCGTTGTCGCGGCCGCGGCGGGGCACCTGCCGCAGCCGCTGATCGACCAGTTGGCGCCCGGCGGCCGCCTGATCATTCCTATCGGCCGCGAAAACCAGCAGTTGCTGATGGTCGAGAAGAACCGCGACGGCACGATCCGCCAGACGCCGGTGGCCGGCGTGTTGTTTGTGCCGATGACGGGCGAAGCCCAAAGCCGCGCGCGGTAACGAGGTGTTGAAAATGGTGTCTGGAACTTTGTGAAGATGCAGATCCCGAGGGGTTTTCACGGGTGCGGAGAGTTCCAGACACCTTTTTCAACAAGCTGCCAATTGTGCCCTGGTTGCAAAGTGACCGAACTCTGGGCAACATCAGGCCAGCTTTTTCCGAACCTGGCAGGGTCAGGCCATGTGCGAAAACCGAACGTCGTCGCGCCGTGTGTTTCTGCAACGGTCGATTGCCGGGACGCTGGTCTGCACTCTCGCGCCCCCCTTTAGCACGCTGCTCGGGGCCGAAGGGCCGGCGGCGCCGTACGATCTGCTGGTGAAAGGGGGGCGCGTCATCGACCCCGCGCAGGGTGTGTCAGCTCTGCGCGACGTGGCGATCAAGGGGCACAGCATCGCGCGGGTGGCGGCCGACATTTCTGAGGCCGATGCCCGACAGACACTCGACGCGCGCGGCAAGGTCGTGACGCCGGGGCTGATCGACATTCACGTACACGTCTACGACGGCGTGGCCCCGCTGGGAATACCGGTCGACCCGAACTGTGTCGCCAAAGGGGTCACGACGGTGGTCGACGCCGGTTCATCGGGCGCGCACACGTTTCCCGGTCTTCGCAAGTACGTGATCAATCTGGCGGAAACGCGGGTGCTGGTGCTATTGAATATCTCGGTCGTCGGCCAGTCGACGATGTCGACCGACAACCAGTTCGGCGAATTGCTCAATCTGGGGCATGTCAACCCCAACCTGGCCGTGCGAACCATCGAGCGCAACCGCGACGTGATTCTGGGAATCAAAGTGCGGTTGTCGAAGAATATCACTGGCGAGCACGACCTGCAGGCGCTGGGGCTGGCGCGCGAGGCGGCCGAGGCCGTCAAGCTGCCCATGATGGTGCACGTCAACGATCCGCACTCGCCGATTGCCGACATCCTGGCGATGATGCGCAAAGACGACGTTCTGACGCACACGTATCACGGTTATTCCGGGGGAATTCTCGACGAGCGTGGCCGTGTGCTCGCCGCCGTGCGCGACGCCATGAAACGCGGCGTGCGGCTGGATGTGGGCCACGGAATGGGAAGTTTCTCGTTCGACGTGGCGGAAAAGGCCCTCGCGCAAGACGTGCTGCCCGGGACCATTTCCAGCGACCTGCACCAGTTCAATCTTTACGGCCCGGTGTTCGACCTGGCGACGACGCTCTCGAAGTTCATGCACCTGGGCCTGACGCTCGAGCAGGTGATCGAGCGGGCGACTTCCAATGCTGCCGGTACGTTCGGGTTTCCACAGGGCCTGGGAACGCTACGCGAAGGGGCCGAGGCCGACGTGGCGGTTTTTTCGCTGGTTGAAGGGGACTTCGAGTTTGTCGACTCGCTGAAGCAGAAACGCATCGGGCACCGCCGACTGCTGCCCGTCGCCACCGTCAAGGCCGGACGAATCTACGGCGGGGCCTCGGCACCTGTTCCCGTACGTTGATCGTTCCTGCTGGCGTCAGTCGTTCCCGGCACTGCAAGCGTCTGAATTCTTGTTTCGGCACGAAGATTCGCCGGGTTTCACCTGCGGCAGAATGGCAAGACGGAAAGTGACACAGGGAGAAACTCCAGACGCAGAGCAGAACCGGTACCCTCAGAATCTCCGTGTCTCGGCGGCTCACTATTCCGATCCTGTTTTTTCCGGCGGTTGTCGCATACCGACGAAGAAGGAACGCTAATCCGCACTGATCGCCGCTGATCATAAGTGTCGATCGGTTGGTCACGGTGCGACTCGCTGCGCTCGGCGCACCCTACTCACTGATCGCCGCTGATCCTGATCAGTGCCGAACAGTGTCGATATGCGTTGCTGTACTTTAGTTGCGGCTCGGCCGCGCTGCGCCTTCGGGGCGCCTGGGCACGAACATGTTGACGATGAACTCCAGAACCGGCTGATCGTTCTGGTTCAACGTCGTGACGCTCATGGTCACAATCCCCAGCGTCGGCCGCGATTGCGACGGCCTGACTTTGAGTATTTCCGCGACGACGCGCAACGTGTCGCCCGGCACGACCGGGTTCGGCCAGACGAGCTTGTCGAGACCGGCACCGATCAGGCCGCCGACGATCTTGAGCTCGCTCTCGACGAGCAGTCGCATCGTCAGACCCGCCGTCTGCCAGCCGCTGGCCACCAGCCTGCCGAAGAAGGTCTTGGCGGCCGCCGCCTCGTCGAGATGAAATGGCTGCGGATCATATTGCGCGGCGAACTCGCGAAGCTGCTGGGCGTTGGCGGTGAGCGTGCCAGAGCGAAACATCTGGCCGACGGCGAGATCTTCAAAGTAGCGTTCCATCATGGGCCACTGCGGTTTCTTGCGTATTGGTTTGTATAACCCGGATTATTCATGGTAGGGTGGGAAAAGTTCGCACAGCAAATGGGGGGCCGGCGCAAGCCGCTCGATGAGCGAACAACGCGCTGTCTGAATCGTATGCCTTTCAGCGAGCGCAGGCCCAATCCCGGCGCGCCGGGACACTCGGCTTGCTGGTCCCCCCCGACCAAAGCAAGAATTAGCCGGGCTAGAAGGCCGTTCACCATGCGAGCTTTCCCTCGAGCGCTGTTGACCGTGCTGCTGCTGGCCGCCGTGGTCGCTCTCAGCCGGCGGCAGGACCTGGCCCAGCCCCCGGGCGCCCCCCTGCCCGCCAATCGCGTCGCCATCGCCACGCGGGGCGAATTCCGCACGATCGCGTCGAACGGCATTCCCGACCACGTGCCGGGGCAGTTTCCAAACCGGCACAACCCCAACACGATCCGGGAACAGAATTACGAGTTTAAGGTCGCGCTGCAACCCGAGGCGGCCCGCGAACCGGTCGCGTTGGGAATGAACCCCTTCGGCGTGGCCGTAAACGGCGTGCCCTTCGACCCCGGCGCCAACGAGTTCTGGAACCGCGACCCCCGTTCGGGCTGGCAGTACGAGGCCCTCTCGGGAAAGATCGACCTGGGAATGGATCGCAACAACGCCCACGTGCAGCCCAACGGCGCGTACCACTATCACGGCATTCCCACGGCGCTCGCCGAGCGAATCAGCGGCGGAAAAAAACGGATGTCGCACGTGGGTTACGCGGCCGACGGCTTTCCGATCTATGCCCTGTACGCGCACTCCGACCCCAAGTCGGCCGAGAGCGACGTCGTCGCGATGCGCTCGAGCTATCGTCTGAAAAAGGGCGTTCGCCCCAACGGGCCGCGCGGCCGGTACGACGGCAGTTTCGTGCAGGATTACGAATACGTCGCCGGCGCCGGAGATCTCGACGAGTGTAACGGCCGGCAGGGCCCGACGCCCGAATACCCGAACGGCACCTATTACTACGTGCTGTCGGAGGACTTCCCGTTCATTCCGCGGCTTTTGCACGGCGGGCCCGATGGCACGTTTCGCCGCGGACCGCCTGGTGGCGGCCCGCCCCCCGGTGGTCCCCCTCCCGGCGGAGGCCGCCGCGGCCCTCCCGGTGGCGCCCCGGGCGGCCCCCCGCGCCCTCCCTTTCAATGATCGTGTCGCGGAAGTCGCCCGACTTCCGCCAAGCGCAAGGGCGACGCCGCCGAACTCTGGCCCGGATTATTCATCGTAGGGTGGGACAAGCTCGCGCAAGCAAATGGTGGGCCTGCGCAAGCCGCTTGATGATTGAACAACGCACTGTCTGAATCGCAAGCCTTGTCAGCGAGCGCAGGCCCACCATCGCTCTCGACTTGCTGGTCCCACCCTACCGGGCCACGAATAATCCGGACTGGCGAGTTCCGCTACCTCCGGCGAGCTCCTCACGACGGCGGACACGCGAAGACGCGCGCCTGCACTCCCTTCCCCCCTTGCGGGGGAAGGGCTGGGGATTGGGGGGGCGAGTCTCGCAAGCGGCGCAGTTACGTAGCGGAAGTCGCCCGAGGCGCGCTGCGGCCTCAGCGCTTCTGATTGCATCGGCAGGCTTCAGCACAGGAGACTGTTGTGATGCCACGCCACAATTTCTCCGTTACCTCCGTTTGCTCCTGTCAGGTTTTTCTTCCGCGATTCGTCACAGAACAACAGGATTCACTTGACGCGCCGCTGTTCGCGCGTTACAAAGTGTAACGTTACGAGTCGTCATTAAAGGATTGTTCCATGCCATCGAAAAGCGATCGCCCCCGCTTAAGCGCCCTCGAAAACGCCGTCATGCAGGTCGTCTGGGCCCGTCAGCAGGTCATCGTCGACGACGTGCAAACGGCGCTCGCCGGCCGGCGGGCCCTGAAGGACGCCACCATCCGCACGATCCTGCGGCGGCTCGAAGCCAAAGGCTACGTCGAGCACGAAGTCGAAGGGCGAACCTACGTCTACCGCCCCCGCGTCGCGCCGCAGGCCGTCGCCGCGCAGCAGGTGCGCGGCATCATCGATCGGTTCTGCCGGGGCTCGGTCGAGAACCTGCTGGTGGGAATGGTCGACAACGACCTGATCAGCCGCGACAAGCTGCGCGAGCTGGCTGACCGCATCGGTCAGGTCGAATCGCGTGCGAAGGCGCCGGACAAATCGCGGAAGGAGAAGAAGGGATCGTGATCGGTTTTGCGAGTGGAGTTGCTGGTGGTGCGGCGTGCGGCGTAAACGTCGCGCACTCCCCCCCTTTGCAAGTGGGGGCCGCCTCCCCCTAACCCCTAACCCCGAACCCCGAACCCCTAACCCCTGACCCCTGACCTCTGATTCCTGGACGTACCCGCCATGTCCGAACTCTCTCTGCGATGGTTGGGCCTGGGGCTCGACGCGTCTCTCAAGGCGCTGCTGCTGGCCGCCGTGGCGGCCGCGGTACTCAGAATTCTTCGCGTGCGCGACAGCAACGTCCGTCATCGCGTCTGGTTCGGCGTGCTGGCGGGGATGCTTCTGATGCCATTGCTCGCTCAGGTCGTGCCGGCCCTCGGGCTGCCGTTGGCCTTTCCGACCGAGTGGCTCTCGGCCATGGCCGCCTCCGAAGCGGAAAGCGCGCCGGCGACGGTCGAGGCACCGGAACTCGGCAACGTTGTCGCCGAAACGGCTCCGCACGTGCAGGAATCGACCGCTGGCGGCGCGGGCGCTGTCGATTCCACCCGTGCCCCCTGGGACCAGCGCCCGCCCGGCTGGGACGTTTCGCGGCACGGCGCAGCCGATCAAACCCGATTTTCACCGACCGACGCCCCCGACAGCGCCACACCACCTGATAGCGCCGAGATCTCGGCTTCGCCGCCCGCCGAATCGGCGCCGCTCGCGAAACCCGCAGCCACAGAGTCGCCATACCGCCGCTGGCTGGCCTACGCGCCACCTGTTCTCACTGGCGTCTGGCTCACAGGCGCCGCGCTGCTGGGGCTGCGGCTGGCGCTGGGAATGTGGCTGGCGTTCCGGTTGCGACGCGATTCGACCCCCATCGACGCCGACGTACTGGCCGAGTTCATGGGGCAGCCAAGCCCCCCCTTGGTAAGGGGGGGCGACGCTTGCGGTTTTGCCGCGCCCGTTTCGCCGCGGCGTCTGCGCGCCGAACCCCCGTTTCCCGTTTTCGAATGCCCGCTCGTGCGCGTGCCGCTGACGCTCGGCTCGCTTCGTCCGCAGATTCTGCTGCCCCCCGACTGGATCGACTGGCCCGCCGAAAAGCTGCACGCCGTTCTGACGCATGAACAGACGCACGTCGCCCGGGCCGATTGCGCCGTGGCCCTGCTGTCGGAAATCAATCGCTGCGTCTATTGGTTCCACCCCCTGGCCTGGTGGCTCAGGGGACATCTGGCGGGCCTGGCCGAGGCGGCCTGTGACGACGCGGCGATCGACTCGACCGGCGACCGGGCCTGCTACGCCCGGCATCTTCTGGAAGTGGCGGCGGCCGTCTCGCCGCAGTCGGGGCGCGTGCTGCCCGTGGGCGTGTCGATGGCCCGCAAGCCGCACGTCGAAACGCGCATCAACGCCATTCTCGACCTGACGCGCCCCTTGTCGCGCCGCCTGACGTGGGGGGCGACGCTGGTGATCCTGGGATTGGTCGTTCCGCTGATCGCCATCGCGGCGGCGCTGCGGCCGGGGGAGGCGCAGGTCGAAGACGCCGTCGTTGAAGCAGCCGCGGCGAACGATGTCGATTTGTCGGATGCCACAGTGTCCCGGCCGCTCGAAAGCGGCCGGGGCACTGCAAATGGCGTTTCCGAGACGCGCGACGCGACCCCCCCAAGCCCCCCCTTGCAAAGGGGGGGAGAAGCGCGCGCCGGCGATGATGTCACATTCCAATTCGCCGGCACGGTCGTCGACCTCGAGGGCAAGCCGGTCGCGGGGGCAGCCGTTAGGCTCAGCTATTGGCGAAAGGAGCCGCCGCCTGACGACGCCCCTCCGGATGCGATTTCCGACGCGCAGGGAAAATTCGAATTTACTTGTAAGCAGAGCAGCCTGTCGGACGGCGGAAAGAGTCGCGACTACTTGTATGCGGGCGTGATCGCGACAAAGGACACATACGGATTCGCCTACGGTCCGGCATTCTATTTCGAGACGACGGGCAAGCTAGAAGCCGAGTTGCCCGACGTGCAGCGCCGCTGGATCTCGTCGGACTGGGGTCAAAAGACCCACACGCTCACGCTCGTGCCCGATGACGTGCCCGTACGCGGCCGCATCCTCGATATCCAAGGCAGGCCGGTCGCCGGCGCGAAGATCGAGGCCGTCTCGGTCTGGGAAGGCCAGCAGCAGTCGCTGGCTGCCTGGGAGAAAGCGGCGAAAGAACCCTCGGCCAACTACTTTTCAGCCCGTGCGGCGACTCGTCCGCTCGTTAACGGGAATTTCCTCAGCGGGCCCCGCGCAACGGCTGTGCCTGTCGTGCACACCGCCGCCGACGGTTGGTTCACTTTGAAGGGGCTGGGCCGCGAACGGATCGCCGAAGTATTTGTGAGCGGTCCGGCCATCGAAACGCACTACCTGCATGTTCGTTCGCGGCAAGGCGACGTCATCCGATTGTCGCGAAGCGACAGGGGCGACTCGTCGCTCGGGGAGTATGCGTTTTATCCCAACGAATTCACGCTTGTTGTCGGTCCGTCGGTTCCTGTGGAAGGTCGGGTAACCGAAATCAAGACCGGCGCGGCGCTCGCCGACGTGCTGATCAAGTGCAATCGAATGCCGACGAACTCCAGCATCGGGCCGCCTGAGGCCGGGTACATCCGAACCACAACTCGTGCCGACGGACGGTATCGGTTGGAGGGGTTGCCGCTGGGTACGAGCGGTCTGATTGTTCTTCCCCCCATTGGTTCTGCACAGCTTCCGGGGACGTTCGATGTCAGCCTCACAACTGGCGAAAAGCCCCACGTTCAAGATGTGGTGCTGGGAACTGGCGTTCTTGTCCGTGGGCGGGTGAAAGACAGCCGGACCGGAAAGCCGCTGGCGGGGAACCTGGATTATTTCGCGTTCCTGACGAATCCGCACCTGGAGGACGCGGGCAGTTTCCGGCGCGCGTTTCCCAGATACGAATATCGGTCGGACGATCAGGGCGAGTTCCAGATTCCGGTCCTGCCGGGCAAAGGAATTCTCGCGTTCACGGCCCATGACCACGAAAACTATCCGCGCGGTGCGGGGGTCGAGCGCATTGAGGGGCCCAACGTCGTAATGGACGGCCAATTGCTGAGCTTCAGTACGGCTCCGACTTCGTGCAATTCGTTCAACCATCACCTGTTGACGCCGCTCGACCCCTCTCCCGATGACAGAGAGTTGACGCTTGATCTGTCCCTTGGTTCCGGGGTCAGCTTTACCGGACGCGTTCTTTCTCCTGAAGGAACCCCGCTTTCTGATTTTTACGTGCGCGGTTACGAATCATTCCCGGCCTGGCGCAAGTTCAAGGGGCCGCCGTTCGAGGTCACCGCGTATTTCCCGAAGGAAGGGCGTCGGCTGATGTTCTATCAGCCTGAACGAGACCTCGTCGGAACGCACGAAGTGGCCGGCGATCCGCCACGGGACTTGACCGTCACGCTACGTCGCGGCGCCACAATCGTTGGCCGCCTCGTCGATTCCGAGGGCCTGCCGATCGAGAACGCGCAAATCCATAACGCCTCTCGCCAGATGGAAAGCAGCGCCGCGGCAGACCGCAGCGCTCTCGATCGCGGCATCCTGCTGCAGGACCTCGACGGCCGCCCTTTTCTCACCGACTCGAACGGCCGCTTTGAGCTCAAGGGGATTATTCCTGGCTTGAAGTACACGGCGGGCGCCTCTGGCCCCGGAATGTTCGAGGGCCAAATGCAAATGCGCTTCCTCGGCACCCTTTTCACCGACGTCACGGCCGAGCCCGGCGAAACCAAAGACGTGGGTGACCTGCGACCGCAGCCGCAGAAGCCCGAAGCGGTGGAGAAGCCAAACAAAGGAACGGCCGACAAGCCGAGCAAAGACGGCGCCGGCAACAAGCCGGCCGCCCAGGCGAATCCTGCCGTTCCAGCCCCAGCCGCGCAGCGCGCGCCATCCGAAGCCGCGGCAAAGGGACAACAGGCCCAGGGGGAGAAGGACTCGGCGGTCACGATCCGCGGGCGGGTGCTGAAGCCCGACAGCTCGCCGGCTGCCGGGGCAACGGTCTATGCGCTGCGCTTTAGCGATTTCGAGATCGTGGGATCTGCTTCCACGGTCGTCCTTGCCCAAGGGCGGACGACTGAGGTCGGCGCATTCGTTCTCAAGATTCCGAATGAGCCTCAGCGGGTTTTGGGTGAATCCGGCGCTTTCAGTCATGCGTATGCAATCGTTGCGCTCGCGCAGGGCTTTGGGCCCGATTGGGAGGGAATCAAGCTCAGTGCCGAATCGCTTGAGTTGACGCTACGCCTCGTCGAAGATTCGCGGCCAATCGAAGGGCGTGTGCTGAACCTTGAGGGACGACCGATTGCCGGAGTCCGTATTCGTGTTCGGTCGATCGCGGCGGCCGACTCGGACATTGACAAATGGATTGCCGGCGCTCGTTCGAATCCACCGCCGGGCGAGCCGACACTGCAAAAGACCGCCGGAGTGATGGGCTTTGGGCCATCCAGCCGTTCCACTCCATTCCCCAATGGCAAGCGATTGGCTGTCGCGAGCCTGCCCGGCTTTACCGAGACGTTGACCGGCGCCGATGGCCGATTTCGCATTGCGGGAATTGGCAGTGATCGATTGGCGTCGCTGGTCTTGGAAGGGGAGTCGATCGCCAAGACCTGGCTCGATTGCGTCACGCACGTGACTCCCCCGTTGCATATGGCCTTTCAGGATCCGCGCTATCGCAGCGCGCAGACCTACGGCGCCACGTTCGACTACGTCGCCGAGCCGACGCAGGTTGTCACCGGACGCGTGCACGATATCGAGTCTGGCAAACCGATACCTGATGTGACAATCGGCGTATTACAGCTCGGGGACTCCTTGCTTGCGATTTCAGGGTTCCTCTCGGCCACGACCGACAGCGACGGCCGCTATCGCTTGGTTGGCCTTCCCAAGACTCGAGGTCGGTCGCGCCCGCACCGGATTCAGATTCTGCCTGGCCGTTCGCAGCCTTATTTTCGTATCGATTTGCCCCTGCCGAATGAACCCGAGCCAGCATCGCTCTCATACGACGTGGGGCTGCGCCGCGGCACGTGGATAACCGGCCGCGTCACCGAAAAAACGACGGGTCGTCCGGTGCCCGCCCTGATCAGTTACTATCCGTTTCTGGACAATCCTCACGCTCCGAAGTTTACGAACTTCAGCCCCGGAACGCAGTCGATACGACACGACTCCTATCCCACTGCGGGCGACGGAACATTTCGAGTCCCTGCCATTCCAGGGCGCGGCGTGGTGATGGCTGTCGCGCTTGACGACCAGGCGTATCAAATTGCAGTGGGGGCCGACGAAATCGGCCTGAAGTCGCGGGAGAATACTGAACAGCCACGGCTGGTCTATCACATCTTCGGCCCCGATTTGGCCAACTCGGTGCGCGCGGTCGAGGTAGACGAACAGAATGCGAATGCCGTCTGCGATCTCGACCTGGTTCCGCACGAGCACCAGTCGATAGAAGTCCGTGACGCGGCAGGCGCCTCGGTAGCGGGCGTAATCGTCGGTGGCTCCCTGGCTCGCCCGCCTCTGTTTCGGGGATATAGCTCAAGCTTGCGCGATCAGCCGAAGTTCAATGGCACTGCCGAGCTGACAGGTCTGGAAGTTGACCGAAGGCGACTGGTTTTGTTCTTGCAGATGGAGCGCCGGCTGGGTCGCGCTGCCATTGTCGAGCACGCCACGACGGAAGAGGTTCGGCTCCAACCCTGCGCCACGATTGTGGGGCGGTTGGTCGACAGGGCCGGAAAGCCGGTTGCGAACAAGTCCGTCAGCGCGACGATTCCCGAAACAGAGTTCGCGGTGTCGAAGGCCTCTCGCAGTTGGTGGTTCACAGTGCAGTATGTAACAACCGACAGCGAGGGACGATTCAAGTTCGACGCGATTCCGCCCGGCGTACGCTATCAGGTGTATTACGATTCGAATGCCAGCGCCGACGTGCCCGTAATTCGGGCTGGGCAATCAGTTGATCTGGGATCGTTGACGGTCAAGCCGTCGGATGATGATCCAGACACCGACCCCACCAAAGGCGACGCCCCCGCTGCTGCGGCCTCGGTTTCCAAGTCCGCCAATGAGCCTGCTTCAGTTCCGGCCACCCGACAGGTCACACAAACCGAACGCCCAGCGGCTCGAGGGGAAACCCTCACCCCGGCCCTCACCCAGGGCGAGAACGAGTCGGTCGTCACGATCCGCGGGCGAGTGCTCGACCCGGAGGGCAAGCCGTTCGTGGGGGCGACGGTCTACGCGCTCGGGTGGTATTGGAGCCCGGAGGTTGAGAAGCGGCCTCTCGCGGAATCGAGAAGCGGGGCCGATGGACGATTTGAGATTTCGTATCCGAATCCGAAATATCTTGAGGACACGCAATACGGGCGGATGTCGGGTGAGGAGCTGACTATTGCGGCGGTCGCCAAGGGATTTGGACCGGGGTTTGTCCAGGCGTCGGCTATTCGGCAGGCGACAGGCTCAGGCCCGGTCGCAGAAGGCGACCGCGAGCTCACGCTGCAGCTTGCGCGCGACGATGTGCCGATCTCAGGGCGGGTCGTTGACCTGGAAGGTCGGCCGATCGCCGGCGTGCGCGTGTCGGTTCTCGAAATCCAATCGGCGAAAACTGATCTCAGCCCGTGGCTTGATGCCATCAGTCGAGGAAATGTGAATTCGGCGGCCAGCGAGCATCTGCAGGCCAACCTGCCCGAATACCATGTTTCCGGCGCGGGCGTCGTCACCGACGCGGCCGGCCGATACCGCATCACGGGAATTGGTCGCGAGCGCAAGGCCAGGTTGCTGTTTGAAGGCCCGACAATCGCTTACAGCCAGGTCGATGTTGTCACGCGAAAAATAGCCCCCATGCAGATGGTCACGCGAGTCTTCGACAAGCAAACCCGCCCACTGTATGGCGCCGATCTCGAATTCACTGCCTCGCCCACGCAGCCCATCTTAGGGACGATACGTGACGCCGAAACGGGCAAGCCGCTGGCCGGAGTGACTGTCGCCAATTCCAGTTGGGCGCCGGGAATCGTCGGTCAACGAGTCGTGCGCGCGGTCACCGACGGGTCGGGCCGCTACCGGTTGGCCGGGCTTCCAAAAGCAAAAGGAATCGAAATCATGGCGATTCCCAACGACCACCAGCCGTTTTTCCCTCAGGAAGCGGGCGTGCCGGAAACCGCGGGTCTCGAGCCCATCACGGTCGATTTCCAGCTAAATCGCGGAATGTGGATCACCGGCAAGGTGACTGACGCGTCGACAGAAGGGCCGGTCGCGGGGGCGAATGTGATGTATTTTCCGTTCATCACGAACGATTATGCGCAGAAGCGAACGCCCGAATTCGGCCCGTTCACCGGCCATCAGGTTGGTTATCAGGACCGCTACCAGACTCGCCGCGACGGTACGTACCGCCTGGTCGGCCTGCCGGGTCGGGCGATCGTCGGCGTCATGAGCAATTACCGCTCCTACCGGGCGGGCGTCGGTTCAGAGGCCATTGCCGGCCTCGGCAAGAACGGCATCTTTCCAACCTATGGGTTCGGTGCAGGGCCGAAGTGGCCGAACAGCATGAAGGAAATCGATCCGCCCGTTGGGCTGGAATTGGCGACGTGCGACTTGCAGCTTGACCCGGGCGAAGCGATTCGCGTCACCGTCGTCGGCCCCGACGAGAAACCGGTCGTGGGATACATGGTGGAAGGCAGTGCGCCGCACTATTGGACCAACGCTCCGAGGCAGCATGAATCTTTCGATGCCGTGAATCTCGGGCCGGACGAGACGCGGACAATCCTGATTCGTGACGAAGCCCGCGGTCTCGGCAAGGCTGTTCACGTGCGACTTGACGAACATCCGACGCGCGCGATGACCGTCAAACTCGAGCAGTTCGCGACGGTCACCGGCCGCCTGCTCGATGCGGATGCCAATCCGCTGGTCGGGTCGAGTGTGCGATTTACCGTTCTTCCCGCAGGCAACTTCGGACGGTACCTGCCCGACGTCGGAACTGACAAGGACGGACGATTTCGCCACAGGGGCGTTCTCCCAGGATGCGAGTATGTCGTGTTCGTCGAGGGGAAACAGATGGTCGAAACGCTCGCCGAGAAGCTGTCGGTCAACCCGGGAGAGACAATCGACCTGGGCACGCTTCGATTCGACAAAAATGGCAGACTCGTCACCGAAAAATTAGACGGCGAAATGTCCAAGCCCGAGATGAAAAAGACGGGCGTCAGGTAACGCGCACGCAATGACGCGGCAGTGATTCATTTCATGGCACAACGCACCGCATCGGAGCGCGGCGGCTCCGGCAAACGAAGCAGGAGCTTCGAAAGAAGCGTTCCCAAGCGGGAGCTTTGGGAACGAGGAAATGCGCGCCATGCGATGCGTGCGTCGGGAAAGTTATGCGCTTCCGATGAGCCAGGTTGCGAATGTCGCGGCGGGCAGGCCCGCCGGCGAAACGGGCGGGTGAAGGTTACTGCCCTGAAGCGATTACGAATAACACTTGCGTGAGCTATGGCGCAAACGAACACATCGTCATCGCCTCCGGCCCGCTGGAAACGCTACGTTCCGACGGCCGACAGGCCCTGGAACCTCCGTCGGGTCGTGCACCTCAATCGCCGGGCGGGGTTCGCCGCGACCTGGAACGAAATCGGCCGCGACCTCGCCGACGGGCCTGAGGCAAGCATCACGCGTGTTCTCGCCGGCAAGGCCCGCAGTGAGGGAGTGCCGGCTGATTTCCATCACATGGCGGCCGTCATCGGCGACGCGGCGGTCGCGTCGAGCAACGTCAACCGGCTCAAGGCGTGGTGGCTCTATCGCATGCTCTTTACCCCCGATCCGCTGGCCGAGCGGCTCGCGCTCGTCTGGCACAACCACTTCGCCACCAGCAACGCCAAGGTCGACGACCCGGCCGCCATGCGCCGCCAGAACGACATTTTCCGTGAGCTGGGCCGCGCGCCGTTTTCCGACTTGTTACGCCGCGTCGTTCACGACCCGGCCCTGCTCAACTTTCTCGACGCTCCGGCCAATCGCAAAGAGCACCCCAACGAAAACCTGGGGCGCGAGCTGATGGAACTGTTCACGGTCGGCGTCGGCCACTACGGCGAGACCGACGTGAAGGAGGCCGCGCGGGCCCTGACCGGCTGGACCGTCACGCAGAACGGGCAGTTCCGCGAAGTCGCCGAGCGGCACGACGAGGGAGAAAAGACGATTCTGGGGCGGACGGGGCCGTGGCGCGGCGATGATCTGGTGGCGATGCTCTTGGAACACCCCGCGACGGCGCGCCGCGTGGCTTATCGGCTGTGCGAGGCGTTTCTGGGGGCAGAGTTTGCGGAGCAGGATGGGCGGGAGACGAATCGACCCCCCCTGCCCCCCCTTGCTAAGGGGGGGAGAAATTCGCGCAACCCTCCGATAGAGACACGCGACCTGAATGGGGGACGAGAGGGCCGTTTCGCCGCCGAGCTTGCTCGGCGCGCGTCTGCAATCGACGCACTCGCCGCGGGCCTGCGCGAGCACAACCTCGACATCGGCTGGGCCGTCGAAACGATCTTGCGGTCGGAGCTGTTCTTCAGCGACGCGAATATCGGCACGCGCGTCGTGGGGCCGGTCGAGCACGTCGTGGGGGCGGTGCGGGCGCTGGAGCAGTTTGATCCGCCGCCGGGAACGCTCGTGCTGGCTGAATGGACGGCGCGGCTGGGGCAGGACCTGTTCTATCCACCCAACGTGTTCGGTTGGCCGGGCGGGCGCTCGTGGATCACCTCCCGGTCGCTGATCGGCCGCGCGAACTTCGCCGCGGCCCTCGTCCAGGGAAACCTGGCGGGCTCGACCGCGCCGCTCGATCTGTTGGCGCTGCTCGAACGGCATGGCCGCGCGCGAAACGTCGAAGAAGCCGCGGCGTTCTGCTGCGACGTGTTCTTGGGGGGGCTGCCTTCGGACGCGCTGCGCGCGCAAGTGGAGACGGTGATTGGTTCCGGAAAAGAAAATGAGGCCGACAGGGCGCGGCGGGTGGCGGCGGTGATTCTGGCTTCGCC
This sequence comes from Planctomycetaceae bacterium, assembly GCA_052388175.1. Classification (GTDB taxonomy): domain Bacteria; phylum Planctomycetota; class Planctomycetia; order Planctomycetales; family Planctomycetaceae; genus SIAF01. The sequence continues at coordinate 1,107 of JBQTIL010000108.1, read as the reverse complement.
GGAGATGCAGACTGGTTGAAAGGATCGAAGCGGGAGCTTCGCCGACAAGTGCGTTCCCAAGCGGGAGCTTGGGAACGAGGGAATCGAAGCAGGAGCTTCGGGGATGCGCGTCCCCAAGCGGAGCTTGGGAACGAGGGAGTTCGCTACGTCATCGTAGGGCGGATTCTCAATCCGCCCGCTTGCAATCAACAATACGGACGGGATTGAATATCCGTCCTATCGGGGATTTCAACGTGCGAAGCGGGAGCTTCGCCGACAAGTGCGTCCCCAAGCGGAGCTTGGGAACGAGGGAGTCGAAGCAGGAGCTTCGGGGATGCGCGTCCCCAAGCGGAGCTTGGGAACGAGGGAGTTCGCTACGTCATCGTAGGGCGGATTTTCAATCCGCCCGGAACGCAAGAATGACATCGACGGATTGCGAATCCGTCCTACGGAGAACAACCCATGTTCACGCGACGCGACTTTTTGAAAGGCACAACGCTATTGGCCCTGGCTCCGAGCGTGCCGGCGTTTCTGGCGCGGGCCGCGCGGGGGGCCCAGGGGAAGCCCGACGGCCGGGTGCTGGTTGTGTTGCAACTGAGCGGCGGGAATGACGGAATCAACACGGTCGTGCCGTTCGCTGACGAGGGTTACACCCGGGCGCGGAAAGAGCTGCGGCTGCCTGCCGATAAGCTGCTCAAGCTCAATGATTCGGTGGCGCTGCACCCGGCGATGCCGGGGATGGCGAAGCTGTTCGAGAGCGGGCGGCTCTCGATCGTGCAGGGGGTGGGGTATCCGAACCCGAGCCGGTCGCACGAGGTGAGCATGGCGGTCTGGCAGACGGCGCGGCTCGACGCGGAGGAGCACAAGGGGTTCGGCTGGATTGGCCGGGCGCTCGATGCCGGCGCGCCGCCAGCCGGCGGTGCGCCGGCCGCGCTGCTCGTGGGCAACGAATCGCCGCCGGTGGCGCTGCGGTCGCGCAAGTCAGTCGCTTCGGCGATGGCGAGTCTGGAGGAGTTTGCGCTGGCAGACACAGTGCCCCCGCCCCGGTCCAGCCGCCGGGGGACATCAAAGAACCCCGCCCAACATGGGGGGGCCAACGGAATCCCCACCGCGCCCGCCGCCTAAACC
>JBQTIL010000107.1:0-29278 GCA_052388175.1 Planctomycetaceae bacterium | reverse complement strand
GGTCCGTACTGACCACTCCATTCAATCCCGGCTCGCGCCGGGAACCGTTCGGGCCTTCACGGGCCAGTCACGGCCTGACGGAGCACCGGCTGTTTCTCCCCTTTCGGGCGAGTGTCCCGCTCCGCCTGCCGACCGCCGCTACTACGCCCTCTGCTGACTTCTGCGCTCCGATCGCCCCGCCTTGCGGCCGGACCAGTCTCGAATCCGGGACAGGAGAGCAGACCTCCCGAGGTAAGTTTCACCGTCTTCCACGCACAGCCGCCGAATTTACGTTTTGCGCCTTTGATGGACCTGGACTTCGCTGTCACGTGCCAGCTCGTCCGACGCTCACGCCTCATATCCGGTTTCTGTCCGTCGGCTCGCGTGTTTGCTCCACGCTTCTTTCAGACGTGCGCCTCGCGGCCACGCCCTTGCGCTTCGCTAATCCCTCACCTCCATCAGGCTGGATAAGGGACTTGCACCCTCAAACTGTGAAACATGCTCGGCACACAAAAAACACACCCCGGCTCGGGTTGCGGGCCGGGGTGCGCTGAAAAGAGGTTCGCTCCGATTGAACGGTTTCCTTCAGCCGACAAGCTGCAGGTCGGTCAGCTTGTCGCGCAGCCGATTGCGGGCGGTGTGCAGCCGGCGTTTGATCGTGCCCACGGGGCTCGCGAATTCGGCGCTCATCTCCTGCAGGCTGCGGCCTTCGAAGTAGAAGGCCACCAGCGTGCGGCGATCGAGATCGCGCAGCCGACCCAGGCACTCGCGAACCGACGCGGCGCTCTCGCGCTCGACGATCCGCTCGAGCGGGTTGTGGCCGCTGGCGCGCACCGCGCCCAGCGCCGGGCTTTCGCCATTCCGCTCGCGCGGCCGGCGCACGGCCCGGTTGATCGCCAGCCGTACGGCGATCTTCCGCAACCACGCTTCGAACCGTTCGTCATCGCGCAACTGGCTCAGCTTCCGCAGCATCTGGATGAAGACGTCCTGCGTCACCTCCAGCGCCTCGGCCCGGTTGCGCAGCCGGCGCAGCACGACGGCGAACACCATGGGCTCGGTACGCACGACGATCTGGTCGAACGCCTCGCGGTCTCCCGCGCGCGCCAGGCGAACCAGCGTCAGCAGCTCGGCGTCGATCATGACTCTCTCCTCTCTCTCCCGCGCACCGGCCGGATCAAACCGGCCCGAAAACAGGTGCGGCTGTTGGCGACGACAATCCTGGTCGTCGGTGTGACTTTCGGTCGAAAAGGCTTCGGGAAAAGGGCCTCTCGGGCCCTTGTTCCGGCGACTTCGGTCTGCCGCGTTGAAAAAAAACGGCAGCGGGCGAAGGAGACCGGAACCGATCAACCGCAGGAAACGCGGCCGATCATTCCACAAAGCGACGAACTACGAACAGCGGCGGGCGTTAGCCCCGAACGAGTCGGCTTAAGACCAGACTCGCCCACAGTCGCGGATGCATTGGCCTTTGCATCCGGCAACCGGCCGGCGGCAGCCCGTCGCCTGCGGTCGGTTGATGGTCCGAACCTGTCTGGTCCGGGCGCATCGCGAGACCGAGGGGGCGCCGCGTTCGTCGCAACCCCGAATACGTGCGTTTCGAGGAGGTACGATGCGCGACGGCAGCCGCCAGGACCATGCCGCGAAAATTCACGGCGCGATTCTGATTCACCGCAATTCGGTTCTGGCTGGTCAGCAACATCGAAGCACCTCCGGCGAAGACCGCAGTCACAGAGAGAAAGAAAATCAGCGGGCGCCAACGATGGCGCCTGTGGCCTGAGGCAACGCAAGGCAGCCCCGGGCCGACTATTCCATTTACCGCTCGACACTCCAAATTCGCATGTCTGTCGGCGGAAAGCGAGACTTTCCGCCCACGCTTCAGACGTCAATACCCGGCTTGAGGTTCAGGGGATTCTCGGAATTTTTCGGTATTTTTCGAGGTCCGACCGCCGGGATTCACATAACCCGTTGTCTGGCTGTATGTTGCACTGACGCCTGCGCGCGGCACCTGACGCTGCCACCCCCGGGGAACGCCGGGTGTCAGGCGTCAGAATTCCTTCGCGTCCGGTTGCGCCTGGCGGGGGCGTCTTTCGCGGGGCCTGCCGTTGGGCGCCCGCTCGAGTCTCTCTGTGGCGTCTCCCTCGTCGCGCCGCATTCGCTCGCCGCGTGCCCCCTGACCGCCGCCTCGGCTGAAGAAACCGGCGTTGAACCCGCGGTTGAACCAGGGGCCGAGCCCCGGTGGAAAGGGCTGGCCGCTGAGATAACCGATCGCCATGAAGGGCGGCGGGGGTAAGCTCTGGTCGGGATATTGTTCGTAGTACATCCGAATCTGCTCCCACTGCGACACGTCGCGAGGCAGATTCAGGATCCTGTCGCGCTTCGAGGGTTCGAGCTCGATCAGAAAGCGGTGCAGGGTGTCTTGACTGGGCCCGGCCGCCTTCAGCTCGGCCCACAGGCCGGCGGCGACGAGCCCGGCCAATCGCCGCGCCCGTTCTTCGCCCGACTTTCGTATCAGCCAGCGCTTTTGCGGCGATTCGCTCAAAGTCTCGCTCATGCGGTCGATCACCGCCATGTCGGGCGCATCGGGTCGCCACAAGGGTTCATTGCGACCACGCTGGGCGACACGCTGCCCTCCTTCACCTCGCGGCATCGGAAAAGCCAGCTCGAGAACCTTGACGTGGCGGCGATACCCTTCCAGATCTTTCAGCTCGCCCAACTGCTCGGCCGTGCGGGGGTTTCCATCGCGCATCTTCTGTTCGAGCACGCCCAGCGCCGCGTCAAGGTCGGCGGGGCTCAGGCCGCGGCGGCGGCCGAAGTCGCGACTGGTGCTTTCGTCGAGCAGGGTGCGCACGAGCTTCTCGCGCGCGGCGGGGTTATCCTGTCGGCAGACTTCTTCGCGTTCGGTGTGCGACAGGTCTGAGAGCCAGGTGACGAAAGTATCCATCACCGTGCGCAATTCGCCCTGGCCCAGTTGATCATCGGATTTCAAGTCGAGATCGAGCTTTCGCAGGCGTTGTTTCTCGTCGTCAGGCAGCTTGCGGAATTCCCCGTAGCTGCGCATGAGCCGCGAGCGCTCGGCCTCCGACATCTGCTCGATTTTCCTGCGGTTTTCTTCGCGGCGCTCGGTATCGGGCGCATCGGCGCGGGCCGGCCCGACCCAAGACCCGGCGACAAGCGTCGCGGCCAAGAGCAGTCTCGAGCGCGATCTAGCGTTCGTCGGGCGCATGATAGTCGGCAAACGTATGTTTATCTTTGAGTTCTTTGAGGAACTCACTGTCGCCCACGGCGGTGTAGTTTTCGAGGTTGGCGATAATATCGTAGTCGTCGAGAATCCGTTCGCTCTCATCGGGCGCCATTCGGCGCGACGCCTCGAAGCCGACGTAACCGAACGCCGCCAGACCCAGCGTCCACAGCGCGAGCACCGCGACGCGCCGCCCCAAGCGCCAGAACGCGTCGAGATTGACCGCCGCGTGTGATTGCTCGGCCGCCCGAATGCTCGACAGCGTCTTGCGACTGAACTCTTCCGACGCTTTGGCGCCCGGCAGCACGTTCAGCAGGTCCCACGTGCGCGACAGCATTTCGACTTCGTGCCGCGCCACGGGGCTCTCGGCCAGCGCCACCTCGATCTGCTGCGCAGCCCCCTCGTCGAGCTCGCCGTCGAGATAGGCGGCCAGGTTTTCTCGCTGGTCGGAAGTCAGCCGCGTGATCTTCGCCATACCTGCTCGCTCATCGAACGTGCCACCTGCGTCGGCCCATCAACCCGCATGTCGTCTGGTCGGTTCTGTCACGCCGAAATGCCCTGCGTGATGTACGGTTCAAGCTTCTCGCGCAAATTGTCACGGGCCCGCGACAACAGCGACTTGACGGCCGAGGGCGTCATGTCGAGAGTCGTGGCGATATCGGCGTAGCTCATTTCTTCGAACTTGTGCAACAACACGGCCAGCCGCTGCTTCTCGTTGAGAGAAGCCAGCGCCTCTTGAACCATCGCCCGCATTTCCACCTGGTCGAACTGGCGTGCGGGCATCAGCCCTGATTTCTCGGCCAGAAGCCTCTCGCCGGGCCGCGGGCCCAGCGGGCCCGAATCGCTCAGGTTCAAGACCACTTCGCGCTTCCGCCCCGTGTCGCGCCTGAGATTGCTGGCGAGGTTGTTGGCGATGCGAAACAGCCACGTCGAGAACTTGGCGGTCGGCTCGTACCCATGCCGCGCCCGGTACACCCGCAGAAATACCTCTTGCGCCAGGTCTTCGGCCGCATCCTGATTTTGCAACAGATGCGTCAACACACTCACCAATCGATCGCGGTAACTGGCAAACAGTTGATTGAACGCGGTCTGATCGCCTTCCTTCGCGCGCAGCATCAGCCGCACGTCGGGGTCGCGCAAGACCGCATTTGCTTCAGATCCGTTTTCTTTCACGTCAAATCGCAGCCTGCGATCTCCACGTCGCCCTTTTTGATTAAACCCCGGCGGGACGGCAAGGTTTCTGGCGACGAATTGTCTGATGGCCCGACTGTTAGTGTAATGTTAGCATGGATATCGGGCGAGCAACCTGCCGCGTCGAGCTCGTACCGGTTCGCGGCGCGAACAATCCTATTCAGCGGAACCCGTGCATGGCGCTTACCGCCCTGCCACTGAGCTATTGTACCAATCTGCACCCCGGCCGGTCGCTGGCCGAGGTCGAGCAGGCGCTCGATCATTATACCGTTCCTGTGCGGGCCGGTTTCGGAGAACCACTGGCGGCCGGGCTGTGGCTGGCGGCCCCCGTCGTCCGTGAACTGCTGGCGGCCCCGCCGAATCTCGCGGGCTTTCGCGACCGGCTCACCCGCCGCGGCCTGGTGTGTCACACCCTCAACGCCTTTCCCTACGGCGATTTTCACAGCCCGCGCGTCAAGGAAAACGTGTATCTGCCCGATTGGGCCGACCGTAAGCGGATCGAATATACGCTCGACTGTGCGCGGGTGCTGGCGGCGCTGTTGCCAGGCGGGGCCGATGGCAGCATTTCGACGCTGCCCCTGGCGTTCAAGGGCTTTCCGCACCCCCCCGACCACCTCGACTGGTGCCTCGCGCACCTTCTCGAGCTGGCGCTGGCCCTCGACCGGCTGCACCAGGAAACAGGCCGCACGATCCGCCTGGCGATCGAACCCGAACCCCTCTGCCTGCTCGAAACGACCGCCGAAACGCTGGTCTTCTTCAATCGCTTGGGGCAACATGCCGCCGACGCGAAACTGGCCGACCAGGTGCGCCGGCATATCGGCGTCTGTTACGACGTCTGCCACCAGGCGGTGGAGTTTGAAGACGTGGCCGGGTCGATTCGGGCCCTGGCCGCGGCCGGCGTACGCATTAATAAGGTGCACGTGACCTGCGCGCTCCGACTGAGCGAGCCGGCCGAAAACGTTGCGGCGCGGCAGGCCCTGGCGGCCTATGTCGAAGAGCGTTACCTGCACCAGACGCTGGCCCGCACGAGGCAGGGAAGCGTGCTGCGCGAGGTCGATCTGACCCGCGACCTGGCGCTCGAACCCCCCGCAGAATTCCGCGAGGCGACCGAATGGCGGGTTCACTTTCACGTGCCGGTCGATGCCGACCGGCTCGGGCCCCTGACGACCACCCGCGACGACCTTGTGGCGGCCCTGGCGACCGTCGCCGGCCTCGATTACGCCCCACACCTCGAAATTGAGACGTACACCTGGGAAGTGCTGCCTGATGCGCCCGCCGGTCGCAGTGACGAGCGGATCATTGCCGGCCTGATCGGCGAGCTCAGGGCCACCCGCGCGCTGGTCGACACATTGAAGCCGCCGGGGGAGTGACGAAGCGGACGCTGGGCCGCGCGGTGCGTCGCGCCGGCCTGGCAAGCTCGCCCGATCCCATGCTCATTCCCTGCGGGCCGCGTCGTTTTCGCGCAAGGGGACGAGCCATCGCGGCGGGGGCACGAAGGGCGCCTGCGCCAACAGCAGCAGAACGCCGATCGTGATGACCAGCGAAGGGACTTCGGTTTCGAGCACCATTCGCCCGGTCTGCCGCAGGAGCGAGAAGAAGCTGGCGATCAGAAAAAAAGGCCCCAGTACGACACTGGCCTTGTCGACCCCGCCACTGACGACAAACACCACAATTCCGATCCCCCCCAGCCCAAGCGTCCAGACCCAGTTGATGCCGGGCCCGACCCCTTTGGCCGTCAGCAGCCAGCCGACGCCGACGGTGATAATCAGAATCGACAGAATCAACGGGCCTTTGGTTTGCTGTTGCATATTCTCGCCCTGAGATCGCGCGGTAGGATAAGGTCGCGCCAGCCCGCTATTCGTTTCAGCACCGCGTTGATGATAACCGTATCGATTGCCCCTGCCAGCACGCTGCGGGAACAGCGTCCAGTGGACCGACTGCCGACACGCTCCTCGCTCTCGATCGCGTGACAGAATGAGCCATCGTTCTCTGGTTACCGTTCTCGCCTCGGCCGTGGGTGGCTTTTTGCTGTTCTTGTTGTTGCTATTTTGGCCGAAAATCCGAGGAGCCGGAGAGGCTGCCGCGCGGACGCAGTGCAAGAACAATTTGAAGCAGATCGGAATCGCATTGCGGCAGTACCAGCAGGATCATGGCACATATCCTCCGGCGTATCTGGCGGACGTGCAGGGGCGACCGATGCATAGTTGGCGGGTGCTGATCCTGCCGTACCTGGGCAATGAAGGGTGCCGACTCAGCGACGAATATCGACTTGATGAACCGTGGAGCGGGCCGAACAATAAGAAGCTGCTCGAGAAAGTACCGGAAGTATATCGTTGCCCGACGTATTTGAAGCAACGCGGCGCGTGTCGCGCTTGCACGTCATACGCGGCCATCACAGGTACCGACTGCGCTTTTCATGGCGCCGAGCCCCTCGCACCCGAAGATTTCAGCGACGAACTGGAAAACGCGGCATTTATCGTGGAACGCATCGACACTGAGATTCCGTGGACGAAGCCCGACGACTACCGACCTTCGGAACACCCGCAGGCAGGCGATCGATTTGCTGGCCACAGCGCACACGAAGGCGGATTCCACATTCTTCTGGGAGACGCAAGTGTCCGCTTCGTCTCCCAAAATCTCCCTCCAGCCACGTGGCGCGCACTATGTACCCGTAGCGGAGGCGAAGCCGTCGGGAACTACTGAGAGCTTGTGAAAGAATCGAGGTGCCGGTTGACCGCACACACTATCGAGTACTCACGTACTGGGTACTCAGTACTACATACTACACGTGTGAACCGGCGGTGCTTATTCCAATACATTCACATTCTCTGAGTCGACCGCGAAGCCAACACCTGAAACGTTCTGGCGACGTCTAGAGGGGGAGGGGGATACAACGCGAAATCGTGCCGACGACCGGCAAACTGTCAGCCAGCCGGTCGCTCGTCGACACGCTGAAGCCGGCAGCGGGGTGACATCGGCAGCGCCGGGGACGAGAGCAGATCAGCCGCGAAAAGGCTCAGAAACCGCAATCCCGGCGCGCCGGGACTTGAGCCTCTTGAGCCTTTTTGCGGCCATCTTTCCCGCCACGGACGGATTCGGCAGGCTCCGTTCAGTGCGTCTCGACGTCTGCTACTTACCCAGCCTCTCCACCACCATCGCCACGGCGTTGCCGCCCCCCAGGCACAGGCTGGCGACACCGTACCGCAGCTTCCGCCGGTGCAGGGCCGAGAGCAGCGTCACCAGCACGCGGGCGCCGCTCGCGCCGATCGGGTGCCCCAGCGCGATCGCCCCACCGTTCACGTTCACCTTCGCAGGGTCGAGCTTCAAGCTGTTGATGCAGGCCAGCATCTGGGCGGCAAACGCTTCGTTGATCTCGAACAAGTCGACCTGGTCGGTGGTCAATTCGGCCTTGCGCAGCACCTCGCGCACGGCGTCGATCGGCGACAGGAAGATCCTCGTGGGCTCGATACCTGAGGTGTGGTAGGCCACGACGCGCGCTTTCCACGGGGCCGCCGAGCGTTCGGCCGTATCGCGGTCGGTCACGACGACCGCCGCTGCCCCGTCGCTGAGCGTCGAAGAATTTCCCGCCGTGACGACCCCTTTCTCGCCGAACGCCGGTTTCAGCTTCGCGAGCGCTTCGAGCGTTGTTTCGGGGCGCGGGCCTTCGTCGACCGACACCAGTGTTTCTTTTCCCTTTTCGTGAACGGGCACCGGCACGATCTCGTCGCGGAACTCGCCCGCGCGAATCGCCCGCGCCGCACGCTGCTGGCTCTCTTCGGCGAAGCGGTCGAGATCGACGCGTTCGAGATTGCACTCGTGCGCGGTCCAGTCGGCGTGCGCGCCCATGTGCCGGTTGTCGTACGCGCACCACAGGCCGTCGAAGAGCATTGAATCGTCGAGTTTCTGTTCGCCGACCTTCAAACCTTCGCGGCCCCCCCGCAAGAGGTAGGGCGCCCGGGTCATGTTTTCCATTCCCCCCGCCACGATCACCTTCGCGTCGCCTGCGCGAATCGCCTGGGCCGCCAGCATCGCCGCCTTGAGGCCCGACCCGCACATCTTGTTGATCGTGAGCGCCGCGACGGTCGGGGGCAGCCCCGCCTTGAGCGCCGCCTGCCGGGCCGGCGCCTGCCCGACGCCTGCCGCGAGAATGATGCCCATGATCACCTCGTCGACGTCGCGCAGGTGCAGCCCCGCGCGATGCAAAGATTCGCGAATTACGATTGCCCCCAGCTCGGGGGCAGGCACGCTTTTCAGCCCCCCCAGAAACTTTCCGATGGGGGTCCGGGCTCCGGCGAGAACAAAGGCGTCGTTCACAGGGGCGCTCTCCAAACAGGCACGCAAGGCACAGGCCGATGAATCGGCACGACCCGTTCAAGCATAACACATCGTGCCGCCCCGAATCACGCCCGAGAACTCCCCGTTTGCGCCCCCCTGCACACACATTCGTTGTGGAAGGCATTCGCCCCGGGTCGATCCCTAAAAACGCGGCCTGCGGGCCGGCGCCAGTCGTATTTCAGGCGTGGCCCCACCGCGCGTGCTGCTCACGAGGGCTCGCGCAGGCAGAACTGCTGCCGGCGGGCGCAATTCGACCAACGAACCGTCAACCGCCATGCGTCGCCCGGCCACCGCCATTCGCCTATCGCTCTCCCTCATCGTTCTGGGCCTGTTCGCGGCGCCGTTGACGGCGGGCGAACCGGAATTTCCCGGCCCGATCGTCCCCGCGGCCCCGTTTACGGTCGACGGGTCGCCCGTGCAGCTCGACGTGCCGGAGGAGTGCGACACGCCCCCTGCAACGCTTCCCCGCCCGCTCGAATCGCTCGCCGCCCGCCCCCTCGAACTGCCGATGTTCGCCCGGCAGCTTGTGCCGCGCGATGCGGCGCCGTTGTCGACCAAAACCGCCCCCGGCGTCCGCGACTGGCTAGCGTACGTTCCGGCGTTGTTCACCGGCCCGAACCTGACGATCGCCGGTACCACCATGCTCTGCGCCGCCGGCCTTCTCGCGGGGCTCGCGCTCGTGCTGTCGTCGCGATCGGCAAAGCGATCGGAAGAAACGTCCCTTGCGGCCCTGCCAAAGGCCGTTGAAACGGCCCCGATTGCCAACATTTCTGCTGCCGCCAACGTGATTCCCCGGTTGTTGCAGGCCAGCCTGCCGGTCGAACCGGAACCGATTTACTTTCCACGCGGCATGCGAGTATTCGGCCGGGCGATCGCCAGCGTGCGCTATCGGCTCGATGCGGCCCATGCGCTGCGTGAGCCGCATTTCAGTGTGCCTGTCGCCGCCGAGAACCCACAGCCAGCGTGGGGCGACGCGGTGTGGATTTCGGTCCGCACGCTCGACGGGGCCGAAGGGCCGCATTTCGCGCCGCACGCCTCGGCCGAGCGCCCTGCGGCGCAGCCTGAACGGAGCACGACATGAGTCTCGCCCTCGACTTAGGCGCGCACGCCTGCCGCTCGCTGCGCATGGGTCCCACGGGGCTGGCGTCGCGCCGCTGCCGCTCGACGGCGGCCATCGTTCGCGACGACGACCTCGCCCGCAACTGGCTCAAACGCCTCGATCTGCCCGGGATCTCGTGCGACGACCGGCTGCTCGTCCCCGGCGACGCCGCCGATCAACTGGCCCGCATGTTTCGGACCCCCTGCCAGGACCTGCTACCCGACGCGCTCGTTCCCGATGAAGACGCCGTCACCCGGCAACTGGTGGCCCTGATCGTCGATTCGCTCACGCCTCTCTCGACGATGCCCGGCGAAGTCTGCTGCTTTACGCAGCCGGCTGATCGGCCGGGGGCCGCCGGCGAAGAAGCCCTCGATTTGCAGCGCCGCCGCCACTTCATCTCGCGCCTGCTGCGTCTGCGGGGCTACACGCCATTGAGCATCAACCCGGCCCTCGCTCTGGTGCTGGCCGAGATGGAGCCGGAGCGTTTCACCGGCCTGGGCATCTGTCTCGGCGCCTCGGGGGCCGATATTGTGCTCGCGCATCGCGGCATCGCCGTGGCCGCCACCCGCTTGCCCTTGGGGGGTCGCTGGGTCGATGAGCAGTTCGCGTCTGCCGCCGGTTGCACCACCGACGACGCGTTCGGCCAGCGCGTGCTCGACGTCGAGCTGGCCCGCAGCACCAAAGAGCAGGTTTCGCTGGTTGGCCCGGCCGATTCGGTGCAGCGCCTGGTTGCCGATTGTTACCTGCGCCTCGCGAATGAACTGTCGCGGGCGATCGAGATGTTGCTCGAATCGCACACGCTATTGGTGCGCTTCGCGCGGCCGCTGACGGCCGTCTGCGGAGGAGGCCCGGCCCGCATGCCCGGCTTTGTTGAAATGTTCTCGCGCGCGCTGGAACGCCGCGTGCCGACCGACCAGATCGGTGCGGTGCGGCTCGAACGGCCGGGCGAATTCAACGTAGCCCGCGGCTGCCTGATTCAGGCGCTGCTGGAAACGCAGGCCCAGGGCGAAACGCTGGCGAAGTCGGCGTAGGCCGGTGAAAAACGGGGACTGGCACCCGGCCCGGACATTGCGAGGTTCTCGCGAGCAGCGCGTTTCGCGAGGTTGCCTGGCCCGGTTTTTCAGGCTGCCAACGTGCTGGCCGGCCGAACGCGGCAAGGGGCGCGGGGATCAGTATCGGACGAGAACTTTCCGCCGATTGTCGGTCCCTTTCCGGGTACCCGACGGCCGGACATTAATCTCGATGTCCTGTCCCAAAGCGTTCAGAAAGCGAAAGAGTCGGTCGAGCGAGTAACCGTCGACCCGGCCTCGGACAAGGGCAGACACTTTCGGTTGGTCCAGGCCGACGAGCGCTGCGGCCCGGGCTTGAGTGAGCTTCCTTTCGGTGATGATCGCTCGGATGCGTTGGACCAATTCGGCCTTCGCGAGGGCGATTTCGGGGTTTGGAATCCCAAGGTCGGCGAAGACGTTCCGGCCGCCGACACCGTGCGTGGCCGGTGCATCAGTCGAGGTCCTGGACTTGTTGCGTCTTCCATTGCGCATAGTGCTTCTCTGCCTCTTTCAGCCGACGCCGCACCGTGCTGATCTCTTCGGTGGGCGTCTTAATGCCACTCTTCGACTTTTTCTGAAATGCGTGCAGCACATAGACGATGTCGGCGAATTTGACCGTGTAAACCGCGCGGTACGTGCTTCGATTGTCGTCTTCCACTATCTCCAGCACACTCGCTCCGCCGAAACCCCTTAGAGGCTTCGCAGCCGGGTGCTTGTGTCCGGTTTGTGCATCGAACAGTGCCTGACCAACAACGATGCGAACGGATTTCGGGAATCGTCGCAGATCCCTGAGACTGGATCCTATCCATTCAACCGGCTTAGGCGTAGTTTCAGGTTGCTCGTCTGGATGACTGTGTTTCGCAGCCATTCTCATTATGCCTTTTTTAGCATTTCCTGGCAAGCGCTTTTACTCACAGCGTGTGATTATGCTTGCGCGCGACCCTACAGTACCCCTTCCGCCAGCGCGCTCGTCTGGGCGTGTAGGATAATTTCCCCGCGTCGACTCTCCAATGTCTCCCTGCGGGCAAAGGAAGAGCGCGAACGGCCGAGGCCAAAGTTAGCAGGCCCCTCCCGCCCCTGGTCTGCGCACAGCGGCGGTCGCCGCATCGGACCGAAGCCGCCGAATTTCATCCGGAATGAGTGGACGCCGAGCGCTCTGCGGCCACTATTATTCTGGACACCAACCGCCGCACGGATGGGATTCGATGCCGGATGACGCAACCCTGGTACAGCAAGCCATCGACGGCGACCGATCGGCGTTCGGCCTGCTGTACGATCGGTACGCGCCTCTCATCCGCGCCCTCTGCTTCCGAGCGACGGGAAATCTGAACTGCGCACAAGAGCTCGCACAGGACGTCTTCCTGCGAGCGTTTGTCGCGCTGCCGAAATTGCAACAGCCCGAACGATTCGCGCCGTGGCTCGTGTCGATCGCTCAGAACGGAGCCCGCGGATGGCGTCGATCGCGAAGGCGCGATCGCCATCGTTGCGTGGGCAACCCGCCCGAGACAATCGCAGACAGGAATCCGCATGACGACGCTGACACCCAGCAACACCTGCGGCTAAAAATTGCCAGACTCCCCCAGGATGAACAACTCGCTCTCGATCTCTATTACCTGCAGGACCAGCCGGCCGAAGTCGCCAGAAGCGTTCTGGGGCTGTCGCACTCGGGTTTCCATAAGCTCTTGGCCCGCGCCCGCGAACGCCTGGCCGAAATACTGTCTGCCGAACGGGAGACCATTCGATGAATCACAGCCCGAGCGACGACGATCTGCGACAGGTTTATGCGGCCTTTCGGAAGGATCACGACCGACTTCGCACAGAGCTGCTTTCGGCGCTATCGGATGTTCGGCCAACGAGCCGGCAACCCGCCGACTGGCTGACCTCGCGGCGCACCTGGCTCGCTATTGCCGCATCGATCTGCGTGACGGTCGCGCTGGCGTGCTGGTTCGCGCTCATTGCGACGGCCCCGCGCACGGCACTGGCGCTCGACGGCGTGTACGAGCGGTTTCAAAAGGTTCGGAGACTGCACGTGAAAGGCTGGACCTATTACGTCCATCTGGTCGACGGCAAGGAGGCAATCGAGAAACTTCCGATCGAATGGTATGCCGAGAGACCGGCCCGATATTGGCAGACTCTGAATGGAGTTTCTCAGGATGGCGGCGGAGTGCGAATCAGCCACGGGTATCTCGCCTGCGATGGCTCGCGGTCGATCGTCGTTTCCGACGACGAGAAAACCGTTGTGTCGGGCACGACCGATCCGTTGGCCACCGAGCTGCGAGTGGAATGGTTGCTGCACCATCAATGGATTCAACAACTGATCCAGGGGCCTACGGCCGAGTACACGCTGGTCGGCACCGAAACGCTGGGAGGAAGAAAAACGCTGAAGTACGAGCGGGTTTATAGTTCCGGCGACGGCCGCACGAGGCACGTCGTCTGGCTGAACCCGACCACGGGCCTGCCGGTGCGCAGCACGTCGTTCACGATCAATGCCGACGGGCATGAGCATGTGGCCCTGGATTTCGAACAGATTGAAATCAACACCCTCCTGCGCCCCGAAATGTTTTCTTTCGAGGCGCCTGCGGGGTATCAATTGATGCGCGGTCCCGAAGGGGGCACAGACGATTTTGTCGCCGGTTCGGCGGGCTCAGGCCGGGATCGAGTGGCTTTACGCCATTCGTTCGCGATCGACAATCTCGCCGTGCTTGTTTGCTGGAACCGTCACGTCGAGCCGGCCGACAGAGCGGCGCCAATCGAAGAAAACCCAATCGTGCCTCAGGCTGCACTGAGTAGCGCGTATGGCACGCGCGAATGCGATTTGCACGCAGTCCAGACGCAAACGGAAGGCGACCGAACCTGGCAGTGGTCTCTTGTCGTGCCGCGTGACCGCCGACCGATCGGCGCGACCGAAAATCTGAAGATGGTGTTCGCCGACGGTTCGCGCAGCATGATGTCATTCATAGACGGGCCGCTGCGACTGGACGACGAGCGACTGGGAAGGGTGATCGCGCGCCTGCAAGGCCTGGCGACCCAGCCTTTCCCCGCTGAAGATTCGTTCACGCTTGTTCAGCTGCGCTGGCAAGTCACACGCATCCTGTCGTCTTCCGAACACGAGAATACATCTCTTCGCGACAATCACGGATCGCCCTGAGAACAGGGCCGATGGTGGCTCACCCACAAATCCGTCGCGGTCTTTCGGCGAACGATTGCGAAGTGGTGCCGCCGGGCGTACGTTGACGAAGGCCGAGTTGAGAAATGGTGCGACGGGGCGCGCGCCGACCTTATCGACGGACTTCGCCATGCCCCCAGCCGAGATTTTCGACAGAATTCGTTCGCTCGCCGCGAAGCGATTCCGTATCGGTTCCCTCGTCGTCATGCTCGCCTTGGGCTGGCCGCTCGTTTTGCCGCTCTGCCTGTCGCTAAGCCCCGACTACGTCGAATTCGAGTTCAACTCATTGCCGGCCCTGATGTGGGTCTGGTTCCCGTCGGCTGCCGCGCTCGCCATCGGCCTGTTGCTGCTCATTGTGCCCGGGTTGCGAGATTGGCGCGTTCCGTTTTGGTTTGTCGCCATGGCGCTGGCGCTGGTCGTTTCAGGCGGCCTGCGCGTGGCCTACGAATGGGGCGTCGACCTGACGCTTCGAGCGGGGTTATTGGGATCGCGTGCCGTGCCGGGCCTGCTGGATGTTCTGGCAGTAGAGACGGCCAGTTCGCGCGTCAAGTCTCGTACGACGGCGGCGCGAGACGGGCTGTTGATGCTGGGCAAAGGCGGTGTGCCGCGCCTGATGAAGGCCTTGAGCGATTCCGACTGGTCAGTGCGAGCGACCGCCGCGGGCGTGCTCGCGCAGTTGGGTTCCGAGGCCGAAAGCGCCGAGAAACCTCTTATTAAGACGTTGAGCGACGCCGACGCGCGTGTCAGATCGGCGGCGGCTGACGCCGTGTTGCGCGTCGCCCCCACGGCACGTTTCAACGTACCCGTACTTATCGAGATCTTGAACGGGGACGAGTCGGTCACCCGGGTCGACGCGACCATCGCACTGGGCGACCTGGGCCCGATCGCTGCCGACGCCGTGCCCGCCTTGACGGCTGCCCTCAAAGACCCCTATTGGGCGCTGCGGGTGAACGCGGCCAACGCGCTGGGGAATATCGGGCCCAAGGCGGCCGCCGCCGTTCCCGCACTGACGGACGCCTTGAAAGATCCCGAAGAGCGCGTTCGGTCGAGCGCGGCGGCGGCGCTGGACAAAATCCGGGCGCAATGATTCGTACTTGCCGCAATCGAGCAAACGTGTCGGAAGCTATTTCGCCGGGTCGCTGCCTGCCGGATCAGGATTCCCAAATTGTCCTTCGGTTCCTGATGTCATTTCTCTCTTGCTCTCCCTGAGTCTCCGTTTTGCGTCACGATCCACCACAGCCAATCGCGATCACGGTTGACATCTGTGAAAGCTTGTTGCACGCTACTTTGTGACACCGTGTCATATGCTGAGACGGCAGCGACGGACCTGATGGGATGCAGCGGTCGAAAGGGGTAAGTCGATGCTCTATCGACTCAGAAACCTTGCGAAAGCTAACCCCGACATCGCCTGCGCGACCCTCGGCTTCTGGATCCTCGCCTGGTCGCTCTTCTGGGATTGCATTTTGACCTGGCAGCCACACAAATTGGTGGCTTCACGGCAATCGGGATTGTGGTATTCGCTGGCGATCGCCGTGCTTCGCATCGAGCCCATGAGGCTGGCCGCGACATACGGAGCCATGCTGGTCGCCTTTGGGCTTTTGGGGTTTGCCCTCTACATTCATCTGCATTCGAAACAGTTCGCCGAGCGGCGGGCCGGGGAAGAATGAAACCCCGGCTGGTGAAGCGCTCGTCGTTCCGTCTTCACGCGGAATTCGGACGACGTGGCAGCCCGGCCGCCGCATCGTGTCTGAGCGCTTATCTCCGCCAACGTGATGCAGGCTGCACGGTTTCTCGAACGCAATCTATGAACGCTCCCAACCGCAAGACCCCGGCGAAGTGGTGGCAAGTTGCGCTGCTTGCACCCCTCGTGCCGTTCATTCTCGTTTTCCTGGCGCTCGCGCTCGTCTTCTACCTGGTGTCGACCGTCTGCCTGCACTTCACGATTTGGATTTGGTGGTGCTTTCGCGGACGCGATATTCTGTTTGTGTACTCCGACAGCCCGAATTGGCGCGACCACATCGAGCAGCACATTCTGCCGCGGCTCGGCGAGCGGGCTGTGGTCCTCAACTGGTCACAGCGCAAGGCCTGGCGGTTTTCACTGGCGCGGATGGCATTTCGCCACTTCGGGGGCTCAAGAGAGTTCAATCCTCTGGCGGTGGTGTTTCGTCCATTTCGCCCAACGCGCATTTTTCGGTTTTGGCAGCCGCTGAAGGATTCCATGCACGGCAAACCCGAGGCGCTCCAGCGGATGGAGAGCGAGTTCCTTGCGCTGATTGAACTGCCAGGTCATGACCGATCGGCGGTCGCGTGAGTCTCGCGTGGCTGCGCGACACCGGCCCGCGGCTCGGGCGACGCCTGACACGACCGGGGGGCTTACGCCACCCCGCTCGCCTGTCGACTCATACCTCTGCGCTCGTCCGATCGACTGATCGACCGGCGCAGCCCCGATCGCGCAACGCGTTTTGACGCAGCGCCTCACCAGTACTTCTCGAAGTGGACGTTGCCCGTCTGGCCGCGCTCGTCGGCGTGGAATCCGCGGCGTTCAAGAAGTTCGATGACGCCGGTGGGCTGAGGGTACGTTCTGGCGCCGTCGTCGGCCGCCTGCGGAATGCCGATCATCGCAGGGTTGCCGCACAAAAACACGTGCGTCCGCTGCGGGTCGATCGAGCCCCCCAGCTCTGATTCGAGCCGGCCTGATTCGATCAGGCTTTGCAGGTACTGCTTGCCAACATAGCCGGCGTGCGTGCGGTCGATGTTCTCGGGCTCGCGGGTGGTCAGCGTCCAATAGCGGTAGTTGGGGAACTGCCGCTCGAGCTGGCGGTGCGTTTCGAGATACGCCAGGTCGGTTTTCTGCCGCACGCAGATCGCATTGATGATCTTTCCCTTATGGTGGCGCGCCAGCAGCTCGGCGATCATCGCATTGTGGGGCGCTTCGCCCGTGCCGGTCGCGAAGAACACGACGTGCTGGTTCTCGGTCACGTGGGCTAGGGTGTAGTGCCCGGTGATCTTGGTGCCGACGAAAAGCCGGTCTTTCAGCTTGAGGCTGAACAACCGCGGCGTGAGCGCGGGGGGGGCACCTGGCGATTCGCGCACGAGCACGAGGTAGAATTCGAGGTAGTCACAATCAGCGTGCGTCAGCAACTTGCCCGATTCGTCGAGCACCGGAAACGAGATCGAATACGCCCGCTTGACGACCTTCCGCAGTTCTTTCTCATCGAGATGCTCGGCCTGGGTGTCAGGAGCCCTCGGCTCCCAGTAACCCAGGCCCAGCGTCGTGTATTGCCCCGAGCGGAACTCAGGCATTCCGCCGTCGGGCTGCACGCGCAACACCATCAACTCGTCGTGCACCAGCCGCAGGCCCGTGACCGTGGTGTTGTAATGCTGCTTGCGCAGCGCGGCGATTTCGTCGGGAGGAAGAGTGGGTGGCATGCGGATAGGAATTTTTCGAAGAGAATGTCAATTTTGGGGGCGGCCACGTTGGACAAAGCCTAACGCCTGCGCCGCGCTTCGACCACCGAGCCAAAGGCGGGGGAGGCCGACAAATGTCGTAGAACGCGCGCGGCGGATCAGGCAAACGTCTGGCGCACTTCCGAACGTCTCTGTTCGCTCTGTTTTCTCCTGTTCGACCTGGTCTTCCGACGCGCGGCAAAAGGCCGGTACAGTAGCAAACAGCGTCAACAGAGCGCGTGGCGGCTGAAAATCGGGGACAGGCGCCCTCACGAGAGCAACGGTCGCGGATCATGGCCGACCGAGAGCCAGTCGTCGTTGTTCGACGGGGCGCCCTAGCGCCTGCGCTGCACTTCGACCACCGAACCAAACGGCAGGCTGGGCCACAACGCGCCCACGCGCTCGACGTGGGCGGCAATCGCCGTCTCCTGAGCCGGGCTGCCATCGGCAGGCATCGCCGTCGTCTGCGGCGGAATCTCCTCCACCCGTCCTCGCCCTTTGCGTCCGCCGGGAAACCTCACGTCGACCACCGTGCCCGGCGAAAAGTCCGAAATCCGCCGCGAAGGAAACTGCAGCACCAGGTACGGCTGCTCTTCGTCGAGCACCTGCACGATGGGCTCGTGCGCGACGACGCGATCGCCCACCACTTTGTGGAACACGCCCACTATGCCCGCGGTTTCGGCGACCAGCGTCAGCTCCTGCTGTTCTTCCTCCAGCGCATCCAGCTCGGCCTGAGCGTGCGCCAACCGGGCTTCGACCAGGTCGACCCCCATCGAGCGGCTGATTTTGTCGGGCAGTTCGCGGCTCATCTCTTCAAGCTCGCGGATGTGGTTCTTGCACAATTCCATCTCGGCCATCGCGATCTTGAGCAGGCCCTCGCGCGGCGCGGGAGGAGCATCGTCGGTCGAAATGCGGCGGATCGACGCATTGTCTCCGAAAATCAGCGGAGGACGTCGCTCGCCGGTCACGAGGGGGGGCAGCCCGTCTCCGTCAGAGCCCGAAATCTGCTCTGACAGCCGCGACGCCGAGGGCACCAGAAGCTGCTGCCTGAGCAACTGCGTCGAGCGGCATTGTGTTTCGAAGATGCGATCGCGAATGTCGCGCTGCTGAATGTCGAGTTCGACTTCGAGGGCAGCGCGCGTGCGCGACAGCTCGATCTCGAGCGCCGTCACGTCGTGCTGCTTGTCGCGCAACCGCCGTGCGAAGCTTTCGTCTTCGAGCACGGCCAGCGGTTGCCCGGCGGCGACGGCCGTTCCGGGGGCTACCAAGAGCCTCGCGACCTTGCCTTCGCGCGGCGCGGTCACCGTGCGCAAGCGCGCCTGGAGATACGCGGGAAACGTCTCGTACCGCGACCGCTCGAGCCACAATGTCGCGCCGCTGCCGGCCGTGAGTGCGAACAGAGCCACCAGCAGCACCCGGTACAACGGGGCGGGAAACCCCTGGGGGACTGGCGAAGAATCAGGCGCAGTAACAGCTTCCGGCAGAGTCGAATTCAAGTCCGGGTCCTCCGTGACGCAACGTGGAACAGGCTCTCCAGCCTGTGATCACAGACGGGCGGCGTTCCGCCCATCCGGCTTATCCCCTGTTCTGGGATCGGACGGCGCGATGCGGGTATTGATGAGAAGCGATAGCGCACGCGCTTCCGTTGCAACTCGCACCCGCGCCCCACGTCACAGCAGGCACGAACGGCCTGTCAGGCTGCATCGCCAGATTCGACACAGCCGTCATTTTCTGCACCCGTTCCCTTCCACTCCGACGTGCGATATAATGTACATAGGTACATTATATCGCACGTTACCGAGGGCAAACTGCGGGGGCTGGAATGTCGCAGCGGGTTCTTTCGTCGGTTCAGTCGTCGGTCGATGCGGCCGCCATCGAATGCCTGAAGCGTGCGCAGATTTCCGGGCCGCCGGTCGATGCCTTTAAGCTGGCGCGGCGACTGGAGATCGATGTGGTGGTCGATGCGGGGCAGACCTCGCGGGGCCGCCTCGCGCGCGTGGGCGGGCGACCGGCGATTTTCATTCAACCCGACGACCGCCTGGAACGGCAGCAATGGGCCGTCGCGCACGAGTTGGGCGAAGCGCTCGCGCATGAGGCGTGCTGCGAAGGGGCGCCCGACGACCTCGGCGCCAGCGACCGCGAGCAGTTGGCCAACCTGCTGGCGACGCGGTTATTGCTTCCGGCCGACTGGTTCGCCCACGATGCGCGTCGCCTCGACTGCGACCTGCTGCAACTGAAGTCGTTGTACGAAACGGCCAGTCACGAACTGATCGCGTGGAGATTGCTCGATTTGCACGAGCCGTGTGTGGTGACGGTGTTCGACCAGGGGCGGGCCACGAGGCGACGCAGCAATGCGTCTGACCGCGCGCCGCCCATTGACCGCCGGGAGCTGGGTTGCTGGCAGGAGGCGCATCGTTTCAGCCGCGCGCTCGACCGCCGCAGCGACCCCCTGAGGGTTCAGGCCTGGCCCGTTCATGAACCGGGCTGGCGGCGCGAGATTTTGCGGACGACGTCGCTCGCGACCGACGATTGACGCGCGTGACGTTCTGGCGCGATCGGGGTGGCTCTTGTCGCGCGTTCGTCTGATATTGGATAATTGAAATGGGAATGAAGAACGACGAATGACAATTTGCAGAAACGAACAACGCCGTCAGGAAGCTGCTATGAGTCGATGTCGTGTGCGTCCGGCGGAGCGCAGGCGCACCGTTCGGGCCGTATTTGCTCGCGGTGCGACTCGCTCCGCGCGGCACACCCTGCCGCTGGAGATTGAGCGCCGGGTCGTGCCCGACCCCGACCCACGCCCTTCCCTCGTTCCGCGGTCAGGGCGTGCCACCCGCACCGCTCGGCGCACCCTGCTTTGCGTGTGGGCCGTCTGCCTTGCCGTCGGCATCAATGCGCGGGCGGGCTGGGGCGAAGACCCCATCGACCCGGCGGGGGTCCGCGGCGCGCTCGTCTTGTGCGGCGGCGGGCGACTGCCCGAATCCGTCCGCGAAGAATTTCTGAAGCGGGCCGGCGACGGCCAGGCGAAGCTGGTCGTTATTCCCACAGGCAGTGACGACGACACGCTCGAAAGCGACGCGCGGGCGGTGGCCGAGATCTGGAAATCGCGCGGGGCCGCCGAGGTTTCGATTCTGCACACGCGGCTCCCGGAAGAGGCCAATGACGATGCGTTTGTCGCGCCGCTCAAGTCGGCCACCGGAGTGTGGATCACAGGCGGCAAGCAGACGCTGATCGCGAGATCCTATTCCGGCACGCTGGTCGAGCGCGAGTTGGCGGCTCTCATCGACCGGGGGGGAGTCGTGGGCGGCACGTCGGCCGGCGCCGCCTGCCTGTCGCGGGTGATGATCGTCCGCGGCGAAATCTTCCGCGATCCGGGGCTGGGGCTGGTGCCAGGGGCGGTCGTCGACCAGCATTTTCTCGTGCGCGACCGCAGGGCCCGCCTGTTGCGCGCGTTGGAGAAACACCCGGCGCTCGTGGGTTTGGGCGTCGACGAAGCGACGGCCCTGATCATCAGCGGAAGGTCACTGCGGTGCGTGGGAGATTCCACCGTGACCGTCTGCTTCGGCGCCAACGGGCATTGCGACTGCGAAGAGGTGACGCTCAACCCCGGCGACGAATCAGACCTCACGATGCTCCGCCGCCGGGCGCTCGCGCGGCTCGACTCGGCCCTATCTCCCGCCGGGCCTCGCGAGATCAACGTGCCCGCAGGCGCGCTGGTCATTGCCGGCGGCGGGCAACTTCCGAATGAGATCGCCCGCCGTTTCATCGATTTGGCCGGTGGCCCCGAGGCGCCGATCGTGGTGCTGCCGACAGGTAACCCCGATCCGCTTCCCGCACAACCGGCCGACGGGCGGTTCTTGGAGCAGGCCGGCGCGAGAAACGTGCGCGTGCTTGCGGCGCGGCGGCGCGACGAAGTCGAATCGAAGGCGTTTCTCGCGGCGGTGCGCGAGGCGCGAGGGGTGTGGTTCGGCGGCGGCCGGCAATGGCGGTTCGTCGATGCCTATGAAGCGACGCCGGCAGTCGATGCCTTTCGCGACGTGCTGCGCCGGGGCGGCGTGATCGGCGGCAGCTCGGCCGGCGCGACGATTCAGGGTGAGTACCTCGTGCGCGGCAGCCCTCTGGGAAACAGGCAGATGATGTGCCCGGGCTACGAGCGCGGTTTCGGTTTCCTGCCGGGCGCCGCCATCGACCAGCACGCCGCCGAGCGCCAGCGACTGGGCGACATGAGCGAAGTGGTGGCGGCCCATCCGCAGCTTCTGGGCATTAGCCTCGACGAGTCGACCGCGATCGTGGTGCAGGGAAGCACGGCCGAAGTGCTGGGTAAGGGAGCCGCCCATTTCTACGATCGATCTCAGCCGGTCGCCGCCGGCCAGCCCGAATACGAATCGTTGGCCGCGGGCGCGAAATACGATCTGGCCCGTCGCACGCCGGTCGAGGCTGATTGACCGCGCGGGCCGGGCCTGCGACTTGACGCGGCGCTTGGCCCGCCCGTTCCGCGGCGAATTGGGCGCCGCTCGTTATAGGGCGCGCTGCCCGTCGCCCCGCTGCTACAATCCCCGGCGGTGTTCGAACCCGGTGCCCGGAGCGATTGTGGCATGAGCATTTTTTTCGAATCCGAAACGTGGCTCAGCCTGCTGACCTTAACGGCGATGGAGATTGTTCTGGGAATCGACAACGTCGTGTTCCTGTCGATTCTCGCCAGCCGCCTTCCCCCCCGGCAGGAGACACTGGCCCGCCGACTGGGCCTGGGGCTGGCGCTGGCCGGCCGGCTGCTGTTGTTGTTTCTCGTGTCGTGGCTGATGCAATTGACCCGGCCGCTCTTCACCGTCTTCGAGCACGCGTTTTCGGGCCGCGACCTGATTCTGCTCGGCGGCGGCATCTTTCTAATCGCCAAATCGACGCACGAAATCTTTAACCGCACCGAAGACGAGGCTGATCGGCCGCGCGTCGCTTCGGAACCGGGCGCCTTCGCCTGGGTGCTGGCGCAGATTCTGGTGCTCGATATCGTCTTCTCGCTCGATTCAGTCATCACGGCCGTCGGCATGGCCCGCGACTTCAGCGTGATGGCCGTTGCGATGGTCGTGGCAGTGATCGTGATGCTGGTGTTCGCCCGCGGGGTCTCCGACTTCATTCACCGCCACCCCAGCATGAAGATGCTGGCCCTGGCGTTTCTACTGCTGATCGGTGTGATGCTGGTCGCCGACGGCATGGGGCATCATATTCCCAAGGGGTACATCTATTTCGCGATGGCGTTCTCGCTGGGGGTCGAGCTGCTCAATCTGCGCTACAGATCGCGCGTGGTGCACCGGGCGCAGCCTGCGGGCTCGCCGTCGGCCTGAGCGTGGCGGCCCTCACCACCAGTCGAGCACGGGCGTGTTGCCCGGCGCGAGGTACATCCAGCCGCCCGTGATCTGGTGCAACCAGCCTGTGGGTTGTGGCAACAACCAGCGCAAGAGCACATAGCCGGCGTAGAGCGACAACGACGCTATGGCGATTCCGAGCACCAGCAGGTCGAGATATTCAACGGCCCGAAGCGTCGGTTCCCAGTCGGAAAAAGGCCACAAGAACTGCACTCCCCACCAGTACGGAATGTCAGTCAGCACATGGACGCAACCGGCCAGCAGGCACCAGCCGAACAGCGGCCGGAACGGCGCTGTCACCAGTCGCGCCCCCACGCCCGCAATCAGGGCCGAAAGCCCGACGATCGACACGAAGCTGTGCCCCAGCGCGTGGTGCAGCTTCCAGAACAGAGGCTCGCTGAGCAGTTTCGTCGCCACGTCGGCATCGGGCGCAATACCCGCCACGGCGACGACCGGCACCGACTTCCAGCCGAACTTCTGCCGGCACCCCAGTTGGGCGATCATCACCGAACAGATCAGGTGCTCGGGCAGGGTCATGCGCTTCTGAAACCGCAGGGACCAAAAGGGGTCGACAACCTCAGAATATCAGATGCGTGGTTGCGAACGCAGTTTTTTCGTATACGTGCGTCTCGAGAGCTGGCGGGAAATCTGGCGAGAAAATCGCGGAGTTCGCAAAGAACGGTGAGACACGCCGAGAAAACGAGGGCGCTGAATCTCTGCGTCGCTCCGCGATCTCGGCGCACTTCGCGGTTTCATCGTTTGGTCCGGAATTTCTGCCTGCTTCAAGGTGCACACATCTGCCTTGTTGTCGTCGCCGGCGTTCGCGTTGACGCTTGAGAGGCAGGCTGCTGTAATCCGGTCATGGCTGCCGCGTCGCCTCTGGTCGGATCTCTGGCCCCCGATTTCTCGCTACCCTGCACCTCGGTTGGTTCCGGCGGCCCCCGCACCGCCAGCCTGGCCGACTACCGCGGCCGCTGGTTGATGCTGCTGTTTTACCCGCGAGATTTCTCGCTGGTCTGCCCCACCGAGCTCACGGCGCTCAGCGCCCGCCTCGACGAGTTTCAGCGCCGCGGCTGCGAGCTATTGGGGGTCAGCACCGATTCGATCGAAACGCACGAACGCTGGATCGCCACTCCCAAAGGCCAGCAGGGGCTGGGTGGGCTGGCCTTTCCCCTGGCTGCCGACGAGGCCGGCGCCGCCGCGCGGGCCTACGGCGTGTACCTCGAATGGCAGAAGCTGGCGCTGCGGGGGTTATTCATCATCGACCCCAATGGGGTGCTGCAATACGCCGTCGTTCACAACACGAGCGTCGGCCGGCGGACCGATGAAATTCTGCGCGTCGTCGATGCCCTCCAAAGCGGCGGGCTGTGCCCCGAAAACTGGACGGCCGGCGCCCCGACCATCGACCCGGCCCAGGCTGTCGGGCCGGGTACCGTGCTGGCTCACTACAGGTTCGAAGAAAAACTGGGGAGCGGGTCGTTTGCCAGCGTGTTCCGCGCCCGCGACCTGACGCTCGAACGGCCCGTCGCGATCAAGGTGTTGCAGCCGCAGAAGCTCACGAGCCCGGCGGTGGTGCTGGCGGAAGCCCGCGCCGCGGCGGCGCTCAACCATCCGCACATCTGCACGATTTTTTCGGTGGACGACAGCGAAGGGGTGCCCTTGATCGTGATGGAATACGTCGCCGGCCGGTCGCTGGCGGCGCATCTTGAAGAGGGCGCGTTTGAGCCTGCGCGCGCGGGGCACGTCGTGAGGCAGGCGGCGCTGGGGATGGCGGCCGCCCACGCCGCGGGCATCGTCCACGGCGACCTGAAGCCCGAGAACCTGCTGATTACCGACGAAGGGCTGGTCAAGATCACCGATTTCGGCTTGGCGCGTCGCGATCTGAAGACCGAGCCTACTGCCAAGACCGCGACGTGGCTGGGCCAGCCCGAGGGCCTGTCGGGAACGCCTGCCTACATGGCGCCCGAAATGGTGGCCGGCGCCCAGCCCACGCCCGCGAGCGACGTGTTCGCCCTGGGCCTCGTGTTCTACGAGCTGCTCACCGGGCGGAAGGCCGTGCAGGGAGACAACGTGCTGAAGGTCTTTCAGGGGCTGCGGGAATTGCAGCCCGACCGGCTCGCGGCTGAGGTTCCCGAGCGCTGGCAGGCGTTGTTCAAACGGATGCTGGCCGAAGACCCCCGACAGCGCCCCGGGATGAGCCCTGTTGTCGCAGAGCTTGCGCAGGGGTGAAGGCCCCGAGGTTGGCGGCCTGCCGAAGTATTCAAGTGCCCCGGCAGCGGCCGGGGCACTTCCATGGCCGCGACGCGCTTTGTGTGCGCACGGTTCATTCGGCGGGCATCGACGACGCGCCGCGCTCGCGCACCGCCCGCAGTTTGCGCCGTTCGCGGATGAACTCGATCACAACAGGGAGAATCGAGAAGAAAATGATTCCCAGAATGATCATCTCGAAATTCTGCTTCACGAACGGCCACCTTCCAAACCAGTAGCCCAGGAGCAGAAATATTACGATCCAGGCGATCCCCCCGACGACGTTGTACGCCATGAACCGCCGGTACGTCATGCGCCCCATTCCGGCGACGAACGGGGCGAACGTGCGCACAATCGGCACGAAGCGGGCGAGGATGATCGTCTTCCCCCCGTACCGTTCGTAGAACTCGTGCGTCCGCTCGAGGTGTTTGCGATTGAGAAACCTCACGTTCTCGCCGCGAAAGATCCGCGGGCCTAAGAGCGACCCCAGCCAGTAGTTCACCGAATCTCCTAGAATCGCGGCGATCGTCAAGAGCACCAGCAGCAGCCCGAGATTGAGCCCGTCGGGACGGGCGCACAAAGCCCCCAACGCGAACAGCAGGGAATCGCCCGGCAGAAACGGCGTCACCACCAGCCCCGTCTCGCAGAAAATTACCAGAAACATCAGAACGTAAATCCACGGCCCGAACTGTTGCACAAGCTGGTCGAGGTGCTGTTCGAGGTGCCGCACGAATTCGAGAAGCTTGAATAGCAGGTCCATGTTTGTAAGTGGTATGTCGGTTCAGCGGCCGATGTGGGGTGACGATCCTTCGGCCAGGCGCTCCTGGCTGGCAGGCTCGGCCGATGGGTTCCGGGGAGCGAATCGGTAGACGTCGTAGCACAACAGTTGTCGGTCGTAATCTCGATGGCCGCGCGCACACAGCGCGACCTGCTGCGATGCGGTCGATTCGAGATCGTAATGCACGCGCATGGCGTCGAGCCAGTCGTGAAACGCCTGGTCATCGCGAATCGACGAAGCCGAATGGTGCACCACGCAGCGCAACGGCCTGTCGGCTGAAGCGAGAATTTGGCAGCCGTCGCGCGGCCCGGCGCGATGCGCGGCGGAATACAGCCGCTGGTAACAGCGGTACGGCGGTTCGGCGCTGTCGGGGTAGATTTTGAGCCCCAGATCGGTCAGCAGGCACACGGTCTTGCGCTCGGGTTCCGCCGACCAGAACGCCAGCGCGAACGCGCGATGGTCGCGATCGATGGCCGACTTCCACGGATGTGCGCCATCGCGAAAGATGATCGCGCAGCCCAGCACCAGGCAGCCGGCCAGCAGCCAGCGGGCGGCGCGGGACCGCCCGGCGACAGGCAGCAGAGACACAAGATGGGCGGCGCCTGCCCCCGCGGCAACGCAGATCAACGGGGCCAGGTATTGCACCAGTCGCGAATGCCCCCCGTAGGGGTAGCGCTTGAGCAGGGCGGCGACAAACGCGAGGGAGAAGCAGGCGGCGACCACCACCGAAAATTCGCGCCGGCCGGCGTGCCACAAAACCCAGAGCCCCAGCGCAAAACAGCCCGCGGTCAGCACGCTTCCGCCATTTTCGGCCCCCAGCGGGTATGCGAACATTTCGCTCGTGTGCGACCGTACCAGCCAGACGAAAAGCTCCCAGGGCTGGCGCCACGGCGGAAATTCCTTCGCCCAGCAGGCCACCATCTTGACCCGCGTCGCGGAGTACTGGTCTGACACGTTGAGCGCAAGCAACCCGACAAACGCGGCGCACACCGCGACGTTGAACGTTGCCCAAGCGCTCCAGTGCCCAGGCGAGCGGCGCCAAGCGCGCCCGGCCCACAGGAACCACGCGATTCCGAAGCTCGCGGCGCCTGCAACGAACACCGTGGTGAACGACATCAGCATCAATAGAGGCGCGACGGCCGCCAGCAGCCACAGCCGGTGCACCTTTTCAGGCTGCTGCCACCAGGCCGCGAGCAGGTCGAGCACCACGAGTGACGCGAGCAGGTCAGTCGCATAAGGCTTCACTTCAGCGCTGTACCGAATCGGGTAGTAGGCCACCGAGACGAGCGCCACGGCCAGGACGAGCGCGGGGCCTTTGAGCAGCCGGCCGGCGAACCGTCGAAAGACGAACAGCGCCGCCACGCCGCACACGCAGGGGAACAGCCTCAGCGACCATTCCGAGAACCCCAGCAGCCGCACACAGGCCAGCTCGACCCACAGAAACCCGACCGGCGCCACCTGATTGAAATCGAGTGGCGCGAGCAGATCGCTGAAACTGCGGTCGAGAAAATTCGCGGCGAGCAGATACTCGTCGCTCCACAGCGGAAACCCCAGCGCGTGCCGCACAACGCGCGCCGTCACACCCAGGCCCACCAACAGCCACACGCACTGCGCGACCGACCGGCGATCGCTGAAATCAACCTGCCACCACGCCCGGCGCGGCGGGATGCCGGGTTGGTCCGCTGGCGGAAGGGCGCCGGCGCAAGGCCGATTTTCGATCTCGGAATCCTGCATGGCCTGGCTCGCAATGGCCCGGGTGGCACCCCCACCGCGGCGTTGCTACGATTGCCTCTGGGGCAGGGCGGCGGAGTGTACCAGACTTCCGGGGCGGCGCGGGAGACCAGTTGTCGTCATCGGGAAAGGCATGACGGAACGATGAAAGGCCCCGGTTTACGCGTCACTCTCGATGTTCGCCGCGTCTGGCGTTGCCCTGCCTGCGGCCGGATCGCCCGCACCCCCGGCTCGGTGATTTCCCAGCGCTGCGGCTGCGCTGCCGAAGGCCGCTGGATGCAGTTGCAACAGCCCGTCAAGCGGGAACCGTTTCGCCCGCCACCGCGCACGCCGCTGCCCGACGACCCGGCTGCAGATGATCAACCGGCCCCGGCCCCACCCGCGCCTGCGGGCCAGACGGTTGCCGTCGAGGTCGTCGCCCCCCCGCAGAATCCGCCCACGGCTGACCCGCCAGCCTTTGCGACACCATCTGCTGCCGAACCACCGGCCACGGAAAGTCCCGAAGAATTCGGCGACGGAATTCGCGAATCCGGGGGGACGTAACCCGCGACCGGGCGACGGCGATCCGGCCGGTCGCGATACGGGTCGCTGCGAACCCGACATAGTCGCCGCGCGGCGCCGCACAGCCAGCCTGAAGAATTTCCTGACTTTATTCAACCGCATTCTAAACCGCAGTGGCATGCCCGAATCTGACATCGTCATCCGTGGCGCACGCGAGCACAACCTGCGCAGTGTGTCGTTGAACTTGCCGCGGAACAAGCTGATCGTGATGACCGGGGTCAGCGGCTCGGGCAAGAGTTCGCTGGCGTTCGATACACTCTACGCCGAGGGGCAACGACGCTACATCGAGTCGTTGTCGAGTTATGCCCGCCAGTTTCTCGGGCAGCTTCCCAAACCCGAAGTCGATTCGATCTCGGGCCTGGCCCCCTCGATCTCGATTCAACAGAAAACCAGCGGCCGCAACCCGCGCAGCACGGTCGGCACGATCACCGAGATTTACGACTACCTGCGGGTCTTGTTCGCCCGCGTGGGGCAGGGGCACTGCCCCAAATGCAATCGGCCGATCACGGCCCAGACGCGCGAGCAGATCCTCGAAAGCCTGCTGGCGCTCGCGCCAGGAACCCGGTTTCTCGTGCTGGCGCCCGTCGTGCAGAGGCAGAAGGGAGAGTATCGCGACCTGTTCGACGACCTGCTGAAGCAGGGGTACTTGCGAGCCCGCGTCGACGGCCGCATCGTGCAGCTTTCCGACGATCTGCGACTCGACCGTCAGATGCGGCACACGATCGACGTGGTCGTCGATCGCCTGAAGGCGGGCGAGGTCGGGCGAACGCGGCTGGCCGAAGCGGTCGAGGCGGCAATGCGCCTGGGAAACGGCAACCTCGTGGTTTCTTTCGAGCCACAGGGGCAGTCAGCTTCCCCCCCCGGAAGCGGCGGCAGTCTCCCCCCGGACGCATTGGCATCTGCACATCTCGCGAACTCGCGGCGAAAGCGCGTTTCCGCTCCCTTCCCCCCTCGCGGGGGAAGGGCCGGGGATGGGGGGGGCGAGCGTGATTTGGCCCGAAAAAGCGCCCCCCCCCCCCCCCCCCCCCCCCCCCCCCCGGGGGGGGGGGGGGGGTGGGGGGGGGAACAAGACAGGGGGGGGGGGGGGGGCCCCGGGGGGT
>JBQTIL010000106.1:0-3507 GCA_052388175.1 Planctomycetaceae bacterium | reverse complement strand
GCCGAGCACATCCGCGACCGCCCGGGACGAGCCACCCGGAGACGTTCTCAGCCCGCAGCAGCCCGTCGATAACCCTCAAAGCCGGTTATGGACCCGGGGAATTGTGTCGAGCGACCGGGTATGCTGTCTAACAGTCGCGGAGTCTGGTTTTCACAGTAACCGGTCATCTTTCAGGGGGGCGGGTGCAATGCGACAACTGGCGGGCGTCGTCGTCGCGGTGGCTCTGGCTGGTTCTGCTGACGCTGCGGTCGTTCTGGACTTCGAATCGTTGCGAGTCGAAGACAACCAGCTTCACGACCATGCAGGCATCCTGGAGTTTCAGGGCTTCAGGCTGACGTCGGTTCCGCCACCGCAGAATGCGTTCCGCTTCGTCAGCGCGGGAACGCTGCACACGCTGTTCGCAGGTTCCACGGCGTTGTGGAACGGGCAGGGCGAAGCAGAGAGCATTCTGACCGCGGTCGACGGGGGCGCCTTTGCGCTCCTGGCGATGGACCTGGCGGCCATTGCCCCTGGGGCGAATGATCCCGAGGGGCCCTTTGACCCAGGGCCGTTCGAATTCACGTTCACGGGAACAACCGCAGGTGGCGAAACAGTCTCGAACACGTTCACCGTCAATCACACGTTCCTCGAGTTCGAGACGGTGCACTTCACGGGCTTCGGCAACGTCGTGGCGGTCAGTTGGTTCAACGGCAGAGGCTGGAACCCACCGACTCCGCCGGTGCCTGGAGACACGTCGGCCCAGTTCGACAACATCGTTCTCGGGAACTCTGTGCCTGAGCCGTCGTCGCTGGTAGTCTTTCTGGCTGCGGCCGTTTGCGTTTGCCGGAGAATGTGTATTGAGGTTGCTGGCGGACGTGCGTAGGGGACATAATGGGGGTGAGAGCCGGTCAAGAATTCGGCTCTGGACTCCTGAAGGTTTCAAGTCCGACTGGCCGATTCAACGATTAGACGACTCTCGGGCTCTTTTGGGGAAGGTGCGATGCCTGTTGCCATTGCCGATGAACCACGCGCCGTCAGGTCGGCCCACCGCGTGCGCCGAAAGGCTGAGGAAGCGGCGCAGATGCTGGCCCAGCCTCGTGACTCGTATCAGGCGGATGCCCAGAGCCTGATCGAATTGTGCATTGACCTGTCCACGGGTTGGCGGGCGATCGTCAAAGAGATCAGTGATTCGCTCGCGTCCAAACAGGAACTTGACCTCCGGGGGATTGGAGAAATCCTTCGGCCGGCCGCCGAGAAGAGCCTTATGGGCTACCGCGGCACGGAAAAGCTGATCGCCGACGCCAAACAGCACGGTTGCACGCTCCGCGATGCATGTGATGTCGCGCTCGCGATCGTCGAGTGCGAAAACATCGTGCGGTGGCTGAACCAATGGCCGACTTTTGACCTTTCGCAGCGCCAACGTGCAATGGCCGCGATCACCGATCCGGGATGCGAGTTTGCAACGCCGGCTGACTTCGAATAGAAACCGCCAGCCGGTGCGGGCATGGATGTAACAATTCGCGTGGATCGGTCGACAGCGAAGGTCGTCGTAGGACGGCTTACCGCGCTTGGGCTGCATCAGCACGTTTTCAACGGCTGGCGACAAGCGGCCGAAGAAAACCTTGCAGCAGACAGATGCGCACAGTTGCGCTGGAAGCGCGACCAGGGCGGCTT
The DNA here is from genome assembly GCA_052388175.1 of Planctomycetaceae bacterium. Classification (GTDB taxonomy): domain Bacteria; phylum Planctomycetota; class Planctomycetia; order Planctomycetales; family Planctomycetaceae; genus SIAF01. Next base: position 1,854 of record JBQTIL010000106.1, on the reverse strand, counting down.
TCACGAACTGGCGACCATCGAGAAAGAAGGGCCGCGGAAGTTCCGGGTTCTCTGGGAGTTCGAAAAGCGGGACACCGCTTTCGGCGTCGAGTTGTTCGTTCTGGATTTCTATCCGACTGAAATCAATCCGAATCTGACCGGGAAGCGCGTCGCCGAAAACGACCCGCCGCAAGGCCCGTAGAGGCGTGGGCCACTGCCGCGGTCGGGTTGCCGCTTCACCGCGGTTCAAACCGCAGGTCGGGCCACTCTTTCCGCAGCCAGTCGAGAAGGTCTCGTTTCTGCTTGACCCAACCGGGCATGTTCTTGTCGAGCAGCGCATCGATTTCCTTGCCGGTGGTCGCATGAGCCTGGGCGTTCTTCGCTTTCAGGGCATCAACGCGTCGTTCCCACGCCACCTTCGACCGCCGTGCAATCTCCAATTCACGCTCGCCAGAGGCAACAACCGATGGGTGAACACCGGCGGGGTCGAGTTCGACCAGATGGTCAACCAGTTCCTTCCACTCGTCACGACAGTTGCGGGCCCATCGCAAGGTAACTTCCGGCGTCCAGTTCTTCGGCTCCGGTCCTCGCTTGTCAAACGACGCCCTTCGCATGGCGACGATCGCATTCCAATAATCTCGCGTCGCCAGACCCTCATCATTTGGATTCCGGCCAGTTCGCCACCCGAGCGGAATATCTGCCAATGGGGCGACTTTGTTGCGATTCTCCGCACGTTTGAGCAGTTCTGCGAGGTGCGACACGGCCACAGCGAAATTCGCATCCTTTGCCTTGTCATGGCCCCGGGCGCACACCGCAACGACCTCCCCGCTGTCGTTGAACACAGGACTGCCGCTACTCCCCGGTGCGCCGGTGGCCGTGTACTGAATCCAACGAGTTTCAGGGCTTCCGCCGGCCTCGCCCTTCAAGTTCATTTCTCTTCCTGGGCGAACCGCCGCGACGACTCCTTCGGAGAAACTCCAACTGAGTCCGGCGGGTGCGCCAACGTTTCCAACACTGTCTCCCCGTTCTGCCGGCCGTTTTGCCAGGGACAACGGCTTCGGCGCCTGGTCGCTCTTGTGCATCGCCAGAATTGCCAGGTCATGCTCCTCCGCAAGCTCGTAGAAGCCGGCGACGAGAGAGCGCGTTCCGTCGTGTTTGATTGCGCTCAGCCGCTCGTTGCCGGATGCGACGTGAAAGTTCGTCGCGACCTTCCCGGGGGCGATGTAAAAACCGCTGCCGACAAACCTCTGGCCAGACATCAGTTTCACCACCGCCTGGTCGACCGACTTCAGGAGCGGTTTCAGGTCAGCACGCTCTGTGGGAGGCTGAAGCGTTGCAGACACGGCCTGTGCCGTCCGCGGCGGTCCATTGGTCGAGGGGCCAACTGGAGACGAGGGCTGCGACACTGACGCGGGGCCGAGCGGCATCTGGTCGAGGCCGTGAACGAGCGAGGTTGCACTCACACCATCGAGCAGGAGGTGCATTTGTTGCACTGGCTCCACTTTTGAATACTCGACAATGCCAACGACTTCGTTTTTTCTGTTGATAAGCGGGCTGCCTTTTACGGGCGACGGAATTTTGGTTCCCGGCTGGTCGTCGCTCGCCAGGACGAGACTCGGGCAATCCCTGCCCTTGTAATCGGCGCTTAATGCAATCAGGTCGCCGCCTCGAGACAGTTCGTAGAAGCCGGTTATTTGTACCTCCGTTCCGTCCCGGCGCTTTGCAGTCAACTCATTGGCACCCTCTAAATACTCACATTCCGCACCTTCGTTTGAAGGTTCGCAGGGCATCGGGCGGGATGCCAAGTAGGCGTAGCAGGAGCGATTGAATTTGATTTGGCTGACCGAGCCGTCGGAGGACCGTGCCATGGTCGAT
>JBQTIL010000105.1:0-44800 GCA_052388175.1 Planctomycetaceae bacterium | reverse complement strand
GTAACTCGTCAGCCAAAACCAGTTCGTCTTTATGAAATCGCTAAAGACGTGTATGACGGTCGTTGTTGATCATTGGCAGGGATGCCTTTTCGATGACGGCGCTCGCTGTTCCACTGGGACCGGATTTGACCCGCGCGCAGGCGGAGGCCATCGTTGCGCAGGGAACGGAAGCAGCGATCTTCGCGCTGTTGCAGTTGGCGAAGATGCTCGCCGACCAACAGAGGCCGGCGGGGCCAGCTCCCTCCACACCGTCCGGGATGATTCCGCCCTATCAGAAGCCCACCGCCGCGGAGGGAAAATCTCGGTGTTCGCGGAAGCGACCGGGAGCGAGACCGGGGCATGTGGGGGCGCGGCGGCCTGTGCCAGGGCGGATCGACCGCCGCCAGACGCACGTGCTGGATGTTTGTCCCGACTGTGGCGGGCCCGTCCGCGAGTGCCGCGAACGCCGACGGAAACGGTACATCGAAGACATTCCCGAAGACCTGAAAGCGGAAGTTACCGAGCACACGATTCCCAGCTATTGGTGCGGGACCTGCCACAAGGAAGTCGAACCCAAAGTTCCCGACGCCTTGCCCCGCTCCCCCTTGGGTCATCGGGCCGTGGTCCTGTCGGCCTGGTTGCATTACGGCTTGGGGAACACGCTCTCGCAGATTCGCGACGTGTTCAACCACCACCTGCAATTGAAGGTCACGACCGGTGGCCTGTGCGGCATGTGGGGCCGCCTGCAGGAAGTGCTGTTTCCCTGGTACGAGCAGATTCAGCGGGAGGCGCTGCACAGTGCCGTCCTGCACGGCGACGAAACGAGCTGGCGCGTGCGGGGCAAGACGTGGTGGCTGTGGTGTTTCGCCAACAACGGCCTCACCTATTACCTGATCCACCGCGGCCGGGGCGAACCGGCGCTGCGCGAATTCTTCATCGAAGAGTTCGAGGGGACGCTGGTCAGCGACTTCTGGGGACCGTACAACCGCATTGCCACCGCCGCCCGGCAGAAGTGCCTGGTGCATTTGTTGCGCGACCTCAAACACGTCGAGAAGTACAAGCAGCCCGGCCCCTCTTGGCCGGCCTTCGCCAAGAGACTGCGGCGCCTCGTGGCCGATGCGCTGCGTCTGAAGGCTCAACAGGACACACTGCCGGCCGATGCGTTCTCCCTGAAGCGCGAGCGCTTCCCGGCACGGCTGGAGGAACTCCTGGCGACTCCCTGGGACGACCGTCAGGCGCGCCGCTTGATCAAGCGCCTCAAGCGCCACCGCCACGAACTGTTCACATTCCTCGAACACGACGACGTCCCCTTCGACAACAACCTCGCCGAACGGGCCATCCGCCCGGCGGTGATCATTCGCAAAAACAGCTACTGCAATCGCAGCGAACGCGGCGCTGACATTCAAGCCGTGCTGATGAGCATCTACCGCACCCTCACACAACGCGGCCACCCGTTCCTCGAAACCATTACCCAAGCCCTACGAACCTACATCACCACAGGTCAACTTCCGCCACTGCCGGCAAGAAACTCCGGTCTTGGCTGACGAGTTACTGAAAAAGGTGTCTGGAACTCTCAGAACCCGAGAAAACCCCTCGGAATCTGCATGTTCACAAAGTTCCAGACACCTTTTTCAACACGTCGCAAAAACACCTACTCGGGTTCCCGCGCCGCAGAATGCGTCGCCGCAGGACACAGGCCGCCGCGCCAGCTCGGCGGCCAAGCCCGCTATGCTACGGCCGGCGCGCGCGATGGGTCAAGCACCACACAACCCCGCCGGCCCCATAATTCGACGCGCCGTGCTCGCGGTAACTCTCATAGCACCTGACGCGGCTGTCGCGGAGATAAACCGAATGAACAGATTTACATATTTCCACTACGAATCTCTCGCGCCGGGCAAACGGTTGCACAACGCGAGCGTTCTGCGCAAACTGGCGGCCTGCGGAGAAACCGCGCGGCGCGCATCGATAGGGCTGCGCCTTGCCGCCGGCCGCAGCGGCGCATTCGTCGACCCCGTCGCCTGCTTTGATCGACAATCTCGAGACAACCTCACAGGAGCCGCGTTCCATGAAATTTCTCAGCCTTGCCCTTGTTTTCGTGTCTGTGGCGCTCGCCGGCGGCGCACTCGCGCCGGCGGCAGACGATGCGGCCGGCGATGGGTGGGTTTCGTTGTTCGACGGCAAAGACCTGAGCAAGTGGAAGGCCAGCGAAGGGGTCGCGTGGACCATTGAAGATGGCGCCATTGCCACGCCGCCCCAGCGATCGCACCTCTTCTCGATCGAGGAGTTCAAGAATTTCGAGTTGAAGGCCGAGTGCCTGACGACGCCCGGCAGTAATTCGGGCCTGTATTTTCACACCGCGTACGAAGACTACTTTCCCAAGCAGGGGTACGAGGTGCAGTGCAACCAGTCTCACTCTGACCCGGTGAAGACCGGCAGCCTGTATTTTGCCGTCAAGCTGTTTGCAAGCCCCGTCAAGGACAACGAGTGGTACACGTATCACCTGATCGTCAAAGGGAAGAGCCTGACGGTGAAGATCAACGACAAGACGCTCTACGAGTTTGTCGAACCCGAGGGGGTCACCGGCCCGCGCAAGTTCGGCAAAGGGAGCTTCGCCTTGCAGGGGCACGACCCCAAGAGCAAAGTGTTGTGGAAGAATATCCGGGTGAAGCGGCTGCCCGACTGAACGGCGCGCGAAGCCCCGGGAAAGCCGATTTCGCCAGAGAAACTGCGTGAGGCGAAGCTTGATCGAGCCCGCCTCGCGGCCTCACGCGAGATCGCGTGCCCTTGAACCTGCCGACGTTGTTCTCATGCGTCTCGGGTACAACACCAACGGCCTGGCGTGCCATCGCTGGCAGGATGCGCTCGCGCTGTTGGCCGAAATCGGGTATCGCTCGGTCGCGATCACGCTCGACCACAGTTGCCTCGACCCGTGGTCGCCGGCCCTGGCGCACGAGGTTGACGCGATGCAGGCGGCCCTCGCGCGCCACAATCTGGCGTCGGTCATCGAGACCGGCGCGCGGTTTCTGCTCGATCTTCGATCCAAGCACGAGCCGACGCTCTTGAGCCACGGGGCCGCTGAGCGGGCTCGCCGGGTCGATTTTCTCAAGCGGGCCGTCGACATCGCCGCCAACCTCGGTTCCGACGCCGTCTCGCTCTGGTCGGGAGTGTTGCGCGATTCCATCTCGCCCGATGAAGCATTTGACCGGCTGGCGGCCGGTTGCCGCGAGGTGCTCGAACATGCCGAGAAGCGCGGCGTGCGACTGGCGTTCGAGCCCGAGCCGGGAATGTTCGTCGACACGTTCGCGCGGTACGAGCGGCTGCTGCAGCTCGTCGATGGGCCGCTGTTCGGGCTGACGATCGACCTGGGCCACGTGCACTGTCTCGACGACGGGCCGATCGACGCGCGGTTGCGCGAGTGGCGCGAGCGGCTGTTCAACGTGCACATCGAAGACATGCGCCGAGGCATTCACGAACACCTGCGGTTTGGTGAAGGTGAGATCGACTTTGTGCCGGTGATGCGGGCCCTGGCCGAGATCGGTTACGAAGGGGGAGTACACGTCGAGCTGAGCCGGCACAGCCACATGGCGCCCGAAGCGGCCCGCGAGTCGTTCGCGTTTCTGAGCCGGCTGATGGAGAGGGGTGAGGGGTGAGGCGAGAAGCGGCGAGGCGCGGGGGCGTGAGGCCCGGTGGCGCCGAGGATTTCGTGAATCACCTTCACAACGGCGAGCGGCCGGCGTGAGCCGCGAACGCAAATTGGCCGAGCTTGGCGAAACGTCTGACTGCGAAGGTCGTGACTCCCGAGATTGGGCAAGCGTCCGACAGAGACCTAGTCGCGGAGCGACGACAGGCCGGTAGCCTGCGGCGTCAGCCGCAGGAATGATGATCGTATCAAATTGCAGCCCCGGCAGGGGCGACATCAAATTCGCCAGGCCGCGTGACGCTCATTCCCAAATGTATTTCGGGTCGAACGTCACCTCGTTCTTTTCGAGCAGCGCGAGAAACTCATCCTGGAACGAACGCCGCCGATGGTGTTGTTCCTGGGACCGGATGTAACGCCTGACGCCACCGGCCTGCGATTGACTCACGGTGAAGGCGCCATAACCGCGCTGCCAGCGGAACCATTTCACCAGGTCAGTTCGCTCGTTGGCCCACTTCGATGAATTCGCCTTGATGAGTCGCACACAATCGGCAATCGACAGATCTGTGGGCAGCCTCATCAGAAGGTGCAAGTGATCGGCGATGCCGCCGAGTTCGAGCAGATCGCCACGCTGCCCAGAGACGATCCCGGTGATGTACCTGTACAGCTCGATCCGGAACCGACCCGTGATCAATGGACGCCGTTCTTTCGTGCTGAAGACGACGTGGTACAACAATTGGCAATGGCTGCTGGGCATCGGAGGGATTCTATTGCAGGCTGATCAATGCCGCCCCTGCCGGGGCTGGGTACGTTCTGGTGTTTGCGTTCCTGGGGCTTACGCCCCAGGCTGGAAACATATCGCCGCTCCGCGGCTTGGCAAGAGTCACCTCGCTTCACGAGAAACGCGTCGATCGAGGCTCCGAATCATCGCGATTTGTGTTCGCGCTCCGGCGAGCGGCCGGCGTGAGCCGGCCGGTGGGGTCGAACGCTGCTGCCCGAGAGCAGGGAATTGAGATCAGGAACCGGGGTCGCCGCCGACGGCGCCTGTGCGTCGGTGTCACTCAGCTCATCGACCCGCCCGACCGCAACGGCGGTCGTTTCTTTGCGCGAATCTCTTCCGCCTTCCAGCCTGCGGCATTGGCGCAGAACAGGAACGGAACGTCGAGCGCAGAAGCGAGCACCTGCATCAGCCTTGCGGCACCGACGAAGTCGCTGGTCAACAGGAGCGGCAGCCGATGGTACACCCCTTTCTCAAGTGACGCCAAAACCAACAGGCCCTGAACGGCCCACGTCGATGATCTGTGGCCCGACCCGCCCATGTCGAAGTTCCACGGGCAGAGCTGCACGGCCCTCAGCAACTCGCGAGGGATGACTAAACGACGCCTCTTCGTTTGGCCCTGGAAAACCCACTTCAATCCTGCTGCCAGATCGGTTCTGTCGGGGTCAACTTCCTCCGGTGAGTCCAATTCCAGAGCGTCGCCATTTCGTGGAATGGTCAGGCAGCACAGTTCGCGATACCGGGCGCGGATGATCAGGCCAATCAGCAAGCCCGCTGAACCTCCGCAGACCACCGTAGCCATGACCCCGCAAAGAATCGCAAGTGGCCAGGCAAGGTTGTGCTGAGTATGAAAGACCCAACCCATCAATCCGGCAAAGAACGTCATGAAGGGAATGCCAAAGCCGAGCAGGAGGCGCCGGCTGTTATTCCACAACCGCGGCACCGGTCGAAAGTGCCAATGGTCGGAATCCTCGACCAGTTCATGCGTCAGCCTGCCATGCACCGTAGAACCTTCGACGATCACCGGCTCTTGAGGAACATCTGGCAGCACATCAAGTGAAGCGTGGCGAATACGAGACGGGGCAATGATACGGCCGACGGCCCACGCCCAGGTGGCGCCACCGAACAGCGCGAATACTGAGAAGAACAGGCACGGAATCCACACGGGCTTATCCGGCGACAAATAAAGTGCCCAGATAAACCCGATGGCGCCGATCAGTAGAAAAAGCAACCCGACCGCAAAGACATGCCAGCGCCCCGGCGCATGAACTTCAGACTCAACTGCTTGCCAGCCTGAACCTTCCGGCATAGTGGCTTCGCTCTGCTGAACTCTTGGGAGAGCCTACCGTGAAGACGAGCGCGCCGCGCCTTTCTCGTACTCGAACGCCCGTGGATCCCCTTATTTACGCCGGCCAGACTGACTTCAGGTAGGGCATCACGTCGTGCTTGAGCGCCAGCATTGTGAAGTAGCCGAAGAAGCCGCAGGCCCAGACCATCGCCACGAACCGCACTGGGTTCATCGACAGGCTCCGCGAGAGGATCTTGTTGTTGAGATACAAGAGGAGCACGGAATAGACGAACATGACGCCGCCGTTCATGGCTGCCGACGTTTTCAACAGAAACAGCGGCTCTTTGAAATTCGCGTTGAATTCGCCCGCGAGCAGAATGGCCGTGCCAGTGAGAATCTCGGCCCAGAGAATCAGAAAGTAGAGCCGCGACTGAGTCCAGGCGGCGCTTTCTCGCAGAAAGTTCACCTTGATCACGTCGGTGGCGATACGGGCCGTCGCGTCGAGCACCCCCAATTCGGTCGTCAGCAACAGCGCCATTCCCATCACGAAAAACAGCACTCGCGCCGCGCGGCCGGCAAAGGGTTTTGCGAACGATTGCTCGATCACCTCGGCCTCTCCGTAGATGAACGACATCCCTTCGCCGAACCGGTCCATCGTCGGCTTCAAGGAACCGTCGGCGTTGTAAAGCAGCGAATAAGACAGCAGCGCCAGCAGAACCAGGCAGGCGACGCAGGTGAGGTAGAAGCTGAAGAAGTGTTCGAAATTGGCGGCCCGCCACCAGTCGCGCCAGCGGCGCATGTTTTCGGGCGTGTGCGGAAAGTGATAACCCACGTCGGCAACCGCTTCTTCGTTGCCTGTGATCGGGCTGGTGATGCGGCCGATGTATTGGCCCATGCCGTAGCCTTTGTCTTTGATGTAGTTGCTCTGCCCGAGATTCATGGTCCCACCGGCGCCGGCAAACGCCACGGCCCCCAGCAGCGCCATCAACCCCAGGCCGCTCGATTCCGGGGGCATGTTGCCGAGATTGGCGATGCCGCGCAGCATGGCCGATACCGCGTACGGCTTGATGAACAAAACTCCCAGCGTGACGGCGATCACGAGGATCGCCATCACCAGCCAGAACTGAACTCGCTCGACCGTGTTGTAAACCACGGGGCTCGAGGTGAGCATCACCCCCACCAACAGCAGACTGCCGATCGCCAGCCAGTTGACGTAGCGGCCGGAATATCGCACCGCCGGCGCACCGGCGGCCACGGGGCCTTCAGCCCCTCGGCGCCCCAAACCGACGTCTTGTCCCGCGCCCTGGTTCGATGCGCCGGTTGCCGGGGTTGCCTGCACAGCCGGCGCGGGTTGGGTGGCTACGGGTTCGGCGACAGGGCCGAAAGTCAGCCAGCTCAACAGCAAGGCCGCCCCGGTGGACCAGCCCGGCCAGATCCAGGGAACGAAGTTGAGGACGAGCATGATCGGCGCCCACAGCCGGCTCAAGCGGCAGAAGCCGGTGATGGCGCTTTCGCCCGTCGCGAGCGTCCAGCGCTCGATTTCAAGATTCATGAAGAACTGGGTCGTCACCCCCAGCATGCAGGCCCAGAAAAAGACGAAGCCGCTCTTGTAGGTGATGTAGGGCCAGAACACGAACTCGCCCGAACCGAGCGCCAGGCCGGCCAGAATCACGCTCGGGCCGACCAGCCGCGTCCAGTGCGGCGATTCGGGCAGGTCGCGGTACCGCAGAGGCGGAAGCGTCTTGTGAGGGATGACGTTGTCGGGAACGAGCGCTTCAGGGGCCGACATGGCAAGTCGCGGGTTCGAGCTTTTTTGAAGGATGGAGAGTGAGAATGGAGAATTGCAGGGCGAGATTCAAGCCTCGGCCGCGCTGGAAGCCAACTCACAACTCCCGCCACGCTTCAACCGCTGCCGGCCACTTCGAACAGCTTGCCGAAGCGTTCCAGCACGCGGGCCTTCAGGGGGGCGAACTGCGGCTCGTCGAACTCGCCACTTCGCACCAGGGCGAAAGCCGCCTCGCGGGCGGCCGCCAGCTCGGCCTGATCGCGCACGAGATCAGCGACGGCCAGCGGCAGGTCTCCATGCTGCCTCGTGCCCAACACGTCGCCCGGGCCCCGCAATGCGAAATCGGCCTCGGCCACTTCGAAGCCGCTCGCGTGCCGCTCGAGCGTCGTCAGGCGCGTGACGGCGTCGGGGTCGGCGGCATCTGAAAACAGGAAGCAATATCCGGGAAAGCTTCCGCGGCTGATACGCCCGCGCAACTGATGCAGTGGTGAAAGCCCGAAACTTTCGGCCTGCAAAATCGCCATCAGGGTCGCGTTGGGCACATCAACCCCCACCTCGACGACGGTCGTGGCGACAAGCACCTGCATCTCACCGTTGCGAAAAGCCTGCATGGCGGCCGCCTTGTCGCGCGCCTCGAGCCGGCCGTGCACGAGACCGAGCCGAAACCCTGCGAGCTCGCGCTGCCCGAGCGCTTGAAACACCTGCCCGGCGGCGGCCGGGTCGTCTTGCACTTCGCCGTCGGACCCGATGCGCGGACAGATGACGTATGCCTGCCTGCCCGACCGCAATTTCTCACGGATGAACTCCCAGGCTTTGTCGCGCACGGCCCCGCTCGCCACGCGGCTGGTAACGACCCGCTGCCGGCCGGGCGGTTGATCGGTGATGATTGTCAGGTCGAGGTCGCCGAATTGCGTGAGGCAGAGGCTGCGCGGTATGGGGGTGGCCGTCATCACAAGCGTGTGGGGAGGGGCCCCACTGGCGGCGAAGCTGGCGCGCTGGGCGACGCCGAATTTGTGCTGTTCGTCGATCACGGCGAGGCCCAGCCGGCTGAACTGCACATCGTGCTGAATGAGCGCTTGCGTCCCCACCACCAGTTGCACGTCGCCCGCTTGAATTGCGGCGAGCGCCTCGCGGCGCGCGGCCGAGTTCAACTGGCCGGTCAGCAGCAGACGGTTCACCCGGCTGTGGCGCAGCAGGCGATCGATGGTGTCCCAGTGCTGGGTGGCGAGAACTTCGGTCGGGGCCATCAGCGCGGTTTGCCAGCCCGCCGCCACCGCCGCCAGCATGGCGTAGACGGCGACGACCGTCTTTCCCGCCCCGACATCGGCTTGCAGCAGGCGGTGCATGGCGGTGCCCGAATCGAGGTCGGCGGCGATTTCGCGCACCGCCTGATTCTGGCCCGCGGTGAGTTGAAACGGAAACAGGCGTCGGATGCGCGAGTCGATCTTGGCCGTGACGGGAATGCGGGGCGCGCTTTTCCCGGCGCGCCAGGCACGGCGCCTCAGGGCGACCCCCAGTTGCAGTTCGAGCAGGTCTTCGAAAATCAGCCGCCGGCGCCCGGCCGCGAACTGCTCGGCACTCTCCGGCGCGTGAATCTGCCGCAGCGCGTCAACGACAGGCAGCAGGCCCTGGGCCCGGCGGAACTCGGGCGGAAGGTGTTCGGGCACGAGATGCGCGAAATCTTCGACGGCGTTTCTGATCAGCCGCCGCATCTCGTACATCGCCAGGCCTTCGGTCAGGCCGTATCGGGGGAGAATTCCTCCATGGGCCTCGGTGTCGTCTGCGTCGAGCCACTGAATGCGGGGATGGGGCATTTCCCAGCGGCCTGCCTTCCGCCGGGGTTTGCCCGAGAAGAGTACCAATTGATCGCGCTGGAATTTCTGCAAGACCCAGGTCTGATTGAACCAGACCCCGCGCAGCAAGCCGGCGTCGCAGTCGAGCAAAACGGCCGAGATTGACTTGCCGCCGGCAAGTTCGCGGCCGTCGAGATCGACGACCCGCCCCCGCACCGACTGCAGCTCATCGGGTTTGAGTTCGGAGACGGCCGAGACGTGGGTCAGGTCGAGAATGCTGTGGGGGAGGTAAAACAGCAGGTCGGCGACCGAAGAGAGGCCCAGGCGGGCGAGAAGTTCGGCCCGATGCGGCCCGACCCCGCGGACGTATTGCAGGGCCGTCTGAAGAGAAGGTTCAGACATGGCACAAAAAGAAGAAAGCGTCCCTGATGCGAACACCAAGGACGCTTTCGTTACCGATGGCGCAAGTGCGGGCCAACGCTTGCCGCCATGGTATCATCAAAAAACGGCATAGGGCGTGCCCGTTCAGGTAAAAACGATGCGAGTCGCTGCAACACGTTGTTTGCAAACAGGTTGAAGCCGTGGACTGAGGGGCCGACGAAATCGGCGCGCGTCGGCGAGTGGTGCAGAATGACCCAGAGTGGTGCGAAATCATTGACGCATTTGCGAATACGCAGACGAATCGCCGCCTCATCGCGGCGTCTGATCACTCAGAATTCTTAGACTCCGCAGACTTTGACCCCGATTTGGGTTTGGCGCCGTCGGATCCTTTGCCATCTTTGCCCCCCAAGACGCCAAACGGATCGTTGCCTTGCGGCGGCGGCTCGGCTTCAGAATCTTCATTGCGGTCTTTGCCTGCTTTCCTGCCTCCGCGCGCGGCAGGGGCCGCCTTAGTCTTGGCCCCCTTCTTATCGTTCGCCCCAGCCAGTTCGTCGGCGGTCAGCGGCTTGTCGCGCGTCACGGCGACACGTTGGGTGATGAATCGTCCGGCCCGCGCGTTCCCTTCCAACTCAACCGCCGAACCCTCGACGATCAGCTCGGCATCCTGCGTATAGGCGGTCACTTCGAGCTCTCCACCCTGCTCAAAACTGACCTTTTTGATGGAACCGCCGTAATTCAGGGTGATGGAAGCTGGCTCAACCGCCACGACCTGACCGCAGAGATGCCAGACCCCCTCGTTTTGCGGGTCTTTCGAAAACAGTGGTTCCCGGGGCGCCTCACTGAGATAGACCGAGAACTTTCGGCCGAACAACTCGCCATTGCTCATGACGAGGGAATCTGACGCGACGAGCCGTCCCTGTTGAAACAACGAGGCGTCTCCTTTCGCCGTGATTTCGGGCCTCAATTTGGGGGTCAACAGAACATCGAGCGAGCCGCCGGCTTCCTTCGCGACAGTCAGGGTGACTGTTTTCCCCTTCCGTTCGAGTGAGGAAATCTTGCCAACGACGCGCTCAGCCTCGGCCGGCCCCTTCTTGCCTTTGGCCCCCTGCGCATACAGGCCGACAGTGGGGAGCGCGCCGCACAGGCAGAGAATCAAAGCAGGCGCTGCCCAGCGCAAGCGCCCGGCACGCCGCCCTTTTCCATGAGTTGGTCTCCGCATGAAACTCGCTCCAGCGCTCGAGTGCGACCCGACCACCCGCCGGCCTCAGCATACATCGCCAGGCCCTTCGCCGCCAAGCAGCGCGCTCAAGCAACGCTCTGGCGATTGCCACCCATCGGCAGTACGATGCCCGGGCAGAATCTGGTTCAGACATCTGACGCGCCGGCGAGCGGGTCGATGCGACGACTGGCCTGCGGGCCGTCGCGGTGGGTGCCTCGGAAATGCATATCGAACCGTTGCCTTACGAGTTGCGGATCGGGGTGACCGGGCACCGCAACCTGCAGGATCCTGAAGGGGTGCAGCGGGCCGTCAGAGGCCTGCTCGAGCGGTTGCAAGCGATCTTCGAATCGGCGACGGCCGAACCGTACGGCCCGTCGGGCACCGCGCGCGGGCCCCTGCGCATCATCGACGACGGCTTTTTAGGACTGTTGCGAGTCGTCTGGGAATCGCTGCCCTCGATCAAGCGTCACGTGCCGCCCGAACGGCGCACGCCCCTGCATTGGGTCGTGCAGTCTCCGATCGCGAAAGGGGCCGATCGAGTCGTGGCCGAAGCGGTGCTCGAGCGCCCCAATTCGCGCCTCGAAGTCAGCACGCCGTTTCCCATCACCGACTATCGCCACGACTTCGACACGGCCAGCGACAGCGTCGAGTTCGAGCGGCTCTTGGCGCACGACGCCGCCCCGGTCGAACTTCCCAACCCGTACGGCCGCGAAGAACCCGGCGACAGCGAGACCGTTCGCGAACAGAAACGCGAGCTGCGCCGCGACGGCTACGAGCAGATCGGTCGCCACATTCTCAAATACAGCGAAATCATCATCGCCGTCTGGAACGGCCGCGGCGCAGCCGGCCGCGGCGGTACGGGCGACGTGGTGCGCGAGGCGGTCGAAATGGGGCGCGTGGTGCTGTGGATTGATGCCGACGACCCGTCGCGCCCGCCGCAGATTCTGGTCAAGCCGCGAAAACACGCCCCCCCGGGGCCCGAGGGCGAGCCGGCGTGGTACGAGGCGCGGCCCCTGCCTCAGCGGGCCCGCGACCTGTCGCTGGGTTTTCACGAGCTGTCGGCCTACAACCGCGATCATCTGTACGACGCCGATGCAGCCCTCGAAAAATTCGAGAAGCGCCGCACGTGGCTGCTCGAATCGGCCCGCGCCGCGTCGATGCCCCTCGACTCGGTGAAGGCGATCATCAACACGCTTTTGCCCCACTATATTCGTGCCGACCAGTTGGCCTCGCGGTACCAGTCGATCTTTGTCGCTTCGGCCCTGTGGATTCATGGCCTGGCGGCCCTCGCGGTCACGATCGCCGTCTGCCAGTACCTCTTGTGGCACGAGCGGCTGTGGCTGGTCTGGTTCGAGGTGGCCGCGATGTTCGTTGCCCTGTTTCTGCAGCGCGTCAATCATACGCAGCGGTGGCGCGACAAATGGCTCAACGACCGGCACCTGGCCGAACAGGTGCGGCTGGCGCTGTTTTCAATCTACATCGGGCCGATCGGCGAGGCGGCCAAAGGCCACGAACGGGTGCTGCCCTTTTACCCCGGCCCGTGGCCCTGGATCACCGCCGCGATCGTCTCGATCGCGCAGCCGATTCGCCAGGCGATGACGTCGCGGCCACCCGTTGCGGCGCTCAGGCAGTGGCTGGTGCAGGTCTGGCTCGAAGACCAGGCGCGGTGGCACGCGGGCAACGCGCACCGCAAAGAGGCCCAGGCCCACCGTCTGCATTTTCTGGGGTTCTGCGCGTTCTTCACCACGCTCGTCATGTCGTGCCTGCACGCCCTGGGGGTGGGGCACGTGGCGCACGACACGTCGCACGACAAGGAGTCTGGCGAGACCGAAATCGTCGCTCAACCCCACGCTGCTGACTTTCCCCTTCACAATGGGGGCGACGGGGGGTCGCAGCCCCACGAGTCACCCAGCGCAGATCACGGCTCGACCAACGGCGCCCGAAATCACGAGGGCTACGTCGCGCGGCACGCGCGGGCCCTCATTCCCGACTGGCTCTGGAAACCGGTGGGGCTGGCGATTGTCATTCTGGCGATGGCCTTGCCCGCCTGGGGGGCGGCCGCCCACGCCTTCAATACCCTGCGCGATTACGAGCGCATCGCCACCCGCTCGGAAATGATGCACCGGATTCTGGATGTCATCTCCCGGCGTGCCGCCAACGCCAATACGTTCGAGGCGCTGGCCGCCGAGGTGCAGGACGCGCTGGAACTGATGCGGACAGAAAATGAAGAATGGATGGCGTCGTTCCGCATCGGCACCGACCCGCAACCGGTGTGATACGAACGGTGCGAGGAAACGTTACGGCGGTTGACGCCCGAAGCGGGCGAACCGTAAACTGGCGGCCGGAAGAGGCGAAACTGCGGGTGTAGCTCAGTGGTAGAGCGCTGGCTTCCCAAGCCTGCTGTCGTGGGTTCGATCCCCATCACCCGCTCTTGAAAAATCGCAAAGTGGAAAGGCGAATAGTCAACGGGTCGAAGCGTCAAATCGCCATAGGGTCGCGGGTTGCCGGGTGGCGATGAGCCCGAGTTAAACGGCACCTCTTACGCCATTCTGGAGCGATGCATCATTCCGAGCGCGACGAGGTTCCGCGGAATCACCTGCACGAACCCCCGGAACTACGATGCTCTCACGATCACCGGGCGATCTCGGGGCAACTCACCTGATAGCCTTCCGTTGCGATCGACGTGAAGGTGGCTGCGGCCATGATGAAGCCCGCAGAGCGATTGGGGGCTGATGCGGGCATCGCCGGGCGAACCTTGACCGATCGGCAGGATGCAAGAGACCCTGATTCACATCGAGCCGCGGAAGGCAGGCGAACAATGAGTCAGGAATTGCCATCCGATTCTCAGGGGAAACTGATCGTCTTTGGCGGGAAGCAGATTCGTCGTATCTGGCATAACGACGAATGGCTCTTCTCGGTCGTAGACATCGTCGGCGCACTGACGGACAGCGGCGCTCCCGGTAAATACTGGGCGGCGATGAAACGGCGAGAGGAATCGGCCAGTGGAATTCAGTTATCTACATTTTGTAGACAACTGAGGCTAACTGCTGCTGACGGAAAGAGTTACAAAACCGATTGCGTGAATACGCAGGGCGCCTTTCGCATCATCCAGTCGATTCCCAGTGCGAAAGCCGAACCGTTCAAGCGCTGGCTGGCGCAAGTCGGCCACCAGAGGATTCAGGAAATCGAAAACCCCGAGCTCGCACAGGAGCGCATGAGGCAACTCTACCGCGACAAGGGTTACTCCGAGGAGTGGATCGAGAAGCGCGTGCGGGGGATTGCGGTTCGCGACGAGCTCGTCGGCGAATGGCGCAGGCGCGGGATTCAGGATCAGATAGCGTTCGCGCTGCTGACCGCCGAGATTTCCAAGGCGACTTTCGGCATTACTCCTTCCGACTATTCCGACTATAAGAAATTGAAGGGGCTTAGACGCGAGAACCTCCGAGACCACATGACTGACCTGGAATTGATCTTCACCATGCTGGGTGAAGCGGCCACGACAGAAATCGCGCGCAACACCGACGCACAGGGCCTGCAACCGAACAAAAAGGCCGCGCGAGATGGCGGGGCTGTCGCAGGTAAGGCGCGCCGTGCTCTCGAGGTCAAGTCGGGGAGAAAAGTCGTCACTCGAGCCAACTTCCTCGAGAACCGGCATCTCCCCGGTCCGCCCGATGCACATTGATTTGAGATCGTGGCGGTTCTCATTCTTGCCTGCTCTTTGCTTTTGAACTCTCTCTGACTTTTCGACTCTCAGACCGTGATCTATGCCCCGCCGGGTGGTGATTGTCGGAGGGGGGCTCGCCGGTCTCGCCGCGGCAACGGCCCTCGCCCCGCGCGGCTTTGCCGTGACGCTGCTCGAATCGCGCCCCCGCCTGGGCGGCCGGGCCAGCTCGTTTGTCGACGCGGCCACCGATGAGCCCATCGACAATTGCCAGCACGTCGCGTTCGGCTGCTGCACCAACTTTCTGCATTTCTGCCACACGATCGGCCGCGACCACTGCTTTCTCCGCGACGACCGGCTGACGTTCGTCGAACCCGACGGCAAATGCAGCTATCTGGCCCCCGCGCCTCTGCCGGCGCCCCTGCACCTCTTTCCGTCGTTCCTGCGGCTCACGTTTCTGACCGCGGGAGAGAAATGGAGCGTGGCGCGAGGGCTGTTGGCGCTGGCGCGGTCGCGCACCACAGATGCCCGCGAATCATTTCTCGACTGGCTCGGGCGGCATCGTCAGCCGGCCGCCGCGATCAGCCGGTTCTGGGGGCCCGTCATCATCAGCGCCCTGAGCGACACGCTCGACCGCACCGACGTCGGGCATGCCCGCAAGGTGTTCGTCGATCTGCTTCTGCGCAACCGCGCCGGCTGGGACATGATTACCCCCACTGTGCCGCTCGATGAGCTGTATGGCGAGTCGCTCGCCGACTGGTTCCAAAAGCATGGCGTGGCGGCGCGGCTGCTGGCGGGCGTGCGCGCGGTGCGTCGCGCCGACGTGACTGACGGCTCGCAATTTTTGGTCGAAAGGCCAGCCGCCGAATCCGTATCAGCGGGTCAGGCAAGCGACACCGGGCAGATCGCGGGCGTTGGCGTGGCGACGAGGGCCCACGAGGCGATCTCTGCCGAGGTGGGGGTTGCCTGTGGGGTCGAATTGCGCTCAGGCGAGTTCGTGCCGGGCGAGCACGTGATTCTGGCGGCGCCGCATTCCCTGGCGCTCGGGCTCCTCCCCGACGAGTGGCGCGGGCTGCCGGAGCTTTCGGGCATCGCGAAACTCGAGACCGCGCCGATTTCGAGCGTCCATCTGTGGTTCGATCGCCCGCTCACCGACTTGCGGCAGGCGACGTTTGTCGAGCGGCTGAGCCAGTGGGTGTTCAACAGAAGTGGGCAGTCAGCGGGCAGGAGTCAGGCGTCAGGAGTCAGTACGCCCGTGGTTTCACCGCCGCGTTCACGCGGTGCGTCGCAGGCCGAGAGAACATACTACTACCAGATCGTCATCAGCGCGTCGCACGGAGTGGCGGGCAGGCCGCAGGAGGAGACGATCCGCACGGTTGTCGCCGAGTTGTGCGAAGTGTGGCCGGCGACACGCGATGCGCGGCTCGTGCATTCGCGGCTGGTGACCGAGCACAAGGCGGTGGTGTCGATGGTTCCGGGCGTCGACGCGCTGCGACCGGCGCAGCAGACGTCGGTGCCGAACCTGTATCTGGCCGGCGACTGGACCCAGACGGGCTGGCCGTGCACGATGGAAGGGGCGGTGAGAAGCGGGTATCTCGCGGCCGAATGCGTGTTGCGGAATTGCGGCGAGCCCGAATCGCTGGTGCAGCCCGACCTGCCGACCGCGCCTCTCTCGCGGCTGTTGCTGGGGTTATAGAGCAGAAAAAGGTGTCAGGACCGAAAAACGGCAGTGAGCGCCATTCCACGAAATGGCGGCACCTTTTGTGACTGCTCGAAACCGGGGCGCGTTTCGGGTCCTGAGACGTTTTCCACGGCCCGTCATGGTAAAATTCAGTGGATGGGCGAACACTCTCACAAGCGACGCGGACCGATCGGCCTATTCCGGCAAAGCCGCAGGTTCCGTTGGGTTATCGGCGGCGTGGTAATCTTCCTCATTCTTTACCCGTTGTCCATCGGGCCGGTGCTCTGGTGGTATGAAGGTCGGCACCCCTCCTGGACATATGATAGTGATCTACTCGCAATCGACGGCCCAATCTATACGCCGTTAGCAAAGGTGATTCGCCACTCACCGCCGCCGATTCGCGCCGCGGCAGATTCGTACATGAACCTGTGGACAAAATCCCGCCCATCCATTCCGCCCGGATGAACACCGCCGTAAACCCTCCCGCCTATCCAGCGGTCCGACCCCGGATTAACTAACCCACTACCGAGAGTTGTCGCAGTCGCGATCCCCGGCCGGCACAGCCGACCCTACTCGATTGAACACCGCCGCCTGTAAGCTCAAATAGCGGCGACAGCGTCGGCCGGTTCGAGCGTTTCGGCGATGCCCCGCAGGTTGTCTTCGATCGTGCCGCAGATGCGTTCGAGGGGTAGGTCGTTTTCGTCTTCGCCGAACGGGTCTTCAATCTCGACGCCGATCTCTTCGACGCCGTAAAGCACGTAGGCGATCAAGAGCACCGCCATCCACGTCCCCCAGCCGAAGTGATCGACCAGGGCGAACGGCAGGGTAAAGCAGTACAGGATCAGGGCGCGGCGGAGGTGCACCATGTAGGCGAAGGGCATGGGCGTGTTGTGAATTCGCTCGCACGCGCCCATGTAGTCGACCAGCAGTTGCACGTTCTGGTCGAGCGTTACCTGCACATAGTCTGAGACGATGCCTTTGTGCCGCGCCTCGACGATCAGCCCGGTCATGCGCCGCGCCACGGCCAGGGGCCCGTGGGTTTCGGCCAGAACTTCGCGCACGTCGTCGGCGGGCAGCTCTTCTGCAATGCGACCCAGATCGCATTTGCCGCGCAGGCGATGCATCGTCGACCACGCGAAGGCGCTCGTCCAGGTGATCAACCGCCGCGCCAGCGCCGGGTTGGCCGCGAGGTATACCGACGCGGCCCGCGCGAGATTGCGGCACTCGTTGACGATCGACCCCCACTGCTTGCGCCCTTCCCAGAACCGGTCGTACGAGGCGTTCGTGCGAAAGACCAGGAGCAGGCCCAGGGCGACGCCGATCAGCGCGTGGCCCGATTCGGGAATTCCCAGCGAACGGCCGTATGGCAGAAAGTACCATTCGTGAACCAGGGTCACGGCCAGGGCCCACAGCACACAGGTGAGCACCCGGGCGAAGATCTCGCGGATCATCGACCCGTGAATGTCGAGCAGGTGGCTGTTCCAGTCGTGCGGGTCGTAATCTACCATGGGTTGCGCGAGAAGATCCTCGAAAGTTTGTGCTTCACGACCGCCCGCCCGGCGATGTAGAGTTTGCGGCCGCAGCTCAATTCGATGCGCCGCGAAAAGACGTCGAATCGCCGGCGCTCGATCTCGTCGAGCAGCCCGCCGTAGATGCGCAGCATCGTTTCGAGAATCGGTCGGCCGGCTGGGTCGAGGTGGTCGAAAAGCGCTTGCGCCCGGGCATAGTACTCGCGGGCCCGCCCCACTTCGAAGCGCAACAGGGCTTGCAGCCGTGCATCGCCTGCGCCGCGCGCCAGGTCGTCGTACGACAGCCCGAAACGACTCAGGTCTTCGGCGGGCAGATAGGCGCGCCCCCGGGCGGCGTCTTCGCGCACGTCGCGCAGTATGTTGGTGAGCTGAAAGGCCGTGCCGCAATCGACCGCGGCGCCCAGCGCCCGCTGGTCGTGAAACCCCCAGATGTGAATGCACGCCAGGCCCACGGCGCCCGCGACGTGATAGCAGTATTCGGTCAGTTGCGCGAACGTTTCGATCGACACGGGGCGCAGGTCCATTTCGACGCCCGTGATGACGTCGAGCAGATACGAGAGCGGCACCTGGTAGTTGCGCAGCACGTCGACGACAGCGGGCAACACCGGGTGCCGGCACTGCCCGCTGTTCGCTGCGAACAACAATTCGCTTCGCCAGCGCTCGAGCGCCGCCGCCCGATCGAGCCCCGGCGTTTCGTCGTCGCCCAGGTCGTCGGTCACCCGCATGAACGAATACAGCACGCACATCGCCCGGAACTTGTCGCGGGGCAGGGTGAGAAACGAGTAGTAGAAGTTGCGGCCGGTTCGCCTCGCGAGGGCGCGGCAGTAGTCGTACGAGTCGGCGAGCGGCGGCGTCATGCCAGGCAGGTCAGGTGCGATGCCGGTGGAGGGATATTCGGCGCGTGTTCGGTCACGAGTGTTTCGGGCCCGGGTGGTCGTCGGGCGTTGCCGGGTTCGGGTGCGACCGTTGCAATCGCCGTCTGATCGCCCGACCCACACAGCCCGCAAACAGGCGGGCGACAGCCAATTTTGTGACCACCGGGCGGCTGTCCCAGACACGGTAACCAATGGCGGCGATCCGGTCCAGAATCTCTTCGCCCCCGCGGGCGAAGAGCTCGACGACTGCCTGCAACCGCAATGGCAGACAGGCCAGCTCGGGTGCGTGCGGCTCGCGCCAGGGGCGAAGCAGGCTGCGGGCCCGCTGCACCTCAAATTCGAGCAGGGCCACGAACTGTGGGTTGGTGACGCGTTCGTGCAGGGCTTCGGGCGTGTACCCGAAGCGCTCGCGGTCTTCGCGCGGCAGATACACGCGGCCGATGTCGAAATCGCGGGCGACGTCCTGCCAGAAATTGGCCAGTTGCAGGCCTGTGCAGATCGAATCGGCCCAGTCGAAATTCGGTTCGCGGGCCTGGTCGCAGAGGTACAGCACCAGCCGGCCCACGGGGTTGGCGCTCTGGCGGCAGTAATCGAGCAACTGGTCGAACGTGTCGTATTGGGTGACGCGCTGATCCTGCTCGAAGGCGGAAATCAGGTCGTCGAACGGGGCCCGGGGAATGGCAAATCGGGCGATCGTTTCGCCGAGCGCCACGAACACCGGGTGCGTCGCCCGCCCGGCGTAGCAGGCCGCCAGTTCGCCGCGCCACCACGCCAGGAGCTCGAGCGCCCGATCGCGGTCGCCCGTTTCGTCGCCCAGATCATCGGCCCAGCGGCAATAGGCGTAGACGTTGCAGAAGTGCTGGTAGAGGGAGCGGGGCACCAGCCACGAGACGACCGGAAAATTCTCGTAGTGGGTTGTGGCGAGCCGCCGGCAGTAGGCCTGCGATTCCACCAGGCTCGGCAACGCACCCGGAGGCTGCCGCGGACCAAACCGCTCCAACTCTGCTGTAAAACCGGTCGTCGCCATGCGCGCCTCGAACACGTGAAACACCGGCCGTACTGTAAGTGACTGCGAATACTGCGTAAAATGAACGCCATGTCCGTACCCAAAGTCGTCATCGTCGGCCGGCCCAACGTCGGCAAAAGTTCGCTGCTCAACTGGCTCGCGCGCAAGCGGATTTCGGTGGTTGAGCCTACTGCCGGCGTCACGCGCGATCGCGTCACCTACCTGATGCACGAGGGTGACCGGTATTTCGAGCTGGTCGACACCGGGGGCATCGGCGTCGTCGACTCAGACGACTTGAGCGCCGATATCGAGCGGCAGATTCAGACGGGAATCGACGAAGCCGACCTGATCGTGTTCGTTGTCGACGGGGCCGCCGGGCCAATGCCGCTCGATCGCACGGTTGCCGACCGGCTGCGGCCTCTGGGCAAACCGGTCTTGCTGGTGGTCAACAAGTGCGATTCGCCGAAGCTCGACCCCGACTCGAACGAGTTCCATAGGCTGCTGCGGGCGCCTTTGGTGTGTACGAGCGTCAAGGCCGAGCGCCATCGCGACCGGCTGCTCGATGCCATTCTGCAATCGCTGCCCGAGCGCGACACCGGCGAATCGACTGACGGGGCCGGGCTGGCCGCCGAGCCCGAATTGAAACTTGCGATCGTGGGCCGGCGGAACGTCGGCAAGAGCACCTTTATCAATGCGCTGGTGCATTCCGAGCGGATGATCGTGAGTGAAATCGCCGGTACCACGCGCGACAGCGTCGACGTGCGGTTCGAGCGCGACGGCAAGTCGTTTGTCGCGATCGACACGCCGGGGGTCCGCAAGAAAAAAAGCCTCGCCAACGACATCGAGTTCTACGGCCTGACGCGTGCGATGCGCAGCATCCGCCGCGCAAACGTGGTGCTGATGTTTTTCGACGCCACCCAGACGATCTCGATGGTCGACAAGCAGCTTGCCGGTGAGATCGCGGAACAGTGCAAGCCGTGCGTCTTCGTGATCAACAAGTGGGACCTGGGTCAGCAGGCCGGGATGACCACCGAGAAATGGTCGGAGTATCTGGCCAAGGAGTTCGGCAGCCTGCGGTTCGTGCCGGTGGCGTTCATTACGGCCAAAGACGAGGTGAACGTCGGCAAGCTCGTGAACCTGGCGCAGTCGATTGCCAAGCAGGCCCGGATTCGCGTTCCCACCGCGCGGGTCAACGAGGTGGTCCAGGGGGCCGTGGCCCGCAACCAGCCGCCGATGCGCGCCAACCGCACCCCGCGAATCTATTTCGCCACCCAGGTCGCGGTGGAACCCCCGACGATCGTGCTGAAGTGCAACGAAGCGCGGCTGATCGACAAGGGCTGGCAGCGATACCTGCAAGGGGTCTTGCACGACGAGCTGCCGTTTCCCGAGGTGCCGATCCGCGTTTACTACCGTTCGCGCGGCACGGGTGAGTCGGCCGAAGGTGAAGAATCGACGGGCACCGAAGTGATTCTCACGGGCGATCGACCGGTCGAAGTCGATGCAGCAGACATCGGCCCGCCAATCGGCGAGTGACAGAGCGTCAACGGCGTGAGGGAGGCGCCTTGCCCGATGAGCTGATATGCGCTGCCGGCAGCTCTCGCAGCAACAAGTCCCCCTGATTGCTGGAGCGGCGCTGCCGGCACGGGTACACTGGCGGGGTTGAGCAGAATGCTCAAGAACCGACCGATTCACCGTTTCTTCGGAGGGGACGCGCCGATGCCTCGATTGCCGTTGCGGATGTTGCTGCTGTGGATGGTTGTCATAGGCCTGTCTGCGACAGCCGGTGCTGCCGTGCGACTGCCGGCCATCATCAGCGACAACATGGTCTTGCAGGCTGAGAAGCCTTTGCCCATCTGGGGCTGGGCCGAACCGGGCGAAGAGGTGACGGTGACGCTGGGGAGCACCAAGGAGACCACCAAAGCTAACGAGAAGGGGAAGTGGCAGGTGACGCTGCCGGCGCAACAATCGAGCGGCACGGCTGTCGAGATGTCTGTTGCAGGCAAGAACGCCGTCACGGTTCGAAATATTCTGATCGGCGAGGTTTGGGGCGGATCGGGCCAGTCGAACATGCAGTGGTCGGTACAGATGGCGACGAACGCAAAGGAAGAAGTCGCGTCGGCGAACTATCCGCAAATCCGCCTGTTCATCGTGCCCCTGAAAGCATGGTCCTCTCCGCTCGACGACGTGCAGGCGAAATGGGTGGTCTGCTCGCCACTAACCGTCGGGCCTTCTTCCGCCGTGCTGTACTTCTTCGGCCGCGAGATTCACAAGTCGCTGAATGTGCCGGTCGGCCTGGTGACCACCGCCTGGGGCGGTTCGCGGATCGAACCCTGGATTTCAGCGGAACAACTCGCATCGCAGCCCGAGCTTAAATCGGAACACGACACCCATAAGAAAGAAAAAGCGGCCCGCTCGGCCGATCTGAGGGCCCAATTCAAAGTCTTGCGGGACTGGCTCGAAACCGCTGAAAAGGTACCGGCCGATCAGGATGTTCCCGATCCGCCCGCCTTTCCCGCCGACAAGGCCGCGACAATGGTCTCTCCGACGGCTATGTACAACTCGATGATTCACCCGCTCAGGGCGTTCGCGTTGCGGGGCTTTTTGTGGTACCAGGGAGAGTCGAATCGTGGAGACGCTAATCGCGCGCACTACACCGATTTGATGAAAGGCCTCATCGAGGCGTGGCGGAAGGCCTGGAACCAGGGAGAGTTTCCTTTCTTGTACGTGCAGTTGGCCCCTTACAACTACGACTTCGGGAAAAACGAATTCTGGCTTCCTGAGATCTGGGAAGCCCAGACCGCGGCCCTGTCGATCCCCAACACGGGAATGGCGGTGACCACCGACATCGCCACGATCAACGACATTCACCCGCCGAACAAACAGGATGTTGGCAGGCGGTTGGCGTTGTGGGCGCTCGCGAAGACTTACGGTAAGAGCGATGTGGTTTATTCCGGCCCGCTCTTCGACTCGATGGCTGTCGAAGGAAACAAGGTTCGCCTCAAATTCAGGCACACAGGCGGCGGATTGGTTTCGCGCAACGGCCAACCCTTGACCTGGTTCACAATTGCCGGCGAAGACAAGCAGTTCCACAAGGCCGATGCCGTGATCGACGGCGAGACCGTGATGGTCAGTTCGCCGGCGGTGACGAGCCCCGTGGCCGTGCGGTTCGGCTGGCACCAGATCGCCGAACCGAACCTGTCGAATAAGGCCGGCCTGCCCGCTGCGCCCTTTCGCACCGACAAATGGGCCGACGCGAAAAACGCAGAATTGTAAACCGCCGTTGCAGACTCTCTGTTGCTGCGCCCAGTCGAACTTCCGCCCGGTCAGAGGCCGGGTATAGAATGAACGGCGATGCGTTTCTGAATTGTCGGAGGGCGGCTTCTATGTCTGAGCCCCGCACCGAATCTGAATGCACGGCTGAATTCAGCGACATCGTCACCCAATGGAGCCTGGTGATGGTCGCGCACCAGGGAAGCGCTACGCTGGCCGGGCGCGCCCGCAATGAGCTGGTGCTCAAGTATCGCCGGGCCATTCGCGGCTATCTGGGCGCGATTCTGCAAGACGACCACGCGGCCGACGAATTGTCGCAAGACGTGGTGCTGCGGCTTTTAAGCGGCGATTTTGCGTCGGCCACGCCCGAGAAGGGGCGGTTTCGCAATTACCTCAAGGTCGCCGTGCGGAACATGGCCCGCTCGTACTGGCAGGAACGCAAGCGCGACCCCACCACCGGGCTTGACGCAGCGGGCCTGGCCGTCGTGGGCGACGAAACCCACGACGACCTGCTGTGGGACCAGGATTGGCGCACGAACGTCTTGCATTCGGCCTGGTCGGCACTCAAACAGCATGAACAGGATACCCGCGGCAACGTGTTCCACACGCTGCTGAGGTTGCGCAGCGAAAACCCCGAGCTCGATTCTCCTGAACTGGCCCGCAGACTTTCAGAGCAGACGGGCACTGCGTACACCGCTGCCAACGTTCGCCAGCAACTGCGCCGCGCGAAATTCCGTTTTGCGCAGCTTGTGGTCGAAGAAGTCGCCCGCAGCCTCGATTGGCCGCTGCCTGAAGAAGTCGAACAGGAACTGATCGACCTGGGGTTGATCAAGTACGTGCGAGATTTTCTTCCCGCCGACTGGAAACAGTCGGGAGAGCTGCGCGACGTGCCCGAGTAATCGCGACGCGCATGTGACCCGGGCTGCCGCTGCCCGCCGGGGAGCTGACGCCCCCCCGCTCGCCGTCAATTGCGTTTTTCACGCGGCGTGCCCTCGTCGTCGGTCGCGAACAGCTCGCGCGTTGCCAGCCCGTCCACGCGCACTTCGGTGCCCGGCTGATCGTTCACGATCGCGCGAATCGTCCGGCCGTTCTTGAGCGTTAGTTTGGCACCCAGCGCATCGGCCGCGCTGCCGTCTGACCTGACCACCGGCAGGCGTTCGACCCCCTTCGCCTGCCCCGAAAAAAAGGCAATGAAATCGGCCTGCCGGGCCGGGCCGCGTCGGACCATCAGCACCGGCACCCCCTGCTGGCGCGTCGACCCGCCCGAAAAGGGGGCTTCGACGTGAAAGCGATAGACCTTCGTGCCCGGCTCGGCCGCCATCATCAGGCGACCGCCCCCTTCGGTCCAGGCGAGGTCGGTGGTCGCCACGAAGTGCTTGTCGAATTTGAGCCGGGCGCCAAAGATCACCCCGCCGGCTTTGTCGTCGGGTTTGCCGGTGAACCCGCCGGCCACTTCGCGCGTCTCGAGCGACAGCCTTTCGCCGGCCCCTTTCAGGCACCAGTCGACTGTGCGGGGCGTATCGCTCACCACGCGATCGATGACGAGCGCCCCGTCGGTCAGCAGGGCGAAGGTACGGGTAATGCGGCTGCCGGGGTAGTGCCGGTCGCTCGTGGCGCACACCCACTGCACCGGTCCGTCGACGTCGTACCCCACAACCCGTGCCGCGGCAGGATATTGCCGCTCTTCATCGACGATAATGATGCTCTGCCCCAGCGACGAGCTGGTGTAATTGCCGCCACCCAGGTCGTTGATGCGCAATGAACAGCGGTCGGGCGCGTTGCGGTTGAGCTGCGCGCCCCAGTTCATGGAAACTTCGCGCCCCTTCCAGCGCAAGAGCGTGACGCCGGTTGCCAGATGCAGGCCGTCGGTCGAAGCCGGCGATTCGATCGCTTTACCGGCAAAGCGGTGTTGTTCCGTCCATGCCAGCATCGGGCCGCGATATTCTTTCTTGATTGCCGCGGCCGCGCGGCTGTGAAGCATTGTGAACAGCCGCTGGTCGTACAGGTCGATGCCCCGCGGCAATAGCAGCTCGCAGGCGCACAAAATCGGCTCGAGCGCCGGCTGGTGGTAGTTTCCCTCGCCGGCCATCCCTTCGTCGTCGAAATTGAATCTGATCTGATTGAGCAGGCCGTGCGGCGAATCGTAAACGTGCGAGACCAGCGGCCAGTTGCGGGCCGCGAGCCCCGCGTACAGCACGGCGTAATTGACCACATCCTGCTGGTTGCCCAGGCCGAAATAGTGATTGCGCATCTGGATGGCCGCGGGAACGATCAGATCGCTCACGATCTGGTCGCGTGCGGCCGGCTCCATATCTTTGGCCAAAAGGTCGAAGTCGTTGAACAGTCCGTGCCGCTGATACGAATACGGGGCCCGCATCGACCCGGTTGCCCAACCCAGCCCCAGGGTATTGGCGGAATACACGCCGTGGCTGATGGGGGCATTCCGCGCGTCGCGCCATTCGCGCTGTCTGGCGGGAAACAGCTCGGCCCCGCGCAGCAACAGCGTCGTACCTCGTTCGAGGTAGGTTTTCTCTCCCGTCACGTCGTACAGAAATTCGCAGGCGGTGAGCCCTTCGAGATACCGCCAGCCCGCCTGGTGCCACGTCTGCTTTTCCATGCCCCAGTAGTTGAAGCCCCGCCGATCGTTGAAGGCGATTCGCAGTGGCCCGTCGAGGGCCGCGTTCAGATCGTCGGGGGTGACCTGTCGCGTCAGGCTGACGGCCTGCTGCCGGGCTTTGGCATTGAACCCCGTAATCGCTTCGGGCATCTCCTTGACGCGCGGCAGCAGCGGAAACTGCAGCCGCGCTTCGGCAATCGGAACCGTCACCGACAAGGGAATGACATCCGACGACCGCAAGATGGTGACGTCGCTGTCGGCGAGATCGGCCGCCTCGGCGATCGCTTCGAATCGTTCGCAATATAGCGGCGGCGCGGCGGCCGCGAATGAGGCGGGTAAGGTGAGGACGGCTTCGATCGACCTAGTTTCACCCGCTGCGAGGGGCAATTCTTCGTGCGACAAGTCACCCCGTGCGTGTTCCACCTGTACCGGCTGCAATCTAACGGCCGCCGTGATTGCCTTTTCGGAGCGGTTGGCGACCGTCAGGGGATAGCGAAACACGAGGTCACCGCCCGGCCCCCACGAAGAGGGGGCGCGGGCCTGGTCCCAGTCGAGGTCGATGGTTTTCTTGACGAACCGTATGTCGCCCAGCCGGATGCTGCGGCCTGGCCCCTGCAAGGCGCGATGAATGTCGGTCACGTGGCCCGTGATTCGAATGGCGCGTGAATCGGGGTTCGCATCCGACAGCCCCTTATAGCTGCCGGCGGGCTGAATCTCTTCGGGCCGGTTGAGGTCGACCCAGATCGTTTTCCAGGCGACATCGGTGCGGGCGCCGTCGAGAACGTACCAGTGTGAGAGCTCGCCGGCGCGGGGATAATTCTCCAGCGAGATCTTCAGGAAGGCGTGCGCGTCGGCGGCCACTTCGAGCTTCAGCAGGTCGAAATCGGCAAGTTGTACCTTGCGCGGCGCCAGATCGATGCGCAGCGAGAACTCATCGTCGAACCGCGCGACCGTCTGCCCGCGCCGGCCTTCGGGCACGAAGCGGGCTACCCCCTCTTCCACAACGAAGTCGCGAGGCCCGTCGCACCGCGCCACTGTCACCACGCGCTGAGTCTCGGCGGCCAGCGCGATCGTTTCACGTCGAGTCAACAGCGCGGCACACAAAGCGAGGCTGACCAGCATCGCGACCCGACTGCGATCATTTGCCCATCGTGCGAATCGCCGGCTGGCCCGGCGAAGTGTCGATGCACGATCGAGAGTGCCCTCTTGTGCTGGCTGCAACATGACTGCGGTCCGGCGTGCGCCCGCTGCTTGCCGAGTGTAATCGGCGCACCTGATCGGCGAAACTGTCGCGCGCTTCGGGCGTCGCAAGCAGGTCAGCGCGAGCTGGCCCGGCCGCGCGCGCTCAATTGAGGGCGAGCCTTCGCCGTGCGGAGCATCTCAACCAGCAGCCGCTTCATCTCTTCCAGCGACGGGCCGTTCTGCAGATCGACCCCCGCCTCTTCAAGGCGATCGACCAGAATGCCGGCGACCTGCGTCAGGTCGGGCGCGGCGGTGCGCCGCGGCGGTTCTTCGACCATCGACACGACCGCAGGTTGAGTATCGAGCATGGCGCGTCTGCCGCAACCGGGAATGATCGCATCCCTTCGCCTGACAAGCCGACTGACAACCCAAATCTAGGTCGTCTGTTACGATAATCAACTATGTCGGCAGTTTTCGGGCAAGTTCCCGGTCATGAAATTCCGCGGCGCACGGGTTCGGGGCGCTTGACCGAGTCATCCACTGTTCCATCACGTCACAAACGGCAGCGACGGCACCGCCAGAACCGAATCGCGCCGCTTGAAGAATTGTTCGTCGCTCAGGGCCGCCCGCATGCCGTCAGCCGGTAGCGACAAGGGCAATTCGACCCAGCTTCGGCAACCCCCGAAATGAGGTGAATCGGGAATCACGTGCGGATGGTCGCGGTTGTAGACCCGAACGACCAGCGCAAACAGGCCCGGGTGACGATAGTGAAACCGGTCGGCCACGGTTTGCGCCGACCAGAGATGTTCGCCGGCCAGCCCGCCAAGCTGCCGCTCATCGGTCAACTCCAGCACGTCGGTGACCACGACATACTGCGCAAGGCGAATCATGCCGTCTCGCGGTTGTTCGGCGCGGGCCCGGTCGAGCAACTGTCGGCCATCGGCGACCAGGCCGTTTTCGGCCTCGTGAAGATACGTCGGAAAGAGCCAGAATTCCCCGTGAGCGACTTGAAATCCCGCGCGGCCTTCGTGAACTCCGCCTTTGCGCAGAATGATCGCCTGCCGGCCTTCTGCCAGTGCCTGGCAAATTGCCGCCCATTCTTTGAAGGCCACATTGTTGGCAGGGAGCATGGTGTTTCGCTTCAGTCGCCGCTCGTTGGCCGCGGAACGACCGACGTCGTTGCCGCGAGGCTTCGAGCATACCTGCCAGCCGGCCGGCAACTCAACACCGGGCTCTGAACCATTGTGCTGGAGTTTCGTCGTCCGGGTCGCCTACCCGGATAACAACCTGTGCCCGTCGGCGACTCGCCCGCGGAGCCCGGCGTAAGCGATCAAGCAGGCGGCGCACCGTCGCTTTACATTCGGGTCGCGGCACCCGACGATGCAGGGAGGTTACCGAGACACTTTTATGCCGGCCGATTCGATTCTCACCTGCCAGACAGACGCCGACGCGTCGGCCGCCGGGTCGCCTTCCGGGCAGTCTGCCTTTGCGCTCAAGCGCGAAGCGCGCCGCCTCGGGTTTGATCTGGTCGGCATCGCGCCGGCCGTCACGCCGATCGGGCTTCACGAGTTTCTGCACTGGCTCGAACAGGGGCACGCCGGCGAAATGACATATCTTTCGCGGCGGCAGGCGGCCTATGCCCATCCGCGGCACGTGCTCGACGGCGTCCGCAGCGTGGTGATGCTGGGGATGAACTACAACACCGCGCCGCCCCGTTCGAAGCAGCCTGAGGCAAGCGCATCAGACGCGCCGGGCCCCGCCCGCGTCGCACGGTACGCCCAGGCGGGGCGAGACTATCACGGCTTGATCCGCGAGAAGCTCAATCGCTTGAGCGCGTTCTTGCAGACCCAGCACCTCGGTTGCAAATCGCGGGGGGTTGTCGATACGGCGCCCCTGTTGGAACGTGATTTCGCGCGGCTGGCCGGCCTGGGGTGGTTCGCCAAAAACACCATGCTGATCAACCGGCGTTTGGGAAGCTGGTTTTTTCTGGCGGCCCTGTTGACCGATGTCGAGCTCGAATACGATCCGCCGCACGACACGTCGCATTGCGGCACCTGCACGCGGTGCCTCGACGCCTGCCCGACCCAGGCGTTCGCCGCCCCCTACGTGCTCGACGCCCGACGCTGTATTTCTTATCTGACGATCGAATTGCGCGGCAGTATTCCTGAAGAATTGCGCGCCGGCATTGGCGACTGGCTGTTCGGCTGCGACGTCTGCCAGGAAGTCTGCCCGTGGAACCGCAAAGCCCCGGCCAATGACGACCCGGCCCTAACGCCCCGTGCCGACCTCCAGTTCGCCGACGCCGTCGAGATCCTGGCGCTGACGGAACGAGAATTTCAAGATCGCTATAGCAACACGGCGCTGGCCCGCCCGAAACTCTCGGGCCTGCGGCGCAATGCCGCGATCGTACTGGGGAACCTCGACGAGCCACAGGCCGTCGCGGCGCTCGAGCGCGCCGCGGAGGACGCCGACCCGGTCGTGCGTGAGGCCGCCGCGTGGGCCCTTGCGCGGATCACGCATACAACCAGTCTCGCTGGCGATTGTCTGGGCAGCGCAGAGGCGCCCGAAGCGCACGCACAGTGACCGCTTGCCCTATTCGAACAGGCGCCCCGGCATGGGCAGCACGTTGCCGATCAGCGGGCGGAATTTCATCTGCGCCAGCACCTGCGATTCGAGATCCACCCCCGGAGCGACTTCGATCAGCTCAGGGCCCGAGTCGGTCAGGCGGAACACCGCCCGCTCGGTGACATACAGCACTTCCTGCCCGATCTCGCGGCTGCGGGCCGCGCTGAACGACACCTGCTCGACAGCCGCCACGAACTTGGGCACGCACCCTTCGCGCACGATGCGCAGGCGACCCTGTTCGGCGCGCACTTCGAGGTCGCCGGCAGTGAACGTTCCGCAGAACACCAGCCGTTTGGCGGTCTGCGAGATGTTCACGAACCCGCCCACGCCGGCGAAACGCGTTCCGAACTTCGAGACGTTCACGTTGCCTGCCGCGTCGATCTGGGCCGCACCGAGCGCGGCGAAATCGAGCCCGCGGCCGTCGTAGAAATCAAACTGGGCGGGCTGATCGACAATCGCCTGCGGAAACCGGGCCGCGCCGAAGCTCAGGCCTCCCGCGGGCCGGCCTCCCACTGTGCCGCTTTCAACCGTCAGCGTCACCCGCGCCAAAAGCCCCCGCTCTTCGGCCGCCACCGCAATTCCCTCGGGCATGCCGATCCCCAGGTTGACGATCATTCCGTCGCGCAATTCGTCGCAGGCGCGGCCGGCAATGATCCGCCGCTCGTCACTGAGAGTTGCGGCCGCACTGCGAGGAGAGACGGTCGGCGATTGCAGGCTCGATGTGACCGCTTCCGGGGCCGGAGGCGCCTGGCAGTATTCGGGGTTGTAGTGCTCGGCAAACGTCTGCTGATGCTGGTCTTCATCGGCCACCACGACGCGATCAACCAGAATGCCCGGCACGCGCACGGTTTGAGGGTCCGCGGGCGCATCGAGCAGCCGGCGGACCTGCGCCAGCACGATGCCACCGCAATTGCGAGCCGCCTGCGCGATCGCCAGGCCTTCGCCGATCAGCACTTCTTCATCCATGATCAGGTTGCCCCACGGGTCGGCGGCCGACGCGCGAATCAGGCCGACGTGTATGGGGATCGCGTGGTACCAGAGCCAGGTGCGGCCGCCCAGCTCGACGCGCTCGACCAGGCCGGGGGGGGTGCGGGAGTTGATCCAGGCGCCGCCATGCGCCGGGTCGATGAACGTGCCCAGCCCGACGTGGGTGATGCAGCCGGGGCGGCCGGCGGCGATGTCGCGGAATAGCTGCACGACGACGCCCTGAGGAAAATTGTAGGCCTCGATCTTGCCTTCGAGCGCGAGTTTGCCCAGGGCGGGGGCCAGGCCCCAATGCCCGCCGATGGCGCGGGCCAAGAGCCCTTCGTGGGCGATGCGGTTGACGCCGCGCGATTTACCGTCTCCCTGACACGCGCCGTAGATCAAGGTCAACCCGCGTGGTTCGCCTGATTCGAGAAACCGCCGCTCGAGCGCGACAGTTAGCGCCTCGGGATGCGCGGCCCCTGCGAACCCGCCCGAGGCGACGGTCTGGCCGTCGCGAATCAGCGCCACCGCTTCCGCCGCCGTACACAGCTTCAAATCGCGGGGGCAGGTCATGGGGCGTTCAACCGGCAGGCGTTGGCTCGTCCTGGAGGTGCGTCTGGCCGCGATACGTCATGGCGACGAAGATGAATGCAAAAGCGGCTGCGAGCATCAACGCGGTGAAGAACCAGTAATACGCGGCCCCAACCAGCACCGACCCCAGCCGCGTGTGGCCGATCAGCCAGTTGACGGCCATCGTCAGGGCGTTGCCGGCCGAAACCGACAGCAGGTAGCAGGCCATCACAAACGATTTGAGTTCCCGCGGCGCCTGCGTGTACGAAAACTCGAGACATGTCACTGAAACCATGACTTCGGCCGACGTCATGACAACGTATGCCAGAAGCTGCCACCATACCGTCGGTGTTTTGCCCGAGTCAATCAGCCGTTGCGCGTAGCCGGTAATTGCGAACGCCGCCACGGTCAGGAACAGGCCCACCGACACTTTACGCAAGGGATTCAGCGGAAAAACGCGCCCGATCAGCGGATAAGCGACGAACGAAAAAAACGGCACGAGCACGAGAATCAAGATCGGGTTGATCGTCTGAATTTCTTCCGCCAGCGCCTCGTAGCCCTGCAACCTCTGCGGCAGAAAACCGAACCCGGCAAACAGGCGACGATCCATCTTCTCCGCCTGCAGCACCCACGCCGCCCCGGTCTGGTCGTACAACGACCAGAATACAGCGACGAAGACGTAGATCGGAACGAGCCGCGCCAGAGATCGGCCGCCATCTCCATGCAGCGCGCGACTTACAACGTCCCAACCGCGCGGCGGTATGTGCACGTATCGGTAGCGCCCCAGCCAGAACACCCAGGTTGCCAGCAGCATCAATAATCCGGGAAGGCCGAAGGCCAGGTGCGGCCCCAGGCGGTCGATCGGGCCGAGTTGGTTGAGCAGAGAGGGCGGCGCAGACTCTTTGATCCATTCCGGCGCCCGCTTGAGAAGCGTCGGGGTGACCATCGTCGAAATGGACGCTCCGAGGTTGATTGCCAGGTAGAAGCAGGCGAACGCGAAACCCATCAGTCGCGCGTTCAACTGCCCGAACTGGTCGCCGACGTGGGCCGAAACGCACGGCTTGATTCCACCCGAGCCGATGGCGATCAATGCCAACCCGAGGTAGAGGCCCAAACGCGTCTCGTCGAGCGCGAGCGCCAGGTGCCCCGCACAGTAGACGAGCGAGAGCGTGATGATGGTCCGGTACTTGCCCCACCATAAGTCGGAAATGACCGCTCCTGCGAGCGGAAAGAAATAGGCCGAGGCGACAAACAGGTGAAACGTTTCGCGTGCCATGGCTTCCGGCATGTGGTCGGGGTTGCCGCTGGCGTCGAGCAGATACTGAGTCATGAAGGTGACCAGAATCCCCCGCATCCCGTAGAAGCTGAACCGCTCGGCTGCTTCGTTGCCGATGATGTAGGGAATTCCGGCCGGCAGCTTCGTGCTCGGAACCGGGGCCGTCAGATAGGGCGGGCGGGGCATGGTGCTCGCGAATGGATGACTCGGGCTCGCAGGTCAGCGTTGCGATTTGGCGCCATCTTTAGCCGCGGCCGCTCGGGAGGGCAATATTGCGGCTCGGCGCTACGCGACGGGCCTCATGTGCCGGCGTCGCACGGCACGGCCTGGAACACCGCCCGCCACAAAAAAACCTCTTGCCCGGAACTCGGTTGCGCGGTATTGATTATTAACAGGAAGCGCAGGTTCGCGGGCGCTTCAACGTGGCAATACGACATTCGCTGGCGGCGCCCCGTGTGGGGTTCCGTCAGTTTTTTTCCATCATCACCGGCCTCCTGCCAGGGAAGGAAGAGTGCCATGAAGGAAGCGTATTCCGCCGGGCGAACGTCGGCCTCGAGCCTGCGCGATCTGATCGTGCGGTTTTCGGTGCCGCTGGAGTTTGAGACCCTGTTGTTCGCCGTCGTCAGCTCGCTCGATCTGTTGTTCACCTGGCAGTTGCTGACACACGAGACCGAGACGTCGGCATTCGCATTCGTCGAGTCGAACCCGCTGGCCGAATACTTTCTGTGTGGCTGGGGTTTCAGCGGCCTGGCCTTCTTCAAGTTCTCGCTGGTGGGGGTTGTGGCGGTGGTGTGCCAGGTGATCGCGCGCCGCAAGATCGACGTGGCCCGCCGGCTGCTGCGTTTCGGCACGCTGGCCGTATTTGCCGTCGTGGCGTATAGCGCCACGCTCTTGATCCAGCATACCTGAGGGCAGGCCGCCAGTGATGGATTTCGAAGCACTGGCCCCGCTTTTAAGCCGCTTTCAGCAGGAACATCTGCTGCGCTTTCACGACCAGCTTTCGCCCGATGAGCGAGGCGAGCTCGAGGCGCAGTTGCAGCAGGTCGATTTCGATCTGCTGGCGCAGCTCGTGCGCGAAGACGCCTCGGGCGAGCCACCGGCCAAAAAGGCCCGACGTGCCGTTCCGCCCGCCGCCCTCGTGCGCGTCGCCCGCGAGGCGGCCGAAAATGCGCAGTGGCAACGGGCGACGCTTGCCGGCGAAGCGATGTTGCGCGCTGGCCGGCTCGGCGTAATTCTCGTCGCCGGCGGAGAGGCGACGCGGCTCGGGGCGCCCTACCCGAAGGGAATGTTTCCCATCGGGCCGGTCAGCCGCAAGACCCTGTTTCAGGTGCTGGCCGAACAGCTTCTGGCTCGTTCGCGCCGCGCGGGGGCCCCGATTCCGTACTACGTGATGACCAGCGACGCGACGCACGAGGCCACCACGACGTTCTTTCGCGAACACGACTACTTCGGTTTGCCGCCCGACGACGTCTTCTTCTTTCGCCAGGGAAATATGCCGGCCGTCGATCGCCAAAGCGGCCGCGTGCTGCTGGCTGAACCGCATCGCCTGGCGTGGAACCCCGACGGGCACGGGGGCATCGTCTCGGCCCTGATGCGTTCGGGCGCGCTCGACGACATGCGCGCCCGCGGGGTCGAGCGGCTGTATTATCATCAGGTCGATAATCCGCTCGCGCGCGTCTGCGACCCGGCATTTCTGGGCTTTCACGCCGAGCGCGGGGCCGAAGTCTCGACCAAGGTCGTCGCCAAACTGGGCCCCGCCGAAAAGATGGGCGTGCTCGTGGATATCGACGGCACCACGCAGATTATCGAGTACAGCGACCTGCCCGACGACGTGGCCGCCTTGCGCGATGAATCCGGAGAACTGCGGTTCTGGGCGGGCAGTACCGCGATCCACATTTTCGATCGGGCGCTGTTTGATCGCCTGGCTCGCAAGGGCGGCGAGCTGCCGTTTCACCGGGCGATCAAGAAAGTGCCTTATCTCGATGATACCGGCCGGCGCGTCGAACCCGAGCAGGAAAATGCACTCAAATTCGAGCGGTTCATTTTTGACGTGTTGCCGCTGGCGAACAAATCGCTGGTCGTCGAAGTCCGCCGCGAAGACGAGTTCTGCCCGCTGAAAAACAAATCGGGCGATTTTTCGCCCCCGTTCGTGCAGGCGGCGATGTCGCGGCAGTACGCCGGCTGGCTGCGCGCGGCCGGGG
This sequence comes from Planctomycetaceae bacterium, assembly GCA_052388175.1. GTDB lineage: Bacteria > Planctomycetota > Planctomycetia > Planctomycetales > Planctomycetaceae > SIAF01. The sequence goes on along the minus strand of JBQTIL010000105.1, from coordinate 10,480 downwards.
TCGATGTGCCTGACGGTCTTCCGGTCGAGATCAGCCCGTTGTATGCTCTCGATGCCGACGAGCTGGCAGGCAAGATCGACCGCCCTATGCGCTGCGACGCGCCGCTTTATCTGAGTTAGCAGCCTGTTGAAAAAGGTGTCTGGAACTCTCCGGACCCCCTAAAACTCCTCGGAATCTGCATGTTCGCAAAGTTCCAGACACTTTTTTCAAGACGTTGTTAGCCCGGCCGGCGCAGGCGTCCCCCAAGAATCCTCCCTATTCATTGTGCGACCGATGTTGCACCTGGTCATCATGGCAGGCGGCAGCGGCACGCGCTTCTGGCCCGAAAGCCGGCGCGCGCGGCCCAAGCAGTTTCTCACGCTGGCCGGAGACCGCTCGCTGTTGCAGCAGGCCGCCGACCGGTGCCGCGGCTGGGTTCCCCCGGGCCGAATGTGGGTCGTGACCAACGCCCTGCACGCCGACGAAACAAGGGCGCAGCTTCCCGATCTCGACGCGCGGCGGTTGCTTCTCGAGCCCTGCGGGCGGAACACGGCTCCCTGCCTCGGGTTGGCCGCGGTCAACGTGCTGCGCGATGACCCCGATGCGGTGCTTCTGGTCACGCCCGCCGATCATTTGATTCGCCCCGAGTCGGAATTTCGCGCGACGGTCGATGCGGCCCTCAAGCTGCTCGAGCGCGAGCCAGAGGCCAGCATTCTGTTTGGCATCCCCCCGACGTACCCGGCCACAGGCTACGGATACATCGAGCGCAGGGAACAGGTCTCAGGCACTCAGGCGTTTCGCGTCGCGTCGTTTCGCGAGAAGCCGACGGCAGCCGTCGCCCAGACGTTTCTCGACGCCGGCCGCTATGACTGGAACGCGGGCATTTTCGTGTGGCGCGCCGCGCATCTGTTGCGGTTGCTCGAGCGGTATCAGCCCGCGATGTACGAGCGGCTGATGCGGCTGGCGACAACTCTCGGCAGCGCACGGGCCGCCCAGGCGCTCGAGAGCGAGTTCCCCGGCATGCCGGCCATTTCGATCGATCACGGGGTGCTGGAACCGGCCGCGGCCCAGCCGACCGAAAGCGGCGGGGTGTTCGTCGTGCCGGCCGCGTTCAAGTGGGACGACGTCGGCGGCTGGCGGGCCCTCGCCGATGTGCTGGGCCACGATGCCGATCGAAACGCCGTTTCCGGCCCGGCCTGCTCGCTCGATACCACCGGTTGCCTGATCCGCACGACGAAAGACCACCTGGTGGCGACCATCGGCGTGAATGACCTGGTCGTCGTCCACACTCCCGACGCGACGCTGGTCGCCCCCAAAGACGACGAGGCGGCCTTAAGAAAACTGGTCGCCCTGCTGGATGAGCGGGGATATGGCCGGTTCCTCTAGGGCTGAGAATGTCTTCAATTTCGGCAATCGAGAGGATTTTTGTGTTTGGAGTGCGGACGATTCAATCACGGTTGAGCCATGCCATCTGAATCCATTGCCCGTGGGGCCACTCGGCCAACTCACCAAACCGGTTCGAGAAAGGTCGTCCTCACCACATTCGGCTCTCTGGGCGACATTCACCCCTTCATTGCCGTCGCTTTGGGCCTGCGGGAGCGGGGGCACGAAGCCGTCATCGCGACCAGCTCCTTCTATCGCGAAAAGATCGAGGCTTTGGGAATCGGGTTTGCGCCGGTTCGCCCCGACCTGCCCGATCCGCTGCACAACGTCGAGCTGATGCGGAAAGTCTTGGACCTGCGCACGGGCAGCCGCTTCGTCGTGCGCGACTTCGTGATGCCCGTCGTCCGCGACTCTTATGCCGACACGCTGGCCGCAGCCCGCGGGGCCGATCTCCTGGTGTCGCACCCGCTCACGTACACAACGCCGCTGGTGGCCGAGCAATTGAAAATTCCCTGGGCGTCTTCAATGCTGGCGCCACTGGGTTTTTTCTCAAAACACGACCCGCCCGTGCTGCCGCCGGCTCAATGGGCCAAGCACCTGCGGTTCGCCGGCCCGACTCTCTGGGGGCCGCTCTTCGGGCTCGCGCGCTATGGCATCAAGCACTGGGCCCGGCCCTACTACCAATTGCGGGCCGAGCTGGGGCTGCCTCCTGCGCGACAAAGCCCCTTGTTCGAAGGCCAGCACTCGCCGCATCTCGTGCTGGCAATGTTCTCGCGCGTGCTCGGTGAACAACAACCCGATTGGCCGGCGGCCACCCGCATCACGGGCTTCGCCCTCTACGACCGCCACGACGAATACCACGCGCTGCCGGCCGAACTGGCCCGGTTCCTCGACGAGGGCGACCCACCGATCGTCTTCACGCTGGGGTCGTCAGCCGTGATGGACGCCGGGCCCTTCTACGAGTACGCCGCCCAGGCGGCAGTCCGCCTCAAGCGCCGGGCCGTGCTGCTGATTGGTCTCGATGAGCGCAACCGTCTCTCCACGCTTCCCGCGGGAGTGATCGCCTGCGAGTACGCGCCGTATTCTGAGTTATTCCCGCGCGCCGCGGCAATCGTGCATCAGGGAGGCGCCGGTACGATGGCCCAGGCGTTGCGCGCCGGCCGCCCGATGCTGGTGATGCCCTACGCCAACGACCAGCCCGACAATGCCGATCGTTGCGTTCGAATCGGGGTCGCACGCACGATCGCGCGCCAGGGGGTAACCCCCGGCCGGCTGGAACGCGAATTGAGGCGATTGCTCGACGATGGCGGCTATACCCGCCGGGCGACTGAAATCGGCCGGCAGGTGTGCGCCGAAGATGGCGTCGCTGCCGCGTGCAATGCGTTGGAACAAGTCATACGCGGCCGCACGTCCGGGGCGATTCACGCGGCCATTTGACGCTCGGCTGACGCGCGCGGGGTGATTCGTTAGACTTCGGCCGGATCGGAACCGGCTTCACAAACATCAGAGGTCGCACGATTCCGATCACAACACGAACCAATCCCCGGAGCCTGCCGCCGATGAGCTCGATTTGTCGCGTTGCATACCCGTGCTTGCGTTTGCCAATCGCGTTCCTGGCCCTGGTTGTTGTGGTGACTTCACCGGTGAAGGGCGCAGAACCGGCGCCGACCGGCGCGCGCTCGTTTCGGATGGGGTTCACGGGCTTCGTCACCGATTACACGCTTGAGGCCGTGATGGCGTCGCGTAAATTCGTGCGCGAGCAGGGCGACATCATCTGCCATCACATTGAGGGGGTCCCCTGGACCGAGGCGCTGGGCGACATGCCGCTTCCGAAGGCGATTGTCGATGACTGGACGGGCAAGAAATCGGGGACTCCGCCCGGTGGAAAGGTGTACCTCGCCATCTCGCCGGGGCGGGGCGACCTGAAACCGGCGAACAAGGCGCCCTCGATTCCGGCCGAACTGAACGGAAAGGGCTACGACGATTCCGAGGTGCAACGCGCGTATCTGAACTACTGTCGCCGCAGTATCGAGTTCTTCCGCCCCGACTACCTGGCCATCGGCATTGAGGTCAATGAGATTCACTCGGCGGGGCCGGACAAGTGGCGGGGTTATGCCTCCCTGCACCGCTACATTTATGCCGAGCTTAAGAAGGAACACCCGAACGTGCCGATCTTTGCGTCGCTGACGCTGCACCAGATGTACAACAAGCGCGGCGAAATGCTGACCGAAGTGCAAAAGCTCCTCGACTGCAACGACCTGATCGCGGTGAGCTACTACCCGTTCTTTATCAACGATTCTGCGCGCCTCTCGGCCGTCGACTGGCTGCTGGAGAACTTTGACAGATTTAACAAGCCCTATGCGATAACCGAAACGAATGACGCGGCTGAAAGGTTGTCGCTTCCGGGGCTGAAGCTCGTCATCGAGGGCACGCCTGAAAAGCAGACAGCCTACTATGAAAAACTGCTGTCGGTGGCGCAACAGCGACAGTTTGTGTTTGTCATCAGCTTCATCCATCAGGACTACGACGTCCTCTGGGAACGCATCAAAAGCTCCTCTCCTGAATTCTTCGGGACGTGGCGTGATTGTGGTTTGCTCGACGAGAAAGGGAACCCTCGGCCGGCATTCGACGTCTGGAAGGCCTACTTCGCGCTGCCCCTGAAACCCTGATGCGGCATGTTCATCCGAATTCACGCAGCCGCGAACCGACCTTCGTTGACCGTAGCGCCAGCCACCGCAGTGCGTTTGTCGGTCACAAACGGTGAACTCGACCTATCGGCGTTGAATCGGTCGCCCGATCGATTGCGCCGCACGCCGCAACCGATCGTTGAGCGCCTTGCCCAGTCCATGGTCTGGAAACGGCAGGGCAACGATCAGATCGAGCCCTGCCGAGTCAAGCCGGCGCAGCGCCGCGAAGAACCTCGTCGCCGCTTCGCGCAGGTCGCCGCTGGGAGACAGAATTTCAACCAGGTCGAAGCGGTTGACGTCGGCAGGCGCCTCTAGCGCCAAGAGGCCCAGCCGTGGCGCGCGAGACGTGCGGTCGCCAGGCGGCCCGGCTCGATCTGCGGGCGCGGTCATGTTTTCGCTTGTGATCTGTTCACGAAAAACCAGGGGCGTGCGCGGGGCGTAGTGTTGCGGAAGCCTGCCGGGCGAGGCCAGGCCGCCGTGCGGCCCTGAAACGTCGTCGTCGGCCGCCGACTCGATCAACCCCAGCACGGCTTCAACGTCTTCGATCGGCGTGCCGCCGGGGCGCAACAGGCGCGCGCGGCCGCCGGTCAATTGCACCACCGTCGATTCGACGCCGACCCGGCAGGGGCCGCCGTCGAGAATCAATTCGATCATGTCACCCAACTGCTCGTTCACGTGTTCGGCCGTCGTGGGGCTGATTCGGCCGAACAGGTTGGCGCTGGGGGCGGCGAGCGGCGCATCGGCAACTCGCAGCAATTCGAGGGCGACGGGATGATCGGGAACGCGAATCGCCACCGTATCGCGCCCCGCCGTGACGAGATCAGGAACGATCGCCGCTTTGGGCAGTACGATGGTCAAAGGCCCCGGCCAGAACTTTCGAGCGAGTTGTTCGGCGGCCGGCGGAAACTCGGCGACCAGCCCGCGGGCCGCGCCCAACCCCGCAACGTGTACGATCAATGGGTCGAACCGCGGCCGCCCTTTCGCCTCGAAGACCCGCGCCACGGCCCGGGAGTCGAGCGCCGGGGCGCCCAGCCCGTAGACCGTTTCGGTCGGAAACGCGACCAGGTCGCCGGCGCGCAGCCGCTGTGCGGCGTACGCGATGGCCGCGGATGTCGCCGGAATGATTTTCGCCACAGATGCTCCGTCGATCGGACAATCGCTCCGACCGCCAGGGCCCAATCTAGCAGCGCTGCGCCTCGCGGCAAATCATTGCGACTGACCCAACTGCTGCCACTCGGCCCCCTCGGCCGGGCTCACCGCGGGGCGAGTGATCGGCGAGACGGGAACGTTCGACGCGGCCTCCGCCGGTATTTCGCTGGAATGCGTTCGCGCCGCAGGAGGCGGCGCCGCCACCTCGTAATGGGCCACGACACTGTCCTGATTGCCGTTCGCAACTGTCGCGGGCCGCGATTGTGGTGCCACGGCCGCGGCCGGCGTGACACGTCCGCCGGGGCGGCGCGAGCGGGCCGCCGCGGCATTGGCCGTCGCGTCGGCCATCCGCGTAGGGTTTGAGGGTTCGCGGCGCAGGTCCTTCAGCCACCGCTGCGCCTGTTCGAGTCGCGGGTTCTCGACCAGGGCGGCGACAAATTCTTCTTCCGCCTTCGTCGGGTAACCCTGATCGTGCAGAATCACGCCCAGATTGTAGTGGGCCGCCGCCGGGCCCACCGACTCGACGAGATGCGGCCGCGCCGCATCGACTTGTCCTGACTTCGCCAGGGCGATGGCATAGTGGAACTGAAACGAGCGCTCGTCGGGTTCGGCGGCCATCGCCTTCTGCAGGGCCTGGGTCGCCTCGGGCCAGCGCTTCTGATCGGCATAGAATTGCCCCAGCGCATCGTGGGCCCGGCCGCAATTGGGGTCGAGCCGCACGGCCTTCAGAAAACCCTGTTCGGCGTCGTGAGTTTTGCCGGCGACCTGGTCGAGCCGCGCCACGCCGATGATCGCATCAATCGATTTCTCATTATCGGCCAGAACCTGTTCATACGCCTTGCGAGCGGCCGCCAGCGCCGCCCGTTGCTCTTCACGGTCGTGCCGCGCCGCCGCCTGGCTGGCCATGCTTTCTTCATGGCGCGCATACGCCAGGTGGGTCTGCGACTTGATTTTGCGCTTGGGGTTCCACCAGCCGGCAAACCACCCGCCCGATTCGCTGTGCCCGGCGCTCGGCTGCGGTACAGGCTGCCCGTAATCGCCGGGCCCGGCCGAAGAAATCGTCGACTTGTTTTGCACCGTTTCGTACGTCGTGACGCAGCCGGTCGCAAGGGCGCACAGGCACAGCCCGGCGGCCCCGACGGTACGCAGTTTCATATCGGGCATGTCAACCTCCGGAAATGGTCGGAACGGCCCGGTTCCTGAAGGCCCCGTGTAGCGCTGAACTGGAATTGGCGGGTAGGCGATGGAAGTGATCGGGCCTTTGAAAGGCCGTCTGTCATGCCGGCTGCGAGAGTCGTCGCGGTGCGAATGCCCCGCGGGTCGCCACTCGAGGAGGAGGCGCCGTCGTGTGCGGCGAACTGCCGAGCGGGCCGCGGGTTCAACGCCGGCCCTTGATTCGCCGGCGATCGTTGCCCTCGCCCTGGCGTCACCAGGGCGGCCGCACTCAAATCTGACAGAAGAAGCGCAGGCTGGCTTCGGCCATCAGACTTTCCGAAAGCACCACATCCTGCTTTCGGAATCGGCAGATCGCCTGCACAATCTCCAGCAAATCTCGCGGGTCAGATGATCTGGGGGGTTTACCGCGGTCGTAGTAGCTCGTATAGAGGAAATCGACGGCGATCTGGTTGAATGGGAGGCCTCGCTGAGTGCAGGCAAGCTGGAAAATCTCGGTAAACAAGTCGCGCTCGGGTGTGTTGATGGCGATCTTGTGCCGGATTCGCCGCAGGAACGCTTCATCGACCAATTCGCGCGGATCGAGGTTCGTCGAGAAGATAATGAGCTGCTCGAACGGTACCGAGAATTTCTTGCCCGTCGCCAGGGTCATGTAGTCGATTCGTTCTTCGAGCGGCAGAATCCAGCGATTGAGCAGGTCGCGCGGGCTGACAATCTGCCGGCCGAAGTCGTCGATCAGAAATACGCCCCCGTTCGCCTTGATGTGCAAGGGGGCCTGATAGAAGTTGGCGGTGGTGTTGTATCTCAGGTCGAGCATTTCCAGGGTGAGCTCGCCACCAGTGATCACCACCGGTCGCTTGACCCGCCGCCAGCGCATGTCAGGGGGGTTTTCCTGCAGCAGCCGGCTCTGCTCGCCGGCCGCGCCAGTGCCCCCCTGCATCACCGTTCCCATCAGGTCGTCGTTGTCGGTGGCGGTGTGAATCGTGGGGTCGAAGACCGTGACGATGCTGTTCTCGGAGTGAATGGCGTAAGGCACGAACATCTCGCCGCCGTTCTGGTTCAGGAACCGCCCCAGACCTTTGGCGATCATCGTTTTGCCGTTGCCCGGCGGGCCGTAGATGAAGATCGACTTGCCGCTGCACACCGCCGGCCCCAGCTCATCCAGGAGTCCGGGGCGAATGATCAGGTCTTTGAAGGCTTCGCGCAGCGAGGTCGGGTCGCAGACCGTTCCCGTGACCGTCTGTTGAAGACACTGCTTCACATACGCTTCCAAGGGCACCGGCGCCGGCCCGACATACCGGCACTGCTCGAACGCTTCGCGGGCGCGGGCCCGCCCGAGATCGGTCAGATTGAACCGGTACGAAACGCGACCGATCAGCTCGCCCGAAGCCACCTCGATGCACTTCTCGTCTTTCAGGAAGACCAGTCCTTCGTCGATGACGTTGAAGGGGAGTCGCGTTTGTCGCGCCAGGTCTACCCCCAGGGCCGCCCCCTGAAGATAAAGCTGCTTGAGGATCAAATCGCAAACCTGCATCAACGACAGGCCGCTCTGCGCGAGCGACGAGGGGGCAACGGGGGGCTTGGGGGCAGGCCGCGGCTCGAGTGGCGCCTTACGGGCGACGCCCCGTGCGGCCTCGCGCGGGGGCTCGGCGCCGAGCCCCTGAAAGATGCGGGAATACAGGTCGGCCTCACCGGCCCCCGCGGGGTTGGCCCGCGGGGCGTTTCCGGTTTGTTCGGTACCGGCCGGGCCGCCGGCGGAGCCAACACCCGGCAACGGATCGTGCGTCGCGCGATCAAGCATTGAAGCCGCTCTCTTTTGGTTACGACCGAAAGGCCAGTTTCAATTCTGGCGGTTCCCCGCACGCACGCCCTCGTCAGACGGCGTCGGGTCAAACCACGCGAGACGAGGGGTTGCCGCGCCGGTCACGGTCCTCCTTCGCCGGCGTCAAGGCTCTTGCCGCCCAGGTTGTTGGCCTGGCCCGACGAGTGCACCGGAAGCCGCGGGACGGGCCACGACGCGAGGTAGGCGCGGCGCACCAGATCAACCTCTTGCGCAGGAGCGCCGTACTGCTGGCACACGCGAAGCATCACGGGGCAGCCGTGGTTGCCCAGCAGATCATTCGCGGCGGTCTGAACGCTGGTCAGGCGCGTCTGGTTGACCCGCGCGTTGTCGGCCGACTGAATGTAAGTTGTGCGGCGGTTGACGGGGGCGTGAATCATGATCCATTTCAAATGCAGCAGACCGGCCTGGTTAAGCTCGTTCGTGCCTTCGTCGAAATGGGCGTCGTACAAGGTCGTCGCGGTCATCCAGCCGGCGCTGCGCTGTGCTTCAAGGTAGGCTCGCACCGTGCCTCGATCCTGCCAGCGATACGGGTTGGGCCAGAAGTGGGCGGTGTGGTAGCGGTGAATGCACGGTTCGCTCGGGCCGCACGGGCGGGCCACGTCGGGCCAGACTTTGCCCGAGTGACATTTCATGCGGCTGCCAGGGGGCGAATCGTGCGTCGGGTACCAGAATTCTTCGCACTCGTCGCCGGCGGCGCACGGGTCGGTCGCCATTGAGACCGCCGGCACGGTCAGCAGCACGAGGGGAATCAACATCGCAGACGCATGGCGGAGCATAGACCAACTCCGAAGTAAAGAAACACGGACACAAGGCCCTGACGCTTGCGGCAAATCGGCCGGAATGCGAAGGGCGACGGAAGGCGACCCGCCGATACGCTCGTTATCGGCGAGCGACCCTGAGGGAGATAACGGAAGGGGCGGATCTGAGGAATCCGCCGCCAATTGCCCGTCCGGTGAGGGAATCTGGGCAAGGTTTTGGGGCCTCGAAGGCGCAAAAGTAGCCGCGAAACCGGTTAGGGGCGCTTTCGCGCCTTCAACGGAATTCCGATGACGTCGGCAACTCGGCTGCGGAATTCCTCCCAATCTCGTCCCTCGCGGCCAAGAACCTGCGCCACGTCGAACCACGAGTTCGTGGTCGGGGACTCGGCACTTAACTTCTTCGCATCGAGACCTTTCAAGGCGATGATCGTCCAGAAGTCACGAAATCCCTCGCGTTTAGCCTTCTGATGTGACTTCTCGGCTTCCCCAGCGCGATTGTGTGCGTTGCTCTTGTCTGCTCCGCCTTTGATTTCGATTGCAACTTTCTTTCGGAGCGATCCCGAGAAGTCTTCTTCGACGCGGATATCCGGGTCGCTTCCCAGCGTGAGAATCACGGGCCGACCGGAAGCATTCCTTACGATGATCCTAAGCTCCGTATATTCTGTCACGTGTTGTCCGAGGATGGCCTTAACGGATAGGAACACGTCGGCCGTCGCTTGCTTCCCAATGAGGACGTTGTTGGCGCCTTGAAAGAACGACCCGAGCGTCAGCAGCGGCAGCTCGTGCACGTCTCGAGGCGTCACGGGGGGCGATAGCTGACGGATAAGATCTGCCAAGGAGGTGCACATCGCGAGGCAGAACCGCGGAAGCGAGGCGAGTTGACGCGGACTCAGCGCTCCGCGCGTCTCCATCGACTTGAAAGACCCCATGCCGGTTCCGCCTCCATAGAATCCCTTTTGCGGAACTCCCAGCAGCAGACGATAGTACCCAACGAGCGTCGGCGCGGCTTCCAGAAGGATCGGCGTAGGAAACACGTGTTCGTCCCGAATGCCGGCCGATGCAAGAATGCGCTGGACATCGGCGGGAACGTACTCCACCAATTGCTCCTTGAGTTGGGCTGGGTCGATCCGACTGAGAGTTTCAGACAGCGCATCAATCAGCCATGTCTTGCGCGCCGCGACAAGCAACTGGTGGAATCCAATCTGTCGCGAAGGGTCGGGCGTTGAAATCGGTCGGGCAGTCATGCGCGAGCGAGCCGTTCAGTCGCCTTTTTGCGATTTGGACGTAATCGGGGTTTAACTCAATTCCGACAACGCGCCGCTCCAGATTGAGGGCCACACAGGCAGTCGTCCCGGAGCCGATGAACGGGTCCAGAACAAAATCTCCCTCGCGGCTTCCCAAGTCGATGCACGGGTCCACACGCTCTGGGGGAAACGTTGCGAAGTGTGCGTGCCGAAAGGCGTTGGAGTTGGCGTCCCAGACGGTGCGCAGGTTTCTGCCGGTGGGGC
>JBQTIL010000104.1:0-19844 GCA_052388175.1 Planctomycetaceae bacterium | reverse complement strand
GGGGGGGTTTGGGGGGTGGTGGTGGGGGGGGGGGGCGCCAAACTATTGGCCCCGGGCCTATCGGCGGGGGGGGGGCACTGCAGGGGCCGTGAGCGCTCCCCATGAATTACTACGCCGGCTAACGCCCAAGTCTATCGCCGCCAACGCGATCTACCGCTTGGTCTAGCCGCCACGGCGGGTTGAGCGAAGCTGGGCTTCGCCGGCGCCACTGCCTTCGAAATACTGGGCGTCGCCATCTGCGGAACGGTAGGATTCCACGTCGGGCCCGGCCCGCTGCACTTCGGGGGGACCGGCAACCAGTTGGCAAAGCACTGGTCGATCAGCCGGTCGCAGCCGCCGCCACCGATCAGAATGTCCCAACCCAGGCCGCCGATCAGAAGATCATTGCCGCGCCCACCTCTGATTTTGTCGTTGCCGGGGCCGCCGTCAATCACGACGGCAGTCCTTACGGCCTGATCGACAATCAGCGTGTCGTTGCCGTCGAAGCCCTTCAGATAAATTTTGCCTGAAATCGGCCCGAACGTTCCCAGCGAGACGCCGTTGACCAGCACCTGGACCGAAGTCGAAGGCGAACTCCAGGGTGAAAAGGGCCACTGAAACCGATTGCCGTTGGTGTTCACCGGAACGATGCGCACCAGGTCGTCGCCCGTTGTGCCGCTGACCATCAGATTGTCTCTGACCATCTGCGCGCCGGAACCCCAGAAATCCTGGTAGACCGGTGGAAACGTGGCGGTGCTCTGGTAGTTGTTGCTTCCGCCGTGCAGCCACGGAAACGACGTGAACAGTTGCCACGACGAACCCACCGCACCGTAATTGTTGGTCGGCGCGACAAGGTTCTCGCCGGCGGCATGCGGGTTCAGGTCGGTGACGGCCGAAGCGAACGGCTGGCTGCTGTTGAACGTCAGTTGAATCGACGCCGGATAGTTCGCAGCGGGGTTGATCGAGTTCGGGTCGGCCGACGTGATTGTCAGTTTGTCGCCGTTCGAGAGAAACACGCTGGGGTTAGGCATCCAGGTGACGCTGTTCCCCAGGTTGTTGCCGTCGCTGAACCCGCCGGTGCCCCAGAACCAGGGCACATTCACTGTGCTGCCCGGCTTCACCGTGCCGCCGTTGGTGACCTTCAGCGTATAGGCCGTATCGGTCGGAAGTTTCCCGGTATCGGCCTGCACAACCGCGTTCTGTTGCAGATTCGTGGGCGCGATCGAGACCACGGCAAACGGCTGCGTCAGGGGGTGGTCGACCGTATCGGTGAAGAATTTAGGGATGGCCGTCCAGCCATAGATGCCGTAGTGGTTCTCGGAATACATGCTGGCATTCGTCTCTTTGACCGGCTCGTCGTAGGCCTCGAAATACATGACCGGCGCGCTGCCGATCTTGAAGCCGGCCGTCTTGACGGCGTCGAAGTACGCCTGGGCGTCAGCGTGCGTTCCCGTAACCTGCTTCCCCGCGCCCCCGCCGGTGGCCGTTTGCGTGTAGGGCTGCGCCGAGGCCCACCCGGTCTCGGCCACAAGCTGCTTCGCAACGCCCCCTTGCCCCTGCGGCGTTCCCCAGATCCAGTTGACGCGCTCGGACATCCATTGCAGCGACCACATCAGGTTGGGGTTGGTGACGGCATCCTGAACGGTGAAGTTCGGGTTGCCGGGGGGCGCGCCGGTCGTCCAGCCGGTCGTACGGTCGTAATATTGCGCGTTGGGTGGGTACGCGTTGGCGATCACGCCGCTGTTGTTCACGTACGCGGAGGGGGTGGTGTCGAAGTAGATATTGGCCCACTGGAAGGCGTACACGTCGTACGCGATCGGTGCGTTGGTGTCGGTTTGAATGGTGTGAATCAGCTTCGCAATCTCAGGATGGTTCGCCGTCGAAACATCGACCACCTGACCGGCGACCAGGGCCGTCGTGACAGAAGGCAGCGGCTGCCCCGCAAGTTCCTGTTTCAAGAGGGCCCGGGTCGCGTTGATCCCCCATTGCAAGAGCGGCACCGAACTGTTGTCGTCGGTCAGCGCCTGGCCCGTGGCGCTCGTGGGCTGCACGAGCTCTTCGTGCCCGAAGAACACAAGGGGCACAATCTTGCTGAAAACGTTGGCCCCCACGATATTGATCACGTAGTGCAACTGCTGCAGGCCCCCTTCCGTCAGACCCGGCTGGCCCGCGGGCGTCGCCGCAACCTCTTGATTGTAAAGCGTCTCAATTCGCTGTTGCACCGTTCCGCCGTAGTACTGAGCCTGCGACAGGTCGGGGACATAGACCTCCAGCTCGACGTAGAACTGCGTCCCGAGGTCCTGCGACAACTGGTTGGCTGCCATGATCGTCGCGATCTCGACCTGCGGCCCGACCGCGTACAACCGCACCCCGTCGAACCCGGCCGCGGCCAGTTGGGCCAGGTCGTGATAGATCAAGACCTGCGGATTGCCCTGGATGTAGTTGACGAACTGACCCGCCTCGGGGTTGGCTGAGAGATAAGGAGAATCGGTCGACAGGTTCGTCTGAAACGTCGTGTCACCCAGCACCGAGCCGTCGGAGAACGTCAACTGACCGCTGGAATTGAAATCGACGTAGTGGCTGGGCGAATAGTTGACGACGTTCAGAGTCTCCCATTGTCCGCTCGACGTATAGGAAACGTCGGTGGTGTAGACGGGGGCCGTCGTTCCCCAATTCATCGCGCTCGCGACGCTGTAAACCGCGGCCGATAACAGCGCCCGCTCTTCCAGTGGCTGCACCTGGGCCGCAACCGCCAGCCCGCCGCGGAGGGGGCGCCGCCGGCTGCCGTTGCCCGAAAACGCATCGGAAAATTGCCGAACCTTGGAACGAATGAGCTTGCTGATCATCGGGAAGGATCTCATTGGCGCAAACGGAGGTCTTCGGGGTGGGACCGACTAACAGCCTGTTGAAAAAGGTGTCTGGAACTCTCCGCACCCGCGAAAATCCCGCGGAATCTGAATGGCCACAAAGTTCCAGACACCTTTTTCAACAACCTGCTAAGGGAGCCGACGGTGGTTCGGCCGAAGGCCGAATCCGCCGATTATTCAGGCGAGACCGAACTTTTCGGGCCGGCAACCCGTCTGGTCGCTCTAACCCGCAAGCGTCTCGCGCCGGCCCGCGAAACGCTGCCTGTGGGTCGAACCGAACGTAGCTCACGATTTCGGGTGCCGCGGCCAGTTTGCGGGGTTTACCGCGCCCGAAGGTCGGATACCCCCTCCTTCCGTTCCGGACGAAGCGGAAGGTAATTTTGGAGGGCAGCAGCCAAAGGGCGGCATTGCAGTTGAACGTTCGACCCGAACCGTGCCATCGCACGAGCGCCCCTTCAAAGGCCTTGGCGCGTGGCGGCCCGCTTGCCACAATTCCGGGCGCCCCTGGGGCCCCTCTGGTTCTGCGAGGGATACGGAAATCCGACTACGTTGCATGAAAGGAGTCGCCGGCATGCGTCAGGGACTTTGGGGTTCAGTTGTTGCATTCACGGCCGCAAGTTCTCTCTTTGCGGCAGACGGCAAGCAGGCCGAACTGGCCCGCTTTCAGGGAAACTGGCAGGTCGTCGAGCTGGTGGAAGACGGCAAGGTCATTCCACGCGAGGCGTTTCGCGATGCGCTGCCTTCCGGCGGTCGCTTCGAGGTGATCGAAGACACGATCGTCTTCACGTCGCCGCACGACGGCCACAAGCACGCCAAGACGTTTTCAATCGACCCGACCCAATATCCCAAGGCGATCGAAATCAGCGCCAACCAGAAAAAAGACGGCTGGGGAATTTATCGCTTCGACGAAGAGCGTCTGGTCATTTGTGTTTCGCATCCCGAAGAATCGCCGCGCCCCGAAGCGTTTTCAGCAAAAGAAGGCTCCCAGCGCACGCTGATGGTTCTGGAACGCGCGCCGACGGTCAAAGAAGCCTCGTTGAAGGCCGAGAAGCCTGCGCCGCCCAGGCAGACGCCTGAGGGAACCACGGCCAAGCTCCTGACCGACGCCGAAGTCAGCAATCTGCTCAAAGGCACGTGGCGCTACACCGACAGCGCGGGCGCGCTGTTCATCTCGTTCGCCTCAGACGGCACCTTTCGCACGGTGCGCGAATCTCCCGAAGTGCGGCTGTTTCAGAAGGTCTTCGTGCAGACGCCGGTCTCGACGGGCAAATGGCAAATCCACGACGGCGAGCTGACGTTTCAGGTGACGAGTTCGATTCACGCCAGCCGGGTCGGTGGGGCCTTTCCATTCACCGTCCGCTCGATCTCTGACAAAGATCTGATTTTCGTCGACTACCTGGGCCGCCTGGGCCAGGCCGCGAAGGTGCGGTAGCCTCGCCTCGTTCTCACATAGCCCGTGCGTCACGACGGGCTGCGTTCCCTCGGTGACCTGGAGAAACTCCGGTCATTCCGGGCCGTGTTCCGCGGCGAATCGCTCTGAGAAATAGGCGTCGTAGCGCTCGCGCGCCAGGGGAATCAACCGCACCGCGTTGTCGTAATACACCTTTTTTAGCACGTCGTCGGGCAGGCCCAGGCCGTAAATGTTCCAGAATCCCTGTGGCGGAAAGGGATTTTCAGCGTAAGGAAAATTCTCGTCGAGCGTCTCCAGAAACCGCCAGTGATACAGCAAACGCTGCTCCACGCGCGGACCATCGGTCCCGAACAAGATGCGATCGGCATACGTCACGAAAAACCGCCGGGCCGTGTACGGCTGGCGGCCCAGCTCGCTGATTCGCGCCGCGATGTCGACGTACAAATTAGGGTTTGCGTCGAGCCAGTCGCCGACGCTGCCGAGGTCTTCGGCGCTACTGGCCACGTGCGCCCCGATGAATGTCGTGCGAGGGTGGCGTTTAACGACGGCCAGGAATTGCTCGATAAGCTCTTCGTAGCGCGGGAAATCCCCGCCATGAAAGCTCCACTCGGGGTGCCGCTTTAATTCCTCCCAGCGTTCGTTGGTCTCGTCGATCGGCAGGAAGAAGGCCGGCGGGTCCGCCACGTGAATGAGCACGGGCAGGCCTAGATTGCCACACACCTCCCAGATCCGGTCCCATCGCGGATCGTCGATGCGCACCAGAGACTTATCAGGATTGTGGTAGACCAGGCCCAGGTCTTTGAACACTTTGAGACCGCTGGCTCCCGCCTGTTTCGCTTCGGCCAACTGTCTGGCGATGCGCGCCGCAAAGTCGGGACGCTGGCAATCCCAGCTTGCCGGGTCGTGGGCGTCGCCCGGACCACGCCAATCGACATTTGCGAAAATGACCCACCGGTTGCGATACTTCGTCCAAAGGTAGTCGCGGTGCTCGATAAACTGCTCGCCCAAGCCGCCATCGAGGCTCACGCACAGGGCGATGTTCATCTTGTCCATGAGCGTTACAAAGTCGTCGAGCAACTGCCTCGAGTGCTTCAGGCGGATTCGCGGGTGAACGTGTACGTCGATCACTGGAAATTTGGCCTGTGCCAGCCGGTGCTCTTCCACACGCAACATCGAGCGTGGCCGGAACTGGTCGAGCGGCAGGTCGTGAAGCTTCCTGGGAAATATCCTGGTTGCAATACCCGCGATCACGGTCACGATGACCGTGGCCACCAGGAGATACGGTAGCGGTCGTTTCAAGTTGCGGGTGTCCTCCAGAGCTCTTCGCTGGCGGGTGAATTGTCAATGCATAGCCAATGACTATACCGCGCTCGTGCGCCGAGGGCGCGAAGTTTGGAAGATCGCCGCTTGCATTTGGTGCCTGTGCGGCGTCGCGAACCGGGGGCGGGATGGTGCCGCGAGCCGTCGAGCCAATTTTGACGGCGCGAGGTGCGGGGCTGAAAGCTGGCTCGGCAGGAGCCGAGGCGGCTGGCCTCGTTCAGACTTCAGCGCGTCGTTTTTCGCCGGCGCCGGCGCATAGCCGGAACCGGCGGGTGCCACGATATTCTACACGTTCGGTTGCGCCCGCAGGGTGACACGGTCGCGACGGCTCAGACCCTGCCGGCCTCCTTCAACAGTGGCCGCAGGTGCTTCAGGCTGCTGGCGGCCTGGGCCTGCGTGCCGCACTCGACGGACAGGACCCCCTCGTACCGCGCGCCACGAAGGATTTCGATTACGCGCGCCCAGTCGATCAGGCCCTCGCCGCACGCACAGCCGACCGGGGTGCCGGTCACCTTCCCGCGCTCCGCTTCGGACTGCTGGATGGAGATGTCCTTTGCGTGCAGGTACACGACCCGGTCCTTGACGATGTCGAGGAACTTGTAGGGGTCGGTGCCGGAGAGGTAGGCGTTGCCCGTGTCGAAGTTCACGCCGAGCATCGGTGAGTCGACCAGGCTCAGGAGGCGCAGCAGCGTGTCCGGACGCGTGGTCCACTCCTTGTGCGGCTCCAGCCCGATCTTGATGCCGTGGCGCTCGGCCCACGGCAGCACGCGCTGCAGCGAGTACTTCGCCACCGTCCACATCTCCTCATCGGTGAACCCGTCGGGCCGCTGCCCCTCGTCGGTCACGACGACCGGCGCGCCCAGGTCTTTGGCAAACCGGATCGCCCGCGTGAGGTAGGGGATCGAGATCTCCGGCTTGCGCAGCGGCACGTGGGCGCTGACGCCGGAGGGCTTCACGCCGTGCTCGTCGAGCAGCGCCCGCACTTCCAGCGGGTCTTCGTCCATCGAGACGAAGTGGTAGTAGCCCGCCTCGGCCATCAGGTCACGCCCGTTCAGCAGGTTCGGCTCGACGTACTCGAAGCCCAGCTCCGACGCGATCCGGATGCCCTCTTCGAAGGGCTTGTCCACGTGACGCACGTATTCCATGTTGATCCCGATGCCGATGCTCATGGGTTGGCTCCCTGGTTGGGTGATTCGTCCATAGGCACGATGGGCAGCTCGACGTACGAGGGCCGGTGCCAGTCGTGATAGATGGTATTCTCGGCGATGACCGCGGCGCTTGATGTCACCGGTTCGCCCGTCTGCGGGTTGGGCGCGAGCCGGTGGAACGCGCTGCTCCGGATGACAAGCCCGATTCTGTGTCCCGGCTTGAAACAATTCGAGGTGTGTATCAGGTCGATCTTGAACGGGTACACCTTGCCGGGCTCCAGCGGCTTGTGCTCGCGGAACGATTCCCGAAGCGACGCCCGAAGCTCGCCTTCCGTGAGGTTTTGGATGAACCCATCCGGATGAACATCGCAGAGCATCACGATCCAGTCGGTGTCGGGCGCGCTCGAGGAGGCGTGCAGCGTGGCCGTGACGGGCCCGCTCACCTCCATCTCGCGCTCCAGCGGTTCAGAGACGTAGTAGAGCACATCGTCACGCGAGACGATCCTGCGCTGGTCCGCCACGCCCTGGTCCGGCACGTTGCCGACGCCGCCGTTGTTGGGGACTGGCTTGTCGGGGTCGGAGCGATAGGTGTCAGACTTCGCGCCGGGCAGGAGATTCATCATCGTGAAGTCCAGCGAACCGCCGGTGGACTCGCCGCGGGCGCTGCCGTTGCTGTGCAGGTAGAGCTTGCGATACGTCATGCCGGGGAGGGGGTAGCGGTCGGCGCGGCGCCATTGGTTGCGGCCCATCACGAACAGGTTCACCGGTGGTTCGGCCATGATCCCGTTGTCCACACCCTTGAGCCAGTGTTCAAACCACCGGGCCATCGCATCGTACACGTCGAGCTGGGCGTGCAAACCGAACTTCATGCTTCCCGCCCGGCTGAGCCCCTCCCAGCCGTGCATCCACGGGCCGATGACCAACCGGTGCTTCCCCTGGTGCTGGAGAGCGGTGAAGTTCTTCACCGCGCCGCGCAGGTGCCCGTCGTACCAGCCCTCCAGCACGTAACAGGGCGTGACGACCCTGTCTAATTCGTCCTCCATGTCGCGCGCTGCCCAGTACTCGTCGAACGCCGTCCGCTCGACGAAGTCCCGCGCCCACGGCGCGCTCTCAAATAGTGCCGCCGCATACTCGTTGGTCAGGTACGGGCGGGTCCCCACGAGCTTGGGGCGGTCCTTCACCCACGAATCGAACTTTATCGCCACCTCTCGCTTGCCGTCGCGCATCAAGTGGCCGACGGCCTGCTCCATGCTCCAGACCAGCGCGTTGTAGGACGGCCCGGCCCCGCCGTACCACAGCCCGTCCAGGTAGATGTTCCCGCTGCCCATCCACATGAACGCGGCCTTCAGGTGTGGCGGCTGCTGCGGCAACATGTACCACTGGTTGTAACAGCCGTACGACAGCCCCGTGGTGCCGACGTTGCCGTCGCACCAGGGTTGCGCGGCGATCCACTCGATGACGTTGTAGAAGTCGTAACCGGGGTCCTTCAGGTCCCCGTTGCGAGCGAGGCTCTCCCCGAACGGCAGAAACTTCCCCTCGGAGTCGCCGTCGCCGCGGATGTCCACGCTGACAAACGCGAAGCCGCGCTTCGCCAGGTAAACCCCGGTGGCCTCGTAGTAGTGGATGCCGCGCCCGTACACCACGAGGCTGGTGACCGCCGGGAACCGCCCCGGCACCGCCTTGCCGTCCTTCGCCGGCAGGTAGATGTCCGCCGCCAGCCGCACGCCGTCCGGCATGGGGATCATGCGCTTGCGCTCGATCACGACTTCATACTCGGGTCCGGCGGGGCCCGTCGCTCCCCGAGTGCTGATGGTGATCGACAAGACAACGGCTGCTGCGACAATGGCGAGGCAACTGATTCGAGGCATTGAACTGGACTCCTTAAGTTGAGAACGCTACCGCGGCGGGACCTGTGCGTACCAGCCGGGGTTGCCCACCCAATTTGGCGCCTTCCCAGCGGGGTTCAACGTCCGATCCCAGGGAGACTGTTCGACTCCGCGCGTCCCAGCGACACGAAAAGGAACTGTCCCGGCGCGGCCTCCGCACCCCACCGATCCGCGGGACGCTGCGGAGACACGTGCATCCCGGCGTAGAACAGGACCAGCCGGTCGGCCTCCACCACCGCCGTCGGGCACATCGCGCCGTTGTCCGCGAAGCTCGTGCCGGGCAGACCCTCCAGGACGGTCACCGGGGCAGACCACCGGACCCCGTCCTCCGAGGTCAGGTACACGATCAACCCCCACTTGCTCTTCGGGTTCGGCATGGAGCCGAACATGTAATACTTCCCGTGCCCGCCCCGCACCTCGATCGTGTTGATCGGAGCGGGCATCGCGATCTCGCGGACCTCCTTCACGGCCAGGGAGTCGTCGAGGATCGCCCGCCCCGTCGCGATCCGGGTGATCCCTTGCCCCGGCACGCCGGCCGGCTCGCCCGGCAGCTTCCAGGTGAGCCCCGTGAAATACAGCTCGAAATGGTCCCCGTTACGGATGACTGTCGGCTCCTGGATGTTGTTCATGTACGACGCCTCGTCCAGGACGTAGGGCAGCAGCGGCTCGGTCCGGGTCCGCTCGAATACCCTCTCCTCTTCGAGCAGGTTCTTGCGGATCGACTTGCCGTTGAGCGCCATCGACACCGCCCCGAGCTGGTAGCGCGCGAGAAACGGTTTTCCGCCCCGCCCCCCGTCGGCGCAGTAGAACAGGTGCAACGTGCCATCGTGAACAATGGCGTTGGCAGTCTCGATGCGAAAGTTTTCCCACTCCGACTCGCTGGGCGCCAGGATTGGCGAGTTCCGAATCTCCCATGTTAGCCCCTGATCGGGAGAAAAGGCGTAGGTCAGGCCGGTCACCAGCTTCCCGATATTGCCCTCATAAGGCAGATCAAAATCCCATGACGCCGACAGACCCAAGGGCGTCTTGCAGAACAACGAGGAGAAAAACAGATGGTAGCCCTCGTCATCCTTGATGACGCAAGGATCGATGATAAACATGGGTGTGGAGGCGGTCCCCGAGTAAATCACCGCCGAATCCCTGGGGCTGGCTTGGAATTGCACGTTGGGAGGGGGGCCGGGATTCACGGACGGGGTGCCGTCAGGTTCAGTATGGTTTCCGTCTTTACAGGCCCAAAGCAGCAAACAAGACATGACGGCCAACGGCTGGATCATCGGAAACGCCAGACTCATGGATGGCTCCCTTGCAGGACGATCACATTCGGTTCCTCATCGCGGGATCTGCACTCGCCGGCCCGTGTCGTATTGTTCGAGGTCGGAGAAATCCGGACGTTGGCCATCCGGTTTTAGCCGCCGGCCACGCGGGTACTCGATCAACCGCAAGAAGGTCGAGCCACAGACCGTATCGCGCGCGGCCGGTTGGCCGTCACACATTTTGAGCAGATTGATGCCCGGCAGATCGGCCGTTCCCGCCACCCCGCAGGCTGCCAGAATCGTTGCTGCGAAATCGATCGACTGGACCACTGCCAGCGTCTTCTGCGCTTTCTGATTATCCGGGTTCCAGCTCGCGAAAAGCAAGCCAAATTGCTCCCACACATGCCTGGCGTCGCGGCCATCGCAGCCCGAGCGCGAGCGCGTAAAATGGGATTTGTCGGGGCGGCCGAGCGGGTTCTAAACCGTGCGGCCAAGCGGCTTGGACCGGTTCGGGGAGTTTTTCGCCTTTCCCCCCGACCGGCCCATCCCGGCGACAAGTGTGGCGCCGACCGACGAACATTTCGAGGCGGCGATCAAGGGGGACGCAAAAGCGGCGCAGGAATCCGGCGCAGCAGGCGCATGCGACGAGTCGCAACAAGCCGCAGTCGGTACTGACGGCGCATGAAAAAACCCCGGTTTTGCCGGGGTTAGCGGGCAGTTGCGATTACTCGCAAATACCCGTCATGGCGGGGACAGGATTTGAACCTGCGACCTCGAGGTTATGAGCCTCGCGAGCTACCAGACTGCTCCACCCCGCGTCAGCACCCTGCTGGGTGCGATTGACGTCACCGGGTGCGGTAGACGTCTTCTCAGACCCGTATTGTATCGGCGGGAAATCAGGTCGTCGAGAGTCGGGGAACGCGAATTTCAACTTTTTGGCCGTGGGGAGGGGCGGTGCCCGAAGATTCCATGCCGCCTCCTTGATGCCGAGGCGCCGCCCGCTAGCCCGGTGATTCGGGCGTGTCGAGCGCTGGCTCTTCCGGCTTTCGTCCCCCGCCCGGGATCAGTCGGTCGAGAATCCCGTTGACGAACTGCGACGACTGGGCGGTGCCGTAGCGTTTCGCGAGTTCCAGCGCTTCATCCACCACCACTTTGGGCGGGGTCTCGGTGTATAAGAGCTCAAACGCGCCCAAACGCAGCACATTGCGGTCGGTAGGGGCCATCCGCTTCAAAGACCAGTTGACCGCCAGCGATTCGATTTTCGCGTCGAGGGCGGGCCGGCTTTCCATGACCCCCGCGAACAGCCCCCAGGCGAAACGCGCCAGCGACTCGTCGCGCAATCGCTCGACGATCAATTCGCGCACGGTGTCGGCCGGAACGTCGGGGTTCAGGTCCTGCTGATACAGCATTTGCAGGGCCATTTCCCTGGCCCGACTGCGACGCAACGACATCGAACACACAAACCTTCGTGCCACGACGTATCGCGGCACGCAGAATTCCCAATAAGAGTTGTGCCGGGTAAGCAACGCGCCGGCCTGATTCTCTCACACACAGACGTCTGCCGACAATCCTAATCTGCCCGTCAGATCTCCCCGGTGCCCATTGTGGCTGCCCGCAGCAATCAAAGGCATTCTCTCAACTCGAGGGCATTCTACCGGTTTGGTCAAGGCGTGCGACAGTTCGCTTGACGCACGGCGAGACTGGCGCGGGGGGTAGGGTGCGCCGAGCGAAGTGAGTCGCACCGTCAGCGGGGATTAAGAAACGGCGACAGGCGCCCTCGCGAAATGCTGCAGGCGAATTCAGCAACGTCGGGAAGCCAGCCGTTATCATTCAACGGCCTGCACCACGATTTCGCGAGTCTTTTCCAATTGCGCTTGAAATTCATCTGCGCGCCCGGTTTTCGGCGCGGTAAAATGTAGGTCGGGCTTTTGAGGCTGACCGGATGGACACTATTGCGACCGCGAATAGTTCGCCTGTTTCTGATTTCAAGCCGCGCCAGCCCACGAGCGCGCGCTCTGCGCTTCAAGGTCGGCTGACGCTCGATGCATATCGGCCTTGCCACGCAGCCCGCCGGCACGGCGCCGCTGATTGAAGCTCGTCAGCTTCGGAAGGCTGACCTACGTAGCCGCGCGCCGCCCTGCCAGAATGGCCGATGCGAGGGGTGAGTCATCAAACGCGGCAACAAGAATCTTCGCGGATCTTCGAGAAAGCCCGCGGAAAATGAGCGTTTGCCACTCCGGCACGTTGCCAGAACGGCGGCGTTGGTTGAGCTGCAAACAAACCGGACGCGCGCGGTACCGGGACGTTGTGCCGGTGCAAAGCGGGGCCTCCGCACGAAGAGCCCTTATCAACTTCGTGTGCGCAGACTTCCCGGAATGGCCAGAGTGATGACCCGCCGGTTGTGTTGTGCCAGCGCGCGCCTTCGAGCGCCTTCGGGTGATTTTTCCAGTTTTTGCGAAGGGGCGCGCTGGCGCCTTCGAGCGCCTACGCACCCCTTCGTGAAATCCCGCGGAAAATGAGGCTTCGTCTCTCGACGACACAGCCACGGGCGATCCATTTTTGATCTCGATGAATCGTCTTCAACGGCAACGGCCGGCACGCCGGCGCCCCGGTCGATCAATCGCGCCCAGGGGGCGGGCGCCGATGATCGGCGGTCCGCCAGGCACTCGCGTCGTTGCGGCCGCTTTGCAGCTCGTGAGATCCCGGGCTCCTTTGCATTCCCCTTGACCCTCCCGCACAGACCGGGTAACACCACGGCCCGTTTCGCGCCGGTTGACGGCCGGTTCTCGGCCAATTTGTGCGTTTGAAGGGAGTCGTCGCATGCGATTCTTCGTCATCACACTGGCCACGGCCTGCAGCTTCTGCCGGCCTTTGAGCGCCGAAGAGTCGCCACCGCCGATTCCCTTGTCGCCGCAACCGGCTGCCATCGGGGGCGACGCAACGCCGCAGGAGACCGAACAGAGCATCGAGCACCTGCTGCGGGCGGCCGCGCATCTCGAAGCGGCTGGTCTGGCAGAAGAAGCCGCCCGCGTGCGACAGAGCCTCCGCGCGCGGCTGGCCGAAGATGATATCCTCGGGCGGAAAGAAGCCGAGCTCGAATGCCTGCTGGAAGAGATCGACCGATTGCGGGCCCTGTTGCAACAGATTCCCGCCGTGGTTGTCCGCGTGACGGCGGTCGAATATTCACGCCAGAAGCTGGGGCACCGGGCGCGCGAGCTCGACGCCCTGTTCGGCCTGAAAACCGGCCGACGGCCCGAAAGTGACTCGGCGCGCGAATCCGAAGAAGGCGCCTCGGCCACCCTGCGTCACGCCCTGCATTCCTTCGCCGACCGCACCGCTTACAACGTGATTGCCGATGACCCGCTCAAGTCGCCTCTCTTTCAGCGACTGCAGGAGGCCAAACTGGTGGCTGTCGTCGCACAACCGACGCTGACAAGCACATCGCGACGACCGGCGTCGTTCCATTCCGGGGGCCAGTTTCCGATCTCAGTGAAACAGGCTGACGGCGGGGCCGTTGTGCACATGCGCCCCTTTGGAGTGCAGGTGGAGTGTGTTCCGGTCGTGTTCCCCGGCGGCCGCATTCGACTTCAAATCAAAGTCGAGCTGAGCGATCGCGATTTCGAACATGCCGTCACAGTCGGAAACGAAACCGTGCCGAGTTTGACAACCTTTTGCGTCAATACCCAGGTCGAACTGCAATCAGGTCAGACAATTGTCATCGGCCGGCTCGATAAGCGGATGAAGTCAGAGGGCCCGACCAGCGCGGTTTCGGCACACGCTGGCGAGCTGGATCAATCGCCCGCCGACGATCGAGAGACCGTATTGCTGGTGACCCCCGAGTTGATGGGGGGGCCTGCGGCCCTGCGCCCGTTGAAGCTCGTTCCCCCCATCCCCGCGGCCGAGCGGAACGCGCCCGAATCCGACTACCATCTTCCAGCCGACACGTCCTACGTTCCGGCGGTTCCCGTGCTGCCACGCGGATTGCGGCGATAGCGCGACCCGATCGCGGGTTTCTTTTGACGAGGACGAGAAGTTCCGCCCGTTGCGCGGAAATTGCTTCACCCCTTCAGCCGCGCGACGGTCGTCACGAGCGTGCGGACGATGCGTTCGAGCGTCGCCTGCTGCCCGGAATCTTTGAGGGTCCCATCTGCGTCGAACGCCTCGGGCGCCCTGGGCACCGCCAATTGATCGGGCAACACCAGAACGCGGATATTCCCCAGAATCGACCGCAGATGCACAAGCCCCCGCAAGCCGCCCAACGCGCCGGGCGACGTGCTGACGAGCGCCGCCACCTTCCCCACGAAACACGCCAGGTTCGCCTCGTTCGGCGATTCGGGGCGCGAGGCCCAGTCAATGGCGTTCTTGAGCACCGCGGTGATCGAGCTGTTGTATTCCGGCGATGCGATGACAAGCCCGTCGTGCGCCAGGAGCAGTTGTTTGAGCTTCCGGGCGTTGTCAGGCAACCCTTCGCGAGCCTCGAAATCCTGGTCGAAGATCGGCAGGGGCAAATCGCGCAGGTCGAGAAACGTGGCCTCGGCCCCGGCGGCCCGGGCGGCCTCCGCAGCCAGCCGGCCCAGTTTCTTGTTGTAACTGTCAGACCGCAGGCTTCCTGCCACGGCCAGAATTTTTGGAATAGCAGACATTGATCGAGCTCCTATGCACTGTGATGAGCGCCAGGTGGCTGATTCTTACCTGGCCGGTTCAGAAGCGGGGGCCGACGCCCGTTTCTGTTCGCGCACGCTGGTTGCATCGACGCTCGCCAAACGTGCCTTGCGATGCCTTGGTTCACGGCAGGTCGAACAGCAAAACTTCGGCGCGGGCACTGCTCGCGATTTCGACGGCGGCCGTGTCACTGATCGCCGCCCCGTCACCCTGTCCGAGTTTTGTGCCATTGACCACCACGGCCCCTTGAGCCACCTGCAGCCAGGCGTGTCGCTCGGACCGCAAGCTGTGACGAAGCGTTTCGCCCGGCGCGAGCTTCGCGGCAAACAGATCGACGTCCTGGGCGATCGACACCGAACCGTCGCGGCCGTCGCGCGAAGCCACCAGCTTCAGGCGGCCGCTCCGCTCGCTTTCTGTAAAGTGCTTCTGCTCGTAACCCGGGTCGAGCCCCTTGCGCTCGGGAAAGATCCAGATCTGCAGCAGATGCACCGGCTCACTCGGCGAGGGGTTGAACTCGCTGTGCAGAATTCCCCGGCCGGCCGTCATCCGCTGCACGTCTCCCGGGCGAATCACCGAACCGTTCCCCAGGCTGTCGCGATGCTCGAGCTGGCCCGACATCACATACGTGATGATCTCCATGTCGCGGTGCGGATGCGTGTCGAATCCGCCGGTCGGGCCGATGCGATCGTCGTTGATCACACGCAAGACGCGAAACCCGTGCCAGGCAGGGTCGTGGTAGTCGGCGAACGAAAACGAATGCCAACTGTCGAGCCAGTCGAGCTGCGTGCGGCCGCGTGAAACCGCGGGGCGAAGCATGAGCATTTTCGGTCAACCTTCAACAATCAAAAAGGTTCGTAGTTCTCGGCCCGCCCGTGGGTCTACTCATCGTACGCCTGAGACGAGACGACGAAAAGGCCCGAGCGCAGACCACCACTGCAGAACGCTTTCGAACGGCCGCAATCGGCCCTCATTCCCAGAAGATTTCCAGCCAGACGGCCGTTTCGCTCGGAGTCAATTCCAATGCGGGGCACGCCGCCGGGATCAAGACCGTCTGCCCGGTCGTCAGGTTTTCCGGCCCTGCCGGTTCCCCTTCTGCGGGGCAATCAAGCCGCAGGCCGCCGGCAATGAGCATCAACAGGCGGCAGTGATCCGCAGGCGCGGCGACGAGAGGTTGCGCCGCGGCATGTCGGCGGATCGTAAAGTACGGGCAGCGCACCAATTGTTCGATTTGGCGGTCGCCAGTTTTCTCGACGACTTGTGCTACAACCGGGTTGACTGGCCCCGCGCCAAAATCGGTGCATTCGAGCGCCTGGGTAACGTGCAGGCCCCGGGGGCGACCTAGGGCATCGGTGCGGTTCCAATCGAACAGCCGAAACGTGAGGTCACTTGCCTGTTGGACTTCCGCGAGTAGAACTCCTTCGCCGATCGCATGCACCGTTCCGGCGGGTATGAACAGGCAATCGCCCGGCGCCACGTCGACGCGATGCAGGCAGTCGCCCACAGAACCTTCGTGCAGCGCCCGCGAAAGCTCCTGGCGATCGATGCCCTGGCGCAGGCCGGCAAAAACGCAGGCGGCGGGCGTCGCGTCGAGCACCACCCAGGCCTCGGTCTTGCCGCGTTCTCGCGGGTCGTACTTCGGGGCTTGCTGGTCGTTGGGGTGCACCTGCACCGAGAGGCGATCGCACGCGTCGAGAAACTTCAGGAGCAGGGGAAACTGCGCCGCTCCCGCGTGGCGCCCCAGCAATTCTGCGCTGCGCTCGGCAACCAGTCGCTCGAGCGTCCAGCCTGAAAACGGTCCGCCGCAGACGACGCTCTGGTCGTCGCCGTGGTCGCAGATTTCCCAGCTCTCGGCGTAGTCGTTTTCGGGCCCCAGCGGTTTGCCGAGCCGGGTCGCGAGGCGCCGGCCGCCCCAGCGGCTTCGTTTCAAGAGCGGAGCGAATCGCAAAGGCCGCATGACGCTCGCAGAATTTTTTCGCATGGAGTCGCCTGCCGAGATTTACTGTTTACCCGGGCGACGACGAGTTGGTATAGTCCGCGTGGCTGGAGGGGGTAACCGCCCCTGTCGCGGTGACGAGCACAAGGAGGTCGTGATGCTGGAGTCTGGCATTGAGCTCGCCGTAGGCGAGTCGGTGCGGCTGGCCGATCATGTCTTGACGATCCTCGATATTCACGGTGACGAAATTACGATCCGCGTCGATCGCTTCGACGACGACCCTCTTGGCGAGTCGTTCGCGGTTGGAAACCTGGCGGCCTATTTGCCGCCGCGCTGACCAATCGAAACGGCGGCACACTCGCCGGCGGGCCGGGCACGGCGGGCTCCACCCCTCATGGCTTGCCGGTCGACAGCTCGCGCACAGCCGTCGCCCGATCGGGGAACACCCGCCACAACGTGTCGAGGTGGGCGATCTTGAGAACCTCCTGACAGTACGGCGTCAGGCCCGAAATGGCGAAGGCGCCCTGCGGCCGTTCCTGCAGGCGATTCCACACGCGGAATAGAATCTCGATGAACGACGACCCGAAAAAGGTCGTGTGCGAGAGGTCGAGCACGACGCGTGGCGGATTGGCTCCCTCGCCAATTTTCAAGAGCGCCTCGCGCACGCCGCTGTCGAGCAGATGTTCATCGACCGATTCAAAACCCGGGCCCAGGCCGACGACCGTAACGCCGTTCTCGACCGACACTTTCGGAGTCACAGCAGGAGCAGGCATAGGGGGCGCTTGGCGCAGTCTGAGCCGTGGTTCGATCCGCTCGTTTCATCCTACACCGAGCGAGACGTATGTCAACCAGCCTGAGTCAATCGACCACGCGCAGGGTCACGGGCAGCTTTTTTTCGCCGTTTCCCCGCCGCACCGTCATTGTCACGTCGGCACCGACCGGAAGCCTGTCGAGCGCCCGAAACAGATCGACCGAGCTCTTGACCGGTTTTTCGTCGAGCGCGACGATCAAATCGCCGGGAATCGTCCGCCCCGTCGCATCTTCGCGCGTGGGGAGAATACCCGCCGAGGCCGCCGGGCTGCCCTCGAATACCTCCCGTACCAGTACGCCCCGCAACCCCAGGCGCGACGTGGTCGAATCGTCCCAGATGGTGATCCCCAGCCCGATTTGCTCTTCCTTGCCGAACCGAATGAGCTGCGGCACGATGTGGGCGATTGTATCGACCGGAACGGCAAACCCGATCCCCGCGCTGACTCCCGAGGGGCTGTAGATGGCCGTGTTGAGGCCGATCATCAACCCCGCGCTGTCGAGCAACGGGCCGCCCGAGTTACCCGGGTTGATTGCCGCGTTCGTTTGAATGACCCCTTGTATCGGGCGGCGGTTCAGCGACAGAATCTCGCGGCCGGTCTGGCTGACAACGCCCGTGGTCAGCGTCTGATCGAGCCCGAAAGGGTTGCCGATCGCGAACACTTTCTGCCCCACGAGCAGATTGGCTGACGTGCCGATCGAAATAGGGTGCAGTGTTTCGGGCGGCGCCTCGATTTTGAGGATCGCCAGGTCTTTGCTTTCGGCGCTTCCAACAATGCGGGCTTCCCATTCGGAACCGTCAGCCAGCGTCACGAGCGCTGCCTGGGCCGAAGCGATGACGTGGTAATTGGTGACCACGTACCCTGCCTGGTCCCAGACCACGCCCGAACCGGTCCCCTGCGGAACTCCCGTGACGTCCAGGCTCAATAGATTTCGCCGCACCGCCAGATTGGTGATGTTGACGACAGAAGGAGAGGCCTTCTGAAAAATCTCGATTGTGGCCTTTTCATCTTCCGCCAGGTCTCCCCGGGCCACGACCGGTTTGTCGGGCGCGTTCGGGTTCAAGAGTCGCGACGGGCCGAAACGGGCCGGGCTGCGGACGATGTACGCGACCAGCAGAATCACCAGAATCAAGAGCAGCCAATTGAGCCCGACCGCGCCCGGCGACGAGCCGTTTCGTGGAAACCGTTCACCATCAGACATGCACAGCGACTCCCTCGCCAGAATACCGACCGCGGTCTTACCGTAGCACGCAGACGCACTTCGTGCGAGCGACGGGGCCAGAGAGCGGCGTCACTCGTTGCGCGCCGCGGCGGGGGTCAGCCGCGTGGTCATTTCGCCTGTGATAATCGCGACTGCAACTCGCGAGCGTTCTCGCGAAACTTTTCGCGCACCGGCTCGGGCAGTCGGCGGAACTCGCGCCAGAATTCCGCCGTCAGCAATTTAGCGCATTTTTCGAAAGTGCCAGCCAGTCGCTTCGCGACCTGCTCGGTCGACAGGGCCGCCGGTGCAGGCCGTTCACCATGACCCCCGGCCGGTGGCGGGCTGCCGGCGTCAGATCGAAACGGGGCGTAATCGTCGTCGCCCCGCGCCTGACGGGCGACACCGGCTATGGCCGGGGCTTCGGCCGACGCGCCCGGCCGCCATGCGCCCCGCGTTTCTTCCGATGTGGCCTCAGCAGGCATCTGAACCGCAGCCAGGTCGGCCGGAAGAAATCTCACGGCCTCTTCGGGCAATGCTTCTGCGGTCAGGTCTTCGCCGCGCTGCGCCCGCCGCCAGGCGCGCATTTCGGCAACCGTGGCCTGCATGTCGGCAGCCCAGCGGAGGCAGTCGGCTGCGTCGTCCCAGGCGAGGGCCGCGTAGAAGTGCGACCATTTCAGCGCAGGGTATTGCTCGCGCACGCCCGCGAACGCTTCCCACACCCGCCGCCGCTGGTATACCTGATCGGCGGTCACGCCGATCAGCGCGGCGAAATCGGCGTCGGTCCGGCCGCGGGCATACCGTTCGGTCCACTTCGAGGCGCATTCGCCCACCACCCAGCGACAATGGCTGACGGCTTCCTGCGCGATCGCGACAAGTTGATCTTCGGTTTCGGGGGCCGGCGATGTGGCAGGACCTTTGGGCATGGCTCGTTTCAATTCTGAATTCGCGATTTTGGATTGACCGGGATGCGATATGTCGCGCTGAGAGGCGGCGCGCGGCCGATCATCCTACCCGTGCCGAATCGGGAATGCCATCAGGCGCGGCCCATCAGAATCCGTCCTCAATCGCTCTGGGAAAACGCCGGGCAATTCCCGAACGCATCCTGCGGCTGCGAGACCGGTTTTGCCGATGATAGCGGTTGTGCCCTGATTCGTCGGGGCAGACGCCGGGTGGGGTACCTTGACCTAACACGCGGCGACTCATAGCATTGCGTTGCCGCGACGACGGCATTCTGGCGCCGTAGCCAAGTGGCTAAGGCAGCGGATTGCAAATCCGCCACCGTGGGTTCGACTCCCACCGGCGCCTTTCTCGCGTTCGCCATGACCGTCATTCTCTTCGAAGACGAGCAAGTCGCGCAACTCGACCCGGTTGCCCT
>JBQTIL010000103.1:0-7077 GCA_052388175.1 Planctomycetaceae bacterium | reverse complement strand
GCCGCTCTGCTCAGCGACGACGACCGCCTTGCCGAGCACATCCGCGACCGCCCGGGACGAGCCACCCGGAGACGTTCTCAGCCCGCAGCAGCCCGTCGATAACCCTCAAAGCCGGTTATGGACCCGAAGCCTGCTATCGAAATTCGAACATTATGAGCAAAGACCCCCGCAAAGAGGCGCTGAAGAAGGCCTGGAAGGAGCAGGAGCATCAGAAGCTCGTCGCTTCGATTCCGTTGCCGCATGAGGATTTGCGCGATTTGTTTGATCATCTTGGCCGTGAGGGGGCGCCAGAGTGCGATCACACTCTGCGAGAGACCATTGAGTTTCTCCAGAACCGCGGCCTTGATGTTGAGCGCGTCGTTCCCTGGCTTCACGAGCATGGCGGCTACTGTGATTGTGAGGTCATCTACAACGTCGACGACAAGTTTGGAGAAATTGTCGGACGATGATGCACAAGTTCGTGATTGCCACGCCGTTCATTCGTGCCTGATGCAGGGCATCTCGTGCGGGCGGTGCGATCATTGCAAATGATCCGCACGACGGATTTTCACGTTCGCTGGAGTTGTGGCCCGTTCAGCCTATGACTGAGTCCGAGGACCAACGGCTGCGGCGCAGCAAGGGAGGATGCCAACGCAATG
This sequence comes from Planctomycetaceae bacterium, assembly GCA_052388175.1. GTDB lineage: Bacteria > Planctomycetota > Planctomycetia > Planctomycetales > Planctomycetaceae > SIAF01. The sequence continues at coordinate 6,439 of JBQTIL010000103.1, read as the reverse complement.
GGACCTTTCGCGATCGCAACAATCGATTTCCCTCCATTACAATCGCAAAGCCGCGAGGGGTGAATGATGTGGGCGTGCCCAAAGTGCAGTGAGCAGGTCGAGGGCAACTTTGAAGTCTGCTGGAACTGTGGCACTTCTCGGGACGGGACCACCGATCCGGAGTTTGCCAATCTCGCCGACGAGGCTGGCGAATCTGCTGAAGCGCACGACAAACCGGCGACCCCACCGATTAGCTGCCTCCGTTGTCGCTGCGATCTCGACCACATGGGCACGAAGTCCTTCCACGAGGGACCCCGCTGGGGTTTCATTGGCGATCTGGGCGAACTGTTCGTCAACAAGGAACACTTCGACGTCTACCGCTGCCCCAGGTGTGGGCACGTCGAATTTTTCATCGATGGCGTGGGCGAGCAATTTCGCCCCAATTGAGGGCTTTCGGCCCTCGAAGCTACCGAATACGGAAAGACGGCGAGTGTTCGCTCACAGTTCTGAGACTGGTTTCACCGGCCCGGCATGCGTGCCGGACAGACAGTAGGTGTATCTGCCCCTGTCTGCTCACCGGGTGACTGGAATTCAAGGGCACAAAGGGGGCCGCTAGGGGCGTCGCGTGAAAATCACGCGGCATAGCCGAGCAACTCAACCTCGGAATCGGATCGATACGCATTCAGACCGAGATATGCTTATGCCGCCCTCCCGCAGAGCATTTCCGAAGCTGGCCGTGCCGGCGCTGCTGCTGGCAGCGTTGCTTGGGCTGGGCGGTTGGTTCCTCTGGCCGGCTCCTATCGACGTGACGCTGACTGTCGAGGGATACAAGCGGTATGACGACGTTGCTGGACATCGTCCTCTGGCGGCAATCGTCCGCGTGACGAACCGGTCGAGGTCCGCTGTCTGGTATCGACCATCGGTCGTGGGGATGGTGGAAACTGTCGATGGGAGGTCGCTGTCCAGCCACACGTCACTTGAACCAGTGGACATGCAATGGACTCCACTTGCTGGTCTCTCGTCGATGACTCTGGAAGCTGGACCCCTTAGAAATGAAGTAGAGAGCGTCCGAATCGGCATACCCCTGACGAACGACAGGATTTTGGTGCATTGCGGCTGGTTGCTTGGCGGCGTGCCAAAGACAGTCAATAAGCCCTTCGTTTCCAAGCGCGAGTGGCAATCCGTGCATTGGGTGTACACGAAGGAGCTGAAACCGGACCGAGACTACTACCCCGATCCGACGGTTGATTGACTGGGATACAACCGAAGCGATTCGGCCGGGCCTTTGTTTGCCAGAACAGCGAGGCAAACTGACAACATGACCGGGATTCTCCTAGGCTGCCTGTTCGTCATCGTCTATGTAATCGTGGAATGGCTACCGTGGCCTTGGTGGGTCGCGCGGCCGATCGCAAGATGGATCGAACGCCGATTTTTGAATCGGCGCGACGAGAACAATCGCAATCCGCCTGAGGACTACTGATGAATCGCACAGCGTTCGTGCTCTGTGTCGCTCTCGGCGCCTTCATCTGGTGGGCATCACCATATGTCACAGGGAAAAGCGAGCCTTGGGATGCATCGAGTCTCTATTACGTCCTCAGTTTGTTCGTAGCCGGGTTCGTAGGTGGCGTTCTCGCCCCGCAGAGTATTCAACGCGTTGCAATTGCTGTTTGGCTCGGACAGGCACTGTTCCTGGTTTGTTGCGTTCCGGCCAGCCCATTTTGGCCGCTGGGGCTATTCCTGTTCTTGCCGGCTTGCACGGTGATTAGCCTGGGGGGGGGCGTATTGTGGCGCAATTGCTGGGCGGCGATTTCGTGCGAATGCGTTCTTCGGTCGGCGCGAGCGCCACCCGCCGAACACATGAACTCCGCCGACAAAGTTGGGCCGCTGTTGACGGAATGATTGGCATTCAGCCTCAACAGCCGCCGTTGATAGAGTGACAGCATGGGCATACCTTCCGATTGCTGGAGTCGGGCCGGATCGCTGAGCAAAGACCATGACAGAGCACATCGATTGGAACGATCGTTATCGGGACGGCAATCTGCCCTGGGATACAGGGCAGCCATCGTCGGAATTAGAGCGCGTTGTGAGTCGCCACGCCATTCGGCCCTGTCGCGCGCTGGAATTGGGCTGCGGAACGGGAAGCAATAGCGTCTGGCTGGCCCAGCAGGGATTTGAGGTCACTGGCGTCGACCTGGCTCCGCTGGCAGTGGAGCGAGCGGAAAAACGCGCTCAGGAGGCCGGGGTAAAGGCGCACTTCGTGGTTGCCGACGTGCTCCAGTTGCCTGACCTGGCCGGGCCCTTCGCCTTCTTTTTCGATCGCGGCTGTTACCATGCCGTTCGTCGCAGCGCGCCCGAAGAGTACGCGCCAGCCGTGGCGCGGCAACTGTCTTCCGGCGGCCGCGGCCTGATCCTGGCCGGCAACGCGCGTGAGCCCCACGATCCCGGGCCGCCCGTCGTTACGGAAGAACAGATTCGCGACGAGCTCGGGCAGGCGTTTCGGATCGTCGACTTGCACGAGTTCCGTTTCGATGAAGCGCCGGATATCCCGGAGCGCTTTCTGGGCTGGTCTTGCCTGGTTGAGAAGCGCTGAACCGCAGGGGTAGCCGGCGCTTGGCCCTGCCCGGGTTTTCGGATCGGCCTGCCTTGTCTCTCGCGCCTGCGGCCAATTGCCTGCAGGCGAAGCCTGCCCTGCTCGCCTGTTGAATCGGCCGGCCGGCTTTCGTTTCTCTTGAATGAAGGGTTGCCCGTGCGAAAGTGCCGCGCCATCGCGAATGTTGTCTGCGGGTGCCTGGACTGCCAACCCGACACCTTTGAGATTTTGGGAAACTCCCACAGAGGCCAGGGCGTCTAATCCATTGCGGGACTGCCATTTCACGACAGTGGTGTCGATTCGCTTCGCGTTTCTTTCCCTGAGGAGTGCTGCCATGACCCGTCGTCACCTGCTTTTTGCAGTGGCCTGTTTGAGCTTCTCTGCGTGCAACCGTTCGACCCCGCTTCCTGCAAGTGGTTCGGCGGAGGGAACCGAAACCGCCACACGCGCGGCGGCGGCACTTGGCGATTACGTCATTGGTTCCCCGATTCGTCACGGCAACTTGACAATCTTTCCGATCCATTCGAAGACCCCCCGACACGAAGACCGATTCATGACGTTGGAAGAAGGGTTGAAGGCCCGCACGGTGGAAGTCCTTGAGATGGGAGCGCGCGGCAGGGCGGTTCGGCACTGGCAGGATGCAGAGCAGGCTCAGGCGCAGCAGATCGATTCCGATCAGGCGAACGACGAGGAAGTCGCTGCAGATGATGACGCAGAAACCTCCGACGAGTTGGCCTTTGGAGACGACGTCAACCGCTTGATGGTCATCAATCGCGGCGACAAACCCCTGTATCTGATGCCCGGCGAGATCATCGTGGGGGGGAGTCAGGACCGCACGATTGCGGAAGAAACGGTGATCGCCGCGACAGGTGAGCCGGTGGCGATTGACGTCTATTGCGTGGAACCCGGTCGCTGGGGATTGCGCGACGCTGCCACCGCGACTGCCGTTTTCGACGAGGTGGCTGGCGATTCGGCGACCGACGAAAACCTGGCCGCCGAAGCCAACCAGGGTCAGTTTGTGGCCAAAGCGGGAACTCTCAGCAAAGCGAGTCGCTTTGCAGTGCAGGCTGGCGAAGGGCAGCAAAGCGTCTGGGACGCGGTTGAGAGAACCAATCAGGTTTCAGGAGCCACCTGGCAGTCGGGTGCATTCACCGCCAACTACGTCGACAAAGAAATGGTCGCGCAACTCAAACCGTACGTCGATGCTCTGGGATGCCCGGTGTCTGACCACAAGCAGGTTGTAGGCGTTGTCGTCGCGATTAATGGGAAGATTGAGACCGTGGATGTCTTTGAATCAACGCCGCTGTTCCGCAAGCTCTGGCCACAGCTTCTGAAGAGCTTTGCGCTGGACGCACTTGCTACGGTCGATGAGGAAGATGCGGGAAGGTTAAGTACACTTGTTGAGGCGCAAACGTTCCTGTCAGGAGTACTGCGCGACAATGCAGGCGCAACGCAGAAAACGAATGGCGGGCTGGTGGTGTCGAGACATGAAACGAAGGAAGCCGTCAGCTTCGGCGGCGGTATGGGCGGCATGGGCATGGGCGGGTTCGGCGGCGCAATCCACGCGTCGGGTTTTGCGAAATGATCGCGCGATGGGAGATTACCTTTCGATCGGTTGAAAGAGGTTTCAGGAGATGTTCCCGACACCTGCTTCCCGTGTGACGCCAGTCAAGCACGTCGGCGCGAGTTCTTGCGAAGGCCGGGTTGACCGAAAGTGACGAACCCCCGTGTCGAACCCGGCGGGCCGGGTGGCATTCCCTGAATGCGGCGCCAAGGCAGGGCGCGGTGTGTCGCGGGGCGCACAAATGCTCGGCCGTGATGGTCGCAGCGGGGCTCACCCATATACAATGTCTGGGAGTGGCCGGCCGGGCCGGTCGGCTGGCAAGCCCTGAATGGGGCACCGGCAGAAGGGCGTGAGGCCGCGGGACGAGCGCGAAGTCTTCTCAAGCCGTTCGCGTGCGATGAACGACGATTTGCAGCAGTTGAACCTGTTGGCGATTTTCCACTACGTGGTGGCCGGAATCGCCGTGTTGCTGGGTTCTGTGCCAATCATCCATGTGGCAATCGGGATCGCGCTTTTGTCGGGCGCGTTCCCGCAGAAGCCCGACGAGAGATTCCCCGAGACCCTGGTCGGCGCCTTCTTCGTCGCCTGCGGGGCCCTCGCGATCGTGATGGCGTGGTCTCTCGCGGTCGGCATGTTCCTCGCGGGCCGGAGGCTGAAGCAGCACCGCAAATACATGTTCTGCCTGGTGATTGCCGGCGTGGAATGCCTGCTGATGCCGTTCGGCACGGTGTTGGGGGTGTTTACGCTCATCGTCCTGCAACGACCTTCGGTAAAGCGTCTCTTCGGACACGGAGGCAGCCCGGCGGCCGCTGACGCACCATGGGGCGCTAATCCATCGGCGTGAGGCGCCCGGTGTACCGCCTCTCGGTGGCTGATCGCCGATTCAAGTGGCCAGGCCGGATGAAGCCGACTCGACTATTAGGTATGTATTGCCGGCGAGTCCCGGCGCGCCGGATTTGACGAGGAAAAACACCCCCACCTCCGACCCGTCAAGGGGGAGGGGAGAGGAAGAAGTGTCGATTCCAATGGCCAGCGACCACCGAGAGTCGGCTGTGCGAGCGGCTCGGATGATTCCGCGAGAAATCGAGTCGCTTTCAGGAAGCGGATCTCAGCACTTATCGTAGCGCGTTGAAAAAGTCCCCTCCCCTCTCCCTCGGGGCCCTCGGGGAGAGGGGAGGGGTGAGGGGCGGTGCGCAGCATTCGCCTGCAATTTGCCCTCACCCCAGCCCTCCCCTGTAGATACCAATGCCCAGCGGGGGAGGGAGCGGCTCTTTCCGAACGGGCCGCTAGCGCCGCGCGTTGGCGCAATTGCACTTGGGCGCCGCGACGGGCGGGCTTTCTCCCGCCTGGTACTTTTCCAGCACGACGTTCCAGTCTTCGGGCGTGAACGCCTGGCTGCTGCGGAAGATTTGCCACTTCTGCTGCTTGTCGATCACCGACACGCGCGGCAGCGGCGGTGAGCCGAACAGCTTGTGGACCGACTGCCCGTCGGAGGTCGAGGCATCGATCACCGCCACGACATAGTTGCCGAGCAGCTCGCGCCGATGACCTGAGCGCCTGAGCACATCGAGATCGTGCGGTTGAAGGTCTGAGTCGGAGCCGGGGTTGATGACCAGCAGAATGGGCCGGTTCGTCGACTTGGCGGCGAGATACGCCTGCTTGTAGTCGTCGTAGACTGTGGCGTCAGTGGTGGGGCTGCCGTTGAGGGCAGCCCAGAGCAAGAGGGTTCCAAATGGGCAATGCATGGCGAGAGACTCCTTTCGCGAGTGGGGGGCGCCCCAAAGGCCGGAACATGTTCAGAATCCTTCTGCGTTTCGCCTTTGCTCAACCCACACCAGCGTCAGGCCCCAGCCATGAACGCGGAAGTGTTGTGTCAGATCGTAGCCACGATGTCAAGTCACCGCGCGCACATGCAAGCGATCCATTCGTCGTGCGGGTCGGCGAGGGCAAGGCGTGCCGCAATGGCCTGAGGTCCATGACGCGCGACGGCCACTCGTCGGATTTCACCTGCCGCAGAATCGCAAAACGGAGAGTTACACAGGGAGACATTCCAAACGCAGAGACGAGACGGTTCCGTCAGAATCTCCGCGTCTCCCTGTACCGACCCTGTCTTTCCCGGCGGTCGTCGAGTGCCGACGAAGAGGAAGCGCTGATCCGCAGTGCTCGCCGCTGAACCTGATTAGTTACTCACATTCCGCACCCCTAAAACGAAGTTGCAACTCCTGAAATCACGAGGATTTACTTCAAACGAGAAAATACGGCTTCTGCGAGGTGCGATCGCAGCAGCGAATGGACAGCGACAATAG
>JBQTIL010000102.1:0-32840 GCA_052388175.1 Planctomycetaceae bacterium | reverse complement strand
TCAATTGATCGCGGCCCCATTGAAGCTCGACCAGCGGCGCGACGCCGACATTCGCGACGGCCTCTTTCCGCGATCAATTGATCGCGGCCCCATTGAAGCGGCGACGTACCGCGCGAGCAACTCGCGCGGACGGGGCCTTTCCGCGATCAATTGATCGCGGCCCCATTGAAGCGTGACCGGGGGGGACGGGTTCAAGCTCCCGACAGGCCCTTTCCGCGATCAATTGATCGCGGCCCCATTGAAGCTCACGGAGCGTTGCCGCGTCATTACGTTTCGGGTTCTTTCCGCGGTCACCTGACCGCGGCCTCATTAAAGCGGCACGCCGTGCCACGAACTGACTCGGCGGAAGAACCGGGGGCGGAAGACGAGTTCCCCGCCAAAATTGCACGGGCTTCCTTTCCCCTAAATCGGCGATTCCTCTATAATGTGGGCCTGCGAGCGCCCCGCCGAGTGCGGTTGTCGTAATCCTAAGCCCTTCCGCCGCCGACCTCCGGTCGCCTCCCGGGTGTCGCTGCACTTCCGCATAGATTCGAGAGCTTCATGCCACAAAACGTCGTGGATAGTCCGCGGTACGCGGGGGACGTGAGTGAGGCGGCCGAGTGGGTCGAGTCGCTGGCCGACGTGCTGCATCGCGAAGGCCCCGAGCGCGTCCGGCAGTTGCTGGTGCTGCTGCAGGAGGAAGCTTATCGCCGCGGGGTGATGCTCCCTTTCACGGCCAACACCCCCTACATCAACACGATTTCGGTCGATCGGCAGCCGCGTTACCCGGGCAATCGCGAGATCGAGCGGCGCATCAAGAGCATCGTCCGCTGGAACGCGATGGCGATGGTGGTGCGGGCGAATCGCGAAAGTTCTGGAATAGGCGGCCACATCTCGACGTTTGCGTCGCTGGCGACGCTGTTTGAGGTGGGGTTCAACCATTTTTTCCGGGCCCATTCGCCCGAACATCTGGGCGACCTGGTGTATTTTCAGGGGCATGCGTCGCCCGGCGTGTACGCGCGGGCCTTTCTCGAAGGGCGGCTGTCGGAAGAGAAGCTGCGAAATTTTCGCCGCGAGCTGCAGCCGGGCGGCGGTTTGTCTTCGTACCCGCACCCCTGGCTGATGCCCGAGTTCTGGCAGTTTCCCACGGTCTCGATGGGGCTGGGCCCCATCATGTCGATCTATCAGGCGCGGTTTCTGCGGTACCTCGAACATCGCGGCCTGCTCGATACGTCGGGCGTCAAAGTGTGGTGTTACGTGGGCGACGGCGAATGCGACGAGCCCGAAACGCTGGGGGCCATCAACCTGGCGTCGCGCGAAAAGCTCGACAATCTGATTTTTGTCATCAACTGCAATCTGCAACGGCTCGATGGGCCGGTGCGCGGCAACGGCAAAATCATTCAGGAGCTCGAGGCCGGGTTCCGCGGTTCGGGCTGGAACGTCATCAAAGTCATCTGGGGCGGCGACTGGGACCCGCTTCTGGCCGCCGACGCCCACGGCAAGCTGGTGCACCGCATGGGAGAGGTGGTCGACGGTCAGTACCAGAAGTACGTGGTGGAAGACGGGGCCTATATCCGCCGGCACTTCTTCGGCGCCGACCCCGAGCTGCTCGAGATGGTCGAATCGCTTTCCGACGAGCAGTTGCACAGGCTCAATCGGGGGGGGCACGATCCTGAGAAGGTTTATGCGGCGTACAAGGCGGCCGTCGACAACGTCGGCGCCCCCACCGTGATTCTCGCCAAAACCATCAAAGGCTACGGGCTGGGCGAGGCGGGCGAGGGGAAGAACATCACGCACCAGCAGAAAAAGATGAACGAAGACGAGCTGCGCGAATTTCGCTCGCGGTTCGGCATTCCCATTTCCGACGATCAGGTCGCCGAGACCCCATTCTACAAGCCGCCCGACGACAGCCCCGAGATGGTGTATCTCAACGAACGGCGCGCGGCCCTGGGGGGCTCGCTGCCTCTGCGGCTCTTAGACGCGCCGCGCCTGGAGGTCCCTGCGCTCGAAGCGTTCAAAGATGTGCTCGCAGGCAGCGGCGGGCGCGAGTTCTCGACGACCGGCGGGTTCGGCCGCGTGCTGCTGACGCTCTTGAAAGACAAGGGAATCGGCCGGCACGTCGTGCCGATTATTCCCGACGAGGCCCGCACGTTCGGCATGGAGGCGCTGTTCACCCAGTTCGGAATCTATTCCAGCGTCGGGCAGCTTTACGAGCCGGTCGACGCGGGCACCCTGGCGTATTATCGCGAGGCCCGCAACGGTCAGATTCTCGAAGAGGGAATCAACGAGGCGGGGGCAATGTCGTCGTTCGTGGCGGCAGGCACGGCGTACGCGAACCTGGGGATCAACATGGTCCCCTTTTACATCTACTATTCCATGTTCGGCTTTCAGCGGGTGGGCGACTTCATCTGGGCCGCCGCCGATTCGCGCTGCAAGGGTTTTCTGCTGGGTGGTACGGCCGGCCGTACCACGCTCAACGGCGAAGGCTTGCAGCATGAAGACGGCCACAGCCATGTGCTGGCGAGCACCGTGCCCACCTGCTGTGCGTACGACCCGGCGTTCGCCTACGAGATTGCCGTGATCGTGCAAGATGGGCTGCGCCGCATGTATGCCGACAACGAATCGATTTTCTACTACCTCACGCTCTACAACGAAGACTACGCGATGCCCGCGCTGCCGGAGGGAGCGAACGAGGGCATTCTGAAAGGCATGTACCGCATTCGCAGTCGCGAGGCGCCCAAGGCCCGGCACCGTGTGCAGCTTCTGGGGAGCGGCCCGATTCTCAACGGCGTGCTTCAGGCGCAGGAAACGCTGGCGGAAGACTACGGCGTCGCGAGCGACGTGTGGAGCGTCACCAGCTATAAAGAGCTGCGCCGCGACGCCTTGGAAGTCGAACGCTGGAACCTGCTGCATCCGACTGAAAAGCCCCGCGCGTGCTATGTGCAGCAGGCGTTCAAGGGGTGTCAGGGGCCGTTTGTCGCCGCCAGCGACTACATGCACATTGTGCCCGAGCAGATTGCGAAGTGGGTGCCCGGCCGCCTGGTGACCCTGGGGACCGACGGTTTCGGCCGCAGCGAATCGCGCGAAGAATTGCGGCGGCACTTTGAGATCGACACGCCGCACATTGTGTTTGCCGCCCTGAGCACGCTGGCGCGAGAGGGCGCTATCGAAAAGAAAGCCATCCAGAAGGCCCAGCAGGCGCTGGGTATCAATCCTGAAAAAATCAATCCTGTGCAAGCCTGAAAACTGAACATGTCCATTGATTTCAAACTCCCGGAAGTCGGCGAGAACATCGACAAGGCCGACATCGGAAGTCTGCGCGTCGCCGTGGGCGACGTGATTACGGCCGACCAGATTGTGATGGAGGTCGAGACCGACAAGGCGGTCTTCGAGCTTCCGTGCCCGCACGCCGGCAAAGTGACAGCCATTCACGTCAAAACGGGCGACACGGTGCCCGTGGGCGCAAAGCTTTTGACAATCGAAGCGGTCGCGGCGGGCACCGCTGCGCCGACCCCTGCGAAACCCGCACCTGCCGAGGCCGCGCCCGCTGCGTCGCGCGCGCCGGCCGCTCCTTCGCCCTCACGATCGCCCGATCCGGCGGTCGAACCGGCCGCGCCTGCGAAGGCAACGGCCGCGGTCGCTGCGGTTCCTGCGGCAGTGGCTGTGGTTTCGGCCAGCGTCGCGGGCAACGGCGAAAAAGCCGCCCCCCCGGCCCCCGCGGGCCCGGCTACGCGGCGTCTCGCCCGCGAACTCGGGGTCGACTTGCATCAGGTGCAGGGTTCCGGTCCCGGCGGTCGCATCACGCCCGAAGACGTGCAGGCGCATGTGCGAAGCCTGCTGGCCGGCAGCCCCCCGGGCGGGGGGCCGATCGGTCGCGCGGCTGCGCCGCCGCTGCCCGATTTCGCGCAGTACGGTGAAATCGAGCGCCAACCGCTGAACAAGGTGATGCGCACGGCCGCCGTGAACCTGGGGACTTCCTGGAGCATCATTCCGCACGTCACGCAGCACGATTCGGCCGACGTCACCGAACTTGAAGCGGCCCGCCAGCGGTATTCGCAGGCGGGTTCCGGCCGCGAGGGGGCCCCCAAAATCACAATGACGGTGCTGGCCATGAAGGCGCTCGTCACGGCCCTCAAGACGTTTCCGAAGTTCAACGCCAGCTATGACGCAGCGACGGGCGAGGTGATCATCAAAAAGTACTATCACATCGGGGTGGCGGTCGACACCGAACAGGGGTTGCTGGTGCCCGTCATTCGCAACGCCGATGCCAAGAGCGTTGTCGAGCTGGCGGCCGAATTGACGCAGTTGGCGAAGAAGGCCCGCGATCGCAAACTGGTCCCTGCGGACATGCAGGGGGGGTCGTTCACCATCACCAACCTGGGGGGCATCGGCGGCAGCTACTTTACGCCGATCGTCAATTGGCCCGAAGTCGCGATTCTGGGCATGGGTCGCACGGCGCGCGAACAGGTTGTAGTCGACGGACAGGCCCAGGTGCAACTGATCCTGCCGCTGTCGCTCTCGTACGACCATCGGGTCATCAATGGCGCCGACGGGGCCCGCTTCATCGTGAAGCTGGCGCGCCTGCTCAGTGATCCGTTCCAATTGCTCAGTGAGGTGTGATCGGGGCGGACCTGACTTCCGGCGCGGCCCCCTTTCGTCGGCGGATGCCGGCGGGTCGCGTCGGAGATGCCTCAAGTTTCCACAGGCTGACCGTTTTTCTGAGACACGATGGCGAACACAAGCGCTTCTGAAACGCAAGTGGCAGTGATCGGGGCGGGCCCGGGGGGGTACCCGGCGGCCTTCGCGGCCGCCGACCATGGCCAGCACGTCACGCTGATCGATGCCAACCCCCGGCCGGGCGGCGTGTGCCTGCAATGCGGCTGCATTCCATCCAAGGCGCTGTTGCACATCGCCAAATTGATCAACGAGGCCCGCGAGGCGGCTCATTGGGGTGTGACGTTCGGCGCCCCGAAGATCGATCTCGCGGCAGTCAGAAAGTTCAAGAACGGGGTGATCGACAAACTGGTCGGTGGCGTCGGCCAGTTGCAGAAGGCCCGCGGGGTCACGTTCGTGAACGCCCGCGCTGCATTCGTCGATTCGCAGGCCCTCGAACTGACCGATGCGAGCGGCAAAAAGTCAACGCTGCGGTTCCAGCACGCAATTCTCGCCACCGGTTCCAGCCCCGCGATGCCGGCGATCTTTCAGAAGAACGATCCCCGCGTGATGGATTCGACCGGGGCGCTCGAATTGGAGAGCGTTTCCGGGCGGCTGCTCGTCATCGGCGGCGGGTACATCGGCCTCGAAATGGGCTCGGTCTACGCGGCCCTCGGTTCAAAGGTCGTGGTCGTCGAGATGTTGCCCGGCATTCTGCCAGGTGCCGATCGCGATCTTGTGCGCCCGCTGCAAAAGCGGCTGGAGGCGAGTTTCGAGGCGATCCACGTCAGCACCAGGGTAGACGGTCTGGACGTTAAGAAAGGGGGCATCGCGGCCAAACTGGTGGGCGCAGGCAGCCCGCCGCGCGAAGAGAAGTTCGACAAGGTGCTCGTGGCGATCGGCCGCCGCCCGAACAGCGGCAGCCTGGGGCTCGAGAAAACGAAGGTACAGCTTGACGACAAAGGCTTCGTGAAAGTCGATGCGCAGCGCCGCACCACCGACCCGAGCATTTTTGCAATCGGAGATGTCGCGGGTGAACCGATGCTGGCTCACAAGGCGACGCGCGAGGCCAAAGTCGTGGCCGAGGTGCTGGCCGGCGAGCCGGCGGCGTTCGATAGCGTGGCTGTTCCGGCAGTGGTGTTCACCGATCCGGAAATCGCCTGGTGCGGGCTGACCGAGACGCAGGCCAAGGCAGAGAATCGCGAGGTGACGGTCGTGCGTTTCCCGTGGGCCGCGTCGGGGCGCGCCATCACGCTCGACCGTCCCGAAGGGATGACCAAGATCATTTGCGACGCCAAAACCCAGCGCGTTCTGGGGGTCGGAATCGTCGGCGCCGGTGCGGGCGAACTCATCGCCGAGGGGGTTCTGGCGGTTGAAACGGCGGCCGTCGCCCGCGACCTGGCCGACAGCATTCACCCGCATCCCACGCTCACCGAGACCCTCATGGAATCGGCTGAGGCGGTTTTCGGTCAGGCCACGCACATGTATCGGCCCAGGCGGTCTGATTGATTGCCGAGTGCCCGGCGGCCGATTGACGACTGCCGCCCAGTTTCCATAATGACAACCTGCTGGTAACCCTACCCGCGGCACGGGCAACGCGCCGACCGGGCGGGCCATTGTCAAGATGACCTAACGGAAAGAGACTTGCGAATGTCAAAGCGACGTGTCACCGTCGGCCGGATTGCCTGGGGAGTTGCGATCTTGATTCTTGCAGGCTGCGCTCCCGAATCGCAGCGAGGCGCGACGCCCGCCGGGCCGGCAGGGGCGGAAGCCGCGGCCCAGCAGGCCCCGACAAACCAGCCGCTCTCGAACAAGGTGGTGCTGGGTTCTCCGGAACTCACTGCGGGCATTCCCGGCAAGGGGCCTTTGACGCTCAACCAGATCGACGCCTGGCTCGCGCGTCCCGAAAATCACGAGGTGCTCGAAGTCGAATTGCCGCTGGGGCTCAACGCGGGCAGGATTCCCGACGGCGTGCTGCAAAGCAATCCGCTGACGCGCGCCAAGATCGAGCTGGGGCGGCAGCTTTATTTCGACAACCGCATTTCCGCCGACAATTCGCTGAGTTGTGCGACGTGCCACAATCCCATCGAGGCGTTCGGCCGCCACACGCAGTTCGGCGTCGGCATTCGCGGTCAAACGGGCAATCGCAATTCGCCGGTCAGCTACAACCGCATTCTCAGCCTCGCCCAGTTCTGGGATGGCCGGGCCGGCTCGCTCGAAGACCAGGCCGTAGGCCCTATGGCCAACCCTATCGAAATGGGCAACACGCACGAGCAGGTGGTCTCGACAATCAAGAAGGTCGAAGGGTATCGGCGGCAATTTGACCGCATTTTTGGTGAGAACAGCCTGACGATTGAGAACGCGGGCAAGGCGATTGCCGCGTTCGAACGCGTGCTGGTCACGGGGCCGTCACCGTTCGACTATTACGAACGCCTGCGACCGCTCTTGAAGCTCACCGACGACGATTTCGCCGACGACCCCGATCTGAAGCAGGAGTACGAGACCAAACTGGCGGAATCGCGCGCCCACCCGATGTCGGAAAGCGCCATTCGCGGCCGCGACCTGTTCTTCAGCCAGCGGGTGAACTGCGCTCACTGCCACGTCGGGGCGAACCTGACTGACGAGTTGTATCACAACCTCGGCGTGGGGATGGACAAGCCTGACCCCGATCCCGGCCGCTACAACGTCACGAAGATCGAGAAAGACAAAGGGGCCTTCAAGACCCCTACGATTCGCAACGTGGCCCTGTCGGCCCCATACATGCACGACGGCAGCCAACAGACGCTTCTGGAAGTTGTCGAGCACTACAACAAGGGGGGCACGCCAAACCAGTGGCTGAGCCCCAAAATTCAGAAGCTCAACCTGACCGATCAGGAAAAGCAGGATCTCGTGGCCTTCATGGAGGCCTGCACCGGGGCGTTTCCACCGGTGGAGACGGCGCGGCTGCCGGAATGAGGCACGTAGCCCGGGGCGCCGACCCGGATGGACTTGAACGCCCGATGCCTCTCTATTCCCTCTTTCAATATTTGCAGCAATTCCGCCGGCGTCAAAATTGAAAAACGAAAGCGCCTCGTCGTGCTGGCAGGCAGATCCAGCAAGTCTCGGTCGTTCGAGACGAGATATTGGGCGTTGCCAGCGCTCGCAAGGGCGAGAAGCAGGTTGTCATCCGGATCGCGGCTGTCGCTGAATCGTCTGCCGAGGTTGACGTACGTTACCCGCGGATCGGCGCCGAATCGCGCTTTCCAGCCGGAGAGTCGCGCTGCACCCATTCCCAGCACGCGTTCAAAGATCCTCAGGTATTCTTCGACGAGCAGACCGGTCACTATCGCCTGCAAGCGCTTTTCCACGAGCCAGAGCCGCAAGACCCGAAGGCTGGCGCTTTGTGAATTTGGAGTGCCCAGCGCGCGAACGAGAACGTTTGTGTCGATGACAACCGGAATCCGCAATTTGCGGCGGACCATCAAGAGTTAGCGTCAGCGATGGTTTCGGCGGAACTGTCGAATGATCTCCTCGGTATCCTCCACGCGAAACCTCGCCCGGCGGGCATCCCTCTGTGACTGCGCAATCAATTCTTCGTCGGCAACCGTTTGCAAGTAGCTCTCGAGAACCCGTTGCATCAATGCCGCAGGAGATCGCCGCTTCTTCCGAGCGACGGCCAGGAAGTCTTTCCAGGTCTTGTCGCGAATTTTAACGTCAATCATTGCAGTTGGACTCCGCAACACCCGCTTATGCCCCGATGAACGACCCTACCGCCGATTCTAACGGCATAACGGGGATTTGCCGAGAGTGCATTCCCAATGTCGTCGATGCCTGCTTTACGCCGAACCGAACCTTCGAATCGCACGGTCGATGACCCGGACTACGATTCAGGGCCTGGTGGCCTTCAAGGATGCCTGCCGGAGCAGGCGGTCATGCTTCTCTGGGGTACGCGAAGGCAACGAGCCATGCGGCCCCGCGCAGAAACCAGATGCCGACCAGCAAGGCCGGAACGCCGGGGAGTAGCAAGGCGATGATTTGCGGGGGCCCACCACCGACGATGGCCAGAAGCGCATAGAGCACGCAGAACGTGCCCGGCAAAACTAAAAGCAGACCGACGGTGCGAATGACGACGCCGAAAACATCGCGCGAGTTCATGCCGGCACCTTTCCGAAAAGAAGGAAACTGATTTCGCGCACCTGAATGTGTCCTGCGAATGGTCGAGCGAGCGACGCCGTGCATGTCGCCAGTACGGTTGTGCCCGGCACTACGACTGGTTTCCCCGCCGTCGATAGTATTTCCACCCTGGTACAAAGAAGCAGATGGCCGACACAATGCCGTACAGCGTCAGGCCGTAATCGGGCAGGCCTTCGCGTCGAATCCACGCCATCACCAGCGCCGTGGCGAACAGGGCGGTCGCCTGGACGTAAAACGCGCCCGATAAGATCCCCGCCTTGATCACAAACACCGTCGCGCCGATCAGCGGCAGTACGGGCGAGAGGGTGAGCACGGGCATCCCCAGCAGCGTCTCGACGGCGAACAACAGCGAGCTGGCCACCATGCTCGCCCCCCACACATGAGCGACCTGCCGTTCGACGAACGTGATCGGCCCGGCGCGGCGACGCAGCGACCAGAAGATTGCGGCCCAGGCGCCGATTCCAACGACCCACAGGGCCAGATAGGGAAGGCGGGCCGCAACATTCCTCCACTGCAGCACGTTCGTGACGACGCACAGCGTCAATAACACCAGGCTGTGCCACATCCAGAGCAGGCCCCAGTTCTCGAGGATGCCGGCGTGGTGCGTTTCACGAAAAATGCGGCTGACAAGCTGCGTGATATTGGTCGAACGGGCCGAGATCGGTTCGTTCGCCAGGTACAGGGCAAGGTCGTCGGCCAGCGCCTGGGCCGAGCGATAACGCAGCTCGGCGGGCTTCTGAAGGCATTTCATCGCGATCATTTCGAGGTCGGGGTCGGCCTTCGGGTTGAGAACGCGCGGCAAAACGGGGTCTTGCTCAAGCACCAGCATCACGACGTCGACCGGCGAGGGCGCCTGAAACGGGGGCCGCCCCGTCAGGCAGTGATAGAGAATCGCTCCCAATGAATAGACGTCGCTTGAGGGCCCGACCTCTCCCCGGCTGCCGGCCGCCTGCTCGGGCGACATGTACGCCGGCGTGCCCAAAATCGCGCCGGTGCGCGTCAGGGGCTCGCGACTCGCAGCGCTCTCGCCCCCCCTTATCAAGGGGGGGCTTGGGGGGGTCGCGTTGCCCGTCGCGCGGTTCTCAACAGCAATTGGCTCGACCCGCTTCGCCAACCCGAAGTCTCCCACGTGCGGGCGGCCCTCGGCATCAATCAGAATGTTCGAAGGCTTCAGATCGCGATGCACGATGCCCTGTACATGGGCATGCGCGACGGCCCGCACCACCGGCAACAAGAGCTCGGCCGCTTCACGCGGTTGCAGCGGGCCGTCGGCCAGCTTACGCGCCAATGTCGTGCCGGCAATATGCTGCATGCTGAAAAACGGCAACCCGTCCTGTTCGCCGATTTCGAAGACCGGCACGATGTGCGGGTGCTTCAGTTGCGCTGCGGCGGCCGCCTCGGCGCGAAAACGGGCCAGGTCGATGTCTGAGGCCAGGGCGCCGCGCTGAATCATTTTGAGCGCGACAATACGGCCCAGCCCGCGCTGCCGCGCGCGAAAGACGACCCCCATCCCCCCTTCGCCGATGCGTTCGAGCAGGTCGTAGTCGCCGATGCAGCTCACCCCCTCATCGGGAGCTGCGCCCACCGACAAGCCCGGAACCGCTTTCAGGGGCGCCGCGCGAATCTGCGTCTCGCCCTGGGGATCAGAACCCCCCGGTGCGGCTGCAAAGTCTTCGGCGAACTGCGCCGTTGCCCAGAGCTGCCGCAGTTCGGCGGCCAGGTGCGGGTGCTGCCGCGCGGCCTCTTCGAGATTCGCCGGCTCGCCCCTGCGAACGTGCTCGATCAGGCTGTCGACGATGTCGGCGAGCAGTGCGTCTTGTTCTGGCGACAGGAGGCCTGGCGGCTCGGCGCGGGTGTTCACAAATTCATTGTAGTCGCACCGCGGCGCTATGTGACCAGAGCGCCCGTTACCACAGGGGTTTGTGGCCCAGCAATCTCCGCAGCAGCCCGATCTGGCCGGAATGCATCATTTCGTGCCGCGCGCACCAATACAGGCTGTCGATTTTGCGATCAAAAAGCATGTGCGGCAGAACGGGAGGAGCGAACCAGTCGCTTTCAGGGAAGCCGGCCAACTCGCGCAGGGCCTGCTGATGCACGCGATCGAAAATGCCGCGAATCTCCGCCACCGAGGGATAGTTGGCCGGGTCAGCGACAGGAACCGAATCTTTGCCGAACTTGCCGGCAAAACCGGCCGGTATCAGCGTCGCATCATCGGGCCGCGCGCCGCGAATTCGCTCGAGGCACAACCGGTACTGAGCAATGGCCAGATGCCCCAGTTGCCATGCCAAATGGGTCACGGGCGCGACAGGCATGCGGAACCAGTCGCTTTCGTCGACGTTGTCGAGCAGCCGCTCGGTATAGCGGCGCGACGCCTGTATCTGGTCGATGGCGGTGGACAGAGGCGACATGCGGTTGGCCGTGAGCTTGTAAAGGCACCTATGAATCCTGTAGCCATGCGTATAACGTCTGCCGCGCGATCCCCAGCGCGCGCGCGGCGTGGCTCTTGTTGCCGCCAGCCATCGCAACCGCGTCGCGGGCAGCCGCCTGGCGAGATCGACGAGACTGCTCACCAACCGCTCCCTTATCTGGCGAAACGGCCGGCCAAGCGCCGGAACCTCGCTCAAAGAAGTCGCCATTGAGGATCGGGCCGGTCTCGAATAGCGCGGCCTGCCCGATCACCTGCTGCAATTCTCTGACGTTGCCGGGCCACTGATGCAATCGAAGCTTTTCGGCGAACGCTTGGGTAATACCGGTCAGTTTCCGATTGAGTTGGATGCTTAACTCCGCGCGCATCGCCTCGACCAGCAGAGGAATGTCGTCTTGGCGTTCGCGAAGCGGTGGGATCAAAACGGTCACGTAGCTCAAACGATAGTATAGGTCGGCGCGAAATTTTCGTTGCGCCACCAAGTCGGCCAGGTTCTGGTTTGACGCGGCAATAATCCGCACGTCGACGGGGACCGGACTATCCCCGCCGACCCTGCTGATTTCCCTCTGCTGAATGGCCCGCAAAAGCGCAACCTGCCCGCGGGGACTGAGGTCGGCGATCTCGTCGAGAAAAAGTGTCCCTTGGTGTGCGAGCTCGAATTTTCCCAAACGCCTGCGATCGGCCCCTGTGAAAGCCCCTTTCTCGTGGCCGAAAAATTCGCTCTCGAGCAACGATTCGGGAATCGCACCGCAATTGAGCGTAACGAACGCACCATGCGCGCGCTGGCTCAATCGGTGGATCTGAGTGGCAACCAGCTCCTTGCCGGTTCCGGACTCGCCCCCCAGATAGACGTTGACATTGTGGGGAGCGATTTGGCGAACACGCCGGAAGACGCCGCGCATGGCAGCGCTCCTTCCGATGACCTGGCCGAGGCCGGCCTCATCTGCCCCACCGCCGTGTCGGCCCACAACGCTTCTGAAGCGGCGCACCGTCGCCGCAATGGTGCTCTGTATTGGCGGCCCGTCGAATCCTGGGCCGCTGGCGAAGCCGTGAACCGGGCAATGGCGAATCAACTCTTCCAGATCTTCGGGCGCCGTAATGGCCCCTCCCAGCGCAATGTAGGCTGGTTCCTTCCCGGACTGAGCAACTGCTTCCACCATTCTGTTGATCGTCATGATGGAGTATTGCAGCCGCTCCCGTCGCTGGCGAATGCCGTCGCCTTGAGATGTCAGTCCCGCGGTCAGGATCATTGCATCGACTCCAGATTCCGCGAACCGGCGCGCTCCGTCCACTCCCACAACGTACGCAAAAGTGGTAAGGCCCAAATCCCGCGCCTTCTGCAATGCCGAGATTTCATGCTCCAGCCCCAGGTCGGCGTCTTCCAATGCCTGACGGTAGTTGCCATCGATAATCCCAACCGACGGCCAATTGACCACCCCAGCGACACCCACCGCCTGCAGCTCCTCCAGGCGCGCCACACACTCTTTCGTCGGATCGCTGGCGAGAAGGCCCGCGACCACCGGCATGCCATCCGCGCGAGGCAGAATCTGCTCTCGCAAGATTGTCATGGTCTGCTCGTTCGCGTTGCCGTACGGCAAACAAGACGCCAAGGGGCCTGTTCCGGACTGGCGATAAAAGCCTGTCGTCGTCACAAGCAGCACGTCCGCGCCTCCCTCGATGGCCGACCGCACGACCTGCCCTGAAGTGGCAATGACGCCGATGATGGCGGCCCTGCCGACACGGGCGTCCGAAATCAGCCGTCGCAGGCTCCGCATGGCTCTACCCTTTCGGCAGATCGTCCAATTATCGAGGCGCCTCGATGACAACACAAGGCGCTGCACGAAAGCTTCGCCTCGCGATTAATGATATGACACAAAGTCAGCAGTATCAATAGAATGTGAAATAACTCGTGTCCGTCTCCATATGACATTGCAATGGCATGACAACTGCTTGCAGGCCTTGATTTCGTCATTTGTTTTGTGGCCAAATGTCCCATTCACACAGGAGACAGAGCGTATGTTCACTCGAAGAAAAGCATTTACCCTGATCGAACTCCTTGTTGTCATCGCAATTATCGCCGTTTTGATCGCGCTGCTTCTTCCAGCGGTTCAGCAGGCGCGCGAGGCGGCGCGCCGCACGCAGTGCAAGAACAATCTCAAGCAGATCGGATTGGCGTATCACAACTACAACGAAACTCACGGCTGCCTGCCATTGCAAGCGCTGAAAAACGGTTGGCGCGATTCACCCGCCGGTGACCTCACGCCCTATCCGACCTGGGCCTGGTCGACGATGATTTTGCCGTTTATCGACCAGGCGCCGCTGTACAACCAGCTTAACCCGGGCCCGGTCAACCTGGGAGATGCAGTGCTCAACCCCACATTGCTGCCCCTGCTTCAGACCCCCCTTCAGGTCTATCGTTGCCCAAGCGACACAGGGCCCGCCCTCAACACCGAGCGCAAGTTCATCGCCATCATTCCGGGTACGGAGATTTATTTTGCGCGATCCAACTACCCGATGAGCGGCGGCAACGGAGGCAACGACGGCGCCTGCGGCGATCCGAACACCGTTCTGTTTGGGGGTGTCCTGCTCAGCGCGCCCAAGACGCCTGTCCGATTTGCCGACATCACGGATGGGTTGAGCAACACCTTCTTCGCGGGTGAGCGGGCCAGCAGCATTCGCATCGGTGGGACCTTGTTGCTCCCTATTTCAGCGGCCGCATTCTGGCCTGGACACAGTCACGAGGGACTCGTCCCGGGGGGTAACAACAACACCAACCAATGGGGCGTGCGTGGGGCAACGATGTACAAGATGACGACCGGCGATCAGGGTACGGGCGCTGCGTTCATGCAACCTGACAATTGCTTTAGCAGTGTGCACGTAGGGGGGTCACATTTCCTTCTGGGCGACGGGAGCGTCAAATTCGTCAACGAGAACATCAATTGGAGTTCGTATGGGGCGACTCCGTTGGGCACCTACAATCGGCTGGGCAAGAGAGATGATGGACTTCCAGTCGGTGATTTCTAGGGGGTCGTAGAAAAATGGCACTTCGGGGCACCCTCCGGCACCCTCCCCGTCTGTGGGGGGGTTCGCCTCGGGGGGGCCGTGATGCTGCAAAGGACCCTCAACCCGCCCCCTCTGAATTAGAGCTCGAAATTAGAGGAAGTTTCTTAATGAAGGGCTACGCCAGAGCACAATGATGACCGCAAACCGGCGCGACATTTGGTTGATTCTCGGCCTGGTCGTTCTCCCGACTATCGGCGGTTGCGGTCTGATGGGAGAGAGCGCCGAGTCGGCTCACCGGGAGATGTTAAAGACTCAGGACACATCGAAGGAAGCTCTGCTCGCAAAGGGCGCCAGGTTCGACCGGAAGATGTACCCGCCGCATGGCGGGGCTTGGGCAGTGGACCTCACCGGAGTCAAGGCGCTTGACGACCCGCTCTTCGAAGAGCTAAAAAAAGTGGGGCAAATCGCCGAAATCAGCTTCGCGGGGACGTCGCTGGCCGACGAGCACATGCCCAAAGTCGCCGACCCGGCCGTCGCGAGCACTTTTTTAAGGGTCGACTTGAGCAAGACCCGGATCACAAATAGGGGGCTCGCAGAATTGCACACCGCACGCTTTCTGAAGGAACTGAATTTGTCGGAAACCGGCGTCACTCGGGATGGAGTCGCAACATTCCGAAAGCGACGAAACGATGACCCTCAAGTCTTCCAGGAGTTCAAAAACGTCAAGATCATCGGCAAGTAGTCAAACTCCTTGCGAGACCTCAATGGAACGGTCGAGTGCCAGATTATCGAACCACCCACGCCCTCTTTCCCTACCGCCGGCGTGAGGGCGACTCGTTGCGAGACATAGTAAGGTATCCGCAGCCGACGATTCGCGCGTCGCGCTTCCGGTCGGATTTGGAAATACTGAATGAATACCCTTTGCGCCCTCCGTCGAATTCTTTTCGCTGCCGCAGCAGTAGCTGCAATACCCGCCGCCATCTCTGGGGCCGAGCGCCAACCCATTGACTTCAACCGCGACGCTCGGCCCATACTTTCCAAAATGTGTTTTAACTGCCACGGTCCCGATGAAGGGCATCGGAAGGCGGGCCTGCGATTGGATTTACGAGAGTCTGCGACAAAGGATCTCGAAAGTGGCCAGGTGGCGATTAATCCCGGCAAGCCTGAAGAAAGCGAGCTATTTCTGCGGATTTCCAGCGAGAACGCTGACGAACGCATGCCTCCCAAGAGCACGGGGCACGTGTTGTCGGCGGAACAAATCGAAATGCTGCGGCGCTGGATCGAATCGGGGGCTCAATATTCAGAACATTGGTCGTTCACAAAGCCTGTGCGGCCTTCCCTTCCGGATGTCCAGCAAGTTGGCTGGCCGCGTAATCCAATCGACTATTTCGTTTTGGCTCGACTCGAAGCAGCGGGCTTAAGCCCTTTGCCGGAAGCCGACCGCTATGCAATCATCCGACGGCTGAGTTTCGATCTGCGCGGGCTGCCTCCTGCTCCGAACGAAGTGCGCGCTTTTATGGAGGATCCGTGTCCTGACGCGTATGAGCGGCTCGTTGATCAATTCCTAAACGACGGGGCCTATGGCGAACGCTGGGCCCGAATGTGGCTCGATCTCGCGCGCTACGCCGATTCGAAGGGTTATGGATTTGATTCTCTCCGCACGATCTGGCGCTACCGTGACTGGTTGATTGACGCATTTAACCGCAATCTGCGCTTCGACCAATTCACCATCGAACAACTGGCCGGAGACCTGCTCGAGTCACCGACGCTCGACCAGCTGATTGCGACTGCATTTCACCGTAACACGCTCTCGAATGTCGAGGGAATGCAGGACGAAGAGTCCCGCGTCAGCGCGGTGCAAGACAGGGTCGACACCACCCTTCAGGTGTGGATGGGACTGACGATGGGTTGCGCCAAATGCCACAGTCACAAGTTCGATCCCATCAGCCAGGCAGAATACTATCAGTTGTATGCCTTCCTGAATCAAACGCTCGACAGCGATAGTCCTGACGAAGCGCCGACCATTCTTGCGCCCCCGGCCGATATGGCGCCCATCCTCCGAAATCTCGATGCTCAAATTGCAGCCGCGAAAACGGAGCTTGCTGTTCCTGAAGAGCAGCTTTGCGCTGAGCAGGCCATTTGGGAATCAGTGGTGTGTCTGCCGATCGATTGGGTTACGCTCGAGCCTACCGAATTTCTCAGTGAAAGCGGCGCGAAGTTTATAGTTCGAGAGGATGGTTCAGTTTTTGTCGAGGGCGACCTTCCTGCTAACGACGAATACACACTCATCACGCATCTGGGGGTCAAGGATCTGACCGCTCTGCGACTCGAAACCATTCCCGATCAGTCTCTGCCCGGCGCCGGTGCAGGCAGGGCCCCCGATGGAAATTTCGTTCTCTCTAGAATTTCTGCAAGCATATCTCCGCCTCCTCGGAAGAGGCCCCCGACTGGGACGAGTGACGACGTAAGTGATTCCCCGCAGCAGGCTGAGACAGGTGACCGAGCCCAGACGTCGGGCAACAGCACACAGTCAGGCCGCAGTGCATCGGCTGACAACGCATCCGCGGGTAGGCAGTCCGAAATCCCGCTGGAGTTTGCTGGTGCGGCAGCTGATTTCTCTCAGCCCGACTTTCCGGTCGGCAATGCAATCAGCCAGGCGGATCTCACAAAGAGTGGCTGGGGGGTAGCGAACCAGACTCAAATGCCGCACGCAGCGTATTTCCTCGTCAAGCCAATCTCCGACCAGCCATGTGACTCGCGACTGACGGTCAGGCTCGAACACCGCTTCCATTTGCCGAGACACGTGCTGGGCCGCTTTCGATTGTCGGTGACGAGCAGCCCTCACGCCGCGTCGCGCGTGCCCGTGCCGCTGGAAATCCTTCAAATCGTGGAAAAGGAACCTGACGAACGGACGGACGAACAAAGGGCGAAACTCGCAGAATTCTTTCGCGCAGTAGCGCCCAGTCTCGCGCCTCTGCGTGCGCGGATGGCAGAAATCGAAAGGCAACGCCCCGCCGTGCCGACGGTACCGGTGCTGGCCGAATTGCCGATTGACCGCCGTCGCGAGACGAAGATCATGTTTAGGGGGAACCATCTGAATCTGGGTAATACGGTGCAGCCGGCGGTGCTCTCGCGGTTTCACGCCATGCCAGCCGGTGCCCCGATGAACAGACTAGGATTGGCCCGGTGGCTCGTCGCCAATGACAACCCGCTCACTGCACGTGTTACAGTTAATCGCTTTTGGTCGCAGTTGTTTGGCACGGGTATTGTGGAAACTGAGGAGGATTTCGGCACACAGGGTGAGCCTCCCAGTCACGCTGAGCTGCTCGATTGGCTTGCGACTGAATTCGTGGAACCGGGATCTAATGTTCCCTCGCTCACCAACGGGAGTGAGGGGAAGACGGGTGAAGCAGGTCAAGACGCAGAACTTGGGGTACACTCAGCATTGGCTCAACTCGCAAACCGCAATTCGCAATTCGCCTGGGACGTCAAACGGCTGCTCAAACTCATCGTGATGTCGGCCACCTATCGCCAGACCTCGCAGGTCACAGCAGACCGCCTTGATGCTGACCCGCGCAATCGGTTGTTGTCGCGCGGGCCGAGATTCCGGCTAGAGGCCGAAATGGTGCGCGACCAGGCGCTGGCCCTGTCAGGTCTACTCAGTCGCAAAACGCATGGGCCGTCAGTCTACCCACCTCAGCCTCCCGGGGTTTGGCAAATTGCTTTCTCGTTCGAGCGCAACTGGGCAACCAGCACCGGCGAAGACCGCTACCGACGTGGTTTGTACACTTTCTGGCGGCGCTCCGCTCCGTATCCGTCACTGGTTGCCTTCGATGCCCCGACGCGCGAACTATGTACGCTACGCCGCAATCGCACCAATACGCCCTTGCAAGCGCTCGTTACGCTGAACGATCCGGTCTATGTTGAGGCCGCGCAGGCCATGGCTCGTCGCATCGTTCGTGAAGCGGGCGAAACCGACGCTGCGCGAGCCCGCTTTGGCCTCGAATTGTGCCGCGCGCGACCGGCCACCTCGGAGCAAATCGCAGAGGTTCTTGCCCTCTACCGTCAATCGCTGAATGATTGCGCCACCGACGAAACGGCGGCAGCGCAACTTGCCACCGATCCGCTGGGCCCCTTGCCTGAAGGCGCGTCTGCCACCGAGCTGGCCGCCTGGACAGTTGTCGCGAATGTCCTTTTGAATCTTGATAGCGTATTGATGAAGAACTAGAGGGAATAGGGACTTGGGGGTCTCATTCGCCCCTTCCCCCTCCACACCTGAACTCCCGAGCCCTTAACGCGGTATTTCAACCAATGACATTTCCGTTCGACCATGGCCGCCTCCAAACGCGCCGACGATTCTTGAAATCGTGTCATTTCGGGGTGGGAGGCCTGGCCCTGAGCAGCCTCCTGGGTGGGTCGGCCGGCGCAGCGGGGCGCGATCGAAACACCCCGCTCGCCCCCAAGACACCTGCAATGCCTGCACGAGCAAAAGGCATCATTTACCTTGAGATGACCGGCGGACCACCGCAGCAGGAGCTGTTCGACTACAAACCCGAGTTGATCAAGCGCAACATGCAGCCCTGCCCGGATGAAATTCTGAAGAATCAGAAATTCGCCTTCATCAAAGGGCACCCCAATATGCTGGGGACGCCATACACGTTCAAGCAACACGGCGATTCAGGCGCTTGGGTCAGCGAACTATTGCCTCATACGGCGAAAATTGTAGACGAGCTGACAATTATACGATCGTTCAATACAGGTCAGTTCAACCACGCGCCGGCCGACCTCTTGATGTTCACCGGGTCGCCCCGATTTGGCAACGCGTCGCTCGGTAGCTGGATTACCTACGGCCTGGGATCGGAAAGTCAGGAGCTGCCAGCATTCATCGTACTTACCAGCGGCAGCGATCCTACCGGGGGAAAGAGCGTCTGGGGCAGCGCCTATTTGCCATCAGTTTATCAGGGGGTACAATGCCGCTCGTCCGGTGAGCCGATTCTGTTCGCCACCGACCCGCAAGGGATGACCCGCGCCATGCGGCGCCGTTCGCTGGATGCGCTCAGAAAGCTCAACGAGATCGAGTTGAAGGAAATCGGCGACCCTGAGACGATCAGTCGGATCGAACAGTACGAGCTGGCGTACCGTATGCAGACCTCGGTTCCCGAAGTGATGGATATCTCGCAAGAGCCCAAGCATGTGCAGGAAATGTACGGTGCCGAGCCGGGCAAGTCGTCGCTCTCGAATAACTGCCTGTTGGCCCGTCGGCTAATCGAGAAGGGCGTGCGTTTCGTGCAGCTCTTTGATTGGGGCTGGGACACGCACGGCACCGACAAGAGCAACGACCTGGTGACACAGCTTCCGAAGAAGTGCAAAGAGGCCGATCAGCCAATCGCCGCACTCATCACCGATCTCAAACAGCGTGGACTGCTCGAAGAGACGCTGGTGGTCTGGGGAGGCGAGTTCGGCCGGACGTCGATGAATGAAGAGCGCAACGGATCCAGGTTTCTGGGGCGCGACCACCACCCCCATTGCGCAACGATTTGGATGGCCGGCGGTGGCGCAAAGAAGGGGCTCAACTACGGTGCGACTGACGACCTGGGATATTTTGTGGCCGAGAACAGTATTAGCGTGCACGACCTCCATGCCACGATCCTTCATCTGATGGGACTTGATGCCAAACGCCTGACATACCCTTACCAGGGCCTCGATCAGCGTCTGATCGGGCCCACGGACGAAGCCCGCGTGATTCACGATGTGTTGGCCTAGTCCTAGTACGAAGCTCCGACGGCGCGCCCTGCTTGCCGCTCTGGCGCTCGCACGCAGACCATCTGGCTCGACCTGAACTCGACTGTGCCAGCCTGACCCCCCGCGTGGCTCTCTTTTGTACCGGCCGCATGTGAGTCAACTTGATAGATTCACGCATGAACTTCCGCCGATTTGTCAGATGGATTCTTGTTCCCGTCTTGGCCATGCTGCCGGCGAGGCCGGCGCGTTCGCAGGCTGTGCCGCTGGTCGCGCCAACCGAAGCCTTGTCTCCTGCGGAGCAGCAGGTGAAATTTCATCTGCCGGCAGGCTTCGAGATCCAACTGGTCGCTTCAGAGCCCGAGATTCGCAAACCGATCAACATGAATTTCGACGCCGCCGGGCGGCTGTACGTCACCTGCTCGGTCGAATATCCGTTTCCGGCGAAAGAGGACACGCCGCGCGACACGATCAAGGTCATTGCCGACACCAACGGAGACGGAGTTCCCGATAAGACCTCGACGTTTGCCGATGGTTTGAACATTCCCATCGGCGTGTTGCCTCTGTCAGAGCGTGTGGTGCTGGGTTTCAGTATTCCCCAGATTCACCGGTTTGAAGACGTTGATGGCGACGGTCGGGCCGACCGCCGCAACATGCTTTATGGCAGCTTCGGGTCCGACGATACGCACGGTCTGGCCAACTCGTTCAACTGGGGGCTCGACGGCTGGGTGTACGCCTGCCACGGTTTTCGCAACACGTCAAACGTCGCGGGGAGCGATCGCCAGGCCGTGACGATGCAGTCGGGTAACACGTATCGCTTTCGCACCAACGGATCGCACATCGAGTTCCACACGCACGGCCAGGTCAATCCGTTCGGAATGGCATTCGATGAGCTGGGGAACCAGTACACGGCCGATTGCCATTCGCGGCCCCTCTACATGCTTTTACGCGGCGCCTACTATCCGAGCTTTGGCAAGCCCGACGACGGCATGGGGTTCGGACCCGAGATGATCCGCCACACCCACGGCTCGACAGGCATCTGCGGCGTCGTTTACTATGCTGCTGATGATTTCCCCGCGGAATACAAAGGCACGGTGTTCATCGGCAATCCGGTCACGGGCAAGATCAACCACGATCGCCTAGCCGCCCAGGGGTCGACCTACGACGCGGTTGAACAACCCGATTTTGTAAGCTGCGACGACCTGTGGTTCAGGCCAGTTGACCTCAAACTCGCGCCCGATGGCTCGCTGTACATTGCCGATTTTTACAACTGCATAATCGGTCACTATGAAGTCGACCTGCACCACCCCCGCCGTGACCGCGAGCGGGGTCGCATTTGGCGCGTCGTCTATAAGGGAGACAAGTTGTCGCGGCACGCACCCGGGCCCGATCTGGCGCGGGCGTCGGCCGAGCAGCTTGTCGCGGCGCTCGACAGCCCGAACCTCGTTCAACGAACGTCGGCCACGCATCAGCTTGCAGAACGGGTCGGTGAGACCGGAGTTCCGCTGGTGACTCAGGCGCTGAGTTCCGGGTCGCCGCGTCAGAAGGCCCATGCGCTTTACGTGCTGGCGCGGCAGGGGCGCCTGTCGGGGGAACAGATTGAAGCAGCGGCGCGCGATGCCGATCGGTTGGTGCGGGTGCACGTGGCCCGCGTCGTCGCGGGAATGAACTGGCGGCTTTTGGCCACCGATGTGCGGCGGCTGCTGTTTGAATTCTTGCGCGACCCCGATGCGACCGTCCGCCGCGCCGCAGCAGATACGCTGGGCCAGCAGCCCGATCGCAGCAATATCGGGCCGCTATTAGATCTCTGGGTCGCCGCACCCGCCGACGACACGCATCTCGTTCATATGGCGCGGCTCAGTTTGCGCGACACGCTGGCGGCGCAGGAGAGCCTGGGTTCGGTCGCCGAAGAATACGCTGCCAGGCCGGCCCTGTTTCAGCGGCTGGCAGAAGTTTCGCCGGGGGTTCATAGCGCCGCGTCGGCGCAATTTGCTCTGGCGTATCTCACGTCGCCCGCGTTCGATGGCCGCCACCTGGCAGCACTGGTGGCACATGTTGCGCGTCACCTGCCGTCAGAGTCGCTCGGGGCGTTCTTTTCGTCGCTGACGGCGTTTCAGAGCGGGCGCGACGAATTGCAGCAGGCGCAATTGCTGCGGGCCCTGCACCGATCGCTGCAGGGTCGCGGGGCTGCGCCTTCTGAGCCGATCCGCGAATGGCAAGAGGCCTTGGCGCTGCGGCTTCTGGGCGGCCCCGACGAATCCTGGCTGCGCGCTGGAATCGATCTTGCCAGCGATCTGAAGCTTGCCGCGGCCGCGACCCGCATTGAGTCTCTGACGACCGCGGTGGCGCCGCACGCTGCTTTGCGGCAACCCGCGGTCGAGGCGCTGGTGGCGATCGACCCCGCGCGGGCTGCCCCCATTCTGAGCCAATTCGCAGAAAACGGCGATCAGCCCTTGGGGGTGCGCTTCCGTTGCGCCGAACTGCTGGGAAACATCAATTCAGAAGCCAGCCGCGCCGAGCTGCTGCGGCTGCTGCGGACCGTGCCCGACCGCGTCGGTCTGGCGGTCGCCCGCGGGTTGGCGAACAGCCACGAGGGTGCACAGGCACTACTTGCGGGCGTGGCCGACGGCAAGGCGGCAGCCCGGCTTCTGCAGGATATCGTTGTGACCGAACGGCTGAAATCAGCGCGCATTCCCGATCTCGCCAGCCAATTGGAGGTTCTGCTGAGCGATCTTCCTTCGGAGGACGACCGATTGAAGCAACTGCTGACCGATCGTCGCGAGGGGTTTTTGATGGCCGGCAGGGCAGCCGGCCCCGGCGCCGAAGTGTTTCAGAAAATCTGCGCCAATTGCCATCGGGTCGCAGGGAAGGGGGCCAAGATCGGGCCCGACCTTGATGGAATCGGGGCCCGCGGGCTCGATCGGCTGCTCGAAGACGTGTTGCTGCCCAGCCGCAACGTCGATCAGGCGTTTCGCACCACAACAATCGCCCTCAAAGATGGCAGGACCACGTCGGGTCTGCTGTTGCGGGAGGAGGGTGAAATCCTGGTGCTCGTCAACGAGACGGGCCAGGAGCTGCGCGTGCCCCGGGCCGACGTCGACGAGCAGCGGGTTCTCAAGCTGTCGCCCATGCCGGCCAATATCGCCGAGCAGTTAGGCGACGACGATTTCTACCGGCTGATTGCGTACCTGCTCTCGCTCAAGGGCGGCAACGTGGGGCAGCCCACGGGGCCCTGATTGACCTTCGGCCGCACCGTCACGCCGCTACAGCCCGGCAGCCGCGCGTAAGCTGGTGCGGATATCGTCGATGGCGCGTAGCGGGTCGACGGGAGCGTCGGCGCCGCCGGCCGCGGCCGCCAGCAAGCTGCTTTGCGTCGGCGAATACGTCGTGCAGATATCGAGTATCTCGTCGCGCAATTCAAAGTACGCGCACACGACCCGCGGGTCCCATTGAACGCCGGCCCCTTCACGGAGGATTCGTTCGAGCTCTGCAAGCTGCAACCCGGGGCGGTACGGCCGGTCGCTGCTCATCGCGTCGTAGCTGTCGGCGACGGCGATGATCCGCGCCATGAGGGGAATTTCCTCCCCCTGCAACCCATCGGGGTAACCGGTGCCTTTGTACGCCTCGTGATGGTGCCTCACCCCCGGCAACACTGCCCGCAGGTTCTTGAGCCCGGCGAGAATGTTGTAGCCGATCACGGGGTGCCGCTTGACGTGTTCGAACTCTTCTCGCGTGAGCTGCCCCGTCTTTCGCAGCACCTGGTCATCGACGCCGACTTTGCCGATATCGTGCAACAGGCCCGAAAGGTAAATATCTCTCAGATCGTCGTCGGGCAGCCCGAGCTGCGCGCCCAAGCGCCTGGCGATCAGGGCCACGCGTTCACTGTGGCCGCGCGTGTAGGTGTCTTTGGCGTCGAGCGTCGAGACCAGCGAGCGGACGAAGCCCAAGAGCAGGTCTTCGTGCTGGCGGTACAGTTCGAGGTTGTGCTGGTGCGTGCCCAGGATAGACGCCACCGAAGACAACAGGCCCGTCTGTATCGAGCCGAAGCACTGGCCGCCCGAAAAATTGCAACTGCAGATCCATCCGAACCGCAGATTGTCGTCGGCGATCGCCACGAGCGCCAGATTGCGCAGTCCGGGAAAATCGGCCCCCAGCAGCGTGCCCTCGACATGGTTGCGCACCAGCGGCCGCGGCCATTCGTGCCCATCGAAGCGGGCGATCAAGCGGCCCATACCCATCTCGTCGAACGGAAGCTGCCCATCGATAAGAAACAACCGGCCTTCGCGCTTATCGTCGAGCCAGATCGCATGCCCTTCGGCCGGAATCATCGTGGCGATGCGCTCGAGGCTCAAATCGGCGATTTCGCGCGGCGACCGCGAAAGCTGCATGTTTTGCGTCAGCCGGTGCAACAGACTCAATTCTTCAAACGTGTAGTCCAGTTGCTCGGCGATCCGCTCGTAGTCGGCCCGAATGCTTTCGTGTTCTTGCGCGTTGGCGAGGTCGCTGGCGGCAAGGGCCACCAGACGTTCCAGAAGCAGCGCATCACAATAGGGCAGCTTGCGCAGCCAGGTATCGAGTTGTTGTGCCGACCACCCCGCCGCCGCGGCCGCAAGCACCAGTTCGGCCGGTCTGGCGCCGGCGTGTTCGAGTGCGTATCCGCAGGCGACCAGCCCTTCACTCGCTTCTCCCACCAGCGGGATGGCGAAATAGTGCAGACCGCGGCTTCCCGGCAACACGCAACCCGATCGACTCTCGAGAGCGCGCTGTGCCAGATTCGGCGGAAAAACGGGGGCGAGAGTTCCCTCGGGCGATTCGGCAACAGCGCCCGAGCGTGCGTCGCAACAAACCAGTGGCAATCGCAGAATGCGCGACACGCGCGCCAGCGCCGCGCCGACGGGCTCGTCGACGGCGCCTGGCGATCGTGCCCCCTCTCCATTCACCGCGCCCGCGAGCGTGCCGGCCTGGTCGATCAGCATTTCCGACTCCTTCGGCGGAGAAACCCCAACGGCAGCCCTCCCATGGGGCCGATTCGGTCCGCCCGGGAACTCTAGGTCACAGTGGCGCTCAAGGCAAAGCCGCCCCGAACCCTAGAATTGCCCGCACGCCGGCCGATTGTGCCGGCATCCAGCCCCAGCCGGCGGTCCACCGACCGAACAACCGCTGCGACCGCTGTATTCGTAAGCGGGGTGCTAGCGTGTTTCTTTGTCGCGGCTGCGAAACCGGTCGCTGGCGCGTTTCAATAATCGCTGCTCGGCCGGCGTCAATGCTTCCAGCCCCCGCGCATGCACCTTGGCAAGTAGCTCGTCGAGCTGCTGCTCGGCCCGGCGCTGCTCCTGTTCCAGCCGCAATTGCTTGTGCACCCGCCGCATTTCGCGCCAACGCGCGAGCAGCCCGGGTCGCGCAGGAGCCTGCGGTTTCTGTTCCTCGCGCTCGAGGCTGGTGTACCCCTGTGAAAAATCGTAGCCCATGAATGATTCTTCATACGATTCGCCGTTCTGCATCTCGAACGATTCCTGGAGAGCAAGAATCACCAGCAGAAAGGCGATCCCCAGCAGCGTGACGCTCTTGAGAAAGAACATCGCCAGCACCGCCAGCACGATTCCCATGGCGAACGCCACCCGCAGAGAAATCTCCGCGGCCGTCGCGGGGCTGGTGCGCGAAGCCAGCCAACAGCGGGCCATGCGGCCGCCATCCAGTGGGTACGCTGGCACGAGGTTGACCAAGAGCAACGTCCAGTTGACGTAAAAGACCAGAACCTGCACGTCGCTCAGCAACCGCGGGTTCCCGAAGTCGTCTGCGGCCATCGGCAACTGTATCGGGTTCAGCGCCAGCCAGCCGTAGCCTGAGTCGAGCACGGCGGGCAGCGTCAACAGGCACAGCAGCAGATTGACGACAGGCCCCCCCAGCGCCGTGACGAACTGCGACCTCAATGAAGCGCCGCGGTCGACGAACGCCAGCCCCCCCAGGGGCCAGATCAGAATTTCGTCGCCGCTGCCGTCCATCAGGCGCGCGGCAAGAATGTGCCCGAATTCGTGCAGCAGCGTGCTGAGAACCAGGACACCGAACAGCGCTCCCCCCAATCGCGGCCCGAATTCGAACAGAAACCAGGCCGCGACCAGCGGCATCCACCAACTGACCCTGACGCGCACTCCGAACCACGAACCCGCCGAAAACGACCAGAACAAAGGGGTCTCTCGACGACTGACCATGCTGCACCACGCCACGCCCGCGGTTCGGCCCGCCGTACCGGTCCGCATCGTGCCTGCCGCGCCCCCTGATTTTACCATCGACTCGCCGCTGGGCAACGCCTTTGGTTACAGTTCCCAGGAACGATATCGTTTACGCCCAAGCGGGCGTGGGCCAAATCGCGACCGAATCCGGCTTGCCCCGGTTATTGTCCGTTACTTCGTGCGGTTCAGTGAACGGGCGAGGCTTGCCGCCCGCTCCTTGTCATATCCGCGCCCCGACTCGACCTCGCCCGACTGCCGGATTTTACCGATGGTCCGCGACTCCAGCCATACCACCGAACGGCTTGCGGCGCCTCAGGTTGCCGGGCGCCCCGCGGGCTATCAGCAGTGGTCCAACCTGCTGTTCGTCCACTGGCGTCTTCCGGCCGACCGAGTGCGCCGGCTGATTCCAGAACCGCTGACGCTCGATACCTGGGAGGGCGACGCCTGGGTCGGATTGGTTCCGTTTGCCATGTCGGGCGTGCGCCCCTGGTGGTTTCCGGCATGCCCCGGCATTTCAAGTTTTCTGGAGACGAACGTGCGCACCTACGTTCGCCTGGGTGAGCGCGACCCGGGCGTCTGGTTTTTCAGTCTCGATGCGTCAAGCTCGCTGGCGGTGTGGGTCGCGCGCTGGAGATGGCACCTCGCGTACTATCGGGCCTGCATGGCGCTTGAGCGCACTTGCGATCGTCTCTGGTACGAGACCCGACGGTTGCGGCCCTCCTCGGCAGGCCCCGGATGCACGATTGATGCGACACTGGGAAACGGCGCTGGCGGCGCGCCCGAGTCGGCTGCGACCAGCGCGATCGACCACGCCTTGCCTGGCAGCCTCGAACAGTTTTTGATCGAGCGCTACATTCTCTACGCCGCAGACGCTCGGGGGCAGTTGTATTCGGGGCGCGTGCGCCATCGACCTTACCCCCTGCGCCCCGCGCAGATTGCCTCGCTCGATGAGAACCTGCTGGCGGCCGCGGGCATTGGCGTCGACTCGGGCCCGTGTCACGTCGTGTTCAGCGAAGGAGTCAGCGTCGAGATCCTTCCGCTCAGGCCAGTCGCGTCGGCGCCGGCCTCGCCACACCGCGCGCCGTAAACGGCGCTTTCAGGCGTCTGCGCTTACGGAATTCTTTCGAGCGCCAGTTTCTCGCGCGACAGAAACGCATCGAGCTCCGAAGCGGTGAAGACGCCGGCGGTCGCCCCCGACTTTCGTACGCAACTGGCCCCCAGAGCGCACCCCAACTCGAGGCACCGCTCGGGTGAGGCCCCGTTCAACATGCCGTGGATGAACCCCGCGTCAAATGCGTCGCCGCTGCCGGTCCCATCGACAAACTCGACCCGAAATGGCTTGGCGCGCAACTTCTGCGCCTCGGTCGCCAGCACGGCGCCGTCGGAGCCGCAGGTGACAATGACCGTCTTGGCGCCCGCGGCAAGAAATTGCTCAGCCTGCTGCACGGGGTCTGGCAGCCCCGTCAGTAACCGCGCCTCGTCGGTGTTGGGGGCGAACACGTCGGTATAAGGCAGTACCTGTGCCAGCTCGGGCCAGCGATCGCGGCTGTCGGGCAAGACCACGTCCAGCACCGTCGACACACCCGCCTCGCGCGCCAGGCGAAACAGCCGCGTTGCCGCTTGGCCTCCCAGACGGGCCATCAGCCCGAAGCCCCCCAGATACAGCACCCGAGCTTGCGCCACGACGTCGATCCCGATTTCAGACCCGTCGAAGACGGCATTGGCGCCGACCGAGTGGATAAACCGGCGGTCTTCGCCGCGCACGTTGACGATCAGAGTCGCGCTCGTTTCGGCGGCGTGCGCACCCGCCAGATGCGTCGTGTCGACACCCGCCTCGCGCAGCATCTCGGAAATCAGGCGGCCGGCGCCATCTGGCCCCACACAGCCGGCGACCGCAGATTTGCGACCCAGCTTCGCAAGATCGACTGCAACGTTTGACGCGCACCCGCCGATGGCGAGGTTGATTCGATCGGTCGGCACCAGCTCGCCGGCCGCAGGCAGGCGAGCGATGGGGTCGCAGATGAAGTCGGCCACCACGATGCCTACGCACAGACAATCGAATCGACTCACGAGCCTTTCCTTTCCAGCACATACAAGGCGCTTTCGGCGCGCAGATTGGCCGCCCAGGCTCGCTCGACGGCCCGGCCGCCCACAAGCGTCAATTCACGGACGACCTTTCCCCCAACCACGTCTACCAGGCCGCGAAAGTCGCGCATCGACATGAAGTGCAGATTGGGCGTGTCGTACCATTCATACGGCAATGACGAGGTGACCGGGGCTCGGCCCGTCAGCAACAGGCCGACGCGTACGCGCCAATACCCGAAATTCGGCACGACAACCAGCGACTGCCGGGCGACCCGCAGCATCTCTTGCAGAATGACACGCGGGTGCCGCACCTGCTGCAGCGTTTCGCTCAGCACGGCGAAGTCGAACGATCGGTCAGGAAAGCCGGCCAGCCCGCGGTCGAGGTCGGCATGAACGACGGGCACGCCTCTGCCCAGCGCCTCTATGATTTGACGCTGGTCGAGCTCGATTCCCTGTACCGAGGCGGCGTGCGTGTCGCGCAAGCGACCGAGCAGCCGGCCGTCGCCGCACCCCAGGTCGAGCACGCGGCTGCCGTACGGAATCTGAGCCACGATCGTTTCATCGGTGAGGCTGGCCTTGGGGTCGGGCATGCAGTACCGCCGGTCGGCGCGATCGCGCTGCCGGGCAGATTGTGGGGCGGTATTGATGGGGGTGGTCGTCATTTGATCGCCAGGAACAGGTCTGGGTGAAATGCGTCTCACGCGTGGGAGGTCAGCCGCGGCGACGGCTCGTCAGATCCCTTCGCCCAGGTGCTTGCGCGCATCGTAGTACGTTTGATCCAAAAACGGATGCAAGAGATCAGCGAGCGGTTCGACTTCGAGCAGAAACGAGTCGTGCCCGAAGGGGCTCGCCAGCTCGACGAATGAAACGTGCCGTCGCGCGGCGACCAGCGCGTCGATCAGCTCGCGGCTCTGCACCGTCGGAAACAACCAGTCGGTTGTGTACGACGTGATCAGAAAGTGCGCGTCGGTTCGGCCGAGCGCCTGTTCGAGCGACCCGTACCCCTCGGTCAGGTCGAAATAGTCCATGGCCCGCGTGAGGTACAGATAGCTGTTCGCGTCGAAGCGCTCGACGAAACGGCTGCCCTGGTAGTGCAGGTAGCTTTCGACCTGAAATTCGGCCTCGCGCATCAGCTCATAAGCGAAGTGGTCGCCATGCTGCAACTTGCGGCCGAACTTCTTCTCAATCGACGCTTCGGAAAGATACGTGATGTGGGCCACCATCCGAGCCAGACCCAGGCCGTGCGTTGGGCCGGTCGGCTGATCGTAGTAATCGCCGTGATTGAAATTCGGGTCGGTGACGATCGCCCGCCGCCCGACGCAGTTGAACGCGATGCCCTGGGCCGACAGCCGCGCCGCGGCGGCCAGGCACACGGCGGCGCGAACCTGTGCGGGAAACCGTGCCGCCCATTCGAGCACCTGCATGCCTCCCAGGCTTCCGCCGACCACGGCCAGCAGCCGTTCGATGCCGAGGTGGCGGACGAGCGCCGAGTGCACTTGCACCATGTCGCCCACAGTGACGAATGGAAACCGCATTCCATACCTGCGGCCAGTCTGCGGGTCGGCGCAGTTGGGGCCGGTCGTTCCCTGACAGCCCCCCAGAACGTTAGCACAAATGACGAAATAGCGGTTGGTGTCGAGCCCCTTGCCGGGTCCGACCAGTTCGTCCCACCAGCCCGGTTTACGGCTCTCGGGCGTGTGCCGCCCGGCCACGTGGGCGTCTCCGGTCAGCGCATGGCACACAAAGATGGCATTGTCGCGCTCGGCCGACAGTTGCCCGTATGTCTCATAGGCGACGCGCACCGGCCCCAGCTTCGCGCCGTTCGCCAGCGTCAACTCGTCGGGCGGCTCGAACAACGTCGCGTAACGCGTGTTCACAAGGCCGACCGATTGCCAGTCGGGGTGCGGGGCCCGCGTGATTTCGTCAGTGATGACTACGGACATGAACGGCTAATTCGAGAAACTGCTGCAAGCGGCGGTCGACGACGTCGAGGCTTTTGTTCCAGAATTCGGGGCGCGTCAGATCGAACCCGAACGTCGATTGTACTGCCGCCTCGCATTCCATGCAGCCTGTGGCGACCAGTAATCGCCGATAGCGCTCGCAAAACGACCCCTCGTCCTCGCTGGCCGTTGCAAACAGCCCCGTCGACAACAGATAACCAAACGTGTAGGGGAAATTGTAGAACGGCAGGCCGCTGATATAGAAATGCAGCTTGGAAATCCAGAAATCGGGATACCAGCCGTCGTCGGCAAGCCCGTTCAGGTACGCTTCCTTCTGGGCCGCCAGCATTAATTCCGACAGCCGCGACGCGGGCAATTCACCCGCCGTTCGCTCCCGGTGAAACACGTCTTCAAATAGGAACCGGGCGTGGATGTTCATGAGGTAGACGACGGCATCGGCCAGAAGATGGTCGAGAATCGCCAGTTTTTCACCGACTGAGCCCGCTCGCTGCAACCGGCCCTCTGCAAGCACGGCTTCGGCGAACGTCGAAGCCGTTTCAGCCAGGCTCATCGGTTCGTCGCGCAGAAACAGCGGCTGATCTTTCAGCACCCAGCCGTGATATGCGTGGCCCAATTCGTGCGCGAGCGTCGAAACGTTGTCGAGCGTATTGGTGTAGGTCATGAACACGCGCGACTGTTTCGCGGTCGGAAAGCCCGTGCAAAACGCCCCCTGCCGCTTCCCGCCTCGGTTTTCGGCCTCGACCCAGCGGCTCTCGAGCGCGTGCCGTGCGAAAGCGCCCATATCGGGGCTGAATTCGTCGAAGGTGTTGATCACCATTTCAGCCCCCTCGTCGAAGGCGATCGTGGCGCGGGGCCCCAGTGGCCCGGACTGGGGCAAAGGGGCCTGCGTGTCGTACCAGCAGAGCCGGTCGATGCCCAGCAGGTTCGCCTTGGCCTCGAAATACGCAAGCAATCTGCTCTTGCGCGCCGTGACGGCGTCCCACATTGCCGTCAGCGTGTCCCGCTGCATTCGATTGCGGTGCAACGGCATATCAAGATGATCGGTCGTCTTCAGGCGGCGATAGACCGCCAGTCGCGCGCCTGAAATGTGGTTCAAGGCGTCGGCGCAGGTGTCGGCAATTTGCTGCCAGGCTTTCCCGGCCGCGAAAAAATTGTTCTGTCGCACCGAGCGTTCGGGCGAGTCGAAGCGAACCTGCCCGGGCGATTTCTCGACCATCTCGCCCCGCTCCATCACCCGAATCCGCAGGTCTCCCGATATTCGGTCGTACAGCCGCCCCCAGGCATGCAAGCCGTCAACCGCGAGGTCGGCGGCCAGCAGTTCCTGCTCTTTGGGCAGCCTGAATGCCGCGTTGCGGCGACGCTGCTGCAGAAAGAACTCATTGTCCTGTAACCACTTGTCATGTCGAACCAGCTCGAGCACGTTGGCGTCGCCAACGGCCTTCAGCGACAGCTCGACGTTGGTGCCGATTCGTTCGCGCAGCGGATCAAGGGCCGCCAGGGCCGCTTCGAGTTGCCGGTAACGGGGATTGGCCGCATCCGCGGCGGCGTGGCATGCGACCAGCGCGCTCAAATCGGTCGCACGCCCCTCGACCCACTCGAACTCGCGCAAGAACTTCGACCAGGCCGAGGCCGCCGAATCAATGGGCTGGAAGGCGGGCAGGTTCTCTGAGCGTTCCGCCAGGTTTTCGAGGCGGCCGCGAAACTCATCAAGGACCGCCTGAAACTCGGGGCCGGAGGGCGGCGGCAGCAACAAATCGAGGGCCCAATTCAAAGGAAAATTCGGCATGTTCCTCCGTAAGGCAAAGGCTGGCCGCGAGTCGGTCGAATTTGCGTGTGGCCCCAGTATACCGGGTGCGTCGCGCGGGGCCACAAACCCAATTCCGGTTCTCGCGGAATGTGGCATTGATTGCCGGTTGCCGCGCTGCCGCCGACGCGCCTTTCCGCGACGTGGTTGAATTTCGGCCGACCGACTGGCAAGATCAAGGCGCCTCAGTCGTGCTGTTCGTGGGCCGCAGAAGGATTCCCTCCATGACGACCTCGGCCGAATCGTTCCAGATCGAGTGGCATGGCAACTGCGTGGTCGTGATTCCCGCGAACAATGTCGAAGACCTGCGCTGGGAACTGATTGAGCAGGCGGCCGAAGTTGTCATGGCGCCGCTCAAAAAGGTTTCCACGCCGATGGTCGTCGTCGACCTGAGCGAAGTGAAATACTTCGGCTCTGTGTTCTTGTCGCTTCTGCTAAGGTGCCACAAGTACGTCAAGACGCGGGGGGGTGAATTGGTGTTGTGCGGCCCGAGCCCCATGGCCCGCGAGTTGTTGGGAATTACGGCCCTCGACACGCTGTGGGCGATTTACGATACGCGGCAGGAAGCGCTCGACGCCCTGGCGATTTGAAACTGCGGCAAGTTCGACTGAGCGCCAGGGTTGCGTGGGCGCGGCGCCCTGCGGCGTTCGCCGGGCGTGCGTCGCTTCGTGCCCGCCCCCCCCGGCTCCCCCCCAGCCGTAACCGTTCACGCCCAATGCAGGGGGACAGGCACGGTTTTCCCGGAATCTGGCTGGAGGTGTCATGGTTGCCAATGAATGTCGCTCGAG
>JBQTIL010000101.1:0-2620 GCA_052388175.1 Planctomycetaceae bacterium | reverse complement strand
CCGCCTGCTTGGCCGAAGAATTTTCGCAACATGCCCCTCACCGGACGCTCCCTCGGAAATTCCGAACCCTCCTTAAACGCCTGCTCCGCATCGCAGTCTGAGGAAATAGCAAAGTCAGAAAGTGCAGGTACGAGCAACGCCGCGGAAGTTGGCGTTCCCATCGTCGCAATTCATCGCACCTCGCCTCTGGGCTCCCCACAATTGGGCAGAGGTAAGCCGCTTTCACCCAATACCCGACGTTACGCCCATGGCTTCTGGGGCCGGCACATCACGAAGGAGGAGTTCCCCGAGCACTCCTGCAATTTCTGGGTTTCCTTGATGGTTGGGTACGGTGGAAATATCGTTATGCTGCTGCCTAACGGCGTGGTTTACTATGTGTTCAGTGACGGCATGGAATTCCCCTGGGTGGATTTCGTCCACGAAACGGCCAAGCTATCGCCGTTTTGTCATTAATCGCACGCCGTGTCCTATAGATCCTCGTTCCAACCGAAGCGCACCGAATGCGAAGTCGCCGGAATCAACCGGTTTGCTGGTCCCATGCAATCTCTGAGCTCAAGTTGGATATTACGCTGGGTTGTCGTTGGTGTGGCCAGCCTCGCACTGACGTTCGCCGGCCAAGTGGAAGAGTCGCTTCGTTCCGCCGCCGTTGCCGCGGATACCGCCACGGACCCGGTCTCCCTTCGCAAAAGTGCCACTTATCGCCGCATCAAACAGGCGCTCGACCAGACGCCGGCGATTGACACTCACGATCACCTGTTCCCCTTCGACCGCCTGAAGGCGTATCGTGAAACGAAAGAGGGTAAGGGGGTCAACCTGGCGGGCATTTTGCAAAACAGCTACTTGGCTAGTTACGGCCGGCTCCCCCCTTGGCAGGACCGTATGGACTTCGACGCTTGGTGGCGCGCCGCCAGGAAAAGCTTCGACGACGTGCGGGCCACGGGGTTCTACAAGTACCACCTGCCTGCGTTTCAAGACCTGTACGGCATCGATTTCGACACGATTACCGATGACCAGGCCTTCGACCTCAACCGTCGCATCTTTGAGAATTACCAGAATCAGCGTTGGCTGTACCACGTCGTTACCGAGCGGGCCAACATCGAGCTGATGCTCAACGACCAGCATTGGAACTGCTTCGGCTTCGTTCAGTCATATCCCTGGGAAGTAATTGTGATGAATGTCACGACGCTGGCAGCGGGCTTTCATCCGTCAGAGTATGAGAACCGCGCCAGCCCCTGGGCCGGCGACAATCCGTATGAATTCGCGAAAAAACACGGCCTCCCCGTCGACTCGCTCGACGATTTCCTGGCCGTACTCGACAGGCTGTTTCTAGAGGCCAAAGACAACAAGGTGGTGTGCATCAAGTCGGCCATCGCCTACCTGCGGACCCTGCGGTTCGAAAACGTATCAAAAGAGAACGCCGCGGCGGTCTTTGGAAAGAAGCGCACCCAACTGACGCCGCAAGAGGCCAAAGACTTTGAAGATTTCATCATGTGGAGGCTGTGCGAATTGGCGGCCAAGTATGAATTGCCGTTTCAGATCCATACGGGACAGGCCAGGATCCAGGGCTCCAACCCCATGAACCTGGTCGATCTGCTCGAAGCGAACCCAAAGACCAAATTCATTCTATTCCACGGTGGTTACCCCTGGATCGGCGAAACGGCCGTGATCGTGCAGAAGCAGTGGCGGCACGTCTGGGTCGACTCGGTCTGGACCCCCCTGCTCAGCTATTCCGCCGCCAAACGCGCCTATCACGAGTGGCTCGATGCCTTCCCCTCCAACCGCATCATGTGGGGCGCCGATTGCAACCACGGCGAAGGAATCTACGGCGCCACCGAATACACGCGGCAGTGCATCGCCGAGGTGCTGGCTGAGAAAGTACTGGCCGGCGACTTGAAGGAAAAGCACGCCCTGCGCATCGGCCGGCAGATTTGGCGCGACAACGCGCTGGAGTTGTTCCCGCAGCTAAAAGAGCGGCTCTGGAAGGAATAATTCGCGAGGACGATGGATTGTCTAGAATAGCCAACAGGTTGAGTGGTGCGCATGTGTCGCGCCGTGAGCAGAGGCTGCGAATCGGCAATTTGAAAGGCACGATCATGAACCGGCGAGATTGCCTGAGCGCAGGATTGTTTCTCCTTTCGGGTGGCGCGCTTCTGGCCGATGATAAGAAACCCGACGCTCCCGCGCGACCTGTTGCGCCGTTTGCCGATGAGCGCAGCGGGTTGAAGATCGAGCGCGTGCGGATGATCGAATCCAAGCTCAAGCGGCCGGTGCCGGCGTTTGAGCCGGCGCCGGGTTCGTTTTCGGCGAATTCAGAGGTCGCCAGCCCGATGTCGATTTACCCTCGCTATAAGCCGCGACGCACGTTGTTCTGGGCCGACAACCTGGGTCCGACGGTCGTGCAGATTACGACCGATAAGGGCATATCGGGCATCGGCTACGGCGGCCCCGGCGCCGGCTTTATCATTGAAAAGCACCTGACGAAACTGCTGCTCTGCGAAGACCCGTTCGACATCGAGCGGCTGTGGGACATCATGTGGCGCTCGACGCTGTATTACGGACGCAAGGGAATGGTCGTGCACGCGATCAGCGCGGTTGACAACGCGCTCTGGGACCTGGTCGG
>JBQTIL010000100.1:0-4222 GCA_052388175.1 Planctomycetaceae bacterium | reverse complement strand
GTTCGCCACCGCCGCCACCCGGGCGGGCCCCGCTGCGCGGGGCGCGGCCCCGGGGACCGAAACGACCGGCGACCCGGCGTTCAATTCTCCCTGGAGCTTTCTCGGTTTGCCGAGCGTGTCGTTTGCGATCGGGCTCGAGGGCGCGGGGTTGCCGTTGGCGGTGCAATTGATCGGCCGGGCGGGAGATGAGCCGCGATTGCTGGAGTGGGCGGAATGGTGCGAAAGGGAAGTGCGCAAGGCTGACTACCAAACGGTCGCAAAGGGCGTATGATAGCGGCCGGGGAATTGCAGATTTGGGATTGCGGATTGCAGATTCTGGCGACGCAGGCGAAAGTTGCTGCCGGAATCGGCGATAAGCGAATCCTGCGGACGCGGCCCTCTGCCTGACCCCTGCCGGTGGGAGAGGGAATTTGCCTGTCACCGAATCGAGCCAGGTCGCACTTCACGGAGCTACGCGCATGTCTGCCGCCGCTGCTGTCGCCGAATCGAAAGCCCCTGCCGTTCTGGGGGGGTTCAACAAAGTCCGTGGCGATCTTGAAGTCAACAAGCTGTTTCGGGCGCTGATCAAGTTCGGCGGGTCAGACCTGCACCTGAAGGTAGGGAAGCCCGCGACGATTCGCGTGCGCGGAACGCTGCGTGAGCTCGATATGCCGCCCATCGGCGAAGACGAAATGAAGCGGCTGATCATGCCGATGATGGATGAGCGGCTGACCGGCATCTACCAGTCCGAGGGGGGGGCCGACTTCGCGCACGTCGTCGAGTATGAGAACGAGCAGGGGAAGAAAGAGCCCTGGCGGTTTCGTGTGAACGTGCTGACGCAACTGGGCTCGCCCGGCCTGGTGGCCCGCAAAGTCGAGCGGTCGATTCCCAATTTCGAGGGGCTGCACCTGCCCCCCGTGATCGAGACGTTGTGCCATTTCGACCAGGGGATGATTCTGCTGGCCGGCGTCACGGGGTCGGGCAAGAGCACGACGATCGCCTCGATGCTCGATTACATCAATCACAACGAGCGCGTACACATTCTGACGATCGAAGACCCGATCGAGTTCGTGTACACCGAAGACAAGGCGCTGATCAACCAGCGCGAGATCGGCATGGACGTGAAGGATTTTCAGATCGCCATGAAGCACGCCGTGCGCGAAGACCCCGACATCATGCTGGTGGGCGAAATGCGCGACCGCGAGACGTTCGAGACGGCGATGCACGCCGCCGAGACGGGGCACCTGGTGTTCGGCACGATTCACGCCTCGAGCGCCCCCTCGACCATCGGCCGCATTCTCGACCTGTTTCCCCGCGAGATGCACCCGGCGTTGCGCAGCAGTATGGGGTTCAACCTGAAGGCGATTGTCGCGCAGAAGCTGTTGCCGACGATTCGCGAGACGCCCAAGCGGGTGCCGATCGTCGAGATCATGACCCTGAACCCTACCGTCAAGAAGCTGATAATCGAGGAGAAAGACGAAAAACTGTTCGACGCGATGCGGATCGGCAAGGAAGAAGGGATGCAGATGTTCAACGACAGCCTGTATCACTTCGTGACCAAAGAGTACGTCAGCCGGGCGGCTGCGTTCGAAGTCTCGCCCAACGTCGAGCAGTTGAAGATGATGCTCAAGGGGATCGAGGTCAAAGGGCCGGGGATTCTGTAGCCCGCGGCAGCCGCAAGCGCCTTCGGCTTAGCAGCCTGTTGAAAAAGGTGTCTGGAACTCTCTGCACCCGCGAGAATCCATCGGAATCGGCGCGTTCACAAAGTTCCAGACACCTTTTTCAGCCGTTGTTGGCACATAGAACGCTGATTCCCGCTGATCGGCACGGCCTCGGGTGCAGTCGCCAATTGGGGTTGCCAGTCGGCGAATCCCTGAAACAGCCGGGCCAGCGTGAAGAAAATGATGAGCCGCAAGAAAGCTCAAGAGGCACAAGTCCCGGCGCGCCGGGATTGCGACTTTTGAGCCTCTTTGTGGCCGATGTTCTTGTTCCAACAACGCCCTGCGAACAACGAGAGGAGGACCTTGGGAACCAGGCGCAACGGGGCAAATCGTGAAATAGCGC
This sequence comes from Planctomycetaceae bacterium, assembly GCA_052388175.1. Lineage (GTDB taxonomy): Bacteria > Planctomycetota > Planctomycetia > Planctomycetales > Planctomycetaceae > SIAF01. The sequence goes on along the minus strand of JBQTIL010000100.1, from coordinate 2,179 downwards.
ACGCCTCCGTCGCCCTCACGCCGCCGATTCGAGCTCGGGGGGCGCCGACCGGCCGCCCGTGCGGAACTGGCCGTCTTCGCTCACGTCTTCGAACCGCACTGACATCCGTTTCGACACGCCGGCTTCTTCCATCGTGACGCCGTACAGCACGTCGGCGCCGGCCATGGTCGGCTTGCGGTGCGACACGATGATGAACTGCGTCGATTGCCGGAATTCCTGAATCACGTTCAGGTACCGGCCGACGTTCGCTTCGTCGAGGGCCGCGTCGACTTCGTCGAGAATGCAGAACGGGCTGGGCCTGGTCTTGAAGATGGCCAGGAGCAGGGCGACGGCCGTCATCGTCTTTTCGCCGCCTGACAACAGCGAAATGCTGCGGAGCTCTTTGCCGGGGGGCCGGGCCACCACGTCGATGCCGCATTCCAGCACATCGTCGGGGTCTTCGAGCACCACGTCGCCTTCGCCGCCGCCGAAAAGCTTGCGGAACAGGTCTTGAAAATTGGCGCGGATCTGGCCGAACGTTTCGACGAACATCCGCTTGCTCTCGGCATTGATGCGGCGGATGATCTCTTCCAGCGTGTCGCGGGCCGCGACAAGGTCTTGCAATTGGCCGTTGAGCCGGGCGTACCGGCCCTCAAGCTCGTCGAGCTCGCTTAAGCTCTCGGCGCTGACCGGGCCCAGTTGTTTGAGCTTGCGGCGCAGGCGGTTGATCTGTTCTTCGCTCTCGGCGTCGAGCCGCTCGCGCAGGGCAGGGTCGAGCGGAGGCAGCGGTGCGGCATCGGGCCGCTCGGCCGTTTCGGGAATCGTCGGGTCGGAAGCCTCCGACGTGGCTGCCAGCCGCAGTGTGTCGCGGGCCGAGGCGCCCGAGGCGGCCGCCTCGGCCAGTTCAACCTGAAACTCTTCGCGCAGACGGTCGGCCAGCCCGGTCAACTGGTGCCTGAGATCGGTCATCTGCATTTCAAGGGCGTGGGCCCGTTCGCGGCGGTCGCGCAACTGGTGCCTGGCCTGCAGCTCGCGTTCAGCCAGTTCACCCCGCATACGACGTGCCAGCTCGCGTTCGCGCTTCAGTTCGAGCGTGTCGGCGGCCAGAACGTCTTTGCGGGCGGCCAGCTCGCCAAGCGCCGCGGTGGTGTTCATGATTTCGAGCGCGATCTGGTCGTGCTTCTCCGAGAGGTGCCTCAGCCGGCGGTCGGCCTCTTCGCGGTGCAGGTCGCGCTGCAACCGCTCTTCGTCGAGCCGGGTGCGGGCCTGGCTTAAGCCCTGCAGGCGCTCTTCGTCGCGGGCGAACTCGCGCTCCAGAGCGCTCAGCTCGGCCTGCGCGTCGCGCAGCCGCGTTTCGTCTTCGACGATGGCCGATTCACCTGCGGCGACGTCGGCCTCCAACTGCTGCTGCCTGTCTGACAGCCGCCCGACTTCCGCCTCGGCCCGCGCCAGCTCGGGCCGCAGGCCGTCGAGCTCAGAGGCGCTCTGACCGAGCTCGGCCTGCCGTTCGTCGGCGTCGCGGCGCAGGCGGGCCGCATCGAGATCGGCGGCGCCCGAGTCGGCCCGCAGGGCATCGACGCGATGCACCGTCAGATCAAGTTCAAACTGCGATTGCTGCAACGCCCGTGCGCTGTCGTCAATCTCGGCGACGGCGCCGGCCAGGGCCGCTTCTTCAGACGTGATCTGCCGGTCGAGCTTCGTGAGGTCATGCCGAACCGTGCGGAGTTCGATCTTTCGCGACACGAGCGCCGTTTCGCCCCCGGGCTGGCCGATGTATAACGTGCCGTTGGGTTCCAGCAGTTCGCCTTGCAGCGTGACGAAACGGCAGCGATCGGCGCCGGGGGCGAGGGTGAAGGCGGCGTCGAGCGAGGTAACGACCCAGGTGTCGGCCAATAATTGCGACGCCAGATGCGGCAGGCCGGCGGTGGAAGTGATCAGCTTGTCGGCGCGGCACACGACGCCCGGTCGCCCGGTGAGGTCGAGCGACCCCCACCCCTCGCCTCCGGGAACATCGGTATCTGCAAATCTTCCACTCCCCTCCCCCTGGACGGGGGAGGGGTCGGGGGTGGGGGTGTTTTCCAATGTCGACTCCCGGCGTGCCGGGACTCGCCCCCCCCAACCCACCCCATACCCCGCGGGGGGGGGCGGGGGCGCCCGCGCGTTTTTAGAATTTTTCACAAAACAAATCCCACCGGGAGCA
>JBQTIL010000099.1:0-4519 GCA_052388175.1 Planctomycetaceae bacterium | reverse complement strand
CCATCTCACGCTCCTCCTTGAGCTTGCGATCTCGATGTCGCTCGACTTCGTCCACCGATGGTCTAACCCATCGCGTCCGGCGCGCAAAGCCCGTTATGGACCCGGTGCTCTACCACTGAGCTAACCGCCATTGACGCCGCACGGTCAGAACCCATGTTCGGAACGCACGCAGCACAGATCCGGCCCTCATTCTTGCAAATGCGGGCCGGCGGCCCGTGCGCCGCTGGAACGGACGACGTCAGCGAGCTTGCCTCTTAATACGACAGCGCACCTTGGCAATTTTGGCTGGCCCAACGAACGAGAAATAAGGACTTACGTCGATGTCGTCTTGCCCATTGTGACAAAGTGCGCTGTCGTATTAAGAGACGCCGGTGGGAGTCGAACCCGCTTCCAATCGCTTTGCAGGCGATTGCCAGACCGCCTGGCGTCAGCGTCGATTCCGGAAAGTCATTCTCCCGATCCACGAATGATCGAAAAAAGTGCGGCGTCGTGCTTGCGGCCTCGTACAACAAGCCGCTGTGCAAGCACTCCTTCTCGCGTCGCCCCCGCCTTTTCGGCCACGCGCTGGCTGGCGACATTGCCGACAGCCGCCATGATTTCGAGGCGGTGCAAGTCGGTGTGGTGGAATGCCCACTCGCGCAACAACGTCGTGGCTTGGGTGGCGACGCCGCGACCGGTGGCCGAAGTTCGCACCCAATAACCAAGACTTGCCGTGCCGTTTGTGTGTTCGATGCGGTCCAGGCCGCACGCCCCAAGGATTTCCCCTGTTTCCGATTCAATCACAAACGAGAAGTCGGTTTTGGCGTCCCATGCGGCGGGGCGACTTTCGACCCAAGCCAACGTCTCGCTGCGCGCGTACTCTGGGTGACACCAGGGCATCCAGGACGACAGTTCGTTGATCGACTCGCGCACCGCCGCAAAGACGCCGTCGATATCGTCGCTGCGAGAGGGGCGTATGAGAAGCGTGTCGGCCATTGAGCCTGCTTCCCGAAAGGGGGATATGTACCGTCATTACCAGTCACTTTATCGATTGGCTGTGGGCCTGCGCTGCGCCCTCGTGCCCTTCATCGCTTCAGAAAGCGGCCCAGGAATTGCGCCAGCGCCGTCTTGATGACGGTCCTGGCGGGCAGGAGGTTCATGGAAAACACCGCGGAACGCGCCAAATCGACTCGATTTTCGGCGCGCCGCTGCGGTTGCGAGGCCGCGTCTGCAGCACCATGGGACGCCGGGGGGTTTGGCGACGAAGGCTCCCCGGGGGCGGCCTGTTCATCACCGCAGCACAACGCTGCCAGGCGGATACTCGCGGCAGAAGGCGTTGGTGGCGGCATTCGCACTCGGGCAGAATATCGTGCGGCAAAAGCTACTGCCTGATTCTCGGCCTCTTGGACTGCACCGCCGGGTTCTCTGCGCGGGCTTTCAGAAACGACTTGATGCCGTCTGAAGTCACTTTGGAGTTCTTAAGATTGAGTTCGCCCAAAAAACCCATCAGCGTGATGTTCTCAAGCCCCTTGTCAGTGATCTCGGTGTCGCTGAGGTTCAATCGGGCCAACCCGCCCGAGAGCTCTTTGTCGTTTAGAATGGCAAGTTGCGAGTCATTGACATTCGTGTTGCTCAGATCGAGTTCCGAAATGATTCTTCCGGTCTGTCGCAAGGCTTCAAAAGTGCCATCCGTGATGCTTTTCGAACCGCTGAGATCGATCACGAGCGATTCACCGACGACGGGCAGAAACTTGGAGGAAATTTTCGCGCCTTGAGCTTCCAGAGTGCCGCGGGCGTCGGTTTGCGTCTTCGCCAGCTCATTGTACTGGCTCTCGGCCCCTCCGCAGCCGCACAGCGCCGCGAGAACTGTCGCGCCAAACAGCCGCCCGATCCAATTTCCGCTATGAAGGCAACCAATCATGGCGCGGCACTCCTGCAAATGCATGGACAAAAGATACTCAACACGAAAAGGGCCAAATCGGCAGGTACTGCAGGGGCCGACGGCGCTCGCGTGGCGTGCGACGGGTGCGAGATACACGAACTCTGCAAACCAACCCCGACCTTTCCCGGCACGCCGGGAAAGGTCAGGATTTGGAATGCGCGTTTCCGTCAGCCGCGGCAGCGACGGCTAGAAGTCGCCGACGGGAAGCCCGTCGCTGCGATCTCCCAGCCGGTTGTAGGTACCGCAGTTCGCGGCCGTCGGAGGGCCGCCCTGAATCGTTCCGAGCCCCGGAATCGACTGAATAAACGCAATGATCGCCGGGTCGAGATTCAGCGGCGTCGTCAGGAACTGGATGTTCTCGTTGACGAACCGCACGGCGCCGTCAGCCAGTACAAACTGGGCGCCACCGACGTGCTTACTGCTGTAAGCCTGATCGGGCACGTTGACAAAGGTGGTGTTGAACCCGTCCATCATTCGCCACTGCGTCTGACCCGTGACCGTGTGGGGGCCGGTTGTACCGAAAGGCGCTGTCGAGGCGGCGTTGCTGCATCCGGGCCAGACGCCGGCGGCTGTCGGAATCGTCACACCCCCTTTGCTGATCTGCGTTCCCTTCTCACCCGCCAGGAACGTGTTGCTCAACCCGTCGGTGACGTCCCGAATTCGTACGGAACCGTTATTCGGGGCGATGATCAGGCCTGTCAGGTAGTTGCTGTTGCCTCCGCCACCCATGTAGTTCATTTTTCCCATGAAGATGGGGGCCGCGGCTGTGGCGATCGTGCCTAGAACCGCAAACGGCCTGAGCGTGTTGGGCGTCGGGCCGGTGTCGGTCGGACACTGGTACACAGGCAGGCTGGTCTGCAGGAGGGCGATATCGGCCTGAACTGAGGCCACCGCCTCCAGCCTTCGCGGACCGGGGTTGAGCGAATTGTACAAAGGCGCCTGGTCGATGAACGGCAGAATCATCGTCGACCACGCCCAACTCGCGACGTTGGGCGGAGGACCGTTGTTCGTCTCTCTGTCGTAAAAGGCGTGCGGAAAGATGTTGTGGGTGTCGTGGTAGTTGTGGATGGCCAGCCCGATCTGTTTGAGGTTGTTCTTGCACTGCGTGCGACGTGCCGCCTCGCGCGCCTGCTGCACGGCCGGCAGCAAGAGGGCGATCAGCACGGCAATGATGGCAATGACGACTAACAACTCGATCAATGTGAACCCGCGTTTGCGACTCGACATCTGCGTTCTCCTTTTCTAATTGGAAACAGGACAACAAAAAACGAAACCGACAAACCCCAACTGCTGTCGAATCAATCCTCCGGCCGTGCCGAGAACAGCGGCGGAACGGCGATCCGGGAATCTGACTGGTCTAGAAATCCGCTGAAGGGCGCCCCCGATAGCCTGCGCCAGTTGTCGGTGAAATGATTGAGGACGAGCACGAATGCATCCTGCAGGTTCAAATTCGCCAGGTCGTCTTGATTCGCTGGCGAACCGGGTGGTTGCGGCGGTGTCGGCATTCGGCCTTGCTTCTTGTAATTGATGCCACCGGGCGCACCTCCGAGGTCGCGCGGCAGTTGCAATGATCGCGCCACCGCCTGGCTGTCGCAGAATGTGACTAGCGCACAGCACTGCAAGGCAATCTGTCCGACCCGACTGAGTTGCTGCGATGAGAAAAGTGCGGCCATGCGGACATGGTATTGCTCCGACATCCGAACGAATTGGTCGCGGAGACTGTTGCCGTCAGAAGTTCTCTCGATCGCCAGAACGCAATCGTTTGACCACTCCTGCCACAACGCTGCAATCTGCTCGCGCTGCTCCCCCGACACGCCGAGGTCATCTTGCACAAGAGGACTGCACATGAGTGACATTGCCATGTGCATGTTCAGAATGGTCGACTCATCCATCAGCACCGTCAGTTCGCCCAACGTGCGCTCGACTCGCTGCTGCACCGCCGCCAGCTCGGCATCTGAGACCGAGTTGCCGAGCCGCAGCACGATCAGATTTCGGTAATAGTCGAGCGCCGTTTCGAGCAGCAGCAGCCGGCCAGCCCGCGCCACAGGTTCATTCGCCAGCTCTTTCTCGCTGATCAGTATCAGAGAGTCGATCGCCTGACGTGCCTGCCGAAGCTGGGCTTCGGCATCATTCAGTGCCGCGGCTGTCTTCTGTTGCTCCTGTGAAATCAGCCGGTTGCTGATCAACAACCCGACGGCAAGCACCGTCAACGATAGAACCGAAGCCACCACCACCGACGGGTGCCGGCGCGACCACTTGCGGGCTCGATCGACCAGCGAGGGCCGCCGCGCATGAATCGGCTGGTCGTCGAGGTACCGCTGCACGTCGGCCGCCAGGTCCGCCGCCGTCGCATACCGGTCGCCCGGCGTCTTGCTGAGCGCCTTCAACACGATCGTTTCGAGTTCCGCTGGAATCGCGCGATTGACCTGCCGGGGCAGCCGGGGCTCCTGGTGCAGAATCTGGTACATCAACTCCTGCCGCGTCTCGCCCTCGAACACCGGTTCCAGCGTCACGAGCTCGTAGAACGTGGCCGCCAGCGAATAGATGTCGGTGCGATGGTCCAACACGGCCCGCTGACCCGACGTCTGCTCGGGGCTC
>JBQTIL010000098.1:0-17628 GCA_052388175.1 Planctomycetaceae bacterium | reverse complement strand
GATGACGCCGAATTCTCGGGAACTGCGGGTGCAGTGCCCCGGCCGCTTTGAGCGGCCGGGGCACTCGCGTACCGTCCTCTGCCCTCACGGCAACAGCGGGCCCAACCCCTTGAGGCCGATTTCTTCTCGGCTGGCAAACGGCTCGCCATACGCGACGCCGATCGTCCAGCCCCAATAGCGGGCGCGGTCGCGGATGTCGTCGAGCGGCGTCGGAAACTGCTGCGACCTTCCGACTACAAACTGGCTCTCATAGCAGCCAATCGCGCGCATTTTCTCATCGAGCTGGCTGCTGATATCCATCACGAACGCAGGCCGCGGATGAATGCGCAGGTGGATGCTGAAATAGTACAAGACCCGCGGCGGCCACCAGGGCTCGCCCGGAAAGTCGGTACGGGTCAGCTTCGACCAGAACCTGGCGGCCTCCGCCAGTTGAGTGGCGGCGACGTGGTCGGGGTGTGCGTCTTCCCAATAGGGCAGGCAGATCGCTTTTGGCCGCGTCAGTCGATACACGCCGGCCAGAGCCCCGCGGGCTTCGAGCGTCGGTTCCAGCTTGCGGTTGGGCAACCCCAGGTTTTGGCGCCAATCCACTTTCAAGATCTGACTCGCCGCGGCCGTTTCGGCGGCCCGCGTTTCAGGGCTGCCAAACGGTGTCGGCTCGCCGTTGGTGAGATCGACGATGCCGACCCGCAGCCCCTCGGCCTTTGCCCGCAAGATGGTGCCCCCGACCCCGATCTCGGCATCATCGGGGTGCGGTGCAACAACGAGCAGATCGAGTGCGGGAGAAGTATCCGACATGACGACGCAACTTTCGAGGATTCAACTGCCGAAGCGTGCGAAATAACCACACATCAACGCGCGAGTGCTTTGCGCGACCCAGCGATCGAGTATACTCTCTCACCCACTCCGGGCCACCCGATACCATGCCCCGCTGCCTGCCGAGATTGCCGTTTTTCATGATCCGCTGCGGCCTGAGCCTGTTCGTATGCCTGGCGGTCGCCGTCGCCCACGCGGCCGACGCGCGCATTGAGGTCACCTTCTCCCGAACGGTTCGCCGCGAGCCCTATTCGGGGCGCGTGTACCTGTTCTTTTCGAAAGATAAAGATAAGGTTGCCGAGCCTCGGTTCGGGCCCGACTGGTTTCATCCGGAACCCTTTGTCGCCGTCGACATCGAAAACTGGAAGCCCGACGAGCCGCTGACCTTTGATCCGGCGATCGCCGACTGGATGCTGGCTTTTCCCCAGCCCCTCGCCCGGCTCGATCTGGCAGGCCACCGCGTGCAGGCGGTCGCTCGTTTCAACCCCTTCGAACGCCGCGTGGGAACCGGTCCCGGTAACGGCTTTAGCGCCGCGATGGATCTTGCCGAGAACGATGGGCGCCTCGCGGCGCGGCTGACGATCGACCAGTTGGTCGAAGCACCGGCGTTTCCGGAGACGAAATGGTGCAAGCTGCTGGAAGTGCCCAGCCCCCGGCTCAGCGAGTTCCACCGCCGCGAAGTCTCGCTGCGCGCCGCCGTCCTGCTGCCGGCCAGCTATTACGAAGAACCCGCGCGGCGGTACCCGGTGATCTTCATCGTGCCCGGATTTGGGGGCTCGCATACGAGCGAGACGCGCGACGACCCTGTCGCAGACGCCAACGCAGGAGATGTCGAGTTCGTGCGGGTGAGGCTCGACCCGGGGTGCCCGCTCGGGCATCACTGCTTCGCCGACTCGGCCAACAACGGGCCGGTCGGGGCGGCACTCGTTACGGAATTCATACCCGAGTTTGAGCGACGGTATCGCACGGTCGCAGCGCCTCACGCAAGGTTTCTTACGGGGCATTCCTCAGGCGGGTGGAGCACGCTGTGGTTGCAGGTCACGTATCCCGAGCAGTTCGGCGGGGTATGGAGCACGGCGCCCGACCCGGTCGATTTCCGAGAATTTCAACGGATCGACCTGTACCAACCGGTTGAAAATATGTATCGCGACCGCGAGGGAAACCGCAGGCCAATCGCACGTCAGCGCGACCAGGTGCTGGTCTGGTACGACGATTTCGACCACATGGAAGAAGTTCTGGGGCCGGGTGGGCAACTCCACAGCTTTGAGGCCGTGTTCAGCCCCCGCGGCGCCGACGGCCGTCCGGTGCGCATCTGGGACCGCAAGACGGGGGTCGTCGAGACCGCCCTCGCTCAACACTGGAAAGAGTACGATATCCGTCTGATTCTCGAGTCGCGCTGGCCCGAGTTGGCCCCGAAAATCGCGGGCAGGCTGCACGTCTTCATGGGTGAACGCGACACGTTCTACCTTGAAGGCGCCACGCGGCTGCTCAAAGAGTCGCTTGAGAGCCTCGGAAGCGACGCTGTCGTGGAGCTGATCCCTGAGCGCGACCACACGACCCTGCTCTCACCCGACCTGCGGCGTCGCATACGCGGCGAAATGGCGGCGGCGTATCTGAAGAATTCGCCGTCGCGGTAAGGACACCCTCGTTCGCCGGCTCGACCTGAACGTTTGGGCCAGGCGATTATTGCCTCGTTCCCCAGCTCCCGCTGGGGAACGCCCCGACCGGTGAAGCTCCTGCTTCGACCGCCTCGCCCGACATTGCCGTGAGGCGCTCACTTGAAAAACCGCGCGTACTGCGATTTCACGGCGTCAATTCCGGCGTTGACGATCTTCAGATCGGCCCCGATCGACAGCATTCGGCACCCCTTGTCGACGCACATTGCGGCGTATTCGGGGTTCGGGGGAAGCACGCCCCAGGGCTTCCCGGCGCTAGCGCAGGCGGCCGCGATCCGGTCGATCGCCGCGATGCAATGCGGGTGCGTGAACTCGCCGATCACCCCCAGGCTCTGGCTCATGTCGGCCGGCCCTAGAAACAGCAGGTCGACGCCGTCGACCGCGGCAATCGTTTCGACCTCGTTCAGCGCGTCGAGCGTTTCGATCTGAATGGCGATAAACGATTCGCGGTTCGCCTGCTCGGCAAACGGCTTTGGCGCGATCGTGGCAAACCGCGCGTCCCACCCGGCCGTATTCAGGCCCCGGCACCCCCGCGGATGAAACTTGGCCCAGCGCACGATCTCGTCAACCTGTGCGGCCGACCGCACCTGGGCCGCCATCACGCCCCCTGCGCCGGCTTCGAGCGCGCGGGTGATGATGGCGTAGTCGGTCGGGGGGAGGCGGACGAACGTATCGAGCCCTTGACTGCGGCAGGCCAGCGTCGCGACTTCGATCTTCTCGGTGGAATGATCCATATGCTCGAGGTCGAGCCAGACGGCATGAAACCCGCCCCGCAACCCGATCATCTGAAGCAAATTGTGGTGCAGAATACGGCCGGCCGAGGCCACCAGCAGCAATTCGCCGCGATTCAATCTCTGCTTGATGGTTTCCACGGTGTTCGATTTCCCCCGGTTGGCTAAAATCCGTTTCGCCGGCGCCAAACGCGCGACAGATCGATTGAAACGATGTTGCGAAGAAACCGGTAGTTTGGCGCGACAGGCTATCGAAGTCCAGCGGAAACAGGATCAGGGAGAGCGCGATGCCGTTTCAGGGTGTCGATCTGTATAACCTCGACGACCTGTTGTCGCCTGAGGACCTCGAACTTCGCACAAAGGTGCGCGACTGGGTCGAGCGCAGATACCTGCCGATCGTCCGCCACCATTTCGCCCAGGGCACATTCCCGCTCGAGCTGGTTCGCGAATTGGCCCCGCTGGGGGCCTTCGGGGGCAGCATCGCGGGTTACGGTTGCGCAGGGCTCACCGCCCTGCAGTATGGCCTCGTGATGCAGGAGCTTGAACGCGGCGATAGCGGCCTCAGGACGTTCGCGTGGGTCCTGGGGGCCCTGGCCATGAACGCCATTCACATGTTCGGGTCGGAAGACCAGAAGCGACGCTGGCTGCCCGCGATGGCGCAGGCCCAAAAACTGGGCTGCTTCGGCCTGACGGAACCCGATCACGGGTCGAACCCCGGCGGCATGACGACACGCGCCCGAAAGACCGACCGGGGCTACGTGTTGAATGGCCAGAAAATGTGGATCGGTTTGGGGACCGAGGCCGACGTGGCGGTCGTGTGGGCCAAGGTCGATGGGTTGACCGGCGTCGTCGCCGAGAGTGCGGCGGCCGTTCGCGGGTTTCTGGTCGAACGGGGCTTGCCCGGATTTTCAGCCGAGTTGATCGAAGGCAAACTGTCGCTGCGAGCCGCGAACACCAGCCGCCTGGCCTTCACCGACTGCGAACTGCCGGCCGACGCAATTCTACCGGCGTCTCAGGGGTTGAAGTCGCCGCTGCTGTGCCTCAACCATGCCCGGTATGGCATCGCCTGGGGCGTTTTGGGGGCGGCGATGGCCTGCCTCGAAGAGGCGCGCGAGTACGCCGGGCGGCGAATTCAATTCGGCCGGCCGCTGGCGGCGTTTCAGCTTGTGCAGCGAAAGCTGTCGCTGATGGCGACCGAGCTAACCAAGGCCCAATTGCTGGCCTATCGCCTGGCCCAACTGAAAGACGCGGGCCGCGCGACGCACTGGCAGATTTCAATTGCCAAGCGGAACAACGTCGAAATGGCGCTCGAGATTGCCCGCACGGCACGTGACATTCTGGGGGGAGTCGGCATTCTCGACGAGCATCAGTGTTTTCGCCACATGTGTAACCTCGAAAGCGTAAAGACTTACGAGGGGACTGACGACATGCACCTGCTCATCCTGGGAGAGAAGCTGACCGGGATCGCGGCGTTTGCCTGACGAAGCGTGGTGAGGGCATTCGTAGTGCGGGTCGCCGACCCGCACGCGAAAATGTCCGGGTCGGCGACCCGGACTACGGCGGGCAGCAGCAGGTTGTGACCAGCGAAGCGCAGTCACGCCGCGCGACTCGGCGACACCCAGAGACGGTGCGACGGCGCTGCGCTTGTCGGCACCTTACCGCAACTTTAGTTTCCGGTCGGGTCGAGCGATTCCGTCGATCCGGCCTGATTCTGCGGGGACGTCTTCACCGCGCCCGCCGGCTTGGCTGGAGTTGAAGCATCGGGCGCGCAGCCCAGAATACTCGCAGCAAATCCTGCCAGCATCAACCATTTCAGGCCCCTTGACTTCATCGTCTCAAACAAACGCATGCGCCTCACCTTTGCAGAGAAACAGCGATCCCGTTACAAACACGGCACAAGATTTTCAGCAGGTCCTGCCGGTCTTTTGCCATGTCACGGCGTGATTTAAGAGAGTTGCGGCCGCGTTTGCAACCGAGCGGGGGAGCGGGCTGGTATCACGCCGACCGCCGCAAATCATTGCTGCCACGTCAAATCGGCACGAAAAGCGCTGCAGCCGAATACTAATTTCAAAAACCTGACGACCGCCCTATGAAAGTCCAGCAGTTTCTGGCCCATCACGGAATCAAAGAGAACCCCTTCGGGCAGGAGGACGCGCAGACCGACCCGGTCTTCAAACGACACTGCATCGAAGGCACTTTCCACCCCGCCTGGGACAAAATCATGGGGGCCCCTGACGACCCTGCGACAACGGTCGTCTTCGGTGAAAAAGGGGCCGGCAAGACGGCATTGCGGCTGCAAATTGCCGAGCAGCTCGATCGACACAACCGCGGCCGCGCTGACGATCGCGTGTTCGTTATCCGCTACGACGACTTCAACCCTTTTCTCGACAGTTTTCGCGAGCGGCTTTCGGGCCGCAAACGCCGGCCCGAACGCTCCTTGGCCAACTGGCGGCTGTGGGACCACATGGACGCCATTCTGACGTTGGGTGTGACGCGCCTGATTGACCAGATTCTCGAATCGCCCACCGAAGCCGAACGCATCGCCCCGGCCCGGGTGGCCGACCTGCCTCGCCTGCAGCGCCGCGACCTGCTCTTGCTGGCGGCCCTCTACGACCACACGCTCTCGGCCCCTAAGCGCGAGCGCTGGAGCGCTCTGAAACGCCGCCTGCGCTACCGCAACTGGAACGCCTTCTGGGATCGCGCCCTGGGCCTGGGGGTGACGGTGGGCACAATCGCCGGCCTCGCCCTCTGGAACGAACTGCCCCGCCTCTACAGCAGGTGGGCCCCGTGGGCCATCATCGCCGCCGGCTGGGTTCCCTGGCTCTGGCGGCACGGCCTTTTGCTGTGGCGCTCGTGGCGGACGACGCGGCAAGTGCGGGTGATTGAACATCACCCGAACATTCTGCGGCAATTGCTCGCGAAGATTCCGCGCCGCGAGCTGCTCGATCAGCCCATCCCCGATAAAGAACGCAGCGACGACCGCTACGAGATGCTCAACAAGTTTCAGGCGATCCTCCGCTCGCTCGGTTACACCGGCATCGTGGTGCTGGTTGATCGAGTCGATGAACCGCACCTGATCAACGGCTCGGTCGATCGCATGCGCGATTTCCTCTGGCCGCTGCTCGACAATAAGTTCCTGAAACACCCCGGCATCGGCTTCAAGCTGCTGTTGCCGATCGAAGTCAGCTACCACCTGGGCCGCGAAGACAAGGAATTCTTCGAGCGCTCGCGGCTCGACAAGCAAAACCTGGTGCGGTCTCTGCAATGGACGGGCGAGTCGCTGTACGACGTTGCCAACGACCGGCTGCGGGCCTGCAGCGAATCGACGTCGAACGGTAAGCCGCGATTGCGAGACCTGTTCGACGAATCGGTTTCAGACGCCGAATTGATCGCCGCCCTCGAGAAGCTGCGCGTGCCCAGGCACCTGTTCAAGTTCGTGCACCGGCTGCTGGTTGACCATTGCCACCGCTATACCGACGAACAGCCCCGGTGGACGATCGGGCGCGAAACGCTGCATGCCACGCTGGCCCTCTACCTGCGCGACCTGCAGGATTTCGATCGGGGCGCGGGAACGGGCTGAGTACCCAATCCGCGTCGAAGGCTGGCGCTTGCGGCGCGACGTGCCGGGCGCTTACTCTATGGGTGAGTTCCGCATAGGGCCCTCCCCCCTGGCAGGTTCGTCGGCATGACGCGACATCCGGCCCCTCGCTCGAGAATTCCTTCAGCCGCTCTGGCGGTCTGTGCGCTGGCGGCAATCGCACTGCACGCGGTCAATGCCGGCGAGACGCCCGCCGAAAATCCAGCCGTAGTCGCAGTCGAGGTTTTTGAGGGCCTGCCTGAGCAGCGATCATGGGATTTCGAGCTTCCCGCCGCGGTCGAACGCTTCGAACTGCCCGCCTTCGGGCTGGTCTCTGTGCCGCGGAAGTATTCGGCCCAGGGTACCCCGGCCGATCGTGCCGCCCCATTTGCTCTGTCGGCGGTGGCCCAGGTCGCGCTTCCTGCGGGCGAGATGCGCCTGGTTCTGCGATCGAAGAACGCCGCCCGGCTGCTCGTCGACGGCAAGGTCGTCGTCGAAACCGTGTTTCTTAACGCCAATGCCAGCGGGCACGAGCATGTGCCGCAACCGGCCGGAAACCCCATCGGCCCGCTCGCCATACTGCCAACCGGGCATCAGGAACAGTCGGCCGTTGTGAATTTCGACGGCAGGCCGCACGAATTCCGCCTGCTGGCCATTGTGGGGGGCAAGCAGTTGCGGCCCGAACTGGGTGAAGTCTGCGTCGCCGTCGACGATGGGTCGGCAACCCCGCGCCTGCTTGGCCCCGGCGAGATGCTCCCCTGCACCGACTTGGGCTGGCAGAATTACGTGCAATCGTGCCGCGAGCGGCAGCGGGTTGACGATATCGCCGCGCGGCGCGCCGCAGCCGAGCGCGACGCCGGTTTCTGGAAAGAGCGGCATAAAATCGCGCGGCTTGCCGTGGCCGATCGCCCCGGGCCGACGGCGCCCGATGTGCAACGGGCCGACGCCACGCACAACGCCATCGACCGTTTCATCAATGCCCGGCTTGAAGCCGAGGGAATCGCTCCGGGCAAGCTGTGCGACGACCTGACGTTTCTGCGTCGCATCACGCTCGACACGGTCGGCGTCGTGCCGACTCTTGATGAGATCAGCCGCTTTCTGGCCGACGGGCCGGCCGAGCGCCGGTCGCGCGCCATCGAACGGCTGCTCGTGGACCCGCGCTGGGCCGATCACTGGGTCGGCTACTGGCAGGACGTGCTGGCCGAGAACCCCGGTATTCTCAAGCCGACGCTCAACAACACCGGCCCCTTCCGCTGGTGGATTCACGAGTCGTTTCTCGACAACAAGCCGTTCGACCGGTTCGCGACGGAACTGATCGGGATGGAAAGCGGCCGATGGAGCGGTGGGCCAGCCGGGTTCGCCGTCGCCACACAGAATGATTCGCCGCCGGCATCAAAAGCACACATCATCGCCAAAGCGTTTCTGGGCGTCGAATTGCAATGCGCCCGGTGCCACGATGCGCCGTTTCACCCGTTCCGCCAGCACGACCTGTTCAGTCTCGCCGCAATGCTCGCGCGCGAACCGCAGGCCGTTCCCGCCACCAGCACCGTGATCGCCGCCGAACGGTCGCGACGGCCGCTGGTACAGGTGACTCTGGAGCCGGGGGTGCCCGTCGACCCCGCGTGGCCCTTCGCCGAACTGGCCTCAGCCGAGCTGCCGGCCGGGCTCGTAGTCAATGCCGATGATTCGCGCGAACGGCTGGCGGCGATCATCACCGCGCCGGGCAACGCACGCTTCGCCCAGGTGCTCGTCAATCGGCTGTGGCAACGCGATCTGGGGGTGGGGCTTGTCGAGCCGGTCGACGACTGGCACAACTCGCGCCCCTCGCATCCTGAATTGCTCGATTACCTGGCACGCGAGTTTGTTTTGCACGCCTACGACGTGCGGCACGTCGCGCGGCTCATCTTTCAGTCGCACACCTACCAGCGGGCGATTGCGCAAGCGCCGCAGCACCCCGAAAACGCACCTGAGAGACGCCTGTTTGCGTCGCCCGCGCGGCGGAGGCTCTCGGCCGAGCAACTGGTCGATACCCTGTTTCTCGTCGCCGGAAAAGAGTTCCACAGCGAAGAGCTGACGATGGACCCCGAAGCGCGGCGGCCCGTCAGTGAAATGCAGAATCTGGGAACTCCGCGACGCGCCTGGGAATTCACATCGCTTTCAAACGAGCGCGACCGCCCCGCCCTGTCGCTGCCGGTCGCCCAGAGCGTCGTCGACCTGCTCACGGCATTCGGGTGGCGCGAGTCGCGGCAAAATCCCCAGACTGTGCGCGAAGATTTGGCGACTGCCCTGCAACCCATGGTCCTGGCGAATGGCGTCGTGGGAGGCCGAATCGTGACCCTGTCTGACGACAGTTCGCTGACCGACTTGGCTCTTGAGGATCAGCCCGTAGAGAGGCTGGTCGAAACCCTCTTCCTGCGGGTGCTGACCAGGCCACCGACAGACGACGAACGGCGCACGTTTGCAAACCTGTTGCGCGAGGGGTATGCCGAGCGCCAGATCGCCGCCGAAAAGACCGCTGCGACGCGCCGATCGGCAACCGCAACCGGCGTCTCCTGGTCGAACCACTTAAGCCCCGAGGCGACTCGCATCAAGCTCGAACTGGAACGAGTCGCCCGCGAAGGCGACCCGCCCACCGGTCGTCTGAGCTCAGAGTGGAGGGAACGGATGGAAGACGTGGTGTGGGCCCTGGTGAATTCGCCCGAATTCGTGTTTGTGCCGTGATCCCATTGAGGGCCTTCAAAGGGAGACTCGCGAGTCGCATGCCAAGCACCCGCCGCGAATTCCTGACCCGTAGCGGCCAATATGGGGCTGTCGCAGCCGCCACGACCCTGCCCGGAGTCGGCCGTCGATCCCGCGCAATCGCCGACGAGCCCTTAGTCGCCCAGGTGCCAGTGCGCGGGTCGGCCGAGGCGTGCATCTTCATCTGGCTGGGGGGTGGCGCGTGTCACCTCGACATGTGGGACCCGAAGCGTCGCGGCGACGGGGCCAAACAGCCCGGTTCGTATTACGACGCCATCCCCACCGCAATCTCCGGCGCCAACGTCTGCACGCACCTCGCGCGTTCTGCGGCGCTACTCGATCGCGCGGTGCTCGTTCGTACCGTTCATCACGAGATCCGCGACGAACATGCCGCGGCCACCAATCGCCTGCACACAGGCAGACCGGTCAGCGGCACGGTGATTTACCCGTCGCTGGGGTCGATCGTGTCGCACGAACGAGGCAGCGCCGGCGACGGCGTTCCCCCCTATATCGTGATGGGTTACCCCAACGTCACGCGGGGGCCGGGGTTTCTGGGGGCGAAATACGGCTATATCTATCTGACCGAGACCGCAGCCGGGCCGACGGGCCTCACCCGTCCGCCCCAGATCACCGCGTCGCGCGCCGCCCGCCGCGAAGAACTGCTGGCGATGATGCGCACCGGATACCTCGATCGGCAGCAGGGCGACCGCCAGATCGCAGACTATGCCGCGGCCGGCGTCGAGGGCCTGCGGCTCTCGGGGCCCCGGTTCATGGATGTGTTCCGCCTCGACCGCGAACCTTCTGAATTGCGCGAGGCGTACGGCGACGAGTTCGGCCAGCGGTGCCTGCTGGCCCGCCGCCTTGTCGAACGGGGCGTGCGGTTCATCGAAGTTTCGTTCAATCTGAACTTTCTGAACGGCACCGGCTGGGACACGCACAATGAGGGACAGAAAGATCAGCACCTGTTGATCGATAAGCTCGATCGCGCGTTCGCCACGCTGCTGACCGACCTCGAGCGCGTCAAATGGCTCGATAAAACGCTCGTCGTCATCGCGACGGAATTCGGCCGGCCTGCCGAGTTCGACGCCGGTGGCGGGCGCGGGCACCAGTCGAGCGCGTTCAGCATCGTACTGGCCGGCGGCGGCCTGCGAACGGGGCAGGTGATCGGCGAAACCGACGATCTGGCCCGCACGATCGTCCGCGACCCCGTCTCGGTCCCCGACCTGCACGCCACCATCTATGCGGCGTTGCAGGTCGATCCATCGAAGGAACTGCACGATGGCGAGCGCCCGGTGCCGATCACCGACATGGGGCAGCCGGTTCGCCGCCTGTTTGGTTGATCTGCCGCTTCCCTCGAGCTACTCGCCGCGAGCGATTCGCAGGAACTTCGCGAACTGACCGCCGCTGCCCTCGCGAAGATTCAACCAGGCGTTGGGGGGCTCCGACGCAATAGCGGGCGCCGGAATCGCGTTCAGAGGGGCCAGGGCGGCGACGAGGGCTTGCTGCAGGGTACCCGGCGGTGTACCATGACGCTCAAGCACAACGTTTGCATGTGCGCCACCAGGGGCGCCAAGTAGTCGACCGGCTGGTTCTGCTTATGTTGTCTCGTACGGCTTTCCATCGCCGGTTCGTTCCCGCCGTGCTGGCCAGCTATCTGCTGGCTGCGACGGCGACGGGGCTGTTCCACCACCACGGCGACGGCTGCTGCGAGGGCCCGCTCTGTGCGGTCGATACGGCTGCCCAACCGGCTCGCGCGAACACTTGCCGCCACAAGCACGCGAAGTGCGCTCACCACGCGCACCGGCACGCGGCCAACCCGGCAGACGCCCCCCGCACTGACGGGTCGCCGCGGCCAGAGCAGCCCGGCAGCCCGCGGCCATTTTCAAACGACGGTTGTGCGGTGTGCCGGTTCCTGGCCCAGAAATCGGTCGCGCCGACCCTTGTGACGTTCGAGGTCTGGTCGCAGTTGACGACCTTCGAGCCCCCGGCAAAAGCGATTTGCATTGCCAATCCGCTGGCCGCCGAACATCCGGCGCGCGGGCCGCCGCAGCAGTCGTAACACCGCCCGCGGTTGTAGTCCCGCCTTCAGGCGGCCGAAGCGACCATGCAGCCACTGCTGCTGCGCAATGTCGCGCGGCTTCCGTCCGAAGCCGGGGCGGCCAACCGCACGGGTGCGGCCGTTCCCGCAGGGCGGATCGTTCGGCTCGCCCGTGTGACCCAATTTTCCCGAACGGATTCATGATCCGTTTTCTGACTTCGCAGCCGTTTCTTGGCGGTTCAGGTCAATATCGCTTGTTGCGGCTTTATTCCTGTTTTCATTTTCGGAAGGACGCATAATCATGTCTCGCCGTCGCTCAGGATTCACGCTGATCGAATTATTGGTGGTCATCGCCATCATCGCCGTGCTGGTGGCCCTCTTGCTGCCAGCCGTGCAGCAGGCCCGCGAAGCGGCCCGCCGCACGCAGTGCAAGAACAACCTCAAACAGATCGGCCTGGCGCTGCACAACTATCACGATGCGTACAACGTGCTTCCCTCAGCCTGGATCGGCGTCGACCCGGCCACGCGGCGGGTGTTTGTCGACGGCTTGAACGGCTGGGGCTGGGCGTCGAAGATTCTGCCCCAGGTCGATCAGTCGCCACTATACAATCAGTTCAACTTCGGGCTGTCGACGGCCGATCCGGCCAACGCCCAGTTCCGCACGCACGTGCTGCCGATCTACCGCTGCCCGTCGGATGTCGGGCCGGACAAATTCACGATTTCGAATGCAGGCGGAAATGCGCTGGCCGAACTCGCGACCGCCAGCTACGTCGCCTGCTTCGGCACTCTCGAAATCGATTCGTGCGAGGGGCAGTTGCCGGGGTTTCAGTGCAGCTCCAACGGCACGTTCTTTCATAACAGCCGCGTCCGTTTCGCCGACATCTCCGACGGAGTCAGCAACACGTTTCTCACAGGCGAGCGGCGGACGGCGGCAGGCGCCGGCTGGTTCTCGACCTGGGTGGGAGTGATTCCCACGGGCGAAGAGGCGGCAGTCAGAATTCTGGGCAGCACCGATCACACCCCCAATCATCCCGCCAATCACTTCGACGATTTCAGCAGCCACCATGTGGGCGGCGCCCATTTTCTGCTGGGTGACGGAACCGTGCGATTCGTCAGCACCAACATCGACCTGGGCGTCTATCAGCGACTCGCAACCCGCGCGGCAGGAGACGTGGTCGGGGAATTCTGACGTACCGCACGCCCCGGAAGTGCAGTGCCTCGGCCGTTGCCAAGCGGCCGGGGCACGACCCCACCCTCGCTCGCGCTTTAGCGCGCACGAGGACACCGCCCTCCCTCAGTCGGCCGGCTGGCCCGGCCAGGCGTCTTTGCCGATCAGCGGCACAAAGCTGCACTCGCACACGTCGATCACCAGCGGGCCCTGTTCGCGCTTGACGATCGTCTGCAAGATCTGCGGCTGGTCGACGCCGATCGGAATCACCAGCCTCCCTTCCGGTTTGAGCTGCCGGTACAGCTCCAACGGCATCTCGGGCGCACCGGCCGTGACGATGATGCAGTCGTAAGGGGCCTCCGCCGGCCACCCCAGGCTGCCGTCACCCACCTGGCATTCGACGTTCGAGATCCCCAATTGGGCCAGCGTGTGGTGCGCCTTTTCGGCCAGTTCGGCGACCCGTTCGACCGTTATCACCCGCCGGCAGAGCTGCCCCAGTATGGCCGCCTGATAGCCGCTGCCAGTGCCGATTTCCAGCACCGTTTCGTCGCCCCCCAGCCGCAGCTCCTGCGTCATGAGCGCCACCATGAACGGCTGGCTGATTGTCTGCCCCGCTTCGATGGGCAGCGCCCGATCGTCCCAGGCGCCCGAGGCGTATTCCGGCAGCACAAAGCGATCGCGCGGAACGCGGGCGAGCGCCTCCAGCACCCGCCGGTCGGTAATCCCGCGGGCGGCGAGGTGTTTTACAAGCCTGAGCTGTTGAGGTGCCGCCGGCATGCTTGCGGATGCGTAGCCCCCTCCTCGCAGCGGGGTAAAATCCATCCTGGGTCGCGTGTGTCGAGCTGGTCCGGAAAACGTCGATTCATCGAAAGGCAGACCAGACGCCGACACTTTGCGATTCGGGCCCTTAATTCGTCAATTGATTCGACATTCGGAATTCGACATTCGCATATCGACGTTCGTCAATCCCCGGCCCCGCGCCAATCGAGCAATTGCAGCTCGACGTTCGCCTGACCCCGAAAACGATTGATGCCCGCGGCATAGCTGATCGCGAGGGGCCCGGTCGTGGCGGCGATCTTGTCGGCCCATTCGCCCCGACCGAATGCCACCGCGCGCAGCGTCTTCCCGTAGTGCCGCACGCGCAGGCTCAGGTGCCTTTCTCCCTCGCCCATTTTTCGCGGCGGCTCAGTCAGCTCGACATGGCTGCTGGCGAGCACCGGCCGCGGGTTCGCCTTGCCGAACGGGCCCAGCCGGTCGAGCTCCTCCACCGCCCGCACCGTGAGGTCTGCAAGCCGCACCTCGGCATCGACGGAAAGTTCGAGATCGTCGTGGCGGACGACATGGTTTTCGGCGACGTGCCGGCAGAACGCCTCGCGGAAGGCGTCCACCCGATCGGCGCGCACTCTCAATCCGGCGGCCGCCTGATGACCGCCGAACGACAAGAGATGCTCGCCGCATGCCGCCAGCGACGCATACAGGTCGCACCCGGCAAACGTCCGGGCCGAGCCCTGCCCCAACCCCTCCTGCAGGTTGAGCGCGATCAGCACGGCCGGCCGCTGAAACTGTTCGGCCACGCGGCTGGCGACGATGCCGATCACGCCGGCGTGCCACTCGCCGCTTGCGAGCACGATGGCGGGCCGATCGAGGAACTGCGGATGCGACTCCAAGAGCTCCCGCGCCTGCTTGAACATCCGCCGTTCGATCGTCTGCCGCGCCTTGTTCTGCTCTTCGAGATAAGTGGCCAGCATCGCCGCGCGGTCGCCGTTGTCGGTCGTCAATAGCTCGACGGCCAATCGCGCCTGCCCGAGCCGGCCGGCGGCGTTGATGCGCGGCGCCAAGGCAAACGCCACGTCTTCGGCACTCAGAGCTTCTTTCTCGTGCAGTTGCGCGACGCGCAACAGCGCTTTCAGCCCCGGCGACGAACGCTCGCGCAGGCTCTGCAACCCATAACGCACCAGCACCCGGTTCTCACCCAGAAGAGGCACGACGTCGGCCACCGTGCCGATCGCCGCCAGCCCCACCGCCGACAGCAGAAACTCGCGCATTCTGGGGGTCGATCGCTTGCCGTCGCCCAGCCGCGAGCAGACCGCCCAGGCCAGCTTGAACGCCACCCCCACGCCGCACAGATCGCCGAAGGGATACGTCGAATCGGGCAATCGCGGATGGACCAGCCCGAGCGCCTCTGGCAGCACCGCCCCCTGCTGATGGTGGTCGGTGATGATCAGTTCCAGCCCCAGCTCGCGGGCCGCGGCCGCCTCGCGCACGCTGGCGATGCCGCAATCGACAGTCACCACGAGCGTCGCCGGGTCTTCTTCGCGAATTCTCGACAGGGCCTCGCAGTTGAGGCCATATCCTTCTTCGAGCCGATGCGGCAGGTAGTAGTCGACCTTTCCCCCCGCCAGTTTCAGGCAGTGCCACAGCAGGCTCGTCGCCGTCACGCCATCGACGTCGTAGTCGCCATAGATCACGATTCGCCGGCCCGCCTGAACCGCGGCAACGACCCGGTCGGCCGCCGCCGAGACCCCCGGAAGGAGCTCCGGATCGTGCAATTCGGTGAGCTTGGCGTCGAGAAACGCGCCGGCCCGGTCGGGGCAATCGTAGCCGCGGGCCGAGAGAATCTGGGCCAGCACGAGCGAGACGTTCAGTCGCGCGGCGAGGTGCCTGACGCGAGCCTCGTCGAACGGTGAAATCCTCCACGGCCTGGGCATGTCGACTCCGTTGCGGGCCATTACAGCACACCGGCAACGGGGCGTCCAGACTCCGGGTTAACGGGGCGCCGTCGGTTTGCGGCCGGCGGGTGAGGCGTCGGCACTACGGGGCGGGTCGCGGTCGCGGCGCTCATTGCTGGTGGCGCGCCCGGGCTGGGCGCCCGCGTTCGGGCGGGGGGCCGCGCTTGGCGAAGGCGGGCCTCCTTCACCTCGAGACGGCCCCGCCGCTTCGAGATCGACCAGCTTATAACCTCTTACCTTCGGCTTGAACGGATCGCCGCCAAATATCTCTTTGAGTTTTTCCCAATTGTTCTCGTTCACTTCGATCGGCTTGAAGATGTGAACGGTCTCAGAATTGCCCGGATGATTCAGGATGACGGCCCGCGGCAGAAAGTCGTCGGAACCGAGAATCACGCGCGCCTCGCTCCAGTTGGCCGCGTCGTCGCGGCGGCGAGGGAGCACGTTGATCTGGTAGTCGTCGGGATACGACTTGTTGGGTTTCAGAAGCTGCAGCACGTAGCGCCGCTTCGCCTGCTCAACCTTCATGCCGAACAGAAACGGCAGCGGCCCGTCGATGATGTTCTGCCCCCGTTGCTCTTCGGGTATGTCAATCGCTTCATACTTCTTTTCCTTGTCGTTGATCTTAAACAGGCGCTCGCCGTTGCAGACCCATTTTTCCGATTGGTCTGCCTTGCGCTCGTAGGGCTCGCCGTTCTTCAAATTTCGTTTCGGCTCTTTTTTAGGGTCAGGGGTGGCGCCGTTGAGCTCGTAGTAGCCCTTGTCGGGCGCCTGATAAACAAACCGGCCTTCAGCCCAGAATTCGATCTCATGAACATTCTCGTAGCGCCGCCGCAGGAAGTTCCCGGCAAGTCGTTTGAATTGCGCCGAATGCGCTTCCCATGCGATCAGAATGCGCTCCATCTCCGGGTCGAGCTTTTCGACGCGCATCAGCGGTCGCTGGTCGGGTCGCTCGAGTCGGCCCTGTTCGTCGCCGTCGTCAGCCTCGTCGCCATTCGCCGCCGGCGCCTGGCGATTCTTTGCGCCGGCCGACGTTGCCGGAGCGCCCGTCTGCGGAGCCGACGATTTCGAACGCGAACTCGGCGCCGGCGCATTCACCGGTTCGTCATCACCGCGCGCAGGACGAATCTGGGCCGGCGGTTTCTTGTTGCCCGTCGGGCCCTTGGCATTCTGCGCCGGCACACCACTGGCCAAGGCGTTCAGCAGGCCGACGGCCGACAACGTTAGGGCGAGGCAACTCCGCGCGCGGGACATCGGTCTTGAGCGGTCCTTCCTGCTGGCAACCCTCAGGCGACGTGTTCAAACGGGGGGCGGAATGTATCAGAGGCGATCGTGCGCGGCCATATCGGTTTCGCCCGCAAAATCGCCGTCTTTCGACCGGGCGCGCGCTCGAAGTTGTGTCGTTCTCAACGCTGGGAAATCGTCAAAACCGGTCTCTTGACACCCCCGGAACCCACCACTAGGATGCAGGCGCACGCGCCGAAAATCTTAAAAAAACGCCCGAAAAACGGTCTGTTTGAACGAATCTGTTTGCACGAAAGGGAACTCATGACTCACGTTGTTGCCGAGCCGTGCTTCGGTTGCAAATACACCGACTGCGTTGTGGTCTGCCCGGTCGAGTGTTTCTACGAAGGCGAGTCGATGCTGTACATTCATCCCGAAGAATGCATCGACTGCGAGGCGTGCGTCCCCGAGTGCCCGGTCGAGGCGATCTTTCACGAAGACAACCTTCCCGAACAGTGGAAGGAATACACGCAACTGAATGCCGAACTGGCCACGCAGTGCCCCAACATTACCGAAAAGAAAGAACCGCTGGCCGGCAAGTAGGTCTGCGGCCGCGTTATTGCTTGCAATCTGTCCACCCTGCCTCTAACCCCGGCAGGGTGTTTTCTTGCGCTGCCGCCGATTCGCCTGGGCTGCGAAAGTGCCCCGGGCCGCTTTCGAGCAACCGGGGCGCTGCGCCGGGCCGCGACTCTATATAGCAACGCTTCAAAATGTTGTCACGGCAACAAGGTTCCCTGGATTGAAGGTTGCAGGCGTGATACTCCAGAATCCGATCGGGGCCGAAAAGATTTGTCCACGGAACAGACAGACCACACGGAAACGAATTGGAGAATGAGTTATCTCCTTCGGTCCTATTTCTGTGTGTTTGGTGTGTTC
>JBQTIL010000097.1:0-13608 GCA_052388175.1 Planctomycetaceae bacterium | reverse complement strand
CGAACTCTCATTTCACGCGCGAGAACCTGCCAGAATGGCCGATGCGAGGGGGTCACCCACAACGTAGCCGGCGCGAATCTTCGGAGATCTTCGAGTGATTTCCGCGGTTTCTGCGAAGATCTTCGTGCGGATCTTCGCGGATCTTCGTGAAAACTCGAGAAAAATGGCCGGTTTGGCTGCTTCGGGCCCTCGCCGCAGCCTGCCTTTCTGACAGAAAGCGGAACGGGAGACCATTTCCACTCCGAACAGGGTAGCCCGGCACAATTACCAAGCAGAGATTTTCATTGGTGTGTTCCTTGTTCAGTTCCGATCGGCGTTGCCTGAAGGGGAATACCGATCGACGCTGCTCCAGGCGGCGCGGGTTGCTTCGTCGCCAGCGACGAAACGGTGCGAGCCTGTCGCGCCCGCAGGGTGACGTCCCGTTCACGGTGCCACGGCGCTAAAGCTTGTGGCACCCTACCGCCTACCGCGGGTCGAGTCGGATTGAGTTCTGCCGGCCGCGCGAATTATCATGTCTTGTGCGCTAGCGCACTGCGGCCGCCCGGCGCAGCCCGCTGGCTGCCATCCAACTCTCGCGTGAGGAGACGCCCCATGTCTCGCGCCACCGTCTGCCTGATCGTAGCCGCTATCCTGCTGGCCCCCTTTCTGCCGCGGCTGTTTTCACGCAAGGCCGAAAACGCCGCAGACAGGCCCGGTGAACCCCTGGCGTCGGCGCCCGCATCCGATTCGCCAGAGGCCTTTTCTCCCGCCGAAAAACCCGAGGGATCGGCCCGGCGGCCGCAACGGCAGCCCCCCATTGCAGCCCGCGACCTGTTGCTCAAAGGGGACGAGCCCGAGCCCGAAGCGATCATCGAAGAACTGCTCGCCAAGCCGATCGACGTGAAATTCGCCGATCTGCCGCTCGAAGAGGCGCTCAATCGCCTTCACGAACTGCAGGAATTGCCCATCTGGCTCGACCGGCAGGCGCTCGTTGATGCTGCGATCGCCACCGATACCCCGGTCACGCTGGAACTGCAGGCGGCTCGGTTCGAGTCGGCGCTGAACCTGCTTCTGGCCCCGCTCGGACTCGACTGGCTGATCCAGGATGAGGTGCTGAAGGTCACGACCCAAAAGCGGGCGCAGGCCCTCGCCGACGTGCGAAGCTACGACGTGCAGAACCTGCTCGACGCAGGGCACACTCCGGAAGACCTTGTGTCGGCCATCACCTCGTGCGTGGAACCCGATTCGTGGATGGCCCGCGGTGGAACCGGGGCCGTGGCGCACAGCGGCGGCGTGCTGATCTGCCGGCAAAGTCAGCGCGTGCAGCAACAGGTGGCGATGCTGCTCGAAGACCTCGACCTGCTGGTCGAGCAGGCGCTCGATGACATGGTCACCGGTGGCAAGGCGGTCATCACGTTGAAGGTCTACCATACCGACCGATTTCCGGCCGACGAGCTGGCCCGGGCGATTCCCGAACTGGTCGATCCGAAATCGTGGCAGGCGCAAGGGGGGCCGGGGTCGCTCCAGGCCATTCGCGGAGCGCTCCTGGTGCGGCAGACGTCGCACGGCCACCGCGAGATCGAGAAGGTGCTCAAACAACTCCTGCCGCCGGGGCCGCCCGGCGTTCCAACGGTTCCCGTCGGCCCGCCGGCCAGCGACCCGTTCGGGACCAAAACTCGCAAGTCGCTCGGCTTCCAAGCGTCGGCCGGCCGCGTCGATACCGTCTCGCGCACAATGCCCCGCATTGCGGCGCACTGACGGGAGGTTGGCAGCCTGTTGAAAAACTTTCCTCTCCCTCTGGGAGAGGACCGAGGTGAGGGCCATTCTCACCATTGTCGCGCAAATTGCCCCCGCCCCGGCCCTCCCCCAGTGGGGAGGGAGCGTTGCTTCCCGTTTTTCAACAGGCTGTTACGAACCGGGCGACGCAGACGCACCCCCAGCGCCATTACCCCTGCGGCAATTCCTTCGAGCCCACGATCGTCAGGTTCAGGCCGATCTGGACGCTGACCGGCTGATCGCCCACCTTGATCGTCGATTTGCCGTTGAGGTACCAGCCAAGCGAGCCGGTGGAGAACTCTTTCACCTCGGCCAGCAGAGGAACGCCGTTGATGGTCACTTCGACCGGCCGGGCGCTTTCGCGGAACTCAGCACGTGTGATCGAGCAGCTTGTCTTGGCCATGAGGCTCCTTCCCGGGGCTTGATATATCCCATTGGATGCTAATTCCTGCGATCTTGCTCCGCACGGTTGGGTCTGACCTTACCCAATTCAGCGCGGCGCGCCGCATTCTCTCAAAGCGCCCCGTTGCTCGGCAAGGGGCCGGACGCCCCGGTATTGAAGCCTTTTCCTTGATAAATGAAGGCCGTCGTTCCTCATCTGGCGTTGAACATGGGGGAAAAACTCGCTACGGTACTGAATTCCGTCGTCTTTGGAGCTGCAATGTCTACCAAATCGTACCTGGCAAAACCGGGCGAAGTCCCGAACAAGTGGCTGTTGGTCGATGCCGACGGCCAGGTTGTCGGCCGACTGGCCGTCAAGCTGGCGACTATCTTGATGGGCAAGCACAAGCCGACATACACCCCGCACGTCGATTGCGGCGACTACGTCGTGGTGATCAATGCCGACAAGGTGAAGTTCGGCGGCCGTCCCATGGCCCATCCGACGCACGCCAATTTCACGGCGAAGATGGTTTCGAAGACTTACGACCGCTACACGGGGTACCCCGGCGGCAGGCACGTCGTTCCCGCGGCAGCGCTTTTGGATCGCAAGCCCGAAGAAATTCTGCGGCTGGCCGTGCGGCGGATGTTGCCCAAGAACAAACTGGGGCGGCACATGTTGAAAAAGCTGCGGTTGTATCGCAGCTCGCAGCAGCACCCGCATCAGGCGCAAGTTCCGGAGCCGACGACGATTTAGGAAACCGCAGCCCGCACCCGGGCCCACGCACAAGACGATTTTTCAGGCTGACCGCACGTTATGGACATCGAAAACGCTGCTCCCGAATCTGAAAACGCACCCACCGAAACCGGGGCCCTCGAGGTCAACGCCGAATCGGCGACGCCGATGCTTGAGATCGGGTCGCAGGCGGCCGAAGCCGCCCCGCGGGTGCCGACGACGATTCGCGGGCGCGTCGAGAAGGACGGCACGGCGACCGGCACGGGGCGCCGCAAGACGGCCGTCGCGCGGGTGCGCCTGAAGCGGGGTGCGGGGGCGATCGAGATCAACGGGCGGCCGTTCGCCGAGTACTTTCCGGTCGAACGCCAGCGGCTGGCGATCGAAGCGCCTCTGCAGGCGACGGGGCTTTTGGGCCAGGTCGATCTGCGGATTCGCGCCGACGGCGGCGGGATCAATGGGCAGGCCGGCGCGATCGTTCTGGGAATCGCCCGCGCCATTCAGGCGTTGCAGCCTGAGCAGCACGGCGTCTTGAGCGACGGGGGCTTTTTGACCCGCGACGACCGAATGGTCGAACGGAAGAAGTACGGCCACAAAAAGGCCCGCCGCAGCTTTCAGTTTTCCAAGCGCTGAGGTCGTCGGGCGGTCGCAGTTTGAGGGGCCGGTTCGGCCGGCGCGATCGTTCCGTCAGGTGGATGTCTCCACCGGGCCGGAGACTTCAGACGTCACCGCCTTCCGTCGGGACCAGCGACCATGTACGACCCGCTGCTGTTGCCCGAACTGCGGGAAATGCTGCTGGAAAACGACACCCGGGCGATGCGCGAGTTTTGCGACGTCTTTCACCCGGGCGTCATCGCCGAAACGCTCGAAGCGCTCTCGAACGAAGAAATCTGGCAGGTGCTCTCGCAAAGCTCTCTGCCGCGGCAGGTCGAGATCTTCGAGTTCATCAGCCTGCCGCGCCAGGTCGAACTGGTGGGGTGCCTCGACAAGCCGCACCTCTCGGCCCTGATCGAGCAGATGGCGCCCGACGACCGGGTGCTGCTCTTGAAGAACATCGACCACCAGCAGGTCGAAACGCTGCTTCCCCTGATTGCTCAGGCCGAACGAAGCGACATCCGCAAACTGCTGTCGTACCCCGAGCACAGCGCGGGGTCGATCATGACGAGCGAATATGCGTCGTTGCGCGAAGACGTCACGGTGGGCGAGGCGCTGACGCAGCTACGCACCCAGGCGCCCAATCGCGAGACGATTTATTACGTCTACGTGCTCGACGACGCCCGCCACCTGCACGGGTTCGTGTCGCTGCGAAAGCTGATTCTGGCGCGGCCCGAGGCGCCGGTCAGCGAGATGATGGACAAAGACGTCATCTCGGTGCGCTTCGACGAAGATCAGGAAATCGTGGCGAACAAAATGGCCCGCTACGATTTTCTGGCGATGCCGGTGGTCGACGATCAGGGACGGCTGGTGGGAATCATCACGCACGACGACGTGCTCGACGTGATGCGTGAAGAGGCGACTGAAGACGTACATCGCCTGGGCGCGGTCGCTCCGCTGCACGAAGGCTATCTGGCGACGCCGCTGGCGACTTTGGCGTGGAAGCGGGGCATCTGGCTGATCCTGCTGTTGGTGGCCGGCGTGGGGACGGCCGAAGTGCTCAAACACTTCGATGAAACGACCCGCCGCTACGAATGGCTGGTGCGCTTTCTGCCTCTGGTACTCGCCAGCGGCGGCAACGCCGGGTCGCAATCAGCGACGCTCGTGATTCGGGCGCTGGCGCTGGGCGAAGTCGGCCGGCGGGTTCAAATGCGCATTTTGCGGCGGGAAGCGGCCACGGGGCTGGCGCTCGGGGCCGTGATGGCTTTACTGGCCTTCTGCTTCGCACGCATCGACGTTTCAGTGCTCAACGCTACGATCCTGGCGGCGGCCGTGGCCGTAGTGGTCACGCTGGGCACCATCAACGGCACGCTGTTGCCCATGCTGCTCAGGTCGCTCGGAATGGACCCCGCAATCATGTCGAACCCGCTGATCGCGTCGCTGTCGGACATGCTGGGCGTGCTGATCTACTACAACGTCGCCCTGCTGGCGTTTCAGACGCTGGGTTGACCGGGTCGGCCCCGTCAGCCGCGCGGGTGGCACCGCCGATGCACGGCCTTCAGCCGCGTGTGTTCGACGTGCGTGTAGATCTGCGTCGTCGAGATGCTGGCGTGCCCCAGCAGTTCCTGAAGTGCGCGGATCTCGGCCCCGCCGGCCAGCATGTGCGTCGCAAAGCTGTGCCTGAGCGTGTGCGGGCTGACTTTCGCGCTGGCCCCGATGCGCCGCGCGTACTTCTTCACCAGCATCCAGACGGCGATGCGGGTGAGCCGCCGGCCCGAACGGCTGATCAGCAGTTCCGGCGTTTCGGCGCGCCCGGCCAGAAGCGGCCGCTCATGCTGCAGGTAAGCGGCAATCGCCCGGCAGGTGATCGGATTGAGTGACACGAGGCGCTCTTTGTTCCCTTTGCCCACGCACCGGCAGAATGATTCGTCGAGGTGCACGTCGCGCAGGGTCAGGTTGACCACTTCCGACGCGCGGCAGCCGGTGGCGTACAACAGCGTCAACAGCGCCCGGTCGCGCAGCATGTAGCGGTCGATGGACGCGGGCGCCGCCAGCAGACGGTCGACCATCTCGGGGCTGAGCACGTGAGGCAGGTGCTGCCAGAGGCGCGGCGAGCTCAGCAGATCGACAACGCTTTCGTGCAGCACGCCTTCGAGCACCAGGTAGCGAAAGAACATCTTCAGGGCCACCAGCCGGCGCGCGACGGTGCTGGGGGCCAACCCGCGCTCGTGCAACCGACGCAGATAAGCGGCCAGCAGCTTGAGGTCGACTCGTGCGAGCGATGCTGAGGGCTGCTTTCGCAGCCACGCGAAGAACTGCTGCAGGTCGGATTCGTAGGCCAGAACCGTGTTGCGGGCCATTCCCGCCTCGGTCTGCTGATACCGGACGAAATCGGGCAGGTACTGGGCCGGGTCGCCCCCGACGGGTCGAGCGGGCAAATCGGCGGCAGGTCGCTTGCGAGGGGGCATCCTATATCGGATCGACAGCCCGCGCCGGCCGCCTTGCGTCGCTCAGCCCGGCTGCGACCGGAATCGGGCTGAACGATCGAGCACGCAGTCCCCCGAATCAGAAGGGTCGCCGCATGGCCGTCAATCGCAAATACCTTGAGCCATAGCTATTTGCGGCAGGCGAGGGGGATCCTCGCAGCGTGTGACGCTTCACTTACCGTTCCTCAGCCGAAGGTTTGGAACGAGAAAACTCCAGCCACGAAAAGGCTCAAGAGTCGCAAATTGAATACTTGTGCTTCTTGAGCCTTCTTGCGGCCCGTCGTTGTCTTCCCCCGCAGGAAGCAGGCCTTTCTTCAAGCCTGTGCCCTCAGGCCTCGCGCCTCAGGCCTCGTCGCGTCAGACGGCGGCCGGGTCGAACTTCTTGGCCAGTTCCTGCTCCCACTCGTCAAGCAGCGGCCAGTCGAGCGCGCAGGTGCCGAAATCGGCCATGTGCTGGTACTGCTTGAGCCGGTCGATCGTCGCCTGGAGCAGTCGCTTATCTTTGCGGAACACGGGGCCGTGGCTGGGGAGCAGCCATTTGACGTCGCTGTCGCGAATGCGTTCGAGGGAGCTGATGAACTCGGCAATGTCAGAGCCGTGGTGGGCGTCGATGTTCCCCACGCACCCGTCGCGAAAAATGTTGTCGCCCGAAAACAGCAGTTCGCCCAGGCGGAATGCCAGCTGGCTGCGGGTATGGCCTGGGGTATGCCACGTTTCGAGCTTCAGGCCGCCGACCTGCAGAATGTCGCCCTCGTCGATGGTTTCGTCGATGCGGGCCGCCGGCAGGTCGATCGAAATACCCTGTGCGGGGACCTCGGCGTACATCAAAATGCGGTCTCCCTGCGCGAGCGCCGTGGCGGCCAGCGGGTGCCCGACCGCGCGGGCCTGGGGCAGCAGCTCTTTGGCCAGCTTGAGGCCCTGAATGTGGTCGGCGTCGGCATGCGTGGCGACGATATACTTGCACTGCGAGAGCGGAAAATCGAGTTGTCGGATCAGGTCGACGATTTCCCGCACTGTGTCTTCGTAGCCGATGTCGATCAGCAGCCATTCGTCGCCGTCGAATATCAGATACACGCAGCAGCCGAGCCTGCGGCGGGCCTGATAATTCATTTCGATCACGTGGGGAAACAGCTCGCGCCGCTCGACCATCGAATACAACCTCCGCCTTGCGCAACGTCGACAGATATACCCAAGGCGATTGTATCCCGAGTGGCCGTTGCGGGCAAAAGAGGCAGGCGGTTTTGGGTCGCGAGGCCTCAGCGAGCGGAGGGAGACCGGCCAGTTTTGGCCGAATCGCCCGAGCCTTGATTCCGCTGCACCAGACCGTCAGAATGCGTTTAACCGCGCGTGGTACGAGGCCGCGCGTCGTTCCCGCGGCCCCTTTCTTTCCGCCGCCGGGGCGGGCAGTCGATTCCGGCGGCGCGCAGTGTGCGCCCTGATCCGTGGCACATCCTGCGGACCATCACCTCACCGCGACCGAATCACACCGAGGCTCTCACGACATGAAACTGCTGGAAGGGAACACAATCGGCATCGACCTGGGCACAACCTACTCGTCGCTGGCGCAGCTCGACCCCGAGGGGAAGCCGGTGTCGGTCCCCAATTCCGACGGCAAGACGACGACTCCGTCGATCGTGCTGTTGGGCGAATCGGGGCACGTGATCGTCGGGCCGTCGCCCGAGCGGGTGTCGGTCGAGCCGCCTGAAAACGTGGTCGAAGCGATCAAGCGGCAGATGGGGAGCAAGAACTGGTTCAAGGAGTATCAGGGGAAAAAGCTGACGCCCGAATTCATCTCGGCGCTGATTCTGAAAAAGCTGAAGCAAGACAGCGAACAGGTGATCGGCCCGATCGCGAATGCCGTGATCACCGTGCCCTATTACTTCAACGACTTGCGCCGCAAGGCGACGCAGGATGCCGGGCGGATCGCCGGGTTCAACGTGATCGACATCATCAATGAACCCACCGCCGCGACTCTGGCCTACGCCTGGATGCGGGGCGAACTGGGCCGCCCCGACCTGGGCAAGCAGGAAAAGACCATCATGGTCTACGACCTGGGCGGGGGGACCTTCGACGTAACCGTCGTGCGGTACACGCCCACTCACTTCCGCGTGCTGGCGACCGACGGCGACGTGATGCTGGGGGGCATCGACTGGACGAACCGCATCGTCGAGCACGTGGCGGAACAGTTCCGGCGAAAGTACGGCAGCGACCCCCTGGCCGACCCCGAAACCCGCATGGTGTTCACGCAGGAGTGCGAGCAGGCCAAGCGCACTTTGAGCGAGAAGGCCCAGGTGCCCGTGAACCTGTATTTCCAGGGGAAGCAGTTGACGGTGGCGGTCACCCGGGGCGACTTTCAGCGGATGACGGCCGACCTCTTGCAGCGCACCCGCGACACCACCGAGCTGGTGTTGCAGCAATCGGGGGTCGAAATCGGGCAGCTTGACGAGGTGGTGCTGGTGGGGGGCTCGACCCACATGCCGGCGGTGTTCGACATGCTCAAGGAAGTCTCGGGGCGCAACCCGTCGCGCGAACTGAACCCCGACGAGGCGGTGGCCCAGGGGGCCGCGCTGCACGCCGCGATTCTGGAAGCCCGCGAGACCGGCGGGGCCAGCCGCATGGCGCAGGCCGTCATCAAAAGGCTGCGGTCGGTCACGGCGACCGACGTCAACTCGCATTCGCTGGGGGTCGAAATCACCGACGCGCGCGACCGCCACAAGACCAATCACATCATGATCCCCCGGAACACGCCGATTCCCTACATGATCAGCCAGAAGTTCACGACGACGGCGCAAAACCAGCAGCGAATTCGTGTGCGGGTGGTGCAGGGAGAGGTACCCGACATTTCCGCCTGCGCCGTCATCGGCGATTTTACGATCACCGACCTGCCGGCCAACCTGCCGGCCGGCGCCCCTGTCGACGTGACGTACAGCTACGAGGCGAACGGCCGTATCAAAGTCAGCGCGAGAGAGCTGACCGGCGGTCGGCAGGCGTCGACTGAGATTGTGCGCGACAGCGGGCTGACCGATTCGGGTCTTGAAGCGTTCGAGCAGTTGGCGCGCGAGTACCAGGTTGAGTAGCCTCCGGCGAAATGACGGAAGACGAAACCCGAATCCCGGCGCGCCGGGAATGACGAATGACAAAGTCCGAATGACGAAGGGGCTTTGTATTTTGTCATTCAGGCTTCGTCATTGATCAGTCATTTGTCATTGGACAGCCGTCATTTTCGTGTCGTTCGGACTGCGTAACTGGTCATTTCGCCGGAGGCGACCTTGCCGCTCGACGTGTATAGGGATTGGCTGGGCATCCCCGAGGGGCCGCGGCCGCCCGACCATTACCAACTGCTGCGACTCGTGCAATTCGAGGATTCGGCCGACAAGATTCGCGCGAACTACAAGAAGCTCAATGCGCACGTGAGGCGCTACGCCACGGGTCAATACCTTGAAGAATCGCAGGCGCTCTTGAACGAGCTCGCCAAGGCGATGCTGTGCCTGACTGACCTCGAGCGGAAGCGCGAGTACGACGCCAGCTACGGGCGGGTGGTCGAAGAGACGAAGGCCGGCCGGCGCACGATGGACCTGCTCTTGCTCGAGCAGAAGCAGATCAGCCTCGACCAGGCGAAAGAGGCCCGGGCCCATGCCGAGCGAACCGGGCTCGATCTGCGCGACGCGTTCGTGCAGTTGAAAATGGTCGCTCCCGACCTGGCGGCGCAGGCGCTGGCGCAGGAGCTCGGGCTGCCCTACGTCGAGCTGGCCGACCTGATACCCGACGATGAGGTGCTCGATCAGGTCTCGCGCGCCACCGTCAAACAGCATTCGATTCTGCCCTTGTTCATCGACCAGGGGGTGCTGCTCGTGGCGTGCGTGCACCTGATCGAACACGAACTCGAAGATGAGCTGCGGCTGATATTCAGCGTGCCGGTGCGCCCGGTGCTCGCCGCCCCGATGGCCATCAATCAGGCGATCGCGAAGTACTACGCGCCCGGGATGCGAAACCAGGCCAAAGAACCTGTTACAGAAAAGGATGGCTCGAAGTCGAAAAAGCCGTCCGAGAAAAAGGCCGTTGAGAAACCGAAGCCCAAGCCCAGGCGGGCCGGCCCGAAGTCGCCAGAGGAGGTCCGGCAGGCGAGGCAGGTCGGCATCGTGCTGATCAACTTCAGCTTTCTGCTGGCCTACCTGCTCGACGCGTTTGTGCTGTCTCCGAACAGCTTCTTCAATGACGGCTGGACCTATCTGCTGTTTACGGTGATTCCGGGCCTGACGGCCCTGTTCGCGTGGCAGTCCTACTTCAAGAACTAGCCTGACTTCCACGTACGGCACAAGCCCTGATGTCACCTGTTGGAAATTCAGGCTACCGGGCGCAATGAAATGACGAACACCCAATGACGACGGCGGACGAAAACCGAATGAAACCCGGCCGCTTCATCATTCGGGCTTCGTCCTTCGTGATTCCGGAATTCATCCCACAGAAACCCCGTCGCGCTGGCGAGATTTGACGGCCCCCCGCGGGGGCAACCGCCCCCCGAGCCCGGCCGTCCCGGCGATTTCACGCCGCAACTCGGTCGTCGCGAGCGAGAGCGCTTCGAGGCGGTCATGCTGGCGGCGAATTTCGAGGCACGCCTCTTCGAGCTGCGGAAACAGGCCGCTCGCCAGCCGTGTCTCAGCGAGTTTCCGCGCGAGCTCGCTGATCCGCTGCACCAGCCCGCGCCTCAGGCGTCTGGTGAAGAGCATCACCAGGAGGGCCGACCAGAGCACGAGGTAGACCGCCGAATGCACGTAAAAGTCGGCGGGCACCAACGGCAGCCCCCGCACCGGATAGGCGTAAAAGTAAAAGTACGCCGGCCAGGCAACGATGTAGACCAGGAGCAGGCACAACAGGAATTCGTAGACAGCGCGCGGCAGCCAGCCCGAGTGTCGCGAGGCCGTCTCGGCGATGATTTCGTCGACGCGGCGGCCGGCATCGCCTAGAAACCGATCTTCGAGGCGCACCGCCTCGCCGCGCAGGGCGTCGAAACCACCCGTGTCGATCAGCCGCGAGTCGAGCCGCGCTTCCTGGGCATAGCCGGCAATCACCAGTTGCGTTTCGCGCAGGCAGCCGTCATCGAGGCCCAGGGCGGCGACGCGGTCGAGGCGGCTTTCGGTTTGTATTTCGCGCGTGCGATCGCTCAGCCAGCGGACCCCCTGCACGGCCCCGACCAGCGCCATCTGGGCCGAGCTTCGCGCCCGCCACAACCCCGCGCCGGTCAACAGGTTGCCCAGGCTGTTGTACGCCCGCAGGGCGGCCGCAAACGGGCTGATGCCCCAGCGCTCGACGACGGCCCCTACCAGCCGGCGTTCCCACAAGCCGCGGCTGGCCAAGAGCTCGTCGCGCAGGCGATTTGACATCAGCTCGGTCAATCGCCGCTCCTGCTGCGAAAGCTCGTCGATCAGCCGATCGACGGCGGGGCGATGCTGGTCGACATGCGCGCGGCAATGGTCCAGCGCCGCCTGGACGAGATCGACCAGGTTGGCGCGGCGAATCTGCGTGCGATGCGACGCCGTCAATTCGGTCGAGAGCAATTCCTGCAGGCGGCCGAAGTCTCCCTTCGGCCGGTGCCCTGCCTGCTGCTCGCGCAGGGCCCGCAGTGAATCGACGAAGAAGATTTCAGGCACCTGATAGCGGCCGTCGAGCTGGGCCAGCCAGTCGTCGCGAATGTCTTCATCGATGTCGGCACACGTCTGCACGAACACCAATCGGCAACCGGCAGCGGCCTGCGCCAGCTCGTCGACAACCCGCGCCGATCGATACTTCTGCTGCGTCGAGGTGTAGATCAGCACATCACAGAACGGTAGCAGTTGATGCAGCCGCGCGAGATTGCTGCCGGCCGTCTCGGCTTCGGTCGTATCGGGGTCGGGGCAGTCGATGAGCACGATGTCGCGCATGACGGGGGCATCGGCCCGCACGACGTCGAATTCGTCAAGGGGCAGCCCCAGCAGGTCGAGCGGGGTTTGGGGTTGTGCGATCAGCACGGGCCGCATGGTGGTGGGCCGCTGCCTGCCACTGGGGCTCAGTTCGCGCCCCACCAGCGCATTGACGAGCGCGCTTTTTCCTGTTCCGGTACCGCCGAAGGTGGCGACGATCAGGGGGGCTTCCAGTCGCAGCCGCAACGTCTCGACCCGGTCGAGCAACCTGCGGACCAAAGCCCGGCAGTGGGCCAAAGGCCCCCAGGGGGATTCGGCGGCCCCCCATTTCTGCAGGCGGTCGATCAACTCGTCGACCTGCGCCAGCATTTCCAATTGAGCCAGTTCGGGAGCAGACATCGATTCAGTCGCCCTTTGGCCTTGCCGGATGCGAAACCACCCAACGATTATTCTACAGCAGTCGAATTATTGCGGGCAGACGAACGCAGCGAACATCCACGAAACACGGCGAAAACCCGTCCCTGACGAATCCAGACGCAATATCTAGGCTGCGCGACGACCAGTCATTTTGGTTGGGACGCGCTTTCGGCCAGGCGCAGGTGGGAACGACATTCAGACTGACCCGCGGAGGGGACGCTCTGGGCTGAGAAATCTGGATGCCGCCGGCTTTTCACGGTTTTCGGGGCCTGGGATCGGTACTTTTAGAATACAGGTTTCTGGCGACCGGGGAATGGCTCCTGATCCCGACATCTTGATTCGCCAAGCCCGTCAAGGGGCAGAGTCTGCGCGGGGAGCACTGCTTGAGAATTATCGGAACTATCTCATGCTCCTCGCGCGAGTCGAGATTGGCCGCCGCCTGCAAAGCAAGCTCGACACGGCTGACGTCGTCCAGGAGACGTTTCTCGAGGCACATCGGAATTTTCCCAGGTTCCGTGGAAACAGAGAGGCCGAGTTTACGGCGTGGCTGCGAGGCATTCTTGCCGACAGGGTCTCAAAGCTGGTGCGACACTATGTGGGCACTCAGGGGCGAGATGTGCGGCGTGAACAGCGGCTTGAGATCGACATCGATCATTCCTCGCGAATTCTGGATCGAGGGCTCCTTTCAATTCACAGCACGCCGAGTCATCAGGTTGCCCAGCGCGAGCAGGGCGTGTTGCTTGCCGAGGCGCTCGCCCGGCTTCCCGCCGATTATCGCGAGGTGGTGGTGCTGACGCACCTCGAGGAGTTGCCGTTTTCAGAAGTGGCTCGACGAATGGACCGCACGGTAGGCAGCGTCAAGAGATTGTGGGTGCGAGCCTTGAGCAGGCTGCGTCGCCTCTTGAGAGAAATGTCATGAATCCGGTTGATCGCAAGGGGACGGTGTTTGACGACTTGCTGGCCCAGTCAGCCTCGGCCGAGGAGCATTGCGAGGACCCTCGGATTATCGAAGTCGTCGAGGAATACTTCCGGAACATGGCGAAAGGGCTGCGCCCCGACGCCTCCGAGTATCTGAAGCGATATCCGGAATTGGCCGGTCCGATTGCCGAGTGTCTCGAGAGCCTGCAGTTCGTGCGCGAAGCCATTCCGCAGCAGCCAGGCGCCGCTCCTTCGGGCGCGCCGGACGAACGAGCGTGCCAGGGCCTCGAACTGTCATCGCAGCCTCTGGGCGACTTCCAGATCATCAAGGAACTGGGTCGCGGGGGCATGGGGGTCGTGTACGAGGCCGAGCAGTTGTCGTTGAGCCGCCGGGTGGCGCTCAAAGTGCTGCCCTTCGCGTCGACATTTG
>JBQTIL010000096.1:0-19824 GCA_052388175.1 Planctomycetaceae bacterium | reverse complement strand
GGATGGATGTGGCCCGCATCGCGGCCCTGATGGCCGAATTGCCCATTGAAACCGGCGGCGTCACGATCAATCGCAATTGCGCCTCGGGGTTGCAGGCGCTCAACGATTGCGCGTCGAGCATTGCGGCGGGCTTCGAAGACGTTCAGATCGCGGGCGGCGTCGAGCACCTGGAGCACGTGCCGATGACGAAAGATTACAACCCGCCGCCGGCCCTGTTCCGAAAGTTCAGCGAAGCCATCATGAACATGGGGCTGACGGGCGAATATCTGGCCCAGAAATACGGCATCGACCGACGCCGGCAGGATGAATTTGCGCTCCGCAGCCAGCAGTCGGCGGCCGAAGCCAGCCGGGGACCGTTCGCCGCCGAAATCTGCCCCACCTGGGGGCGCAACGCACAGGGGCAAAAGATCGAGCTGACGCGCGACCAGGGAATTCGTGCCGACACGTCGCTCGAAGCGCTCTCGGCCCTGCCGCCCGCGTTCAATCCCGCCGGCGGTTCCGTGACGGCCGGTAACAGTTCCCAGATCAGCGTGGGGGCGGCGGCGCTCCTGGTGATGTCGGAAGAGAAAGCCAACGAGCTGGGCCTGAAACCGCTGGCCCGCGTCAAATCAATGGCGGTGGCCGGGGTCGACCCGGGCGAGATGGGAATCGGCCCCGTTCCGGCGATCCACAAGGCGCTCAAGCGGGCCGACCTCAAGCTTTCCGACATCGGCTGCATCGAGATCAACGAAGCGTTTGCCGTACAAGTGTTGGCGGTGCTGAAGCTGTTGGGAATCAACGAAGAAAAGGTGAACACGCGCGGCGGTGCGATCGCGCTGGGCCACCCGCTGGGCGCGAGCGGCGCCCGCATCGCCACGACCCTTTTGCACCGCATGCAAGATTCCGGCGCCCGCTATGGCATCGCGTCGCTGTGCGTCGGGCAGGGGCAGGGGGTGGCCACGATCTTCGAGAACTGCCGGAATTGAGAGATGCCCAGCAACCTGGCGTCCATGCATCGCGCGGCGTGCGAACGGTTCGGCCCGCGGGCCGCCCTGCGCTTCAAGCGTTTCGGCCGGTATGAAGACCTGAGCTACAGCGAATATCGCCGCCTGGCTGACGGCGCCGCGGCGGGCCTGATCGAGCTGGGCATCGTTCCGGGGGACCGTGTGGCCCTGTTTTCAGAGAATCGCTTCGAATGGCTGGTCGCCGATCACGCCATCCTGAGCGCGGGCGCCGTCAATGTTCCGCTGCACGCACCGTTGACGGGGCCGCAGGCCGCCTACCAGATCGGGCACAGTGACGCGCGGGGGGTGATCATCGGGCATCAGGCGCAGGCCGACAAGATCGCGGCGGTGCTCGATCAATTGCCCCATCTCGAATTCCTGATTTCGTTCGAACCGGTGCAGTTTCCCTCACGACTCACGCACTGGACCTTTCCCGGCCTGATTCATCGCGGCTGGCAGCAGGGCGAGGCCGGCCGTTCAGAAATTCTGCGGCGCGAAGCGGCTCGGTCAGAGGACAGTCTGGCGACGATCATCTACACCAGCGGCACGACCGGGATACCCAAGGGAGTGATGCTGACGCACGGCAACCTGCTCTCGAACGCCCTCACCACGGCCTGCGTTCATGAAACCGAGCCCGGCGACGTGCAGCTCTCATGGCTGCCGTTCAGCCACATCTATGCGCGCACGGTCGATCATTATTTCTCGTCGGCGACCGGCGCCACGCTGGCGCTGGCCGACTCGGTCGACACGCTGCTCGTCAACCTGGCCGAAACGCACCCCGCCTGGATGAACGCGGTGCCGCGGTTTTATGAAAAAGTGTGGGCCTCGGTCGAACACCTGCCGCTTCCTGAGCGGGCGACCCGGCTGCGGGGGATTTTCGGCCCGCGGCTGAGGTACGTCAGTTCGGGCGGGGCGCCATTGCCCAAGCACACAGGCGCCGGGCTGACGGAATGCGGCATCCCCGTGTATGAGGGATATGGACTGACGGAATCTTCTCCGGTGATTTCCTTCAATTCTCCGGGTACTGCCAAACTGGGCACGGTGGGTCGCGCGCTACCCGGGGTCGAAGTGCAGATCGCCCCTGACGGCGAAATTCTGACGCGCGGGCCGCACGTGATGAAAGGGTACTGGAAAAACCCCGAGGCGACCGCCGAGACGATCGTTGACGGCTGGCTGAAAACGGGCGACGTCGGCACCCTCGATGCCGATGGGTACCTATCGATTACCGACCGCAAGAAAGACCTGATCATCACCTCGGGCGGCAAGAACATCGCCCCCAGCGAGCTGGAGCACCTGCTGGTCAGCGATCCGTTTATCGATCAGGCAGTCGTCTATGGCGACCGGCGGCCGTTCGTGACGGCCATTGTCGTCCCGGCCCTTGCAAACCTAGAAGCGCACTGCCAAGCCAGCGGCTGGCAGCTCGATACGGCGGACGGATTCATTCGCAACGAGGCCGTTTTGACTTTCTACGGCGAACGGATCGAGAACCTGATGAAATCAGTGAGCCAGCCCGAGCGGGTGAAGAAATTTCTGCTGTTGGCGCGGGCCTTTCAGTTGGCCGACGAAGAGCTGACGGCGACCCTCAAGGTGCGCCGCCGACACATTGTGTCGCGCTTCGAGCCGCAGCTCGCCGCGTTGTACGAACCCGACTTACACGCCGATCGGTGTCTTGTCGTGCCCTGATTTAGCGAGGCAACACGTCCGGAAAGCGGCGCAGAAAGTGCCACAACGCGGTCACGGAGCTCGGTGAGACGATTGCCCGGCGGCTCAAGTCGATCGCCGGGGTCGACACGCCCCAATGACTGATGTTGTAGGCGCGATAGCTTCCGTCACCGTTTCCATCGTTGATTCCCGACGCCTGGAGAACCAATGAAGATTCTGACAGCAATCGTTTCCTGCCTGGTCGCTTTGACAAGCACGACGTCTCTGTTGGCGCAATGGACGCCAATAAATCGGCCGGAGCCGGTTTATCCCGAGGCAGCCCCGATTTGCGCGCCGGAAGATCTCCGCAAGGTGTCGCTCCCCAACACGACGATCGACGACGTCACGATCGACCCGAAGCTCAATGTGTGCCGTGTGACCGCGACGGTGACGCACCCTCCCGCCAGCGACAAAGTAACGATCTGGATCGCCTTGCCGCTAGCGAACTGGAACGGTCGGTTTTTCGGAACGGGTGGCGCGGGCTTTATGGGGGGGACGATTGCGTTCTTGGAAGGGCCGGCCAAGGCAGGCTTTGCGGCGGGCGCGACCGATTGCGGCCATGCGGGGTGGGGCAATCCTCCGAAGTTTGCCCTCACGCCGGAAGGCCGGCTCGATTGGCAGAGCATCCGCGACTTGGCGTATCTGGGCATTCATGACATGACCATCGTCGGCAAAGCGCTGGTGCAGGCCTTCTACGGAAAACCGGCCCGCTATGCCTATTTTTCCGGGCTCTCTCAAGGCGGCCGGCAGGCCCTGGCGGAAGCGCAGCGGTTCCCCGAAGATTACGACGGCATTTATTCGGGATGTCCGGCGGTCTATTGGGAACATTTTCTCATCTGCGATCTCTGGCCGCATGTCGTGATGCTCGAAGCGAAAAACTGGGTTTCCAAAGACAAGCTGCTCGCTGTCAACGCCGCGTTGATCGAGGCCTGCGACGCGGATGACGGCGTGCGCGACGGCTCGATCGACGACCCCCTGACCTGCACCTGGGACCCGAAAGTTCTCGTCGGCCAAGCCGTCGGCGACGGTGTTTTCACAGAGACTGATGCCGAGTGTGTTCGCAAGATGTGGCAAGGGGCGCGCGGCCACGGCGGGAAGTTTCTGTGGTACGGTTTTCTCCGAGGAGCCGATCTCGCCGGAACGGCCAATACGCGGGGTAATCCGTTAATTGGCGAACCGTTTAACATGTCGTACGAATGGATCAAGTATTTCCTTCTGCGGGATCCCGAATGGGACTGGAAAACGATCACGCCCGTCCAATTTGAGCTGCTCTTCAATCAGTCGGTGGAGGAATACGGCGCAGTCATGGGGACGAATAACCCGGACCTGAGCGGCCTGCGCGACCGCAAAGGGAAGCTGTTGATTGTGCAGGGATATTCCGATCAATTGATCCCGACGGAAGGCGTTCTCAATTATTACGAATGCGTGCTGAAGCAAATGGGGGGGCTCGAGCAGGTGCAGCCCTTTGCCCGGCTCTTCATGGTCCCGGCCGCTGACCATGGCGTCACGACGCATGTCGACGTGGTTGATTCCCTCGTGGAATGGGTGGAAAAGGGCCGCGCCCCCGAGCGTGTCATCAGCACGCGGAAGATCCCCGGCGGCAAGATCGTCAAACGCCCGGTTTACCCGTATCCGCTCCGCGCGGTTTACGGGGGCACCGGCGACAGTGACGACGAGGCCAACTGGGTGAGCAAAGAAGGCCCGCGCTTCCGTTTGAATTGAAAGCCCTCAAGCAGGGTGTCGAAAAAGGTGTCTGGAACTCTCCGCACCTGCGAAAACCCCTCGGAATCTGGATGTTCACAAAGTTCCAAACACCTTTTTCAAGAGGCTCCCAGGTGCGCCGCCGACACACGGTGCCGCGAATCCAACTGACACGCCGAGCGGTGTCTTGAGCTTCACGTTTGGGGCACGCCGCCTTGGCATTCAGCCGTCAAGCAGAGACTTGACAGGCCCTTTATTCATGATAGTATGGCTAACATGAAAATGACTCCCTCGACCACCCGTCTTTACCGGCAAACCGCCCGAGCGGAATCTGCCGCTGCAACCGGACGCCGCATCATCGAGGCGTTTCTGGAACGGTTACGCGAGCAATGGTACGACGAAATCACACTTGATTGCGTTGCAGCCGACGCGGGCGTCACTGTGCAGACCGTCGTGCGGCGTTTCGGGGGCAAGGCGGGGCTGCTGGCCGAGGCAGTCCAGGTGATGATCCGCCTCGGTAAAGAACGGCGCGCCACGGTGCCAGGCGATCTGGATCAGCTCGTCAAGCACCTGATCGATGATTACGAGCACCTCGGCGATACGATCATTCGCCTGCTGGCGCTCGAGGACCGACATCCGGTACTCAAGGAACAGCTGGAATTAGGGCGTCGCAAGCATCGCAACTGGGTCGCAAAAGCGTTCGCAGATGACTTGAGCGCGCTCGAGCCGAAGGCGCGCCAGGTGGTACTCGATGCGCTCGTCGTCGCCACGGACGTTTACGTCTGGAAGCTGTTGCGCCGCGACATGGCGCGCAGCATAGCCGCCACCGAAGCGACGATGAAACACATGATCCGATCCGCGGTTGCCGCGAATCTGGCACTTGAAGGCGCACCGGGCGATAAATCGATCGGCTCCCTTTCTTAAATTTGAAGCAAACTGTGCCG
The DNA here is from genome assembly GCA_052388175.1 of Planctomycetaceae bacterium. Lineage (GTDB taxonomy): Bacteria > Planctomycetota > Planctomycetia > Planctomycetales > Planctomycetaceae > SIAF01. The sequence goes on along the minus strand of JBQTIL010000096.1, from coordinate 14,495 downwards.
CGAGATGGCAATAGTCTTTTTTCGTGCCTGCCTGAAGGGAGGTGATGCGGCAGTAGAAGTTGCAAGCGTTTGTGGTTCCGCAGCGGCGAGAGCTGATCGCTCAATTGCCTGGCGCTGTGGTCGCGACAATCGATTCATTTCACATCTTCAGTCGCGTTGTTGTCGTTTCAAGTCGCAGTAGCGTTGGTGCCGTTTCATTTCTCATTTCAAGGGAGAGCTGACATGTCAAGTCGCAGACGAGGGTTCACGTTAATTGAGCTACTGGTCGTCATCGCCATCATCGCCGTCTTGATTGCCCTGCTGCTGCCGGCCGTGCAGCAGGCCCGCGAGGCGGCCCGCCGCACGCAGTGCAAGAACAATCTGAAGCAGATCGGGCTGGCCATTCACAACTACGTCGATACGCACAACTGTCTCCCGCCGGCATCCATTGCAGGCAGCATCACCTACGCCTGGAGCTGGATGACAATGATCCTGCCGTTCGTCGACCAGGCCCCCTTATACCAAACGCTGAACCCCGGTCCCGTGACCCTGGCGACGGCGCTGACGAACGCAGCGACGACGTCACCCAATATCTCACATCTGCAAACGAGCCTGGCCGTCTACCAGTGTCCCACCGACACCGGCCCAAATCCGTCGTTACTGACACTCGGCGGCCAATCTGTTGGAAAATCGAATTACTCGGGTTGTGGCGGAAACACGCCTGATCACCTCGGGCTGATTTTGGGCGGCGGCACCGCGTCGCAAAACCTAGGGCCCGTGTTGCGATTGCGAGATGCCACCGACGGCCTGAGCAACACCTTTCTCGTGGGTGAGGTCGGCTATTTGATCAAGAAGCCCGACTTGTTCTCGGCCCTTCTCGCTTCCGCGACCTATGGCAAGATTCCGGTTCAGGGGAGAGCGAATATCTGGCCGGGATGCGCGCTGTCTGTGGTAAACGGCCCTGACGTCGGCTCTGCGAGCACCGCTCGCACATGGTGGCGAATGCAGGATGGCTATTTTGGCGGAGTTTTGATCGCCAGCTATTTGGAGGCGCTCCCCAACTCGTGCTTCGGCAGCAATCACACCGGAGGCGCCCAGTTCGTGCTGGGAGACGGGGCGGTTCGCTTTGTCAACGAAAACGTTTCGTGGTTCTTCACTACCACCAACGATGCGATTTTGACTCTTATTGGCGCTCCCGCTGGTGCGCCGACTGCCGCCACCATGGGCGTTTACAACCGGCTGGGCGCCGCAAACGACGGGTTCCCCATCGGCGACTTCTAGGTCGTGTCTGGCGCGGATTGCGATTCAGCGGCCGGCTGTCCTGCTCCGCCAGGACAGCCGCGCCGTTTCTTGCGGTGCGGCCGACGCTGCTGGTGGTACGGTGCGGTCGAGTGGGCGGGCCTCCGAAAGGTGCTCGCCTGAAGCGAAATCCACAGGCACGCATGCCGCGCCAGTTGCGAATTCTGCCCTGAATTCCTGGTGTGCTTTTCCTGAATCGGGGATCCTTTCCATGAAATATTTCTCGAAGCTGGGCCAGACGGTGAGGCTGATGCTCGCCACCATGGTTCTTGCGGCGCTCACGGGGTGCGACGCCTCGGGCCAGAAGGTGGTCGAGGCCGAGCGCGATGCCGCTGCGAACCGCAAGAACGCGCAGGATGCTCTCACGGACCAGGGGGCGAAGCTACAGTTCACCGAAAGTGGTAACGCCTTTGGCATTCGTTCCTGTGTCGTCGATCTCACGGGCGTGCAGGGGATCACCGACGAGACGATTGCCTTGCTCGGGCAATTGCCCGGCGGCGTGTTGGGGCCGACCGTCGTAGCGGGAATCGACCTGAGCGGCACGAGCATCACTGACGAGCAGTTGGGGCGACTGAGCGAGAAGCTCCCCGGGTTAATGAAGCTTAACCTCCGGAACACGGCGATCTCTGACGCAGGCTTGCAACGGATCGCGGGCCTGACCTCTTTGAATGAGTTGGACCTCACGAACACGAAAGTGACCGCCGGCGGCGTCGAAGCGTTCCTCAAGTCTCGGGCCGACAACCCGGACGTCAAAGCCAAAAAGCCGAAAATCAAGCGCTGAATGCATCCGATTTCGGCGTGTCCTCAAGTGCCGGCGCCTTCACCCGGCGCCGTGAGCAGGTGCACAAGTGCTGGAGAGCCTGTTGAAAAAGGTGTCTGGAACTTTGTGAACATCCAGATTCCGAGGGGTTTTCGCAGGTGCGGAGAGTTCCAGACACATTTTTCAATACCCTGTTGGAGAGCTTTTCGGCTTGACGGTGGTTGCGAATCGCATGTTCGAGTCGCAAGGCACGCCTCGAGTGGCTGACGTGGCGGCGTTCCCTTCACGATTTCGCACATCGCTTGTTCCAGGATTGAGAAACCTGCAACGTTCAGGGCCCGCCGCTGGTAAAATGGTAGCACGAATCTTCACCCGAGATGGGTTTCATCATGAATAAGATCCTGTCGTTCGTATTCTGCGTCGCAGCGCTCTGCGTGTCGCCGTCCAGGCCCCTGCTGGGCGAGGACAAGAAACCAGCCGAACCGACCGGCATCGAGAAGACGACATTCGAATACGCCACGAAAGGCTCGCAGAAGCTTCACCTCGACCGAATCGTCGACACTTCGGTGAAGTCGGCCGGCAAGCGGCCGGTAATCATCTTTTTGTTCGGCGGCGGGTGGGAAGGCGGCGGGCGGGATGACCGGGGTTTCGTACCCATATGCAATCAATTCGCCTCACGCGGCTACACGGTGGTCTCCATCGACTACCGCCTGGGGATCAAGATTGCCAAGGCAAAGAATGAGATGACTCGCGCTAACGGCACCGAGATGTACTTGCGCGCGATCGAGTGGAGCGTGGAAGACCTCTTTGATGCCACGTCCTATATTCTGGAGCGCGCGGATGAGTGGAACATCGACAAGGACCAGGTCGTGCTCCTGGGGGGGAGTTCAGGCGCCACCAACTCGCTCGTTGCGGAGTTCAACGTCGCGAATGACACCGAGCTGGCCCGCGCGCACCTCCCTGCGGGTTTCCGATACGCCGGCGTCATTTCGATGGCGGGCGCGTTCTGGCTGAAGGCCGATACGCCGCTCGCCTTCAAGTCGAAGCCCGCCCCGATCATGTTCTTCCACGGCGCGAAAGACCAGTTAGTCACCTACGACGAGTACCAGGGGGCCTTCTCGGGGTACGGCCCCGTCTGCTACTGCCGCAAATTCCCGGGCCCGGACTATCCGAAGTGGTTCGTCGACTACCCGGAAGGGGACCACATTGTGGCGGCCACCCCGACCATCGATTGCCAGAATGAGATCGCGGCGTTCCTCCAGAAGCTGGTCAAGGAGCGCCAGCAGGTCTCGGTACACACGGTCGAGCACGACAAGCCTCCGAAGACCTTCGGCAATTTTCTGAAGCGCTCCGGCGACCAGTCGCCCGCCGGGGCCGAAGCCGCAACAAAGCAGTGATGGTGCGTAACGTCTCCGAGGAACTGTCTTGAACGCCGCGATGCAGTTGAAGGGCAAGGTGCCCGTCGTCACAGGAGGCGGACGCGGCACCGGTAAGGGTGATTGCGGGCGAATTGGCTGAGGCCGGCGCCAATGTCGCGATAGCCGGCCGTAAGAGGGAAAACCTGAAGCTCGCTGCCGACGAGATGTCAGCGCTGCCGCCACTTGCGTGTCATGTCGGGCGGCCCCACGAATATCGGCCAGGGCCGGGCAGTCGACGTCACCGACGACATGTTCGACAAGATGATGACCAGGCTCGTTTCAACTTTCTTCCGGAAAAAATCCTCCACGTCAGAAAACGTTGAAACGCCCTTTATTCATGTCAGTATAGATAATATGAAATGTAATGCTGCTATTTCCGGCTAAACCAGCTGCCCCCCCCGCACCCACCCCGTGTCGTTGAGGATTGTGATGAACTCAATTTCCCGCCGTCGTTTTTTGAAAACGGGAGCGGCGTTGGCGCTCGGCGCGTGTGCGCCGCCACTGCTGCGCGCCCAAGATCACAAGGACCACTTCGACTGGACGCTCCATAAGCCGGAAGAAGTCGGGATGTCCCAGGCAGGCCTGGAGGGAATTCGTGCCGCAATTCAGAAAAATGTAGACAACAAGGTGATTGCGGGCGCTGTGACTGCCGTCGCCAGGCATAACAAGCTCGTCTGGTACGAGGCCCAGGGACTGCGGGACGTCTCTTCGAATGTCGCGCAGAGGAAAGACGACATTTTCCGAATGGCCTCATCTACGAAGACGGTCACCGCGGTGGCTGTGCTCGTGATGATGGATGAGGGCAAAATTTCCCTCGATGATCCGGTGAGCCGCTTCATCCCCGAATTTAATGGCCAAAAGGTCGCTGTCGCGAAGGACGCCTCGGGTGTGGACCTTGTGGTCGCCAACCGTGAGATCACGATCAGAGACCTGCTGACCCACACGTCGGGGCTCGGCAGCTCCGGCGATTCCCCGGCACCGGCAGCCGGATCCCGCGCGAACACGATCGTACGCCAGCCGAACGACACGCTCGGCGATTTTATTCCGCGCCTGGGCTCAGCGGCATTGGCCTTTCAGCCCGGTACGAAATGGCGGTATTCCCCGCTCGACGGCTTCGACACGCTGCTGCGCATTGTCGAGATCACTTCCGGCCAGACGGGCGATGTGTTTCTGAAAGAGCGCATTTTCGAACCCTTGGAAATGCGCGACACGGCCTTCAACCTCACAGACAAGAATCAGGACCGGCTGACGGGCCTGTACTCGAGTCAGAACGGTCAGTTCAAAGTCGAGAAACATCTCCTTGGCGAAGGTCCCTACAAATACTTCAGCGGAGCCGGCGGCTTATTCAGCACTGCGCACGATTTCATGCAGTTCGAGGCGATGCTCCTCAATCAGGGCACCCTCAACGGTCGCCGGATTCTCAAGGCTGAAACGGTTCAATTGATGGTGCGCAATCATGTGGGAAACCTGTTCGCGGAATGGATCCCGGCGGTCACGGCAGGGCATGGCTTTGGACTGGGCGTGCGAATCGTGGAGGATCGCGCCTCGGGAGGCGGGCGAGGAGTGGGCGCGTTCGGTTGGGGCGGAGCTTACGGAACGGAAAGCTGGGTCGATCCCGAAAGTGACGTTGCTGCAGTCCTGTTTATTCAGATGCGTCCGGGGCCGGCAAATGTAAGGCCCGACTTCCAGCAGGCGCTGCGTAATGCGATCGTGACATAAATCGCGAAGCGTGAGTTCGACATCACCGGCATTGGGAATGAAGCTGATAGCTGTAGAGAACGATGACGACAAGCGCAATGGGACGGGTACAGAAGGCCCGCGCTTGATCCTGAATCGAGAATTTGCATGTCGCAGCCGCAATACTCGTCGTCACCTTCCAAGTTGTTCCTCACTTCTTGATCCTCTTGTGTTAAGGACAATCACATGAAAGTCGTCGTCAGGCCGGCCCTTGCAATTCTTCTGTTACTTGGCATGGCGACCCTCGCCGCAGCCGAGGAGAAGAAATCAGTTGACGGAATCCTGGAAAGTTACGCGAAAGCCATCGGTGGTCAGGCAGCCTGGAATAAGCTGGAATCCAGGCGCGTCATCGGGGAGTTGGTGGCGGGCGATAGCACCTCAAAGTGGACGCTCGAAGCCAAATTGCCAAATAAGCAAGTGATGCGCATGGAGTTACCGGGACTGGGCCCCCTGGAGGAGGGATATGATGGGAAGTCCGCCTGGTCAAAGTCTCAAGCCGGGGTCCGCGCAAAAGAAGGGGATGAGCTGCAACGGGCGGCAAAACAGGCCGATTTTCGACGCGAGTTCCGGCTGAAGGAACTGTACCCCGGGCTCGCATACAAGGGCACCGAATCACTGAATGGCGAAGAGGTTGAGGTCCTGGAGTGCGCTCCGTCATCGACAAGCAAGGAGCGTTTCTCTTTCAGTGAGAAATCGGGACTTCTCCTCCGCCAACAATCGGAATTCCAAACCGATGGGAACCAGCTGACCCTCGAAGTCGATCTGTCAGATTACCGGGAAGTCGACGGAATCAAGTATCCGCACAGTCAGGAAACCAAAGTGCTGGTTGGAGGGCAGGTTCTCTTCGGAATTCTGGTGAAGGTGAAAGAAATTCGACACCAGGAAAAAATTGACGATGCCGCCTTTTCGAAGCCGGCCGGCTGAAACCGCCCATTGGCCAGGCCGGAAAGAGATCCCGGCGTCGAGGCGGCCTGCCACCTGATTTCATTTGTCGCCATTCGAGCAGCGTTTAAGAGCCTGTTGAAAAAGGTGTCTGGAACTTTGAGAACATCCAGATTCCGAGGGGTTTTCGCAGGTGCGGAGAGTTCCAGACACCTTTTTCAACACCCTGTTTGGCGATCGACCAAAGGTGTGTTTGTGTACGGTGGAGATTGGCGAAAAAACGCCGATCCCGGCGATGTCCGGGTGAGCCTCCTTACGGACCCGCGCGGCATGCGTGGGAACGTGAGGCGTGTTGCCGTCCTGGCGATGGCGGCAGGACTTGCGTTCACATCTGGAACGTCGCGGGCCGCCGACGAGGGGCCCTACTCGCCGCAGATCGCCGAGGCATCGAATGCCGGGGAGCAGGCGATCTCCTCGATCAAAGTCCCGGTGGGATTCCACGTGAGCCTCTGGGCAGCGGAGCCGATGTTGGCCAACCCGGTGGCGTTCTGCATCGACGCGAAGGGGAAAGTCTACGTCGCCGAGACGTTTCGCCAGATGAAGGGCGTGCAAGACATCCGCGCCCACATGGTCTGGCTCGACGATGATTTGGCCGCAGTGACCGTCGAAGACCGCCTCGCCTACCTCAAGAAACACCTCGGCGAGCGGGTGCAGGCCTACGCGAAAGAACACGATCGGATCCGGCTCCTGGAAGATCGCGACGGCGACGGGAGGGCCGACCATGCCGAAGTCTTCGCCGACGGCTTTAATGGGATTCTCGAAGGGACGGGGGCCGGAGTTCTCGCGCGCGGCGGGAAGGTCTGGTACACCAACATCCCCAGTCTGTGGTTGCTGGAGGATACGAACGGCGACGGCAAGGCCGACACGCGGACGCCGCTGCACACCGGCTACGGCGTGCGGGTCTCTCTTCGCGGCCACGACTTGCACGGGTTGCGGTTCGGCCCGGATGGCCGGCTGTATTTCAGCATCGGCGACCGAGGGTTCAACGTCACGACCAAGGAAGCGACACAACTCGTCTATCCTGACCGGGGGGCGGTGCTTCGTTGCAACCCCGACGGCACGGAGCTGGAAGTCGTAGCCAGCGGGCTGCGCAATCCGCAGGAGCTGGCGTTTGACCAGTACGGAAACCTGTTCACCTGTGACAACAACTCTGACGGCGGGGATCGCGCCCGCTGGGTCTATATCGTCGAGGGAGGGGACTCGGGCTGGCGGATGTACTATCAGTATCTGCGCGACCGGGGGCCCTGGAACCGCGAGAAACTCTGGTATCCACACCACGAAGGCCAGGCGGCGTATATCGTCCCGCCGATCGCGAACGTCGCCGACGGTCCTTCAGGCCTCACCTACAATCCGGGCACGGGCTTTCCGGCCAGGTACACCGGCCATTTCTTCCTGGCGGATTTTCGCGGCACCCCCAATCTCAGCGGCATACGTTCGTTCGCCGTCAAACCAAAGGGGGCCGGCTTCGAGCTTATCGAACCGGAGCAGTTCGCGTGGTCGCTCCTCGCGACCGACGTCGACTTTGGCCCCGACGGAGCGATGTATGTTTCCGACTGGGTCGAAGGCTGGGACGGCGCGGGCAAAGGCCGCTTGTACAGGATTGCCGCCGACTCGCTCGCAGGCGACGCGATGGCCGCCGAAGCCCGGCGTCTTATCGGCGAAGGGTTTTCGCAACGTTCCTCGTACGGGCTGTCGTCGCTGCTGGCACATCCGAACATGATGGTGCGGATCGAGGCCCAGTTCGCGCTCGCTTCTAAAGGGGCCGACGGGCAGGAAAAGCTCGCTGAGGCGGCCGCGGCGAACCCCAGTCGCCTGGCACGGTTTCACGGCGTGTGGGGATTAGGGCAACTCGCACGGAAGGGCCAGCAGTTCGCGCTGTTCCAGTTGCGGAAGCTGTTGAATGACGCAAACGAATCCGACAGTGAGGTCCGCGGACAGGTCGTGAAGGTCCTGGGGGAGGCGCACGATGCCGCCTCCGCCGACCGCTTTGGCGCACTCACGCGCGACTCCGAACCGCGCGTCCGGTTCTTCGCCGCAATCGCTCTCGGCAAAGTCGGGGGCGCGGCGCGTGCTGCCCCGCTCCTCGACCTGCTCCGCGAAAACGCCGACCGCGACCCCTACCTGCGGCACGCCGCGATCATGGGCCTTTCGGGCCTGGCGAATCAGAAGGAGGTGCTGGCGGCAGCCGCCGATCCTTCCGCGGCGGTGCGGACTGGTGTTCTGCTCGCCCTCCGCCGGCGGAACAGTCCGGAAGTCGCGCGATTTCTCGCTGATACCGAGCCGCGCCTGATCGAAGAGGCGGCGCGCGCGATTAATGACGTCCCCATCGAAGCGGCGCAGCCGAACCTCGCTGCGCTGGCCGGGCGCGGGGGCCTGACCGAGCCGACGCTATGGCGCGTGATCAACGCCAATTTCCGGCTCGGAACGCTCGACAACGCGAAGGCGGTGGCTGCTCTGGCGGGGCGCGCCGACGTTCCTGCCGCGCTGAGAATCGAGGCTCTGGAGGCCCTCGGGCGCTGGGCCGCACCGGGCGGCCGCGATCGGGTGCTCGGCTCTTGGCGCCCGCTTCCCACGCGCGAACCGGAAATCGCCCCCTTGGCCTTCCGTTCGGCGGCAGCGAGCATCTTTTCGGGCGGCGATGCGATCCGCAAGGTCGCCTTCGAACTGGCCGGAAAACTGGGAGTCACCGAGGTAGGCGCGGTGCTGTTCCAATCGATGTCTGACGCGGATGCGTCGCCGCAGACCCGGGCGGAAGCGATCAAGGCGTTGGATGCCCAGAAGTTCGAGGGCCTTGCCGAAGCGACGCGGCTGGCGATCGAAGACCCGAGCCCGCTCGTTCGAACGGAAGGCCGCCGCTCACTGGCACGTCACGATCCGGTGGGCGCCCTGGCGGCACTCAAGCAGGTCCTGGAAGCGGGGGAGGTCGTAGAACGACAGGCGGCATTTTTCACGCTGGCCGACATGCAGACGGCCGAGGCCGACGCCGTGCTTTCGGCGGCGATCGACAAGCTGAAGGCCGGCGCACTGCAGCCGGAGACGCAGTTGGACCTGATCGATGCCGTGACGCGCCGAGGAACCGCAGACCTCCAGGCGAAAGTGGCCGACGCGGCCCCCGCCAGCGACGACCCGCTCGCAACGTATCGGGTCGCGCTCGTCGGCGGCGATGCCGAGCGCGGACGGCGGATTTTCTTCGAGAAGTCGGAAGTGTCCTGCGTTCGCTGTCACAAGGTGAACGAGATCGGTGGCGACGTCGGCCCCGATCTGTCGAAGATTGCCGCAGAGCAGAAGCGCGACTACCTCCTCGAATCGATCGTGCTCCCCGACAAGCAGATCGCCAAGGGGTTCGACCCGGTGGTGATCGCCACCGATCGCGGAAAGACGTACAGCGGGGTCATCAAGCAGGACGACGGAAAGGAAGTCCGGCTGATCACCGCCGAAGGGAACACGATCATTATTGCGAAGGCCGAGATCGACGAGCAGACACGCGGAAGGTCGTCGATGCCGGAAGACCTCGTGAAGAAGCTGACGCGTGCGGAAGTCCGGGACCTCTTGGAGTTTCTGGCGAATTTGAAGTAGAACCCGCCCGGGCTGCAATAGACCCGGGCCGGGGAGAAACGAACGACGGTGCTGCTGGTCACCGATCCGGAAATGGAGCAACAACTAATCGCCGAGCGACGGGCAGCAGCCATCGACCACCACCACGAAGTCAGGAACCGAGTTGACGTCGTTTCACCGAAGGAGAATCCGCAACGGGAGGCGGGGTGTCGAATCCGAGGTCATTGTCAAACCGGGCGCCGGCCACGATCCGGAGTTGGTGAAGGAATCCATGCCGAAGGCAATTGAGTGGTTCGACAACTTTCTACCGCCGGCGAGATCGAAAGTTGAACGTTGTCAAGCGTGTTTGCATCCCCAACCAGGAGGAGCCTCGATCATGAAGAAATGCGCGTTGGTCTTGTTCTTCTCTCTGGCAACGCTGTGCGCGCCCCCGTCTGCCACCCTGAGGGGACAGGACAAGAACGCGGTCAAGGTAGATGTCGCCGGCACGTGGAACGTGGAAACTGAAATCGGCGCCATTACCTTCGAGATGATCTTCACGCTCAAGCAGGAGGGTGTCACGATCACCGGCAAGTACGATGAACAGGATGTGTCCGGCAGGCTTGATGATCATCAGATAAAACTGGAGCTCACCCACCACGACGGAAAGGTCTTCTACACTGGCACGGCCGCCAGGGACGTCATGAAGGGGACGCTCAAGTATGGCGACCTTTCCGGAACGTGGACTGCCAGGCGGGCGGATGCTAAGGCCCAGTCAGAGAACCGCAGAAGCGGCCGGTCAATCAGCCGGCCACAGCCGGTTTATCCCGAGGCAGCCCCGATCTGCGCGCCGGAAGACCTGCGCAAGGTATCGCTCCCCAACACGACGATCGACGAGGTCACGATTGACCCGAACCTCAATGTGTGCCGTGTGACCGCGACGGTGACGCACCCGCCCGCAAACGACAAAGTGACGATCTGGATCGCCTTGCCGCTAGCGGACTGGAATGGTCGTTTTTTCGGAGCGGGTGGCGGGGGCTTTAGTGGGGGGTCGCCTGTGGGCTTGGCTGTGCCGGCCAGGGCAGGCTTCGCCGCGGGCTCGACCGACGGCGGCCATCCGGGAGGCAGTCCGAAGTTTGCCCTCACGCTGGAAGGCCGGCTCGATTGGCAGAACATCCGCGATTTCGCGTATCTGGGCATTCATGACATGACCGTCGTCGGCAAAGCGCTGGTGCAGGCCTTCTACGGAAAGTCGGCGCGCTACGCCTACTTTTTCGGAGGCTCCGGAGGCGGCCGGCAAGCCCTGGCGGAAGCACAGTGGTTTCCCGAAGACTACGACGGCATCTATTCAATATGTCCGGCGGTCTATTGGGAACGATTTCTCATCTGCGATCTCTGGCCGCAGGTCGTAATGCTCGAAGCGCAGAACTGGGTTTCCAAAGACAAGCTGCGGGCCGTCAATGCCGCCCTGATCGAGGCCTGCGACGCGGATGACGGCGTGCGCGACGGCTCGATTGATGACCCTCTGAGCTGCACCTGGGACCCGAAGGTTTTCGTCGGCAAATCCGTCGGCGACAGCGTTTTCACAGAGACTGATGCCGAGTGTGTTCGCAAGATGTGGCAAGGGCCGCGCGGCCACGGTGGGAAGTTTCTGTGGTACGGTTTCCCCCGCGGAACCGATCTCGTCATTCCGGCCAACACGCGGGGTGAACCGTTGTTCGGCGAACCCTTTCCCATGACGTACGACTGGATCAAGTATTTCCTTCTGCAGGATCCCGAATGGGACTGGAAGACGCTCACAGCCGGCCAATTTGAGCTGCTCTTCAATCAGTCGGTGGAGCAATACGGTGCGATTATCGGTACGGCGAAGCCGGACCTGAGCGGCCTGCGCGACCGCAAAGGGAAGCTGTTGATCGTGCAGGGGTATTCCGATCAACTGATCCCGACGGAAGGCATCCTCGAATATTATGAACGCGTGCTGAAGCAGATGGGGGGGCTCGAGCAGGTGCAGCCCTTTGCCCGGCTCTTCATGGTCCCGGACGCTGATCACGGCGTCGGGGAATATGTCGAGGACATGCTCGATTCCCTCGTGGAATGGGTGGAAAAGGGGCGCGCCCCCGAGCGTGTGATCAGCACGCGGAAGATCCCCGGCGGCAAGATCGTCAAACGCCCGGTTTACCCGTATCCGCTCCGCGCGGTTTATCAGGGCGCTGGCGACAGTGACGACGAGGCCAACTGGGTGAGCAAAGAAGGCCCGCGCTTCCGTTTGAATTGACAGCCCTCAAGCAGGGTGTTGCGACTCCGACGTACACGCCGAGCGCCGTCTTGAGCTCACGTTTGGGCTCAGCGGTCCGAAGGCTGTTTCACCTGACGCTGTTTCACCTGACGCTGTTTCACCCGACAACGGCGCGAAGCCACGGCAGTCAGCCCCCGAACTGCGCTGAACGGCCGATTCCGTCGGTTCTCTTCCCGCGCCGCATTTTGGCATTCCGCCGTCAAGCGGAGACTTGACAGGCCCTCATATTCGACATTAGTATGACTCAGATGAAATTAAATTCCACTACCCGGCCCTATCGCCAAACGCGCAGGGCCGAATCCGCCGCAGCGACGGGACGACGCATCGTCGATGCGTTTGTGAAACGGTTAAGCGAGCAATGGTACGACGAAATCACGCTCGATTGTATTGCCGACGACGCGGGCGTCACCGTTCAGACGGTTGTGGCGCGCTTCGGAGGCAAGGCCGGCCTGTTGGCCGAGGCGATGCAGGTGATGCACCGCCACGCCAAAGAACGCCGCGCCGCTCCGCCCGGAAATCTGGATCAGCTCGTCAAGCACCTGATCGACGATTACGAGCAACTTGGCGACACACTGATTCGCCTGCTGGCGCTCGAGGACCGACATCCGGTACTCAAGGAACAGCTGGAATTAGGGCGTCGCAAGCATCGCAACTGGGTCGCAAAAGCGTTCGCAGATGACTTGAGCGCGCTCGGGCCCAAGGCGCGCCAGGTGGTACTCGATGCGCTCGTCGTCGCCACGGACGTTTATACCTGGAAGTTGTTGCGCCGCGACATGGCGCGCAGCATAGCGGCCACCGAAGCGACGATGAAACACATGATCCGATCCGCGGTTGTCGCGGATCTGGCACTTGAAGGCGCACCGGGCGATTGATCGAACGGCTCCTTTTCTTGAATTCGAAGCAACCTGTGCCGCGAAATGGCAATAGTCTTTTTTCGTGCCTGCCTGAAGGGAGTTGATGCCGCACTAGAAGTTGCAAGCGTTTGTGGTTCCGCAGCGGCGAGAGCTGATCGCTCAATTGCCTGGCGCAGTGGTCGCGACAATCGATTCATATCACATCTTCAGTCGCGTTGTTGTCGTTTCAAGTCGCAGTCGCGTTGTTGCCGTTTCATTTCTCATTTCAAGGGAGAGTTGACATGTCCAGTCGCAGACGAGGGTTCACGTTAATCGAGTTATTGGTCGTCATCGCTATTATCGCCGTCTTGATTGCCCTGCTGCTGCCAGCCGTGCAGCAGGCCCGCGAGGCGGCCCGCCGCACGCAGTGCAAGAACAACCTGAAGCAGATCGGGCTGGCCCTGCATAATTACGTCGATACGCACGGCATTTTTCCGAGCGCCAATGTGACATTCACCGCTTTGGGCGTGGCGAACCCCACCTGGACCTGGCCGACGATGATCCTGCCGTTCGTCGACCAGGCGCCTCTGTTCCAATCCCTGAATCCGGGTCCGGTCACACTCACAACGGCTGGTACAACCGCGACCACAGCTCCACTCCTGCAGACGAGTCTGGCCGTTTACCAGTGTCCCAGCGACATCGGGCCTTCGCCAAATACCGCGAAGCCTTGGGCCTCGCTGGGGGGCCTGACGATGGGAAAGTCGAACTACATGGGCTGTAATGGAAACGCGACCAATGGGCCTGGTCTGATTACTGAGCCGACAACAAACCAGTTCGGTAGGTCACCAGCGCGTCTCAGAGATGCCACCGACGGGCTGAGCAACACGTTTCTCGGGGGCGAGAAAGGCTATCTGGTCAATAAGCCCGACCGCATCTCGGCCATTCTCCTTCCGGCAAATTTCGGCAAGCCTCCGGTTCAGGCGCAAGCGGGGATCTGGCCCGGATGCAGCCCAGAGACAAGCGCTCTGCAGGTTGACACTGTGTGCACCTTCCGAACGTGGTTCAAAATGCAGGATGGCAGCATGTCACCGGGAATTTCCATCCTCGGATTGATCACTGCTTTTCCAGGCAACACGATGAGCAGTCATCACGTCGGAGGCGCCCAGGTCGTGCTCGGGGATGGGGCGGTTCGCTTCATCAGCGAAAACATTCAGTATTTCACGACGCCCACCCAGATCGATCCGATTACGGATGCGGTGTCCGGGGCGGCAGGCGTTCCGATTGGTCCGAAGACCGCCGCCAACATGGGCGTTTATAACAGGCTAGGCGACAGGTCCGACGGATTCCCCGTCGGCGATTTCTAGGTCGCGTCCGTCACGGGTTATGAATTAGCGGCCGGCCGTCCCGGGACGCCGGGGCAGCCGCGCCGCTCAGTGCCATGCGGCGCAAGTGTGTCGCCGATCGCGTTTCTTCCGCGAGCACTCGCCTGCGATTCCTGGTCGAGGGGCACTTCCATGAAAGATCGCGTGAAACCGGGCTTGCCGTTGGGAAGACTGCTGCTGTGTCTGTGTCTGGCGTCGCTCTTTGGCTGCGACCCCTCTGGTCAGGGGGTCATCGACGCCGACCGTGCGGCGGGAGCGGCCCGCAAAAGCGCCGAGGACGCACTCACGGCGGAGGGCGCCGTTGTGACTTCGGAA
>JBQTIL010000095.1:0-31301 GCA_052388175.1 Planctomycetaceae bacterium | reverse complement strand
TCGTGCATCATCGCCGCGAGCGACTTGAACTTCTCGGCAATCCGTTGCTTGCTGATCGCATCCTGCATGGCCGCGGGATTAGAACAGCAATCTAAAAATCAGGCAAGTTATTCTGACGAGACTCCTTAGCGACCCGTCGAATCCTCGCACGCGCTTGCCGCGCCCGTGCTCGACAACAAGATAAGCCGCAATATCGCGCCCGTCAGGCGGACAAATTCTCATGAAACAGATGCTCGTCAACTACCTTGAGCGGCACCAGCACCCGGCCAACCTGTGGCTGCACGTCATCGGGCTGCCCGTCACGTTCGTGCTGCCCGTCGTATTGCTGATTCAAGAACGATGGGGGTGGGCGCTCGTCTCGTTTTTGGTCGGCTACGCGCTGCAGTTTCTCGGGCACGCGATCGAGGGGAACGACGCCGGCGAGATGATTCTCGTGAAAAAGTTCCTGGGCAAGCCCTATGTCGCGGTCGTGCCGCGGGCCAGACCCGGCGGCCCTGCAAAGTAGCCTCACAACCGGTTGAACCCCGGCCCCGCCAGGCTAATTGCTTTGCGCGCTAAAGGCGCTGTCAAGGTTTAGCGGATGTTCCGCCGATACTGATTGTAGCGGTCGTATCGACACGCTGCGGCCGATTGCGTACCGGCTGCCAACAGCCCTCCCGTGCTTCTTCCGGATGGATTTTGACCGGCCGCGCGATTTCGCAGCCGGGCCTGAAGTGATAGCGCAACTCGTTTCGGCAAAAAAGGTTGGTTCAGCAGCAGGGACGCCATGCTTTTTCCGCGTCGGCTCTTTTCACGAGAATTCGCGCGCAAGCTCTTGAGTCTGACGCTGGCAGCGTCGCTGCTGCCGGGCTGTTCGACGGCCGACAAGAACCTCACCTACATTGGCGACTCTGACCTTCAATACTACGACGATCGCGACGTCGAAATCGCACAGCCGGATTATGACCAGTGCACGTCGGACCCTGTCTCGCGCTCGCGCAGCCCGCGCACGCTGGTTGACCGCAGCCACGACGAAATCTGGGACCTGTCGCTGGCCGAGGCGCTGCACCTGGCGCTGATCAATAACCGCATCATCCGGGTCCGGGGCGATTTTCGCACGGGAGCGGCCCAGTTGTATTCCAACGCCAACGGCGTTCCGTCGGTGTACGACGTGGGGATTACCGATTCAGGCGTGTTGTTCGGCGTGCGCGGCGTCGAAGCGGCGCTGTCGGCGTTCGATACCCAGTTCACCACGCAGATGGTCTGGGGTCACAACTCGCAATTCATCAACAACGTGTTTACGGCCGGCGGCCTGGCGGAAGGCAGTATTCTGAATCAGGACACGGGGCAGTTTCAGGCGCAATTGCAAAAGACGCTCGCCTACGGCGGCCAGATCAGCGTCGGGCAGAACTGGAACTACTTGTGGAACGATCAGCCGGCCCAATTATTCCACTCGGTCTACACCGGCAGTGCCGTGCTGAATTACACGCAACCGTTGTGGGCCGGGGCGGGCGCCGAGTTCACGCGCATTGCCGGCCCGGTCAACACCGGCATTCAGGGGTTCGCGGCGGTCACCGGCGTGAGCCAGGGCGTGATGATCGCCCGCATCAATACCGATATCGCGGTGACTGATTTCGAAATCCAGGTCCGCAATATGCTGAAGGACGTGGAGGACGTGTATTGGGACCTGCACCTGGCATATCGTACGTACGACACGGCGGTCGAGGCCCGCAACAGTTTTCTCGAATCGTGGCGGTTTACCGAGATCAACGCCCGCGAGGGAATCGGTAAGCTCAGCCAGTTGGAAGAGGCGCAGTCGCGGGAGGCGTATTTCTCGGCCCGGACGGCCGTCGAAGATGCGCTGCAGAACCTATACGCGCTCGAAACGCAATTGCGGCGGTTGCTGGGGCTGCCCAGCAGCGACGGACGCATTATTCGACCGGCTGACGACCCGACGACGGGCCAGTTCGTTCCTGATTGGAACGTCTGTCTGGCCGAAGGGCTGACCCGCCGGGAAGAGCTGCGGAAGCAGAAGTGGAACGTCAAGAGCCTCGAGCTGCAGTTGCGGGCGGCCGAGAACCTCGCCAACCCAAGCCTCAATTTTGTATCGAGCTATCAGCTCAACGGGTTCGGCAACGACCTGTTTGGCGAAAACCTCCCGCCCGGCAATCCCGGGCACAATCTGCAAAGCGCCTATCGCACGCTGATGCAGGCCAATCAGACGGGCTGGACGCTCGGGTTTCAATTCTCCATGCCGCTGGGGCTGCGGTTCGCGTTGTCGCAGGTGCGCAACTACGAGCTGCGCGTCGCCAAGGCTCGCGAGGTGCTGGGTCTGCAGGAACTGGAAGTGGCCCACGAGCTGACGACCACGTTCCAGAACCTGGCCTGGCGTTACCAGACCGCCCAGACGAATTTCAATGCCTGGCAGGCCGCCGAACAGCAGGTGCCGGGGCGAGAGAACCGGTATAAGACGGGCGTCCCTAACATTGATACCAGCGTTCTGCTCGACCAGTGGCTGCAAGCGCGGCGCCGCGCTGCGCAGGCTGAAGTGACCTTCTACACCAGCGTCATCGAATACAACAAAGCGATCACCGATCTGCACTACCGCAAGGGAACACTGTTGGACGTCAACAACGTGCACTTGCAGGAAGGGGCCTGGACGCCCGATGCCTATAAAGACGCGCTGCGCCGCGCCTGGGCCCGAACCTTTGCCTTCGACGCGCTCGATATCGATCCGCTGACGACCCAGCCCGAAACGGTGGAACGGGCGGGTTATGGAACCGTGCAATTCATCGGCCCATCGTCCGTCCCGCCCGAACCAGTGGCGCCCCCCGGCCTGCGCAGCAAGACCGACTCGCTTCCCGCGCCCGACCAGGCCCCGCCGCCGCCCCGATTCGAGCCTCAGAGTCAGCCGGCCGACCCGCCGCAATTGCCCTACAACCTCGGCGACGAATAGACCGGGTGGGGCAATGACGATGGAATGACGAATTCGCTTGTCGAATCAACCACAAATGACGAAACCCGAATGCGTATCGTTTCTTCCGATTTTCGTCAGTCGGGCTTCATCCTTGATTAGACATTCGTCATTAGACATTCGTCATTCGGCCGACGTATTCTGCGTTCCGGAATGCCCACCGAGCCGTTCAATATCGCATCGACGTTGAAAGAGACGGCGGCATGCCGGCCTGACCAGCGCGCAATTGTGTGGCGTTCGCGGCGCGGGGCTTTTGAACACGTGACGTTCCGCCAGCTCGATGAAGAGAGCGACGCGCTGGCCTGCGGGCTGATCTCGATGGGAGTCGCACCCGGAGCGCGCCTGGCGCTGATGACGCGACCGGGGCGCGAATTCATCGCGCTCACGTTCGCGATCTTCAAAGCGGGAGCGGTCGTCGTGCTGATCGACCCGGGCATGGGGGCGCGGCGCATGTTTGGCTGCCTCGATCAGGTTGCGCCTGATGGATTCATCGGGCTGCCCGTCGTTCAGGCGCTCAGAATTCTCAGCGGTCGCCGCTTTCGCCAGGCGCGGTTCAACGTCACCGTGGGGCGCCCCTGGTTCTGGGGAGGTGTGACGTATGTCCAACTGCGCGAATCGCCGCATGTGCCGGGCGTCGACCGGGGGGCTAACGCCCCCCGCTCGCCGGTGGTTCCCCCCCTGCTCGAGGGGGGGCCGGGGGTCGCTCGGAATGAACTCGCCTCGCCGATCGTCGCGACGAGGTCCTCCGACCCGGCGGCAATTATCTTCACCAGCGGCAGCACGGGGCCGGCCAAGGGGGTGGTGTACGAGCATGGCATGTTCGCCGCACAGGTTGCGGCTCTGCGCGATTATTATCAACTGGAGCCCGGCGGCATCGACCTGTCGGCTTTTCCTCTGTTCGGGCTCTTCAATGCCGCACTGGAGGTGACGACCGTCGTGCCCGAAATGAATCCCGCGCACCCGGCTCGAGTCGATCCGGCCAGAATAGTGGCCGCCATCGAAGCACAGGGTGTGACGCAGGCGTTCGGTTCGCCGGCCATCTGGAAACGTGTGGGAGAATTCTGCGAGCAGCGCGAATTGACGCTTCCCACCGTCCGACGAATCTTTCTGGCGGGGGCGCCGGTCGCTGCCGACATCCTGCGGACGATGAAACGGGCGCTCGCCGACGAAAAGGCCGACCTGTACACGCCGTACGGCGCGACCGAAGCGCTGCCCGTCTGCTCGATCTCCGCCAGCGAAGTGCTCGCTCGCACGGCGCAGAAAACGCGCGAAGGGGCGGGAACGTGCGTCGGCCGGCCGTTTCCGCGGGTGCAACTGAAAATCATCGAAATGACCGACACCCCCCTGCCCGATCTGGCCGCCGCGCGCGAATTGCCCCGGTGGGAAATCGGCGAGATCATCGTTCGGGGGGAAATGGTCACGCGCGAATACTTCCGGCAGCCCGAAGCGACGGGGCGGGCCAAGATTCGTGACGGCGACGGCTTCTGGCATCGCATGGGTGACGTGGGTTACCTCGACGAAACTGACGCGCTGTGGTTCTGCGGGCGGAAGGCGCACGCGGTCGAAACGGATCACGGGCGGCTTTGTACCGAGTGCGTCGAACCGATCTTCAACGCCCACCCCCGCGTCGCGCGCACGGCACTCGTTGGCGTTGGCGCCCGGCCGCGGCAGATGCCGGTGATTGTCGTCGAGCCTGAGCCGTGGTATCGGCCGACGAAAGCCGAGATCGACGGCGTGCTGCTGCCCGAGCTGCGTGAGGTAGCCCGGGGATACTCGCACACCGCCCTGATCGAACGATTTCTCGTGTACCCGCGGTCGCTGCCAGTCGACGTCCGGCACAATATCAAGGTCAACCGCGAGCGGCTTTCCGCCTGGGCGAGCGGGAAGCTTGGTCACCAATCCTGAACGCTGCCGTCGGCCCGGCGCGCCATCGGCAGGTAAGATCTCCGGTACGGGTATTTTGCCGCGGCCTGTTCGTCGATGTCGCACCCCAGGCCCGGCGCGTCGCTGACGTGCAGATAACCCTTGGAAAACGTGGGGCCGCCCCGGATCACGTCAGCCGTCTGCGGGGGATGCTCGACCCATTCCTGCACGCCGAAATTGGGAATCGCAATATCGAGGTGCACGTTGGCGGCATGCGCAATGGGGGAAATATCGGGCGGGCCGTGCCAGGCCGTCTGCACGTAGTAACACTCGGCGATTGCGGCGATTTTTCTGGCCTCGGTGATGCCTGCCGCGTGCACCAGGTCGCAGCGGATGAAGTCGATCAACTGCTCTGTGATCAGGGGCAGACACTCCCACTTGCTGGTGAACAGTTCGCCCATTCCCAATGGGGTCGTCGTGTGCTGGCGAATCACCCGAAAGCCCTCTTTGAGCTCAGGCCGCAAGGGGTCTTCCAGAAAGAACAGGTGGTAAGGCTCTAACTCCTTCCCGAGCCGCGCCGCCTGAATCGGCGTCAGCCGCTCGTGAACGTCGTGAAACAGTTCGATCTCACCGCCGAGCTGCTCGCGCAGATGCGCGAACAACCGCGGAACGGTCTGAAGATAAGGGCGCGGCTCCCAGATTTCTTCCAAGGGCAGCAGCTCGGTCCCTGTCGGAGTGCCGGGCCCGGTGCCATAGGTTCCGACCGTGCCGGGAATCGCGCATTGGCAGCGAACCACCTTGAACCCCTGGGCAATATAGCGGCGGGCGCTCTCGGTGACCTCGGCAAACGAATTGCCGCTGGCGTGTGTGTACGCCAGGGCCCCTTGGCGCGTTTTGCCACCGAGCAGGGAATATACGGGCAAACCGGCCCGCTTCCCTTTGATGTCCCACAGCGCCAGGTCGACGGCTGCGAGGGCCGTATTCAACACGGGCCCGCCGCGCCAATAAGTTCCCCGAAACAGAAACTGCCAGGTGTCTTCGATCCGATCCGGGTCGCGCCCGATCAATAGGGGGGCGATGTGATCGCGCAGGCAGGCGGCGACGGCCAGTTCGCGCCCGAAGAGCGTGCCGTCGCCCACTCCGTAAACTCCCTCGTCGGTCACAATCTTGAGAAGCACGAAGTTGCGACCGGGACAGGTGACGATGACTCGAACGTCGGTGATTTTCATGGGAATCCTGGGGGAGGTTCGGAGGATGTGGGCCGAACTGCAGACGCGCGTCGCGGCCAGCGCCTGAATTTCGCGACCCGCGAGGCGCCAAGCGCAGACGCAATGTGCTTAAGCGTCTGACGATGCATGATGGCCGCGCCGAAACGTCGAATCAAGCAGGCCCCGCCTCGGCTTGCGTATGTCGCCGGCGCCGGACCGAGTCGAGATCCGTAGGGCTCAGGGAGAGAATTCGGAGCGTGATTGCCGGAATTGACGCCCCACGCGCCTGACGCCGGCGCCCTTAGCGCCGTCTCAAATGACGAATGGGCGTCTGGATCATTGTCACGGCCGACATGAATTATTCCCAATCATCTCGAATTGCCTATTCTTCGCTTTCTTCTGAATCATGCGGATCTTTTTCAGCTTACGGAGGATTCATCAAGTCCGGGAAAAGGGGATGCGATACTCAACACAGAAACCTTGTGAAGCGTTCCGAAGGACGTTCTTTGCGTCTTGCCGGGACGCCTTGCGCCTTCGGTTTCATTGCCAAACCTCCCGCAAATTTCCAGCCCAATGGAGCCTCGACAAATGCGTCACACCGCGACAGGCCAGTCTCATTCCCGCGGGATGCGGCTGGCAGCCGCCGCGATCCGGCCGGAAACTGTGTCGCTCAACGAACAGTTGCTGGCCCGCGCCAAACGGTCGATCGCCGGGGGTGACAGCAGCACGATGCGCGTGCTGCCTTATCACCTGCCGCTTGTGGCCGAGCGCGGCGAAGGGTCGCGGGTGTGGGATGCCGAAGGGGTCGAATACCTCGACCTCAACATGGCGTTCGGCCCCCTACTCCTGGGACATTGCCCGCGGAACGTCATTGAGGCGGTCGTTGGTCAGATCACGCATTGCGGCAGCCAACTGGGCTTTCCCACCGAGATCACGGTACGGGTGGCCGAGAAGGTGAAGCAGCTCTTTCCGTCGATGGAACTGTTGCGGTTCGCCAACTCGGGCACTGAAGCCGACATGTCGGCCCTGCGCCTCGCGCGGGCCTTCACCGGGCGCAACAAGATGATTCAGTTCGAAGGGCACTATCACGGCTGGAGCGATTCGTTGTTCAATCGCTACCACGCGCCGCTCGAAATGCTTTCGGAAGGCCCCTACGGACCGGCCATCTCGGGAACGGCGGGCCTCAATGGCGCGCCCCGCGACAGCCTGATCGTGCAATGGAACGATCTCGACGCGCTCGAAAAATGCCTGGCCGATCACCACGATGAGATCGCCGCGGTCATCATGGAGCCCGTCATGGGGAACGCGGGCGTGATTCCGCCGCGGCCCGGCTATCTGCAAACGGCCCGCGAAATGACCCAAGACCATGGGGCGATGCTGATTTTCGACGAAGTGATCACGGGGTTGCGGGTCGCCCCGGGCGGCGCCCAGGAATTCTACGGCGTGCGGCCCGACATCACGGTGATTTCGAAAGCGCTCGGTGGCGGATACCCCGTCGCCGCCTTCGGCGCCTCGCGCGAGATCATGGAGACGATCATCAGCGGCAAGATGTTTCATGGCGGCGTGTTTTCGGGGAACGCCGTGGTCATGGCGGCAGCCGAGGCGATTCTCGATACGGTTCTCGCGAATCGCGAGGACATGTACCGGCACCTGCACGCGATCAGCGACCAACTGGCCGCGGGCTTGCGAGAGATTCTTTCGCGGGCCGGCGTGCCGCACGTGACGCAGCACGTGGGCCCCATGATTTCGGTCTTTCTGACCACGGGCGCCGACCAGCCTTTGCACAACTACCGCGACGTGCGCCGGAACTGCGAATTCGAAAAGTACATCCGGTTCCAGCACGAGATGCAGGGCTCGGGCGTGTACTTTCACCCCAACCAGTTTGAAGAAATGTTTCTGTCGGCGGCGCACACGAGCGAAGACATCGCGTTGGCGCTTGACCACTTCGAACGGGCCGTTTCATGCCTCAATTAGCCGCGCCGGAATTCAGCCCGGCGCTGTTGCTCGACGCCTTCGAGAATTACGCCGGTTCGATCACCGATCTCGATCGGGGGGTGGTGTGTGGTGCGCCCGCGCTGCGGCTCTACCGCGACGAACTGCTGGCCCGGGCCGGCGCACTGGGCCTCAAGGCCGGCGCCCGCGTCATTTTGAGCGTGGGGAACGGCCCGGCGTTCGTGGCGGCTTTGGCGGCAATTCTCGCGGCCGACGGGGCCCCTTTACTGCTGCACGCCGATACGCCGCCCGAAGAATTGAAACGCTTCGCCCTGGCCTTCGGCGCGCGGTTCATTCTCGCCGAAGCGCCCCCCGTGGCGGCCATGCAGGCCGTGGCCGCCGACGTGCGGACGATCGAGCTGTCGGCATTGCCTGATCTCACCTGGTCGGCCGTCGACGAAACCGACCCGAACTTCGACCATCAATACCCTGAAATCGCGGGGACGCCTCTGCACCCGACGTCGGGCACGACAGGTAAACCGAAAATCGCCGTGCGGCCTGCCGAAGCCGCGCTCGCCGACGCCTGCAACTACCGGCAGACGATGGCCGTCGACGCCGACGACCGGCTGTTGTGCGTGGTGCCCATGAGCCACGCCTACGGCAACGGAACCTGCGTGATCCTGCCTTTGGCGAGCGGCGCGAGCGTTGTCGCGATGCGAAAATACAATCCGCGGACGGTGCAGCGGGCACTCGCGGAACACGCGATCACGATTTTCCCCGCGGTCCCCGCGATGCTCGACCTGCTGCTGGTCGGCGCCCCCGGCGGGTTGCCGCACATTCCGCGGCTGGTGCTCTCGGCCGGCGCCCCGCTTCCCGAACGCACGGCCCGCACGTTTTTCGAGAAGACGGGGGCCAACGTTGTGCCCTTGTACGGCACGACCGAAACCGGCGGCATTTCGGTCGCCGCCGGGGGCACGCGGCCCAGCGCCGGCGCCTGCGTGGGCCCGGCAATGGCGGCGGTTGACGTCGAGATTCGGCCGGTGGTCGACGCGCCCGATCTAGCGCCCGGCGTAGGTCGCGTCTGCGTGCGGTCGAACGCCATGATGGCCGGGTACCTGACGCACGCAGGAATCGACCGCTCGGCCATCGTCGACGGCTGGTTCGAAACGGGCGACCTGGGTTTCGTGGATGACGACGAGCGAATCCATCTGGTGGCCCGCGAAAAGGAAGTCATCAACGTGTTCGGGATGAAAGTGATTCCCGGCGAAGTCGAGGGCGTGATCGCGGCCTTTCCGCAGGTGAGCGACGTGAAAGTGTATGCCGGGGCGCACCGCAGCGGTTCGCAGATCGTGAAAGCGGCCGTCGCCGCCCCGCACATGATCGACCTGGCGGCGCTCAAACGGCATTGCGAAACGCACCTGGCGCCTTACAAGCGCCCCGAAATAGTGCACCGCCTCGAAGCGCTCCCGCGAACCCCCACCGGAAAGATTATCAAAGATCGTCTGCCGTAGTTGCCGCCTTGCGCGACGACGTTGCAATCAAAGGCACAAGCATGGCCGCGAGAAGGCTCAAAAGGCGCAGAAATGACATTGAACGGCTCGCGGTGCCAGGGCCGCAATGGATTTTGTCCCGGTGGACTGGAGTCTCATAAACTACCACCTTTTTTTGCGTCTCTTGAGCCTTCTTGCGGCCCAATTCTTTCCCAAAGGATCTTTTCGGCCTGAGAAGATTCCGACGCATCGCAGCGCAGAGAGAGCCTCCGGTCGAATTTCCCTGGAGCCGATAGATGGACCCGACAAACCTCGCGCAGAGCATCCGACAGCTTCTGGAACAGGTGCTTGCCGAACGCGACGACGCGCCGCGCGGCGCGCTGCGGTCGATCGATCTGCACGCCAGCTTCCGCGACGTGGGGGTCAATTCGGTCGACCTGCTCGAGTTCGTATTACGACTGGAAGACAGCCTGGAGGTGCGGGTGCTCGACGACATGCTGCCCGAAGACCTGCCCAGCACCCTGGCCCAATGGATCGAGCTGGTCGGCGCGCGGACGCGGAAGGCGGTTGCGTGAGATGATTGAAGTCAGAACGTTCGACGGAGAGCCGCGCGAGCTGGCCGACTTCTGCGTCTCGTCGTGGCGGAAGCGCTACGCGGGCCGCATGCTCGTGCCTCTCTGGTCGCCCGAGTTCCTCGAGTGGGAACTGTTCTCGCCCGATCACGAGTCGCGCGACTACCTGGTCGCGGCGTACGACCGCACGCGGCTGGTGGGCGTGCTGCCTGCCCGGCCCGCGAAGTACCACCTGCACGGCCGGCCGGTGCGCGGCACCTGGGGCTCGTTCTTCGGCGTCGACCCCGAATACGAAAACGACGGCGTATCGCTCAAGCTCAACCTCGAACAGAGGCGCCGGCACCGCGAGCGCGGCGCTCAGGTGCTGATGGGGTTCGTGTACGTGGGTTCGCGGGCGTCGATGGGCAAAGACTTCTGGTTCAAGCAGAGATCGCTGATGATCCTTCGCAAACTCGGGCTGTGGGCGCGGTTGATCGACCATCGGGCGGTCAGCGATTTCGAGTTCTCGACGCGCGACCGCTGGGCCACCCGCATGCTGGGCTGGTTCCAGGGGGCGCCCAAGCCGCCGCGCGACGCTGCGGGAACCCGCCCGTACAACGTCACCGACCTGCCCGATTGCCTGCGGCTGGCCCGCCAGGTGAGTCAATCGGCCGAGTGGGGGTACGACTGGGACGAAACTTCGCTGTCTCGGCACCTCGCCTGGCGCGACGTGACGCGCACAGTCGTGGCTGAAGACCAGGGGCGCGTCGAGGGATTCATCAGTTGGTGCCATCTCGACTTACTGGGGAACCGCGAGGTGACGGCGGCGGTGATCGACGTCGCTTCGTTCGAGAACCTGTCGCCGGCGCGCCAGCAAAGCCTGCTGCGGAGTGCGTTGTGCGAAATGGCGGCTGAGGGTTGCCATCTGGCGCTCATGCTCCGCATCTCGTGCTACCCGGCCCGGGCCCTGCTGTCGGCCGGGTTCATTCCGCAGCCGGCCGAGCACTACTACGTCGCCCAATCAATGGGAAGCGACGTGTTCTCGTCGCCGGTGCACAAGCTGCACGTACACTGGCGGTGAAGGCGAGGGCATTGACGCGCCCCGCCGTCTTACAAGCCGCGGGCCAGCAGCGCCACGACGGCCTCGAGAACCCCCTGCGTCACCTTGGCGAGAAAATCGTAATCGAGGGTCTCGGGAGTGTCGGTCGGCAGGTGGTAGTGGGGGTTGCGCAAGAACGCAGTGTCGGTAATCATCAGGGCAGGGTAGCCTTCGTCCCAGTAGGGGCTGTGGTCGCTCAATCGCGTCGCCTGCAGCCACACGCCGCTGTCGGGAACCTGCAACGTCTCGACGGGCAGCCCGCCGACAGTCTTCAGCCCATCACGGAACCGGGCGATCAGATCGGCTGAGATCTGATTGCCGATGACGGCGATCCAATTGCCGACGTCGGGGTACTTGCCGACGAGCGAGCGAGGCAGGTTCTGGCTGGCAGGCGCCTGATCGCAGTAGCCCAGCATTTCGAGCGACGCCATGCCGCGCAGGTCGACGTGCTCGCGTCGGCAGTGCCGGGCACGATGGGTGCCCCCCAACATTCCGTACTCTTCGAGGTCGAAGAACACCAGTTCGAGGTCAAGTGCGGCGGGTTCGGGCCAGCGCTCGGGAAGGAGCCTGGCGATTTCCAGCAGGGCCGCGACGGCGCTGGCGTTATCGTCTGCGCCGGGGCTGTTTTCGCGCGAGTCGAGGTGCGCTCCCAGACAGAAGCGGGGTCGGCTCGTCCAGCGATGGGAGGGATGCTCGGCCAGAAGGTTGCTACCCGAGAGCTGCTGACCGGTTTCGGCCGGGGCGGTGAATGGCTCGGGCTGCACGGTCCAGCCCATGCCAGCGAGCCATTGGGCAACGTAGCGGCGGGCCGTATCGAGTTGCGGGCTGTTAGCCGGGCGGGGGGCAGAGGCCAGCTCGGCCACGTGTTCGCGCAAGCGCGACTGCTCGATGAGCATAAGGTGCGGGGGCCTTCAGACAACTGACAAGCTGCCCGCAGTTATCGGGTTCCCGCCCGGAAATCGCAACGGCTACGAGAGTTTCGCGAGAAATCGGCCGCCGCTTAAGAACATGCCCCGCTCGCACGGGTAACACCATTCGAGCTTCACGCGGTACTCAAACTCACGCGTGTCGCTGGCCAATTTCACCCGCACTTCGCCGGGGGTGATCGACCCGCGGTGCATCAGGCCAATTCCCTGGCGGCTGATCTCGCGGGTCATGGCGGCAACGACGTTACCCCGCGAGGTGATGATTTCGGCGGGAACAGCCAGCTCGATCCGTTCGACCTCGCGATTGTGAGGCTCGGGCGCCGGGTCGATGCTGTCAAGCACCCGCTTCAGGTCGTCCATCGTGGGCCGGCTCCAAGGGTCCCCCGCCATGCTGCTGCTCCGGTGGTAAAGGCGTTTGTCGGGTCAACGAGTGCACCCCGCCCGCGATGGGCCGGGAAGCCGCTCAAATATAGGTCGGATTCGTCGAGAGACGGTGGGTTTCGCGGCTGGCAAAGAGGCCGGTCGTAGCGAAATTCCCGAATTCCGCGGTTTTCCCTCTTGACGCTCCATGATATCTCTGCCATATAGCCCGCCCTCAACTCTCCCTCTCTCCAATTCCCTAGTCCATACCCAGCTCCGTCGCGCCTGCGTCGGCCGCTCAAGGCCCGACAGGTCGCGCGGTGCACAGCCGTTTGCCGACGCGGAGTCGACCGTGGCCAAATCTTCGCACCTGCGGATCGTTCTGATTGTGATCGTGCTGGCAGGGGCCGGCCTGCTGTCGGCGGTTCGCGCTCAGCAGCGCAGCACAAAGGCTGCCGCGCCATTGCGGGTGGCGCTCGTCGATCTGCAATGGATCCTCGAGAACTACAAGAAACTGGCGGACCTGCGTACCGAGCTCAAAGAGTCCGGCGAAGCGGCTCAATCGAAGGCCGAGGGGCTGATGGGGCAGCTCAAGTCGATTCAGGAAGAGCTTCAGGGAGGCGACCTCGAAGAAGGCGGCCCGGAGTGGGTGGACCACGAGAAAAAGGCCATTGCGCTGACCACGCGCCTGCAATCCCTCGAACAGCAGACCAAGCGCAACCTGTCGCGGCAACAGGCCCAGGCCCTGAAATCGGCCTACCACGAGGTGCAGGACGCATTGGCCCGATTCTCGGAATACAACGGCTTTACGCTGGTCTTGCAGATCAATAACGCCATCACGGAAGGGACCGAACCCTCGCAGGTTCAGCGGAAGCTGGGGCAGGGGGTCGTCTATCGCCGCGACGGCGAAGATATCTCGCAGCCGGTGCTGAAATGGCTTAACGACCAGTACGCGCGCGAGCCTCAACCGGCCGCCGCCGCAACCAAGACCAGCAACAAGAAAACTGAGGGCCCGAAAGAGAGAGCGACCGAGGGCCAGCCGAGCCGCAAACCTGCGGCTGCGAAATCGCGGTAACGAAACAACCGATCGACTGACCCGGCGTCAAAATCAGAAAATTCGTAAAAGTTTCTCCAGTTTGACTGATCCGCAGGCTTTCCCTGATCCGAAAAACATGACAAGCGCGATCGGCGGCGCCAGTGGCCGACGGCGCGCCGCATTGCGTCCGGCACATTTCTCTCGAACCTGGCTTGGTTTCCTGGCATCCGGTTGGAGCAGTACATGAACACGGCTAGAGTGGGCGTTTGCCTGGCCACCTTGCTCTCGGGGATTCTTGTCAGCCCGCTGTTGGCGCAATATCCCCCCGGCCCCGGCGGGTTCGGGCAGGCCTCTGTCACTGATGCCACCCCGGACACGATTGACCGGTTCGACCATCGCAACTTCCAGTTCCGGTCGGACATCGGCGACGGCGTGGGCTATGCCAAGGGCTTCCAGACGTTCGGCGCGTTTCAGCCGATCACTATCACGCCCGACGAGTTCATTCTGTTCATGAACCCGCGCGGGATTGTGACCTACCTGGGAGACCTGGCGGCCAACCTGGGCGCCGGCGTTCGCGGGTATGACGCGGGAACCGACCGCATCCTGGGCTTTTCCGGCTGGTGGGACGTCGACAATACAGGAGACCGCAAGTACAGCCAGATCGGCGGCAGCTTCGAATCGCTCGGGCAATACCTCGATTTTCGCGCCAACGCCTACATTCTCACCGACGGCAGCCCCGATTTTCTGGGGCAGCAGTACACGGGTGTCAATCGCTTCTTCCAGAACTTCATTGCCATCGGCCGCAACAGCTTCTTCGACGTGCCCCTCAACGGGGGAGATTTTGAAGTCGGCGGAGCGCTGCCGGGCATCGGCGACATCGGCGTGCGCACGTACGCCGGCGGATACTACTACCAGGGCGACGGAACCGGCGCCGTCTACGGCGTGCGGGGCCGCATCGAGACATTGATCACGCAGGACCTGTGGGGCGGCGTGATGATCACGCACGACAAGCTCTTCGGCACCAACGTGACCGGGGCCTTTACATGGTACTGGGGCAGCGGCCAGGAGCCGCGGTGGTTCCAGCGCATTCCCGTGCCCGACCGACTGTATCAGCAGGTTGAGCGGCAGTATCGCATCGCCGTGTGGCGCGAGATTCTCGAAGAAACCGTACTGGCCCTGCGGGCCGGCGGCACGGGCGGCTCGGGCGGGCCCGTCGGCACCCCCATCTTCGTGGTGCACGTCAACAACACCGCGCCGGCCGGCGGCGACGGAACATTCGAACGGCCCCTCAACTTCCTCCCCACGACGACCGCGGGCAACGTGGATATTGTGTTCGTGAATCGCGGCAACGGCACGTCGAGCAACATGAATCAGGGGATCACCCTGAACGACTTCCAGCGGCTCCTGGGGCAGGGTGTGCAGCACCAGTTCACATCGACTCTCGGAACGTTCACACTGCCAGGCTATTCGCCCGGGCCGCTGCCCACCATTACGAACACCAGCGGAGACGCGGTCACGCTGAACGACTTCAACGAGGTATCAGGTTTCAACATCACCGGCGCGGCTCGTCACGGCATTACAGATTCAGGGATCGGATTAAAGAACTTCAACATCAACAACGTGAATATCTCTAACAACGGCGACATACTGACCAACACCGGCGCCGGGATCCAGCTTACCGACGCGATTGGAATTGGTCACCTGTTTAACGCCACGCTGACCAACAACGCGGCAGAAGGTTTCCGGATCGATGACTCGATTGGCGCTGGCTCGCTCACTCTTACGGTTGACAACGTGACGGCCACGGGCAACCTGACGGGCATTTCTCTGAACAGCATGGGTGCAGACTACAATGTGACCATGACCGACACGGTCGGCAGCAGCAACCGCAACAACGGGATCGCCGTCAACCTGGCGGCTGGTTCAACATTCAATGGCACTTTTGACAGGATCACGGCCAACGGCAACACGGGCAACGGCTTCACCCTGTTCGCTAACGCATCGACCGCGAACGTGTTTATCGAGCACAGCACGTTCAACAACAACACGCTGAACGGATTGAGCTTCATTGGCGTCAACGGCAGCACGTTGAACATCGAGTTGCTCAACAACAATGCGACAATTTCAAACAACGGGCTGAACGGCGTATTCGTCGATCTGACCGACAGCACCGGGCTTGTCACAATGAAGAACAACGTGATCAGCAACAACGGCAATATCGGCGCCTTCTTGCAGGCGACGAACGGTGCGTTGTTCCTGACAGCCGGGGGACTTGGAACCGAGGATATCAACGGCAACGGGGTGCTCGACCCCGGTGAAGACGCGAACGGAAATGGACTGTTCGACCGTGACGGCAACATCTTTGACCAGAACCATGGGGCGGCGCTGGCGTACACGCTGCGCGATACGGCAATAGGTACCGTCGACATCCGGGGCAACGTGATCACCCGCACCCTCGACGACACGCTGGGAAGTACGGTTTACAATGGCCAGGGTATCGACATCCGCCTGACGGGCAGCACGGTGCTCTCGAATGCCACGGCTTTCCTTACTGCGGGTCGCATCGACCGCAACACCATCGGCAGCCTGGCCGACTCGACGCAAGGCAACGCGGGCGGCGGTCTCGTCGTCTTCGCCGACCAGCGCACCACCCTCCAGAGCCTGGATGTCGGTACTTTTGGAAATGGAAACGTTGTCGCCAACAACACGGGCATCGGCATGAGCTTCGAGCGTAGAAACGAGGCGATTGTCAGCAATGTCTTCATCGGGAATAACGCCCTGGTGAGCAATACGGGCAACGGTTTGAGAATTCTGGCGGCAAATTCACTGATGCCCACACCTGACGACTACACGGCCCAAAACAACACCATTACGAACAACGGCGCTGCCGGCGTCGCACTGCGCGTCGAGGCAGACGCCCAGATGAAAGTTGACCTCTTCGACAACCGGATCAGCAACAACACGGGCGACGGTATTCTGGTCACCGAGCAGGCCAACTCGCCGGCTGACAACCGCTCGGTCTCGGGCACGTGGAACCGCAACACCATTACCAACAACACCGAAAACGGCATCAACATCGACGGGACGACGAATGGCCTGCAGATCGGTGGCTTCACCCTTGCCGACGGGAACACCATTACCGGCAACCAGGGGACTGGCCCGGGCAGCGGTCAGGGTATTCGAATTACGGCTCCCGGGACCGGCTTGATTAACTTTAACGATATTTCAGACAATAATGGCGGCGGCGTCTATCTGATCTCGAGAACCTTTAAGAACTGGACCGTTACCAACAACATTATTCAGGCCAATAACGGCGATGGATTGCGAATTCAAAGCCAGGGCCCGTTCAGTGTGACGGTTAATGCCTTCAACAATTTCATCCGCGACAACACGGGCCGCGGTGTGAATATTCTCAACGAAACGTCAAACGGC
Organism: Planctomycetaceae bacterium; assembly: GCA_052388175.1. Classification (GTDB taxonomy): domain Bacteria; phylum Planctomycetota; class Planctomycetia; order Planctomycetales; family Planctomycetaceae; genus SIAF01. The sequence continues at coordinate 14,451 of JBQTIL010000095.1, read as the reverse complement.
GGGCTGACGAGCGGATCACTGAGCGTGACGCTCGACAACAATTTCATCATCGGGAATTTTCAAGAAGGGGTGCGCGTCGTCAACACGGCGGCTTTCGGACAGGGGATGGAAGTGGGCGACGCGCTGCTGGACAACGGCGACCTGAATTCCCGCCCGGTCACGTTCTTCACGATGACCGACAATCTGGTCGAAGGCAACGGGCGTAACAGCACGTTGACTGCCAACGGGCTGGTGCTGCTGGTCGGCACCAGTGACGGCGGCAACAGCTTCAGCAGCACCGGCGGTTTCTTCGACGGCGGCACCCGTGGCGGCGTGGGCGCCACCGTGACCGACAACACGTTCTCGGGCAACTACGGCGACGAAGTGTTCTTCCAGTCGTTCGTGTCGACGGGTGATCCGGCTACGACTCAAGGCACCTGGAGCGACACAACATTTACCGTCACGCCGCCCTACCAGGGAGACCCGCTGGCACGTCTCGACCTCACCTTTACCGGAAATACCCACAACTCGACTGACGTCAACAACCCCGGCGCGTTCTACGACAACGCCGAAGGAACGTTTAAGTCGCGTCAGACAACATCGACCGACCCCGGACCGTTTATCGATGCCGATCGGCATCGTAATGCCCAGCGTCTGGCCGGCCGCTTCGGGTTGCCTCCGGCCAACGGGCTTGCGTTCCTGTATCCCGGCATTGGGACGAGCACATTCCGCTTAATGACGGCGCCGACCAGCGGCGGCTTCCTCATCGACGGCAGCCCCTACACCAATCCGTTCACCGATTCGCAGGGTGTATTCTACTTTGGCGATCCCGGTCGAATTGAAGCCATGCCGTATGGCTGGAGTCTTGCTCCGTAATCGCGTGTGCAGGTCAGCTATTCGAGGCCGACGGATCGCAGCAATCGGCACGAGACTTCGGAGAGCTTGACGTGGTTCGCGCGAATTCACGCGAGCTCGGCTGCCAGGCTCGAAGGCCTGACGTACCTGAAAAAGCACAGCAGCCCGGCTGGGTCTGTCAGCCGGGCTGCTGGCCTTTCGCCGGGTCACGCCTCGCCACAACAACGAATTCCGGTGCGTCAGGCGTCGCGCGGCGGCACGACACGCTGATGCTCTGTTTGCCTCAGATGGACGTTGCGGTTGACGTTCGGTGGCTGGTGCGTCGGCGCGAATCGCGTCACGCACCCCATATTCCTTACCAGGCCCCGTAGGCGTACCTGCCCCAGCGCGGCACGTGGACGTGGTAAGCGCCCAATTGTGTCGTGTCGGTGGGCTGGTAAATCACCGGGTACATTCCTCCGGGAAGGCGCCCCTCGGTCTGCGTATAGGGCGCGTCGGGGTACCACTGGTTGTACCGGGCGCCCACGCGCACCAGCCGCGACGACGGAACGCCCCAGCCGTAGTTGTACGTGTGCTTGACGACCGGCGCGAGGGGCACGGCGACGGGCACGTTGTACCCCGGGTCGGAATACAACCGGGTGTCGCGCGGGTCGCAGTGGTAACCCAGCGGAATGTAGCACGAGCAGCACTTTTTGCAGGCATCGCAGCCTTTGCAGCCGTGGCACTTGCGACACTTCTTCTTCTTGCACTTGTCGCAATCGTCTCCGTCACGCCAGCATTTGAATCGTTCCCAGGCGCCGGGCTGGCAGTCGTCGCAATCGTCGGCCCTGGCCGACAGGCTGCCCGACATGAGCAGCACGCCGATCACCAGCGCGATTCTTCCGTGTTTGAACAGGGGCATGTGTTAAATCCTCGTCCTGAGTCAACGGGCTATCAGTCCTGAATGACGAATCTCCAATGACAAATGACTAATCAAATCCGAATGACGAAGGGACTGACCTCAGCACGTTTGTGTCATTCGGCATTCGACATTCGTGCTTCGTCATTGATTCGACATTCGGATTTCGTCATTCGACATTCGCAATTCTTGTCATCTGTTCCAGTAGGCGCGGCCCCAGCCGGCATCCGTTCCGCATTCGGAGTTCCATCCGCGATTTGAGAACAACACGCGGCTGATGGGCGGCCGCCAGCCGCAGCAGCTCTTGTACTTGATCGTGACTTCCGTCCCCTTCAGTTTGCATTTGGGCATGAACGGAATGCACGCCAGCCCGCACTTGTTGCGGTAGTAGTACGGCGGATAAAGCGCCCGGTAGGTGTGGGCGTAGAGCATCTCATGCGGTGAGAAGGCGGGGCTGGTGATCATCGTCCACCCTACCTCGCGGGGCACGTCGGGCCGGGGGCAGGGGTACATGCTCGCCCGGATCGGGGGATAGCAGCCGTCGAAGTTGTAGGCATAGGGATTCAACGCGTCGACCGGCACGCCGTTGGCCACCTGGCCATAAGTCATCTGTTGTCGGGGCGCGCTAGTGTGCAGAACCTGCTGAACGTCGTCGTCTTCGTCAGCGCGGGCGATCGAAGCGATCGCTACGGCGGCGGCGGCGACCAGTGCGGATTTCAAGAGCATCCGAGACATCGAAAAACCCTCCCTGAGAGTTGTGGTGACGGCAGCCCCGGCGGGGGCTGCGGGTGAGGCCGGGCGGCGAACCCGGGGCCTCACGGGCAGCGTGTGGCCGACACATCCTTGTGCCGGTCAGATTCAGAATTCGGCGGGTAACAGGTTGAGCAATCAGTCATTTGATCCCGCTTGCGCGCGACTCGCGCGTTTTTCCGAATGGGCTGTCGCTAAAGGCGTTATGACCGGCACGCCGCGCGCCATAACCGTCGCGTTCGGCGCCTGCGGAATGCTCGGCACCTTGAGCAGGTCTCGTACAATCGCTACAGTCTCGCGCGCTGCCAAGACGCAGCGAGCCGCCGGGTTCATCCCGGCGGTATGGCCGGGTCGAGCGGCGTTTGCCGGCGGGGATCAACCCCGCCGCTCGCCGGTTTCATGTGAGGGAAGCGGTGTCGAAATCCAGGGAAGATTCCAACGGAAAGGCGCTCGAAGGCGGCGACCCGGGCGATCGGATCGAATACGTTTCGATCAGCCAGGAGACCCGGCAGCGGTACCTGAGCTACGCCCTCTCGGTCATCACGTCGCGGGCGCTGCCCGATGTGCGCGACGGGCTGAAGCCCGTGCAGCGGCGGATTCTGTTCGTAATGTTCCGCGACCTGGGGCTGACGGCTGACAGCAAGTACGTGAAGTGCGCCCGCATCGCCGGAGAAACGATCGGAAAGTATCATCCGCACTCTCCCGAAGCGGTCTACGACGCCCTCGTCCGCTTGGCGCAGAACTTCACCCTGCGCTATCCGCTGGTCGACGGCTGGGGAAATTTTGGGTCTCCAGCCGTCCCGCGCGCGGCCAGCATGCGCTACACCGAAGCCCGGCTGCGCCCGCTGGCCGAGCAATTGATGCAGGAGCTGCGGTTCGACACAGTCGAATTCCGCCCGAATTACGATGCCTCCGAGCGCGAACCGGCCGTATTGCCTTCCCGGTTTCCGCATCTGCTGGTGAACGGCACGCAGGGGATCGCCGTCGGCATGGCGACCAGCATTCCGCCGCACAACCTGCGCGAGGTGATCGACGCCTGCGTGCACCTGATTCACGATCGCGAAGCCAGCACGGCACAGTTGATGAAGCACGTCAAGGGGCCCGACTTTCCGCTGGGGGGGCGAATCATCACCGAGCGCCGCGAGCTGCGGCAGACCTACGAAGAGGGGCGCGGGTCGATCAAGGTGCGCGCCGAATGGGAACTCGACCGCGAAAAGCGAAAGGAAGTGCCCGATCGCGTGGCAATCTATTCGATTCCTTACGGCGTCGAGACCGGCCCGCTGCTCACTGAGGTCGGCGCGATTGTGGCCTCGCGCAAGCTGCCGCAGCTTTTGGACTGCTCAGATCATTCCGACGAAGCGCACGGCCTGCGGCTGGTGTTGAAGCTGAAACCGGGGTCAGACCCCGAGGCCGTGATGGCCTACCTCTACAAGCACACGCCGCTCGAGCAGAACTTTAACTACAACAGCACGTGCCTGGTGCCTGAACCGCGGGGCGCGCTTGTTCCGCGGCGGCTGGCGTTGCCAGAGATCCTCAGGCAATTCCTCGATTTCCGATTCGATACGGTCAGACGCCGGTATGAATACCTGCTCGCGCAGCTCAAACGGCGAATCCACATTCTGCAGGGGTTCAAGATCGTCTTCGACGGGCTCGACCGGGCCCTCAAGATCATCAGGGCCAGCGACGGCAAGCAGGATGCCGCGAAAAAGCTGATGCAGGCCTTTCCGCTCGACGAAGAGCAGACCCTGGCTTTGCTCGAATTGCAGTTGTACCGCATCTCGCAGCTCGAGATCGACGACATTCTGCGAGAGCTGCGCGAGAAAAAGCGCGAGGCGGCCGAGATCGAAGAGGTATTGAAATCGAACCGCCGGCTGTGGAAAGTGGTCGAAACGGAACTCAAAGAGCTGGCCGAGAAATTCGGCGACAAGCGCCGCACCACGCTGGGGTCGACCGACGAGATCGCCGAGTTCGATCCTGAGGCGTACATCGTGCGCGAAAACACCAACGTCGTGCTGTCGCGCGAGGGGTGGATCAAGCGGGTAGGGAAGCTCGCCAGCGTCGAGCAGACGCGCGTCCGTGAAGGAGACGAGGTGCTTTCGGTCGTGCCGGGCAGCACGCTTGACCACGTGGTGTTCTTCTCGAGCGAAGGCATTGCCTACACCCTGCGCATCGACCAGGTGCCCGCGTCGTCGGGCTATGGCGAGCCGCTGGCGAAGCATTTCCGGCTGGGGGATGGCGCCGCGGTGGTGACGGCGCTTTCGACCGACCCGCGGTTCACTCCCGAAGACAAGAAGGTGCGCGGAGAAGAAAGCCCCGCGCCATTCCTGATGGTGGCGACCGCGCGGGGGCAGGTGCTGCGGGTGCCGTTCAAGCCCTTTCGCGCAGCATCGACCAAAGTCGGCCGCAAGTTCTGCCGGCTGGCCGCGGGAGATCGGGTCGTATTCGTCGATCTGGCGCGCAAGGCGACGACGATGTTTCTGGCGACCGCGCAGGCGCGGATCATTCATTTTGCCGTGGCAGACGTTCCGGTGCTTTCGGGGCCGGGGAAAGGCGTGCGGGGCATCAAAGTCGCCCCCGACGACCAGGTGCTGGGGGCGGCGCTACTGACCCACCCGCGCGACTGCCTGTACGTGCAGACGACGGCCGAGAAAGAAATGGTGTTCGGGCAGGTGAAATACGAAGTCACCTCGCGCGGCGGAAAAGGGATTCGCGCGAGCCACCGCAGCGGGTTCGCCAGGGTGGTTCGGCCGGCGATCGAGCTGGCCGATTGGACGCAATACGAGAATCAGAATGGGAAGCAGGGATGACGACCGCCACCAGATCAGCCTACACGGCCCGCGATATTGAAGTGCTCGAAGGGCTCGAGCCGGTCCGCAAGCGGCCTTCGATGTACATCGGGGGGGTCGACGCCCGCGGCCTGCACCACCTGCTGTGGGAAATTCTCGATAATTCGGTCGACGAATACCTTGCGGGCGAGGCCGACAAGATCGTCGTGACGCTGCACCGCGACGGCACTTCGGCCACCGTGACCGACAACGGGCGCGGGATACCGGTCGACACCCACCCGAAGCTCCGCCGGCCGGCCCTCGAAGTGATCCTCACGACGCTGCATTCAGGAGGAAAGTTCTCGAACAAGAACTACGCCCGCAGCGGCGGGCTGCACGGCGTCGGGGCCTCGGTGGTCAATGCGCTGTCGAGCGAGCTGATCGCCACGGTGCACCGCGACGGCCACGAGTGGACCCAGAAATTCCGCCAGGGAAAGCCGGCCGCTCCCCTGAAAAAGGTCAAGCCCTTCCGCGGGCACGGAACGACCATCTACTTCCGCCCTGACGAGACAATCTTCCGCCGCACAGGCTTCGACGGCAACGTCGTCAAAGAGCACCTCGAAGACATCTCCTATGTTCACGGCGGGCTGCACCTGACCTTTCACGACGAGGTCAGGAACGAAACCACCGAGTATTCGCACCCCGACGGGCTGGCGGGCTATCTGACCAAACTCGTCACCGAAGGCAACAAGAAGCCGGTCGTCGAGCAGGCGTTTGCCGCCGCCAAAGACGAGGGGAGCACGAAGATCGAAGCCGTGCTGCGGTGGACCGAATCGACCGATGAAGAGGTTCGCAGCTACGTCAACGGCATCCGCACGCACGCCGGAGGAACGCACGAAGGCGGCTTGAAGTCGGCCGTCGTCAAGGCGGTCAAGAATTACATGGAGGTGCACGACATCAGCCCCAAAGGGGTCGCGATCACCGCCGAAGATATTCGCGAAGGGGTCGTCGCCATTCTGTCGGTTTTCATCAGCGAGCCGATGTTTCAGGGGCAGACGAAAGAACGGCTGAACAACCCTGAGGTCACGGCCCAGGTCGACGCTCTGGTGCGGCCCGCGCTCGAAAACTGGTTCAATTCGAACCCCACGCTGGCCGACGCAATTATCGGCCGCATCGTGCTGGCCGCCCGCGCGCGCCTCGCCAGCCGCGACGCGGCCGGCGAGGTTCGCCGCAAGACGCCCGTCTCGCGCCGTAGCGCCTTGCCGGGCAAACTGCTCGATTGCCGCAGCACGCGGCCCGACGAATCAGAGTTGTTTATCGTCGAGGGCGACTCCGCCGGGGGAAGCGCGGCGATGGGGCGCGACAGCCGCACGCAGGCCGTACTCCCCCTGCGGGGAAAAATTCTCAATACCGAATCGCTGGGAACGACGAAAGTTCTCGAAAACCAGGAACTGAAAGACCTGGTCGAGACGCTGGGCACCGGAATCGGCCCCCATTTCGACATCCGCGGCCTGCGCTACCACAAGATCATTCTGCTGATGGACGCCGACAGCGACGGCAACCACATTCTGACGCTGATGCTGGCATTCTTCTTCCGGCACATGCGCGAGCTGATTCGCGCAGGCCACGTGTTTCTCGCGCAGCCCCCTTTGTACCGTATCGCCGTGGGAAAAGAGATTTACTACGCCCTGACCGATGCCCACAAGGAAGACATTCTGGCGTCGCTGCCTGCCAACCGCCGCCCCGAAATCAGCCGCTTCAAAGGGCTGGGCGAAATGCCCGCGAAGTACCTGAAAGAAACGACGCTCGACGCGGCCACCCGCATTCTGTTGCGGGTCGATATCGAAGCCCAACTTGAGGCCGATCGAACCTTTCAGCAGCTTTTGGGCAAAGATGCGTCGCAGCGCTACGAGATCATCATGAACGAGGCGAACCTCGTTGAAGACCTCGATATTTGAAACGTCGCGCTCCGAGTCAATTCTCGTCGGCCTGATCGTCGGGCGGAAACAAAAGCGTCACGGGCAGCGCGACCTCGGGAACCCCCAACGGCCGGGCTTCGGCCCCGACTCGAAGAATTTCGCGGCTGCCATACCGCCCTGATTGCGGTTGCCGAAACACGTGCAGGCATTGACCGGGAATATTCACGACCCAATAGTCGGCGATGCCGGCTGCGGCATACAAGTCGGCCTTATGGCCGCAGTCAAAGTCAACGCTGCTGTCGGCAACTTCGATGATCAGCAGGATATCGGCAGATTGCGGTCGTCGGCGATAGTGCCGCCGCTTCACCCAGGTGATGTCTGGTTCCGGGGCACTATCCAGCTCCGGAATGTCTACCGTGTTCTGAACGCGGACCCAAAGCTGTCTGCGGGGCAGGCTTTCAAAACTCCATTCTGTGAGCACGTCGACAATCCATTCGTGCCGCGGCCCGATCGGACTCATCGTCAGCAGTTCTCCTTCGATCAGCTCTATGCGCGGTCGCTTGCCGGCCGTCTCATCGAAGACACCTTGGGCGATCATTCGATCGTACTGTGCCACGGTCAGCCGGGTCGTAGTACTCATTCGCAAACACTCCTGCCGCACACGTCAGCCCGCGTGCACCTGCTCTTCTTCGCGCACCGTGTCGGGGGGCACGAACCGAAAATTCCTCGCCTGGTGGAAAAATTCAAGCGGGTTGTCGTAGATGATCTTTCTGATCTTCGAGTCGGGGTGCCCTCGGCGGCGCATCTCCATGATGAAATCGGGGACGGCCGTGGGGTTCGAGGGGCCCCAGTCGCCGGCCGAGTTCACCATGATCCGGTCATCACCGCAAATCTCAATGATGTCGGCCGCGCGGGCCGGGGTGCATTTCGTGAGCGGGTATAAGGTCATCGCGCACCAGAACCCCTCATCGCGCGCGAGCCGCACGGTGTGTTCTTCGACATGGTCGATCAATACACGCTCAGGCTCGGTGCGGCGGTCGTCGAGCAGCATGTCGACGATCATCCGCGTCCCTTTGTATTTGTCTTTCAGGTGCGGCGTGTGAATCAGAATCAGTTCGCGCGTTTTGAGCGCCAGATCGACCTGCTCGCGGAAAATTGTCGATTCGTTCGGGGTGTTCTTGTTGAGGCCGATCTCGCCGATGCCCAGCACGTTGGGCCGGTCGAGAAATTCGGGAATCAGCGAAATCACCTCGCGGGCCAGGGAGACGTTCTCGGCCTCCTTGGCGTTGATGCACAGCCACGTGTAGTGTTGAATTCCCACGGCCTGCGCCCGAGTGGGCTCGAACTCGGTGAGCTGGCGGAAGTAGTCTCGAAAGCTCTCGGCACTGCCTCGGTCGAAGCCGGCCCAGAACGCCGGCTCGCTGATCGCCACGCACCCCATTCGAGCCATGCGCTCGTAATCGTCGGTGACGCGGGAAACCATATGCACGTGCGGGTCGATGTAATACATGGCGTCATCCTCTTTTGTCGACGGCTGATCTGTGTGAGCTTGTTGGTCGCTGCGGCTCGCGCTGCGGCTCAGGAGTCGGTTTTCGGCCCGCGCCCGTTGCTGGCCCTGTTCCACCCGGCGACATACGGGTCGCTGAAGAGCATCTGCACGCACTCGGCCCTGTCGCCGCCGCGCGACTCAAGCAGGGCGATTCCGTTGTAAAGCTGTCTGAGGCGCGCGTCCGACTGAAGTTCTTCGCACCCTTCGGCCCGATCGATTCGGTCGAGACAGGCGGCGACGTCGAGCAGCTTGCAGCGGACTTCGAGGTAGACGCGATCGAGAACAGTGGCGGCAGTTGGCGGAGACGGCATGGGCGGGGCCTTATTGTGAAGACGCGCGGGGGGGCGAGCGATGCGACGGCCAATAACCAGTTTCCCCCGTGGATCGGGGGAAATCAAGGCGTCATGCGGCGGGCGAACAGGCGAATGCCGGTATTGTTTCAAGCCCCCCGCAGAATTTCAGGCAGCCTTTGCACGTTACCCAGCCGATCGACGCAAGCCAGCACGCTTTTTGCCTCAGTCAAGAGTTCGTGGCCGCGGTAAACGCGATACTCGTGTTCGATCTTCGCCTGAGTGGCCCGGGCGACTCTGGTCTTCAGTTTCAATACGTCATCGTAGCGGGCGGGGCGGCGGTATTTGCATTCCAGGCTGACGACCACCATGAACAGCCCCTGCTCTTCCATCTCGCGGTAGTTTCCCCCCTGCGCCCGGAGCATTTCCGTGCGCCCCATCTCGAAATACACAAAATAATTGGCGTGGTGCAGAAAGCCCATCGCGTCGGTCTCGCTGTACCGCACCCGAATCTCGATCTCATGTTCGGAGAGCATGGCGGACCAGGAAGTCAAAGAGTCACAGAGTCGAAAAGTCGCAGAGTCAGAAACTCGCCGCGCCGACCTCCGTTTTTCAACTCTTCGACTCTGAGACTTTTCGACTCTTCGACGGTTTTTACGTGCGGGCCGTGGCAGCCAGTTCGTACGTTCGGTTGCGCGTCGCATCGCCGGTAGAGGCCGCCTTGTCGAGGGCGATCTGATACAGTCGGCGGCCCGCCGAGGTCGGGTAGCGGCCGTCGATGCACGCCTGACAGAGCGCCGAGCGCTCTCTCTCGACGCACCGCGCGATGGCCTCGACGGGCAGGTAGTGCAGGCTGTCGGCCCCAATCGCCTGCGCCATTTTTTGCTCGAGCGCAGGCGTGAGCTCACCCCCTTCAAGAAACTTCGGGGCGAAGAGCTCGGCGACAGTCGACATGTCGATGCCGTAAAAGCAGGGGGCGACGATAGGCGGGCAGGCCACGCGTACGTGCACTTCGCGGGCGCCCCCTCGGGCGCGCAACTGCGAGATCAGCACCTTCATCGTCGTCGACCGCACGATGGTGTCTTCCACCAGCAGCACCCGCTTGCCCTCCAGCACTTCGGGCAGCGGCGTATATTTCAGGCGGGCCTTGTCGGCCCGATTGCGGCCTTCGATAAACGTCCGCCCGACGTAGCGATTGCGCATCAGGCCTTCGAGGCAGGGGATCCCGAGCTCATAAGCCATGCTCGCTGCCGCCGCCTTGGCCGTATCAGGGACGGGCACCACAATCGTATCGCCATCGAGAGGCACGGTTTCGAGATCGGCCAATTCCTTGCCCAGCGCCTTGCGCGTCAGATAGACGCTGCGGCCGTCGAGCGTGCTGGCGACATTGGCAAAATAGATCCATTCAAAGAAACAATGCGCCTTGTGCGGGCTGGGGGCAAAACGCTTCATCGAGAGCGCCCCGTCCTGAATGATGATCGCCTGGCCCGGCTCGAGGCTGTGGATGTTTTCGGCGCGAAAACCCAGGTTTGCCAGCGCCACGCTCTCGCTCGCCGCCGCGAACAAAGGGCCCTCGATCGCATAGCACAGCGGCCGAATTCCCAGAGGGTCGCGGGCCACGAACATTTCGCCCAACGCATTCAAAAAGACGATGTTATAGGCCCCGTCGAACTGCCGGCTGAGCGACGAGAGCAGTTCGACCATGCTGGGCTTCTTGTCGCCCGACAATTCGCGACAGATGCAGTGCATCAGAATCTCGGTGTCGGTTTCGCGCGACAGGTGAAAGTTCTTCTGCGAGAGAATCTCTTCGCGCAATTCAGGATAATTCGCCAGTTGCCCGTTGAACGCGAAGCTGAACCATTTGGGCTTTTCGATGTGCGGCCGCTCAAACGGCTGCGCATAGCCGCGATCGTCTTTGCCGCACGTCGCGTACCGCACGTGGCCGATTGCCGCGGGCCCCGAGTACCCCGTCATCAGCCTGTCGTACTCGTCGGGATGATTCAGGTGGAAAACTTCCGCGACCCCGCCCACCTCTTTGTGCGTGTCGATCAGGCGATTGCGGTCGATGTTGAAGCTGGTCATGCCGGCGGCCAACTGGCCGCGATTCTGAATGTCCAGCAGCATCCGGGGAACCAGGCGGCTCGCCAGATCAGGGTGGGAGCCGGGCAACAAGGGGCTGACGCCCCGGTCGGGCAGGTGGTAAATCGCCACAATCCCGCATTCGTGGTGCAGGTCGGCCATGCTGATGCTCGCGGAACGTCGGGGGGAGGAACGCCAGCGCTCAAGGTATCATATCCGCCGGACCGGGTCGAACCAACGGTACAGACCCTCTGAATATGCGATCCGTCGCCGGCGCGCGCTGCTGACACGTTCCACAATGACGTCTATGATTCAGGTTCGTTGGCCAGCCGCGCCTGCCTTTTGCCCGCGCAATCCATGTCTTCCCCTGCCGATCTCCTTCGTCGCGAAGTGGTTGCGACCGCCCGGACGCTGGTCGTCAAAGTGGGTACGAACGTGTTGTCGCGCGACGACGACACGCTTGACGAGGCCCGGCTCGACGCGCTCGCGGCGCAGGTGCAGAAAGTCCGGCAGACGGGCCGCAAGGTGGTGGTCGTTTCCAGCGGAGCGATCGGTGCGGGAATCGGTTTACTGGGTCTCACGAAGCGCCCCGACGACCTGCCCCATCTCCAGGCGGCCGCCGCCGTCGGCCAGGCGCATCTGATCCGCCGCTACGACGATTGCCTCAGGCGCTATGGGTGCCACGCCGCTCAGCTTTTGCTGACAGCCAATGATTTTCGGCACCGCGCGCGGTACTTGAACGTGCGCAATACGCTGCGGACGCTGTTCGAGTACGACGCCGTTCCGATCGTCAATGAAAATGACACGGTCAGCGTCGAAGAGATCAGGTTTGGCGACAACGATCGGCTGGCGGCGCTCGTCACCAACCTGCTCGAAAAGCCGCTCTTGGTCATTTTGTCGGTGATCGACGGCTTGTACGACGGCGACCCGGCCGACCCGGCCAGCCGCGTGATCCGCCTCGTCGAACAGTGGCGCGACGATCTGTTGAATCTCGCCACCGCTGCCAAGAGCGCCCGGGGAACGGGGGGCATGCAGAGCAAGCTCGAAGCGGCCCGCATGGCGACCGCGGTGGGCGAAAACGTCATCATCGCCGATGGCCGCGCCCCACGGGTGCTCGAGCGGATTCTGGAGGGTGAAGAGGTCGGCACTTTGTTTCTCGCTCAGGGAGAAGCGCTCCCCGCCTGGAAACGCTGGATCGGCTACTCGCTGCCCCCCCGCGGCCGCTATGTTCTCGATGACGGCGCCCGGCGGGCCATTGCCCAGCGCGGCCGAAGCCTGCTGGCGATCGGCATCGCGGCGGTGGAGGGAGATTTCGGAAAGGGCGAAGTCGTGGCCCTGGTCGACCGGCAGGGAGTCGAGTTCGCCCGCGGGTTGACGAATTACGGCGCGCCCGATGCCCGCAAGATCGCCGGCAAGCGCAGCGAGCAGCTACCCGAATTGCTGGGGGGCGTCATACCCTATGACGAAGTGGTGCATTGCGACAACCTGGTCATCATGCGGTAAGGCATGCTGCTGCTGTCTGTCAACAACCTGGTCCGTCAATTCGACGCCGAGCCGGTGCTCGATGGGTCGTCGTTCGACCTACATGCAAGGGAAAAAATCGGTCTGGTAGGGCCCAACGGGGCGGGCAAGACGACGCTGTTCCGCATTCTGGTCGGTGACGACGAAGCCGATTCGGGAGAGTGCGTGTGGGGCCAGTCGGCCCGCGTCGCGCTGCTCGAACAACAGGCCGATTTCTCGGCCGACCGCACGCTGCTCGACGAGGCGCGGCTGGGGCTGGCCCCGCTGTATGCGCTGCAGCGCGAAGCCGAGGAAGTTGCCGCGAGAATCGCCGCCGCGCCCGACGCCGCCGCGAGCGAGCGCCTGCACAGGCGCTACGACCAGTTGCAGCACGACCTGCACCGACAGCAGGCCTACAATCTCGATCATCGTGTCGACGAGATTCTGGCGGGCCTGGGGTTCGCGCGAGACGAATACGAACGGCCCATGTCGCAGTTCAGCGGAGGTCAGCAGAATCGCGTGTTGCTCGCGAGGCTCTTGCTGGCGGCCCCCGACCTGATGCTGCTCGACGAGCCGACCAACCACCTCGATATCGCCGCGACCGAATGGCTCGAAAACTACCTCGCCGAGTGCGAACAGGCCGTTCTGGTCGTCAGCCACGACCGGTATTTTCTCGACAAGGTCACGACCCGCACATTGGAGCTGGTGCACGGGCAGGTGGCCGACTTTCCTGGAAATTTCTCGAGCTACTGGCGGCTTAAGCACGAGCGGAACGAAGTCATCGAGCGGACCTGGCAGAAACAGCAGGCGTTTGTCGAGAAGACCGAAGATTTCATCCGCCGCAATCACTACGGCCAGAATCACACGCAAGCGCACGACCGCGAAAAGAAACTGGCGCGGCTGGAACGGGTTGAACGGCCGCGCGAAATTGTCGGGCCGACGATGGGCTTCGGCAAAGCGGGCCGGACTGGAGACTGGGTGCTGGAAGCCAACGGTCTCACCAAAGGGTTCGAAGCTCCGTTGTTTAGCGATCTGTCGCTACAGCTCTTGCGGGGCGAGCGACTGGGAGTCTTCGGCCCGAATGGCTGCGGCAAAACGACGCTTTTGCGAACGCTCCTGGGTGAGCTATCGCCGGATGCCGGCAGCGTGCGAATGGGAACCAACGTGCAAATCGCCTACTACGACCAGCAACTGGCGGGAATCGACCCGCAGCTTGACGTGATTGAAGCGGTGCGGCCGCCGCGCGACGCCGCACTGACCCCGGCCCGAGTTCGCGACCTGCTGGCGCGGTTCGGCTTGAAGGGCGACATCGTCTTTCAACGGGTGGGCGATTTGAGCGGCGGAGAAAAGAGCAAAGCCGCGCTGGCCCGGGTCGCGGCGCTCGGGGCCAATCTGCTGGTGCTCGACGAGCCGACCAATCATCTCGATATCTGGTCGCGGGCGGCGCTCGAAGATTCGCTGCGTCAGTTCGAGGGCACGCTGGTATTTGTGAGCCACGACCGTTACTTCACCGATCGCGTGGCAACCCAGATACTGGCGTTCGAGCCCGGACGCTGGCGGTTGTATCAGGGAAACTACTCCAACTATATCGACGCGCTGCGCCGCGCAGCAGAAGAGGCGCAGGGCAACGACCGGGCTGCGGCCGAAATGACGCCTGCCCGCAACCCCGACGCCGAACGCGGCGATGCTCGCCCGACGCGCCGGCGGAAGTTTCCGTACCGCAAGGTCGACGAGCTGGAATCTGAGATCGCGGTGGCCGAATCGCGGGCGCAGCAGCTTCAGGCCGACCTGAGCAACCCGGAACTGTATCGCGATGGCGACCGGGTTCGATCGGCAAGGCGCGAGTACGAAGAATTGCAAGAACGGT
>JBQTIL010000094.1:0-49922 GCA_052388175.1 Planctomycetaceae bacterium | reverse complement strand
GCCGCAGTCTCTCAGGAACCAGCGGCGGCTGACGGATCGGGCGCGGGCCTGCTGCAGTTGTTGGGACAGGTTCATGTCGGCACTTATCTCTTGGAGATGGTCTCGTCCAGATTCAACAGCACGCGGGTCACTGGCCGGTCAGCGGCTATTCCCCTGAGTGCTCGCGCCATAGTTCGGTCAATGGAATTGCCGGATCGGGGCCAGCACCGGCTGGTGTCTTGATGATTCGGACCACCTTCCGCTTCGGAACGGAGATGACGAACACCGTGTTCTGGTCCTGGACGCCAGCGAAGGCATGACGGCCGTCAGGAGTCAAGGTGAGCGAAAGAGCCCGGCCACCCAGCGGAACTGTGTCGATCTGACTGGAAGAGGCCACGTCGGCAATACCCACGCTCAGATCTCCTTGAAGATTATAGACGAGAGTCTTGCCGTCGGGAGAGATCGCAATGCGGCCGGGCCCCTTGCCGGTGAGGATTGTTCCGACGACCATTTGTGACCCGGGATTGATGATGGTCACTGAGTCGCTACCGCCGTTGACAACATAAAGCCGGTTGCCGTCTGGAGCAAGTACGCCGCCCTGCGGCTGGCGGCCGCTGGGGATCAATTTGACACGGCCTGTTTCCAGGTGGACGGCGGCCACGGCATTGGAGTTGACGTTACTCACGAAAGCCCAGTCCAACCCGGGACCCAGCGTTACCATGTGCGGGACCTTGCCGTGGATGTCGTAATCGCGGATGACTTTGTGTTGGTTAAGATCTATCAGCAGTAGCCGGAACGGCAATTCCGTTGTGACCAGCAGACGTCCAGACCGGGAATCAAGCGCAAGGCCATGCGGCCGCCGAAACTGTTCCAGGTCGATGACCGCAACCCGCTTCATGGCCCGCGTATCGACGACGGAGATGGTGTTGCCGCCTTCGCCCTCATCTGTCATCCAAAGTACGCCGTTATCGCTGACATACAGCAGCCCGTCGTCGGGTGACAGCACGGCTTCGTGAGGGAATCGCCCGACTTTCACGCCGGCAAGTCGACGGCCATCGTCGGTGTAGAAGCCGACCATGCCGGATGCCTTTTCGATCACCGCAAGGGCCGGTTGATCCGCACGCCCCTTCTTCTCGTCTTCGGCTGGGGCGATGCTGAGGGCAGCTGGTAACAGGAACGCGACGGTCGTGATGAAACTGCGTTTCATGGGCGTCCCCATTTTCGGTTATGAGTACTCGGGAAGCGATTTGGCTGCGCCACCGATTCTGCCTCGCGGCGCTTAGGCCAGCTCCAGCCCTCGCATTGTGCCGGTCGAGGAGGCGAATCTGTCAGACTCGATGCCCATGCGCTGGAGCATGACCCCCGCGTCTCGAAGAGCTGACACTCTTCTCCGAGCGCCCACTATTCGTGGGGAAGCCCAATCACCGCTTGATTTTTATTTTCTTGGCTTGGATCTGCGGGTTGGCAGTGCGAGTCTTGAGGAAGGCCTCGACACCCTCCGCCGTCACTTTCGTATTCGTGAGATTGAGTTCGATCAAGGCGGGCATATTGGTGATCTCCTGCAGACCCTTGTCCGAGATTCCGGTGTTTCGCAGGTTGAGCTGTATTAACGGCGCCGACAGCTCTTGATCGTTCAATCTGGCGATCTGGGCGTCGGTGACGTTCGTGCCGCTCAGGTTAATGTTCGCGACCGATTTGGCTGCCGGCACCGCGGCCCTCTGTAACTGTTTGAGCAAGGCCAGAGTCTCGTCGGTGATGTTCGGCACCCCGCTGAGATCGACGGTGAAGGATTCGAGGCGGAGGAAGGGGTCCGTCTGCGTAGTAATCTTGGCGCCGTGCGCAGCAAGGGCTTCCTGAGCCTGTTTTACGGTGGCATTGTTCTTGACGATTTCATCAACGATCTTCCCGGCAGAATCGTCGCAGCCAGAGAAGGCCACCAGTAACACGAGCACGATCAGCCGGCTCAGCCACCGACCGGCCCCGCGATCACACCGTACAACAGACGTCATGGAAGGGCTCCTCCCTCATGCCTCATGGAAATCGAGTGACAACAGCTCGTGCCCGGATGTTTCAGGGACGGGGCGGGGCCAATCACATTCCAGCGCGCCCGGAAATGCGGGCCGTCACCACGTGGGGCGCAATACGACGCAGCGAACCGGCCCTGCCACTCCGCATGGCCGATTCGCGCAGTCGCTGCCCAACCATCAAGTGCGGTCGAACGGTTCCTTAGAAGTCGCCGACCGGTAACCCGTCGGCCCTGTCACCGAGCCGGTTATACACACCCATGTTGGCGGCAGTCTGAGGACCGATATTAAAGTTCGCCGCCGTTGCACTCGCGAGTTCGCCGGCGAATGGCGTACAGGCTGTGAAGAAGTACTGGATGTTCTCGCTCACAAACCGTACCGCACCGTCCCCGAGTACAAAGTGGGCGCCGCCCGTATGATGACTGGCGAACGCAAACCACGGGGCCCCTGTCAGCGAGGGATTATTGAGCAGGTTGTTACCCCCGGCCCAGCCATCCTGCATTCGGAACCAAGTCCGGCCTACGCCCGCACTGTAGGCGTTGGTGCCGTAAAAAGGAGGGTTAGTATTCGCTTCGCTGTATCCCGGCCAGAGACCCGCGCCCATCAGAGTCGGAACATTCCCGAAGCCCGGCGGAAATGGGGTGAGATTGGGCTTCCTCGGCTGGTGCGCTTTCTCTCCGGCCAGGAACGTATTGCTCAGACCGTCGGTGCAGTCGCGAAACCGGGCGCCAACCCCCCCCTCCGGGATCATCCCCAACAAATTTGTAGCGCCATAACCTGCGTTACTCGCGCACCCCAGATAGTTCGATTTTCCCATGGTGATCGGAGTGCCCGCTACGACGGGAGGGAGGTCATTGAACGGCCTGATGGTATTCGGATTCGGGCCGATGTCGGTGGGGCATTGATACACCGCCAGGCTCGTCTGAAGCAGGGCCAGGCCGTTTGCGGTCGATGCGGCCTGCACCAACGTCACCGGACCCGGATTGAGTGAGGAGTACAGCGGCGCCTGATCGATGAACGGCAGGATCATCGTCATCCAGCCCCATCTCTGGGGGATGGCGGGATTCGTGTCGAACGTGGCAGCCGGCAGGATACTGTGCGTATCGTTGTAGTTGTGCAGGGCCAGCCCGATCTGCTTGAGGTTGTTTTTGCACTGCGTGCGTCGCGCCGCCTCGCGCGCCTGCTGCACGGCCGGCAATAGCAAGGCAATCAACACCGCGATGATGGCAATGACGACCAGCAACTCGATCAACGTAAAGCCACGCTTTCGTTTCGACATGTCGAATCTCCCGAGAAATGTGAAAGGAACGAAGACAACAGCTTCCAACTCAAGACGTGCGCTCAATCCGATGATGGCAATGGCGACTCTTTCTCGGCGGCCCTCCTTTCCAGAAGCAATGAGTCATCAACAAAGTGAGCCGTCGGACCAACCTGCCAGGACCATTCCCGAGTCAGAATGGTGAACAGAATCACGACGGCATCTTCGATCGTCGGATCGCCGCGACGCTCGGCAAGCGACGCCCCAAGAGATAGCAGCGCCTCTCCCGCACGAGGGCTGGCATCAGGATCAAACGGCCGCAGGTACGCGGATCGAGTGCGAGGCAGCTCCAGCAACCTGACGACCTCAGGTCCTTTGAGCCTGAACAGCGCACCGGTCTGCATCGCGACTTCGTGCAACCGTCGTTGTTGTGAATACGACAGGCAGTCGTCAAAGGGCCCCCGGTACTTGTCAGTCAGTTTGACAAAACGTTGTCGTCGCTCGTCTCCGCTCGACGCATAGGTCTCTTCGACCGCGGCCTTCCAGTCGCGCATCCAGTTCTCGAGCGTGGCGACGACTTTGCCTTGGGCGTCTCCCGCAATATGGAGCTCCTCGAGCACGCGGGGGCTCCACAAGAGGTACATCCACAGTTCGTGGTCGAACAGTTTGTGCTCCTGTTCCAGCACGGTCAGCTTTTCGAGGTTGGCCCGGACGCGATCCTGTACTGCCGCGAGTTCCGAGGGCGACGCGGTAATCGCGCCGCGCTGCCTGTCGATGAAGTCCTGATAATAGTTGAGCGACGCCCGCAAGAGCCGCAACCGCTCTTCGCGGATCATGTGGTCGCCCACCAGTTCCTTCTCACCCACCTGGATCAGCATGTTGACGGCCTGCTGAGCCTGCTGAAACCGGTCTTCGGCCTCAATCGCCCGAGCTTCGGCCCGCTTCCGTTCACGCGAAATCAGCCGGTTGCTGATGAACAACCCGACGGCAACCACCGTCAGCAACAGCACCGACGCCACCACCACCGACGGGTGCCTGCGCGACCACTTCCGCGCCCGATCAACCAGCGATGGCCGTCGCGCTTTGATCGGCTGGTCGTCGAGGTACCGCTGCAGGTCGGCGGCCAGGTCGGCGGCCGTGCGGTACCGCTCAGCGGGGCTTTTGGCCAGGCATTTCAACACGATTGTTTCCAGCTCGACGGGGATCGCGCGATTCACCAGCCGCGGCGCACGAGGCTCGTAGTTCAGAATCTGATACAGCAGCTCTTCGCGAGTCTCGCCGTCGAACGGCGGCTCAAGCGTCAGAAGTTCGTAGAAGGTCGCCCCCAGTGAATAGAGGTCGGTGCGGTGGTCGAGCACCGCCCGCTGCCCCGATGTCTGCTCAGGGCTCATGTACCGGAACGTGCCCAGGACGTCGCCCGAGCGCGTCAGCCCCGTGTCGGCATGCAACTGGGCCAGACCGAAATCGGTAATCCACAATTTGCTCGCGCCCTCGACCAGAATGTTGGCGGGTTTTACGTCGCGGTGAATGACCCCCAACTGATGGGCATGATCGAGCGCGTCGGCCGCCTGCGACATCAACCGGGCGATCTGGCGAAAATGCTCGCGCGGATGGCGAGCCGGGTTTGTAGAGACGGCCGCAGCGACGGTGCTGTGCGCAGCGGAAGCCTGACCACGATCGTCAAGGACATGCGCCGATTCAGAGTCGGCGTGTCTGCCGGCAGCGACCTCCTCTGGCACGGCTCGGCCCTCGACGGGCGAGCCTTCGACTTCGGCGGCATTCTCCCGGCTCAATTGTGCGTCGCGCACAATCAATTCGCCGCGCGCATCGCGAATGGTGTCGGCGAGAGTCCGGCCCTCAATATACTGCATGGCATAGAAGTGAACGCCACGGTCGCTTCCCACGGCGTACACCGGCACGATGCTGGGGTGGTGCAGGCCCGCGGCGGCCCGCGCTTCGTTTCTGAAGCGCCGCAAATGCCTCTCGTCGAGCACGCCCGCGTAAGGCAATACCTTGAGTGCTACGCGCCGCTCTAGAGATATCTGTTCGGCTTCATAAACGACGCCCATCCCACCACGGCCGATCTCGCGGATGATGCGAAATTCCCCCAGAACTCCTCCGCTCGCGCGAGCATCGGCGCCCTGGGCGGCCGCCGCGGGCGGCAGGGCTCCCGATTGCGAAAGCTCTCCTAGAAGCTCGAGGGTGGGCAGCAACAGCCTGAGTTCGGAGGCGTGCTGCGGATGGGCCGCCAGATACTTTTCGGCCTCGTCACTGCCTCCCCGGTGATATCGCCGGGCCAGCTCTTCAAAGAGTTCGGCAATCACACGTTCTTTATCTGTCGATCTCGTTTGAGGGTTGGCCATGTCAATCTCCCTCGCGGCTGCCGGTTTCCAGCCGCTCACGCAGTTTTCGGACGGCCCGAAAATGCCGCAATTTCACGGCTGCCACGCTGAGCCCCAATACCGCCCCGATTTGCTTGGTGGAAAGTTGCTCAAGATAGCGCAACACCAGAATTTCGCGATCGCGCGCCGGCAGCCGGTTGATTGCCTGCCGAACCCGCAGACCCTGTTCCTCGCGATGCAGCGCGCGGTCTGGCGCAGAGTCACAGACCACCAGCCGCTCGGCCAGCATATTGATCGATTCGTCGGGCAGGCTGGGCGCTCGCGGCGCCTCTCGCCGGACGCTGCGTTTCCCCGCCAGGACATGCTGGCGATGAAGTTGAATCAGCCGCTCCATCGCCAGTTGCCGCAACCACGGGTAGAACGGCAATGGACGGCGGTCGAGATAATCCGGCAGACGCTGCGCGGCGAGAAAAAAGGTGTCTTGCACGGCGTCAGAAGGATCGACGCGCACCGCCAGGCGGCTGTCCATCCGAACGGCAAACAATCGCCTCAGGCGTCTGCGGTATCGCCGCCACAACAGGTCACGGGCCCTGACGTCTCCCTGATGGGCCAGCCGCAGGAGCTCGTCGGTGTCGTGCGAATGCGTATGTGGCATACCCTCCCCCAATTGAATTACCCTGCGAAATCTGCGAAGAGGTTTCAGAACGCGGCGGGTTGTTGATCGCAGCGCGCGCAATAAGTCTAGGCAGCGCAATGCGTTACGGGCAAGAAAATTCCGGGCGGCGTGCTACGTCGCCTCGACGCGCCTCTCCCGGATTTGTCCGGATTATTCGCGGACGGTTGCGACAGGCACGCGCGACCAAGGGGTGGGCCTGCGCACGCCACTTGATGGGCGAACAACGCATTGTCTGAATCGAAAGCCTTGTCAACGAGCGCAGGCCCGCACCCGGCGCGCATGGACTCTGGGCTTGCTGGTCGCACCCTGCCAGGCCATGAATCATCCGGGTGAGCCACCCTGGAAGGGCCAATGCAGCCCTCTCTCAGCCGCGGCCGTTGCCGTGTTGCCGGCGCAGGCGGGCGACTTCTGCTTCCAGCTCCTGGCGCTTGCGATTGACCGCGGCCAGGGCCGCGCGGTGGGCCCGCAGATTGGCACGGCTGGAGACCCAGTCGAGGGCGGCCAAGAGCATGACCCACAGAGTCATCAGCAATACCACGATCCAGTAGCCAGTGATCAGGCCCGCATGGCGCCGCTGGGCGGCAGCCATCAACAGGTCGCCGGCGGGAATGAGTATTCCCAGCAGGATCAGCAGGGCCGCCACCTGCACGCGCCTGAGAAACCGGGCCCGATAGTGGCTGCGTTCGCGGTCGTCGAGGGTCGCGTCGCGCCGCTCTGTGCTCCAAGCGCGCAGGTGCCAGCGGAGCAGCACGCTTCCCAGCGTCAACAGAGCGGCCCCCATCAGAAACGACGCGAGGAAGTTTTTCACGCAGGGAGACTCAGGGAGCCAAAGCGCGATTGTGCCCAGCGGGTGACGCATTGTCACGCGAAGGCCTTGAGAGGTCAAACGGCGGCGGAAAACCGATGCGCGGCGGGCGGCTGGAAGGGCCTTCGCCTCAGGGCGCGGGCTCCGAGCCCCTCTCAGTTCAGGTCATGCGGTCTCGATTTCACCGACTCTTCATTTTTTTGGTTTTGATAAGTCCGTTGCAAGACTTCCGGTTAGAGCGGAAAAGAGTCGTGTGGGAGGTGGAGGGGGGAACGATTCGGCTTGACAACCGGAACAGCCAGTTTATATTGGCAGCCCGCCGCGGACACAAAATCTTGTGGATTTACCATCTCTGGGTACAATCCATTGTGTCGATCAGGCTCCCCGACGCTTGCGATTTTTAGTGTTCGCACGTATAGTTATGGGGGTCGAAACGCCGAAAATGTTCGGTGGCTGACCTGTGACCGCGCGCCAGGATTTCTTACCCCGTTAGGATTTCTCACAAGGAAACGCATGATGCGTACCAAGCATGGAAAGGCTGCCAACGGTCGTGTTGCCGCGAACGGAGCGCGAAATCTTCCTTTGAACGGCGTACGTGCCATGCACGTTCCGGTCTGTTTTTGCCCCTCAGGAGTCGATCCGTTCGACACGGTCGAATGGGAGCTGCGCAGCGCCCAGATCAAAGACGAGAACGGCAAAGTACTGTTCGAGCAGAAAAACTGCGAGGTCCCCAAGAGCTGGAGCGCGCTCGCGACGAACGTGGTCGTCAGCAAGTATTTCTTCGGCGAAGCGAACACGCCCGAACGCGAGCACAACGTCCGGCAGGTGATTCATCGGGTCGCGCGAACGATCGCCGACTGGGGCGCCAAAGACGGCTACTTCACCACCGCCGAAGATGGCGAGAACTTCTACCGCGAGCTGACCTGGCTGTGCCTGCATCAGCGCGGGTGCTTCAATTCGCCGGTCTGGTTCAACGTCGGCCTGTTCCATCAGTACGGCGTGAAGGGGTGCCGGGGCAACTACCGCTGGGATACCGAAACCGGTTCGATCCAGCGTGCCGAAACGCCTTACGAATACCCCCAGGCGTCGGCCTGCTTTATTCAGTCGGTCGACGACAACATGGAAGACATCATGCGGCTCGCCACGAGCGAGGCGATGCTGTTCAAGTTCGGGTCGGGCACAGGCACCGACCTGTCGACGATCCGCAGCGGCCGCGAGCGGCTTTCGGGCGGGGGGACGCCTTCGGGCCCGCTGTCGTTCATGCGGGTGTACGATCAGATCGCGGCGGTGGTGAAGTCGGGGGGCAAGACCCGGCGGGCCGCCAAGATGCAGAGCCTGAAAGACTGGCACCCCGACGTGCTCGAGTTCATTCAGTGCAAGGCGAAAGAAGAGAAAAAAGCCCGCACGCTGATCGCCTCGGGAGAATACGAGGCGAACTTCAACGGCGAGGCGTACAGCTCGATTATGTTTCAGAACGCGAACCTGTCGGTGCGCGTCAGTGACGAGTTCATGCAGGCGGTAGCCGACGACGGGGCGTGGCGCACGCATTGGGTGACTGAGCCGTCGCGTCCTGGCCCGGAATTCAAGGCCCGCGATCTGATGCACGAGATCGCCGAGGGCACCTGGTACTGCGGCGACCCGGGCCTGCAATACGACACGACGATCAACCGCTGGCACACGTGCCCGAACGCGGGGCCGATCAACGCCTCGAACCCCTGTTCGGAATACATGTTCCTCGACGACACGGCCTGCAACCTTGCCAGCCTGAATCTGAAGAAGTTTCAACTGGCGGATGGCTCGTTCGACGTCGAGCGGTACCGTCGGGCGGCGGCGATTTTCATCACGGCCCAGGAGATTCTGGTTGATCACGCCAGCTACCCGACGCCGGCGATCGCCGAGAACAGCCACCGCTTCCGCCCGCTGGGGCTGGGGTACGCCAACCTGGGCAGCCTGCTGATGTCGATGGGCATTCCCTACGACAGCGACGCGGGCCGGGGCATCTGCGGGGCGCTGACGGCGCTCTTGAACGGCCAGGCTTACTTGAGCTCCAGCGAGATCGCGGCCAACGTCGGGCCGTTCGCCGGGTATGCCGAGAATGAGCGGCCGATGCTGAAGGTGATGCAGATGCATCGCGACGCGGTGGAGGACATCGATTCCGCGTGCCCGACCTATCTGCGCGACGCTGCCCGCACCGTTTGGGAGGAGTGTCTCGCTTCGGGCCGCAAGCACGGCTATCGCAACGCCCAGGCCACGGTGCTGGCCCCGACGGGCACCATCGCCTTCATGATGGATTGCGATACGACCGGCATCGAGCCCGATATCGCGCTGGTGAAGTACAAGCAACTTGCCGGCGGCGGGATGCTGAAGATCGTCAATCGCACCGTCCCCACGGCGCTCAAGACGCTCGGTTACACGCCGCCCGCCATTGACGCCATCATCGCGCACATCGATCAGCACGATACGATCGAAGGGGCGCCGGGCCTCGCCGACGAACACTTGAGCGTGTTCGATTGCGCGTTCAAGCCGCAAAACGGCAAACGCTCGATCCACTGGCACGCCCATGTGGGAATGATGGCCGCGGCCCAGCCGTTTCTCTCGGGCGCCATCTCGAAGACGGTCAATATGCCCGAAGAATCGACCGTCGCCGACATCGAGAACGCGTATATCGAAGGGTGGAAGCTGGGCCTCAAGGCGCTGGCCATCTATCGCGACGGCTCGAAGAGCAGCCAGCCGCTGGCGACCACCAAAGAAGGAAATCGGAAGAAGAAGGGGGAGGAGCCGGCGACTGCTGCCCCGGCTCCGGCCCCCGTTCCGGCCCCGTTTCGCCGGCACCTGCCTGCCACGCGCCGCTCGCTGACGCACAAGTTCTCGGTCGGCGGCCACGAAGGGTACGTGACGGTCGGTTTGTTCGAAGACGGCGCCCCGGGCGAATTGTTCATCACAATGGCCAAAGAAGGCAGCACGATCGGAGGCCTGATGGACACGATCGGCACGCTGACGTCGATGGCCTTGCAGTACGGCGTGCCTCTCTCGGCCCTGGTCAACAAGTTCACCCACATGCGGTTTGAACCCTCGGGCTGGACGGGCAACGCCGACATCCCGAACGCCAAGAGCGTGCCCGATTACATCTTCCGCTGGCTGGCGATGGAGTTCATTCCGGGTTTTCGCGAGGCCAACGCTCCCCAGCGCAACGGCAACGGCCACCCGAATGGGAAAGACGCACATACCGTTGCACCGGCCGCCTCTGCCGCGTCGGCCCCCGCCCCGCTTGCGGTTTCGCCGACCGGACAGCTTGACCCACAAGTCTCCGAGAGCCTACACATGCGCAGCGTGCAGTTCGCACGATTTCAGGCCGACGCTCCGCCGTGCGACAACTGCGGTGCGATTACCGTCCGCAACGGCAACTGCTATCTCTGCCACAATTGCGGGAACAGCATGGGATGTTCGTGACGTGTCACCGTCGGGCGGTGCCAGCGAAGGCCAGTCCGACGCGGCTGCGAGCTATCCGAATGACGCTGAGGGGTTGACAGGAAATCAGCAGGGAGGCTCTCCCCCAGTGCGCAACGCCTCGATGAACCTGTCGGGGCGTTGCGGTTTTCTGCGCCCCTTCACAATGGCCACTCTCGACTTGGACGGGCAGAGCGTTTGTGAGTATCGCGGCACACGGATAGGATGGTGCCCGAATCGTACCCGGCGCGGAACATGATTTCGTGCAGTCCCTCTCGAGGAACGCTCTATGCCCGATTCGCGCGCCCGGCGTCGCCCGACAGGTTCCGTCAATCGCCGCCAGTTTCTCACCCGGTCGCTGGCCGCCGCGGGAGCGCTGCCGGCCGCTTCCACCCTGGCGCCCGGCGCATTCGCGGGGGCCGAACCCGTTTCGGATGTGGTCCGCAAGGCGCTCGAGCCGTACGTCGTGCCGCGATCGACGGTCGACGCCTTTTTGGACCCTCAGGCCCGCATGTGGGCGAGGTTTCACCCGGTCTACGGCTATTTGCTGCGCAGCTCGTTCGTTCGCGACGGGGTCGATGGCAGTCACACGCTCGCCCGCTACGAGACCACCGGTCAGCGCTGGCAGGTCAACTTTCGCGACCAACCCTGCCGCCTCAACAGCTATGGCAACAGCTTCACGCAGGGGCACCAGGTCAGCGACGGCGAAACCTGGCAGGAAGTGCTGGCGGCCCATTTTCTCGAACCGATTCGCAACTATGGCATCGGCGGCTTCGGCGTCTACCAGGCGTATCGCCGGCTGCGCGACGTCGAGGCGAGCGATCTGGGCACCGCGAACCTGATCTTCAACATCTTCGGCGACGATCACTACCGCAGCCTCTACGCCTACCGCTATCTGACGCTGCCGGTGAACAGGCTGGCCCGCTGGCAGACCACGATGTTTCACGCCAACCCGTGGGCGCATGCCCGGCTCGACCCCCACACGGGGGCCCTCGTCGAGCGCGACAGCCTGTGCCCTGACGAAGCGACGTTCCGCCGGCTGGCAGAGCTCGATTTTCTGGTGGAAACGTTCGGCCGCGATGAGATTCTGCTGGCGCAGATCGCCCAGCGGCAGGGGCTGGTCGTCGACAAGTCGGCGCTCGAGCGTTTGGCGGCACCCTTGCGAGAGAGCGTCGACGTATCGTCGGAAAGTGCCACGCGGGCCACCGCCACCCGGATGCTCGATCGCTACGCGACGCGCGTGGGGGTACACGTTATGGAGCGGCTGGCCGACTTCTGCCGCGACAAAGGGAAGAAGCTGATCGTGCTCTTGAGCTACCCCGGCCACTCGGTGTTGAACGCCTGCGCCGGGCGCAAGCCGGGCGACGCGCCCGACAACGTCGACTGGCACCCGCCGGAAATCCGAGAGGTGCTGGCCGCGCGCAAAATCCCGGTTGTCGACAGCGTCGAGAAGCACGTGGCCGAGTTCAAAACGTTTCGCCTGTCGCCCAAAGAGTACGTCGACCGCTACTACATCGGGCACTACAGCCCGGTCGGGAACAACTTTTTTGCGTACGCCGTGAAGAACGAGGTTCTGGCCTGGCTCGACCCGAAGCCTCCTGCCTACCAGGCCGCTGATTCTCCCCCCATTCGCTTTCAGGGGTATTTACCGGGCTGATCGTTGCCAGCGCAAGCGGACGAAAGGCAAGCCAGTGTTCGCGACGAGCGGCGACTGATTTCGGCCAACGTCGCAATCGTCGCCCCAAGTGGCCGGGTACTGAGGACGAGTACTCAGTACCCAGTTCTCTCGCTCGACGCATCGGCGGCGGTTGCGGTTGACGAATTCGGCGCGGGCATACGCCGTGCCAATTCGATCTACACGAAGTTCAGGCGACCGGCCCAGAATTCGCGACGGCGGGCCCGGGCCGCGAGAGCCGCCCGGGCAGCCACTGGAATGCCGTTCAGGCGCGCGACTTGCTTAACGACCATGCCCGGCAGATCGGGTCGCGCAAGCGACCTGGCGATCGGGTCAGGCTGGAAAAACTGCGCAAGCCGCCGAAAGGCTCTCAGGCAGCCGCGCGGAATACGGCGGGAAAATCGCGTTCAAGAGTTTTTTCGTTCAACGAAGGGAGTGCGAGTCATGACATTGTCTCGATGCGTCGCAATTACGGGACTGATCACTTTGGGAATAGCCGCGGCGGCCATCGCTCAAAACGAGGCGAACCGCCCGCGGACGAACCCTGAAGGCGCCCTGGCGGGCTACGCCGCATCACCTGCTGACCAAATGCTGGCGTCGTGGCTGCTGGTCGACAATCAGGGAGAGATCGCGCTGGCTGAGTTCGGCCGGCAGCGGGCGGAAGACAAAGATGTGAAGGAATTCGCCAAACGAATTGTCGAAGATCATGGTCGTCTGGCAAGCAAACTGGAGCGGTTCGGATCACTCGCGTCGCGCGACCCCGCCGCCGATCGCGGAGCGATCCCGCGGCTGCGGCCCGACGCAGCCGCCGCGGCCGGCGCTGCGGCGCGCGATCGCCTCGATGCCGACAAACGCCCCACCGAAGGTTTGCCGCGGACGGGCCAGCCGGCAGGCGCGCCAGCCGAAACGCGGGTCGCGGCCCGTCCTATTCAGCCGGCTGAAGGCGCCCTGGACGTGATTGCCCTGAAGCAGGAGCTGGGGGAAAGGTGCGTCCAGACGGCGCAGCGGGAACTCGAACAGAAGCGGGGCGAAGATTTCGACGAGTGTTTCATGCAGATGCAGGTCATGATTCACCTCGCGCAGATCGACACACTCGAGGTCTTCTCGCAACGCGCGTCTGCCGAGCTGCAGCAGGTTATCAGCGAAGCGAAACAGCAGGCTGAAAACCATCTCAAGACGGCGCGCGACCTGGCGGGCCGTTTTGACGATGCCGACGACGATCGCGACACGGCGAAAGAACGGCGCAAGGCGCGCCGCGAAAGAAACCGGCGCTGAACATGGTACTGTTGCCCCGACCCGGCACGCGGCGCGTGGGCACCGCGTGGCCGGCGCCTGGGCCGGGCGGGCCGAGCGACCCGTCATTCTTTCGACGACTTCGATTCTTTCTTCGCGGGTTTCGATTCCGATTTCGCCGCTTCGCCGCCGGCGGCGCCGTTGCCGCTCGACGACTTCGAATCGGCCTCGGCCGCCTTCTTGTACGAATCGCTGCGATAGTCGGTGATGTAGAACCCCGAGCCTTTGAAGATGATTCCGGCGCCGGGGCCGATGCGGCGCTGCGCCTTGGCCTTGCCGCACGAGGGGCACTTTTTCGTCGGCTTGGCGGTGATTGACTGGAACTCGTCCCAGGTATGCTCGCACGCGCCGCAGACGTAGTCGTAGGTGGGCATAAGGCGAACTTTCTATCAGACACGCATTCCAGAAAAATGACGAATTCCAAATGACGAATGTCGAATCAATACGAAGCACGAATGACGAAATCCGAATGACGTACTACCCCTTCGTCATTTCGACTTCGACATTCGTCATTCCCGGCGCGCCGGGATTCGGATTTCGTCATTCGTCATTCTGCCCCTGCGGGGCTGATACGACGACGGTACTGGGTCGCACGACGCGATCGTGCATCTTGTAGCCGCGTTCGAATTCGGCCAGAACGGTCAAGGGGGGTTTATCGGGCGAAGGCGTCTGCTGAATCGCCTGATGCAGGTTGGGGTCGAAGGGCTGGTCGATGGCCGCGATCCGCACGACGCCGTGCCGCGCCAGAATGTCGTCGAGCTGCTTCACCACCATCTGCACCCCCGCGGTCAGGCCGGCGGCATCAGGCGAGGCGCGGGCGGCGTCGAGCGCACGTTGCAGGTTGTCGAGAACGGGAAGCAGGTCGCGAGCCAGGGGCAGCACGGCGAAACGGCGGTCGTCTTCGCGCTCTTTCTGCACTCGCCTGCGATAGTTTTCGAAGTCGGCCACGGCCAGCAGATACTTCTGCTGGTTTGCGTCGCGGTCGGCGCGCAGCGCCTCAAGCTGCTCGGCCGCTGCAGACTGCGGCTGCCCGCGCGCCGGCTCGGGCGGCCCTGATTTCTCTTCGGGGCTGCGGTCGGACGGCTGATTCTTGGGGGAATTCTTGTCGGAAACCACGATCGATCCTCATGATTCGGCGGGCAAGTCATCGGGCGCGAAATAGGTTTTCAGCTTCTCGAAAAACGACTTCTGGTGGGCACTGACGTGTTTCTTTTCCAGTTCGGCCAGATCGCGCAGCAGTTCTTCGTGGTGGGGGGTCAGTTTTCGCGGCACTTCAACGTGGACTTCGACCAGCAGGTCGCCCTTGCGGCCCGAGTGGGGGTCGGGCATTCCTTTGCCCTTCAACTTCAATACCTCGCCCGGCTGTGTGCCGGCGGGAATTTCGAGGTTGTGTCTGCCGTCGAGCAGCGGAATCTGAAATTTCGTTCCGAGCGCCGCCTGCGAAAAGCTGATCGGCACGTTGCAGATCAGGTCGTGCCCCTCGCGCCTGAAGAAGGGATGGTCGGCCACGTGCAGGTCACAGTACAGGTCGCCACGGGGGCCGCCCATGTCGCCCGGCTCACCTTCGCCCCGCAGACACAACTGCATGCCGTTGTCGACCCCCGGGGGAACGCGCACATCAAGCCTCACGGCGCGGTTTTCGCGCCCCGTTCCGAGGCAACCCGGGCACTTGTCGCGCACCAGCTCGCCGACGCCGTGACAGGCGGGGCAGGTGGTCTGAATGCGGAAGAAACCCTGCGCCTGCACAATCTGGCCGCGCCCGCCGCAGTAGGTGCAACGTTCGGACTTCGAGCCGGGTTTGGCGCCCGAGCCGTCGCAGGTCGAACACAATTCGGCGCGCTGAATCTCGACGGTGCGCGTGCAGCCCAGGGCCGCTTCTTTCAGTTGCAGCGAAACCGAGCAGCGCAGGCTGTCGCCGCGGGAAGGCCCGCGGCGCGCCGCCCGCCGCCCGCCGCCTGCGCCGAACAACCCTTCAAACAGGTCGCCAAAGGCGCTGAAGATGTCGTCGACGTCGTGGAAGCCGGGGCGACCGCCGTTACGGGCGGCGAAGGCATCATGGCCATAGCGATCGTACAGATTGCGCTTCTGGGGGTCGCCCAGAACGTCAAAAGCCTCGGCCGCCTCTTTGAAACGCTCGACGGCCGCGTGGTCGCCGGGGTTGCGGTCAGGATGATGGGCGGCCGCGGCCTTGCGGTAGGCGCGTTTGATGTCGTCGGGCGACGAGTCGCGTTTGACGCCCAGCACTTCGTAATAATCCCGTTGTGCGGCCATCGGACTCATGGAAAAAACAAGCGAACGCGACTCTCAGCAGCAATTATATACGCGGTTTGGCAAGACGCGGGAAGACGGGTCGAAGGGTCGAAGAGTCCAAGGGCTGAAAGGTCGAAGAGTCAAGACAGCAGTTCCAACTCTCCTTTAACTCTTTGACTTTTTGACTCTTCGACCGGGCACTATTGAAACGGGCCACCCGGGAAGGGTGGCCCGTTTCCACGGACAGTGCGAGACTTGGCGCCATCCCGGCAGTCGACAACTAACGGATACTTCCTTCGACCTTCGGCTTGTCGCCCCCGCCGGCCTCATCGGTGCGGGTGACGAGCACTTCGGTCGTCAGCATCAAACCGGCGATCGACGCCGATTTCTGCAGCGCGCTGCGAACGACTTTCGTGGGGTCGATAATGCCTTCCTTGACCAGGTCGCAGTATTCGCCGCGGCGGGCGTCGTACCCCTGGTTGGTGGGCTTCTGCTTGACCTCGTCAGCCACGACCGCGCCATCCATACCGCTGTTTTCGGCAATCTGACGAATCGGCGCTTCGAGGGCCCGGGCCACGATCTCGACGCCGATGCGTTCATCTCCCTTGACCTTGCTGACGAGCGCCTCGACCACGGGAATCGCCCGCAGATACGCCACGCCGCCGCCGGGCAGAATGCCCTCTTCGACCGCGGCCCGCGTCGCGTGCAGTGCGTCTTCCATGCGGGCCTTGGTCTGCTTCATTTCAGTCTCGGTGGCCGCCCCGACAGAAATGATCGCCACGCCGCCGGTGATCTTCGCCAGCCGCTCTTGAAACTTTTCGCGATCGTACTCGCTGTCGGTGTTCTCGATCTGCGTACGGATCTGCTGCACCCGCGTTTTGATCTCGCTGTCTTTGCCCGCGCCTTCGATGATGGTGGTCGTGTCTTTGGTGACTTCGACCTTTTTGGCGCGGCCCAGATGGCTGATCTCGACCGATTCGAGCTTGAGCCCCAGGTCTTCCGACAAGAGGGTGCCCGCGGTCAGCACGGCCATATCGCCCAGCATGGCCTTGCGCCGATCGCCGAAGCCGGGGGCTTTCACGGCGCAGACCCGCAAGACGCCGCGCAATTTGTTGACGACGAGCGCCGTCAGGGCCTCGCCATCGACGTCTTCGGCGACAATCAGCAAAGGCTTGCCCGCCTGGGCGATTTTTTCGAGCAGCGGCACCAAGTCGCGAAGGCTCGAAATTTTCTTCTCGTGCAGCAGGATGTAGCAGTCTTCCAGCAAGACCTTCATCTCGCTGGGGTCGGTGACGAAATAGGGCGAGATAAAGCCCTTGTCGAACTGCATGCCTTCGACCAGCTTCAACGTGGTGGCAGCGGCCTTCCCTTCTTCGACGGTGATCACCCCGTCGCGGCCGACTTTCTGCATCGCTTCGGCCAGCATCTCGCCGATCTCGCGGTCGTTGTTCGCCGAGATCGCGCCGACCTGGGCGATTTCCTGCGGGCTCGACACGGGCTTCGAGGCCGACTTGAACTGCTCGATGGCCGCCTCGCTCGCCTTGTCGATTCCCCGGCGAACAATGGTCGGGTTGGCCCCCAGCGAAATGCTGCGCAGCCCCTCTTCGTAGATGGCCCGCGCCAGCACGGTGGCGGTGGTGGTGCCGTCGCCGGCCACGTCGCTGGTCTTCGTCGCGACCTCGTTGACGAGCTTGGCGCCCATGTGCTCGAACGGGTCTTCGAGTTCGACCTCTTTGCTGACGGTCACCCCGTCTTTGGTCACGACCGGGTTCCCGAAGCTTTTGTCGATGATCACGTTCCGGCCGGTCGGCCCGAGCGTCACGGCGACGGCGTCGGCCAGCGTTCTGACGCCACGCTGCAGCTTCAGCCGGGCCCGGTCATCGAATAGCAGTTGCTTTGCCACGTGAAACTCCTCGAAGAATATTTCGTTGCCTGATGGTCGATTTGAGTTTTCTCAGCGGCGAAGAGGCGAAACCGTGCCTCGCGCTGTCGCGTTGTCTCAAATCCGCAATTCGAAATCCGCAATCCACAATGACTACACCAGTTTCGCCAGCACATCGCTTTCGCGAAGAATCTTGACGTCTTTACCGTCGACTTCGATGTCGGTGCCGCCGTACTTGCTGAATAACACCTCGTCGCCGATCCGCAGACTCATCTCGCAACGCTCGCCGCTCTCGAGCAGCCGGCCGGGGCCGATCGCCTTCACCTTGCCGCGCTGCGGCTTCTCTTTGGCCGTATCGGGCAGCACAATGCCGCCCGCCGTGGTCGTCTCGGCATCCACAGGCTCCACAACAACACGGTCGTCGAGGGGTTTCAACTGCATCGTCAGGTTCTCCGAATCTTAAGAATGAGTGAGTTTCTGTATTGGTGCAGGGGCTTCGCGGCGCGCCCCGATCGAATTACATCATGTCGCCCATGCCACCCATGCCGCCCATGCCCATGCCACCCATGCCTCCCATGCCACCCATGTCGTGGTGCGGATCATGGTGCGCGTCGCCCGTGTCTTTCTTGGGCTCTTCGACGATGATCGATTCGGTGGTGAGCAACAGGCCCGCAACGCTGGCGGCATTCTGCAATGCCGTGCGCGTGACCTTGCACGGGTCGACCACGCCGAACTCCAGCATGTCGCCGTAGCGGTCGTGCAAGGCGTCGTAACCGTGCGTCTTGGCTTTCAGCTTCCGCACGTTGTTGGCGACGACCGACCCGTCGAGGCCGGCGTTCGAGGCGATCAGCCGCAGGGGAATATCGAGCACGTTCTGCACGATCTTCACGCCGTACTTTTCGTCGCCCGAGGCGTCGACCTTCGAGAGCGCGTCGGCGCAGCGAATCAACGCGACCCCGCCGCCGGGCACGACCCCTTCCTCAAGGGCCGCCCGCGTGGCCGCCAGCGCGTCTTCAATCAGGTCTTTGCGCTCTTTCATGGCCGTTTCGGTCGCCGCGCCGACGTTGATCTGCGCCACGCCGCCGGCCAGCTTCGCCAGCCGCTCTTGCAGCTTCTCACGATCGTACTCGCTGTCGGTCTCGCCGATCTCGCGGCGAATCTGTTCGGCACGGCCTTCGATTTCAGACTTCGAGCCGGCGCCCTGCACGATCGTCGTATTTTCGGCGTCGATCTTGATCTTCTTCGCCACCCCCAGGTCGCGCAGCTCGACGTTTTCGAGCTTGATGCCCAGGTCTTTGAAGATCGCCTTGCCGCCGGTCAACACGGCGATGTCGCCCAGCATGGCCTTGCGGCGGTCGCCATAGCCCGGGGCCTTGACGGCGCACACCTGCAGGATGCCCCGCAGCTTGTTGACCACCAGGGTCGCCAGCGCCTCGCCTTCGACGTCTTCGGCAATGACCAACAGCGGCACCCGCGCCTTCGAGACTTTTTCCAAAAGCGGAACCAGAGACTTCGCGCTTGAGATCTTTTCCTCATAGATCAGAACGCGGCAGTTCTCGAGCTCGCACTCCTGCGAATCCTGATCAGTCACAAAGTGCGGCGACAGGTACCCGCGGTCGAACTGCATTCCTTCGACCAGCTCGACCTCGGTCGTGACCTGCCGGCCTTCTTCGACCGTTATCACGCCGTCTTTGCCCACCTTCACGAGCGCCTCAGCCAGAATGCCGCCGATCTCGGGGTCGTTGTTTCCCGCGATCGAGGCAACGGTCTGAATGGCCTTCTTGTCTTTGGCGTCGACGGGTTTGGCCAGCTTTTTCAATTCGTCGGTGATGGCGGCCACGGCCTGCTGCATGCCGCGCCCCAGCGACATCGGGTCGGCCCCTGAGGCGATAAAGCGGAGGCCCTCTTTGAAAAGGGCCTCGGCCAGAATCGTGGCGGTGGTGGTGCCGTCGCCGGCGACGTCGCTGGTCTTCGACGCCGCCTCTTTAACGAGCTGGGCGCCCATATTTTCGAAGGCGTTTTCGAGGTCGATGTCTTCGGCCACAGTCACGCCATCTTTGGTAACCTTCGGGGCGCCCCAACCCTTGTCGAGCACGGCGTTCCGGCCGCGGGGCCCCAAAGTGCTGCCCACCGCCCGCGACAGCTTGCCGACGCCGGCCAGCAGGCTTTTGCGGGCTTCTTCGTCGAAGCTCATCAATTTAGCCACAGCAACTCCTCGCTCAGATTGGAAAGCTCAGATTGGAAAACGAGCCTGTTGAATGTCTGTTGTGCGTCAGGGAAGACGTTCAGCCCCGCGGAAGGCAATCGGCGTGCCAATAGGGCGTCAGATGCAAGCGGCTGGCGCTGCAATGACTTACGCTCTGGCAGCAGGTGCGTCGCCCGGCCGCTGCCTGCCAAAACGACAGTTTTTCCCTTTGGGTACTGTCAGAACTTGTGTTGGTCGAGTGGCACTCGGTGTCAGTTTGCCGCCCCGCGAGGTAAATCGCAAGTAGCACTCAAAGTGCCGTTAGTTTGGTACAGGGGTGCCCCAAAACATAGGCTGACGATCAATCGGCACCCAAACGTTCGTGCCCTTTTTGGCAAATAACGTCATCCACCAAAGCAGCGCATCGCGTGTCGGCCTCGGCCCTCGCGCGGCATGTATGCCGAGGGGATAGTAAATCACCATCCATTTCGGCGCTGGCTGTCTGACCGCCACAGACGCGGTCATCCAGCACGCCGGCCCGAAGCTTGCAACATACAGGACGGGCAGCCCAACCAGAAGGCCGAACGCCCGCCGCGCCTTTCGGCTACTCGCCAGCCACGTCAGCGGCCCCCGGCGTTTCCTCGATCGCTCGTCCATGCCGTGAGTTTACCGGGGCGGATCGTGAGGCGGGAATGGCGACTCGCCGGGCAACCGGCCCGCGTCTGGGCGGCGAACCAGTCTGATACCCTGAAGCAGGGGACGGCTCTCTACCCCCCGTCTCCGCAACGGCCGCGTTTCGCATCGCCTCCACCGTTCTGAGTCGTCCAAAGCGTTGTTTCCGCGGCTGCGACGCGCCTTTCCAGCGTGGCCCCTGGCACATAGCGCACCAATTGAGATTGAGTCTCTGATTCCATTGCTTAAAGTCCAGTGCGCGGATATGGTTGCATCCGCCACGCTTCGGACCCCACGCCCAAGCGTGTGCCGACACCCGTCGGGCAACCGGCGGGTGTTGTTCATTTGCAGGCCTCGTTCTCGCAGCGGCCCCTCCGGTCGCGACGCCATTTTTCATCTGTTACAGTCGATAGCGTACGGGGCGCCTTTGAGTTTTCACTATATCCAGATGGCCTCGGCCCGGGAGTTACAGCGATGGCGTTCTCGTTTGTCGAACGACTCAGGAATCTCGCCACAGGGGCAAACTCCGACGACGTGTACGACGCACGGGAACGCGAGCGGCGATTGCAAATGCTCGGCCGATTCTATGAGAACGTGCCGGCATTCGCCTAAGACTGCGTCTTGCCCCTGTTGACCGCGCTGGCAACACGGCTTGACCCCGCAGCGCCGGGCCAGGCACGGCGAGAAGAAGTCCCCTTCTCGAGCGACTATTTTTCAGCCGAGCTTTCAGCGATCCGTCAGGAAGTCTACTGTCCGATTCCCACGAGAGAGCCGATGCTGCCGCAGCGCGAAATCTGCGTCTACCTCGAACCCGCCGCTGAAGCCCAGGTCGAGATTCGCTGCGTGCGCAGGCAAGCCGCCGTAATGGATGAAGAGACTTACGATTCGGCGACGGTGCCGGTACTGCTGGTCAGAGATCCCGGCGTATTGTCAAGAATCGAAGCCGCGCTCGAAAAGGCCTGCCAGGCGCCCTTGAAGCAGAAGGCGCGCTGACGCAACGACCCGGCCAGCGCCGCGGGGGCGAAGCGGCGAGCCGTTGGCATCCCGCACAGGCAGCGCCGCGCGTGACGTGGTGAGCTCGGCGAGCCTGGCTCGAGTCCCGCCTTCAGGCGGCGTCAACGTGGGTGCCAGTGAAGCCGACCGCGCCGTGAGCGGGAACAACCCTCCCGCGCGGCGACGCGGCGGCACCTTATCGTTCAATTCGCTTCCGGGTGGAGCCGGGACGGCGAACGACTGCGCACATTTTTTCATCGCGCGCGCGTCGTCTCTGCGCCCGCCAATGGTCAACCGGCGGCGCCGGGAGAGGGGCGTTCGACAACCGGGGCCGGCTCGGGGGCGGCAACGCTCGACGGGGCCGGGCCGGCGACGCTTGTGCCCGGCTTGATGTGCGGGGCCGTCGTGTGTTCGTCGATGATCCGGCGGATCTGCTCGGCATCCATCGTTTCTTTCTCGAACAGCTCACGGGCCATGTGTTCGAGAATTTCGCGGCGGCGGGTCAGCAGTTCGTAGACGGCCTGTGACGAGTGATCGATGATCCGCTTGACGTCGAGGTCGATCTCGCGCAGCGTCTCTTCGCTGTGAGAATATTCATTGCCGGGCATGTACATGGTCGGCGTGTAATTCCGCACGCTGTCGCGGTAGTTGACGCGGCCGAGCGTGGGGCTCATGCCAAATTCCATCACCATCCTGCGGGCGATGTCGGTGGCCCGTTCGAGATCGTTCTGGGCGCCGGTCGAAACTTCGCCATAGATGATCTGCTCGGTGGTGATGCCCCCGAGCAGAACGCAGATGCGGTTTTCGAGCTCTGATTGCGTGGTGAGATGGCGGTCGTCGGTGGGAAGCTGCCGCATGTAACCCAGGGCGGCGAGGCCGCGCGGGATGATCGAAATCTTGTGGACGGGGTCGGTATTGGGCAGGCTGCACGCGACGAGCGCATGGCCGCACTCGTGGAACGCGACGCGCTGCTTTTCGTCGGGGGGAATAATGCGCGTCTGCTTTTCGAGCCCGGCGACGACGCGCTCGATTCCCTCTTCGAACTCGGCCATCATCACGCGGGTCTTGTTTTTGCGCGCGGCCAGCAGGGCGGCTTCGTTGACCAGATTGGCCAGGTCGGCGCCGACGAAACCCGGCGTCAGCTTGGCCAGGTGCCTGAGATCGACGTCGTTATCGACTTTGATTTTGCCGACGTGCACCTTGAGAATCGCTTCGCGGCCCTTCACGTCGGGACGGTCAACCAGCACGTGGCGGTCGAACCGGCCCGGGCGCATCAGGGCCGGGTCGAGCGTTTCGGGGCGATTGGTAGCGGCCAGCACGATCACGCTCTGGTCCGACGCAAACCCATCCATCTCGACCAATAGCGCGTTGAGCGTCTGCTCGCGCTCGTCGTGGCCCCCCGGCAGGCCGCTGCCGCGCACCTTGCCCAGCGCATCGAGCTCGTCGATGAAAATGATGCTGGGAGATCGCGCCGCCGCCTGGCCGAACATGTCGCGCACCCGCGCGGCGCCGACCCCCACGAACATCTCGACGAAATCAGACCCCGAGAGGCTGAAAAACGGGACGCCCGCCTCGCCGGCAATCGCCTTGGCCAACAACGTCTTACCGGTACCCGGAGGGCCCACCAGGAGCACGCCGCGGGGAATGCGGCCCCCCAGCGCCTGATACTTGCCGGGAGACTTCAGAAACTCGACGATTTCGCGAAGCTCTTCGACGGCCTCGTCGATGCCCGCCACCTGGTCAAAGGTAATGTCGAGATCTTCCTGCGCGTGCATTCGACCGCGGCTGCGGCCGAACGTGAGGGCCGACCCGGCCCCCCCCGCCCGGCGGAAAACCATGATCAAAAACACCAGAAACAGGGCCGGCAGGGCCAGCATGTACAATAGCGACGGCCACTCGGGCGGAGGCCGCTCGAAGGCCGGCTCGATATTCTTTTCCAGCAGCAGTCGGGTGAGGCCGGCCCGATCTTCATCGCTGATGCCGACCAGGGGCACGTGGAACTTTTTGACCGCAGGCGTTTTCGCGTCTGAGGTTTGATCGGAATCTTCAGCGGGCGATTGAAAGGTCAGGTAGCCGGTGCCGATTGTGACCTTGCGGACGTTCTCGGAATTCAGGTCTTTCGACAACCGCGCATAGAATTCGCCATAGCTGATCTCGTTGACGCTTTTCTGCCCGAAATAGACGTGGGCCAGCAGGACGATGGCGACGACGGCCAGAAAGTACCAGATCAGGTTGCTGGCGGGGCCTTTTTCGGGTCGGCCCTTGCGAGGCGGTCGCCCGCCGGGGCCTGATGGAGACTCGTCGGGTGACGAGGAATTGCGCTCGGGTGTCGACATGTCAGAACTCTATGATGGGTATTGACCGGGGTCAACCGCGTGCGGGCCGAGTTCACGACCGATGTGCGTCTGGCGGTGGGGTTTTCGGCCAAAGGGCGGCTCGTCGAGGGGGCGAAACTGCGGCTTGCAGCGATTGGGCGCCCCCCCTAAAATTCGGGCGGCTTTCCATTCTGCGCGTGACCAGAAAGCGTCTCGCACCCCGCCTCTCTGCCCGCCTCCATGCAACATGTCGCCGTTCTAGGTTCGACCGGATCGATCGGCACAAGTTGCCTGGAAGTGATCGGGTCGCTGCCCGAGCGACTGTCGCTTTCGGGTGTGACGGCACGATCGAGCTGGCAGGCCCTGAGCCGGCAGAGCGAGCGGTTTCAACCGCGATGGGCCGTCTTGTGCGACGCGGGGCTGCGCGACGTCGTGCCACGGGGCGCGTTCTCGCCCAAAACCGAGCTTTTGTTCGGCCCTGAAGGGGTGGCCCGTGTTGCGTCGCATGCCGACGTCGACATCGTCGTTTCGGGAATCGTGGGGGCGGCGGGGTTGGAAGGCACCTGGGCCGCGCTCGAAGCGGGCAAACAGGTGTGCATTGCCAACAAAGAGACGCTGGTCGTCGCGGGGCCGCTCGTGAAAGAGCTCGCACGCCGCACGGGCGCCCGCCTATTGCCGGTCGACAGTGAGCACAGTGCGATCTTTCAGGCGCTGCAGGCGGGGCGAGCGAGCGAAGTTCGGCGGATCGTGCTGACGGCCAGCGGCGGGCCGTTTCGGGGAATGACGGCCGAGCAGTTGCGATCGGTCACCCCGGAAATGGCCCTCGCGCACCCCACCTGGAACATGGGCAAAAAGATCACGATCGACTCGGCCACGCTCATGAACAAGGCGCTCGAAGTGATCGAAGCCAAATGGTTGTTCGATCTCAAGCCCGAGCAGATTGAGGTGGTGGTGCACCCGCAGTCGATCGTGCATTCGCTGGTCGAGTTCGTCGACGGGGCCTGCCTGGCGCAAATGTCGCCCCCGGACATGAAACTGCCGATTCAGTACGCGCTGACCTGGCCCGATCGGATGGAGGGGCTGGCACAACGGATCGACTGGGCGCAACCCATGCGACTGGATTTCGAGCGGCCCGACGTCGAGCGGTTTCCGGCCCTGTTGCTCGGTTACGAAGTCGCCCGCCGGGGCGGAACCTGCGGCGCGGTGCTCAACGCGGCCAATGAGGCGGCCGTTTCGCGCTTTCTCAACCACGACCTGAGTTTCTGCGATATTTCCCGCGCTGCCCGCGCGGTTTTAGAGGCCCACGACTTCGACCCGTCTCCGACACTGTCGGAACTGTGGCGGCTCGACCGCTGGGCCCGAGAGGAGATTTCTCAATGGACACACTAGCCGTCACTTTGCCTCCCCAGCTCGCGATGCTGGTCAATATTCTCTACGTCGCGCTGGGGTTGGGCCTGGTCATCTTCATCCACGAACTGGGGCACTTTGCCGTCGCCAAGTGGTGCGGCGTGAAAGTCGAGCGGTTCAGCATCGGGTTCGGGCCGATCTTGTGGCGGCATCGTCGCGGCGAGACCGAATACGCACTGTCGGCCGTCCCCTTTGGCGGTTACGTCAAGATGCTGGGCCAGGACGATGCCGACCCGAGCAAGATGGCCGACGAGCGAATCGCGCGCGACCCGCGGTCTTACACGTCGAAATCGGTGCCGCAGCGCATTGCCATCATTTCGGCGGGCGTCATCAACAACATGCTCTCGGCGGTGCTGTTTTTCATTCTGGCGTTCATGCTGGGCGTGAAGTACCAGCCGGCGCTGGTGGGGCAGGTGACGCCGGGCAAGCCGGGTTGGAAGGCCAACCTGCGTCTGGGGGATGAGATCACACGGGTCAACGACCGCGAAGACCCGCATCTGGCGTTTGTCGATCTGCAGCGCGCGGTGGCGCTCTCGGCCAAAGATGAAGAGCTGCGAATCGAAGGGTTGCGCGATGGCAAGACGTTCCGCACGGTGGTCAAGCCCGAGTTGCTGGAAAACTCGCTGTTCCCGCAGATTTTCGTAGAGCCTGAGCCCAGCCTGACGCTGCACGACCGCAGCAAGGGGGGGCCGAGTTTCGGTCCGACGGTGGCGGGGCTCTCGGCGTCGGCCGCAAAACCGCCGTTGAAGGATGGCGACGAAATCAAAGAAATCGACGGTCAGCCGATACCCGACTATGCGACTCTGCAACGCACGCTTTCGAAAAAACGCGACAAGACGGTCGAGATGGGAATGCGGCGGAAGGGAGACAAAGAGTCGGCCCCTCTGAAGCGGTCGACCATCGGGCCAAATCATTTTCGCACGCTGGGGCTGCGAATGGCGATCGGCCGTGTCGCCGCGGTGCAGAAGGGGTCGCCGGCCGAACGGGGCGAACAGGCCGAACAGCGGCTGATACCGGGCGACACGATCACGCACGTGTTCGAGATGGGTGAGGCCAAACGAATCGACGTCGATCTGGACCCCATGCGGCTGCCAGACTATTTCGCCGAGCGCGCCGGACAGCCGGTGCGGGTGCGGGTCAAGCGCGAAGTCAAGGGGGGCAACCCGACGACGTTCGATGTCGAGCTGGTACCTGAAGACCGGCCAGGCTGGGTCGAGCGCCCCGATCTGAAAGACTGTCCGCTGTCGGTTCCGTCGATCGGGGCGGCGTTTCACGTGCTGCACCACGTGGTGGCGGTCGAAGTGAACAGCCCGGCGGCCAACGCCGGCCTGCTCAAAGACGACAACCTGATCAAGATGTCGCTCGTTCTGCCCGAAGGCTCCGAAGGCGATTCGGAAGATCGCAAACCGATCGTCATCAATTTCGCCGAGAATGAACGAAACTGGCCCCGCGCCTTCTGGCAGATGCAGGCACACCCGTTGCGCACCGTGCAGCTCACCGTCAAGTCGCAGGGAGAAGCGAAAGAGAAGGAATTCGAGCTGACGCCGGCCGAAGTCGCCGACTGGTACCTGCCCATGCGGGGGTTCATCCAGCAGGAGCTGATGCAGACGCGGAAGGCCGACGGCATTGCCGAGGCGGTGGCCCTGGGGTTCCGGCACACGCGCGACGCGGTGGTCGACATGTGGATGACGATTCGCGGGCTGACCTCGGGGCGCATCTCGCCCAAGGCGCTGGGGGGGCCCATTCGCATCGGGGGCACGGCCTATTACGTCAGCAAACGGGGGCTGCCCGACCTGATCCTCTTTCTGGGGATGCTCTCGGTCAATCTGGCCGTCCTCAACTTTCTGCCGATTCCGGTGCTCGACGGCGGGCATTTTGTATTCCTGTGCTGGGAAGGCATTCGTGGCAAGCCGCCGAGCGAGCGCGTGGTCATTACGGCCACCTATCTGGGCCTGGCGCTGGTGCTGAGCCTGATGGCGTGGGTGATGTATATGGACATCTCGGGGCTGATCGTCGGGCGAAATTGAAAGTCGGCCGCGAGCTGTTGTATTCTGTGGGCAAGGTCGCCGCGTTCGAGACGACTTGGCCACGGGAAAACATCGGAACCGTCGCGTGCCCGGACCCAGGAAATACGGCGCCCACAAAGCGGTCGCCCTGCTGGCCACCTGCATGGTGGTTCTGGGGGGCGCCCTCACGTGTACGTTCATCGCCATGATGGGCAGCGCCGACCAGGGTCGGGCGCTCATGACCGCGGCAGCGTGCTTTGTGGGAATCGTGCTGCTGTTATGGTTGCTGCGCGATCGCGCGCCCGAGAACCAGGCTGCGACGCGCTGGAGCTGGCTGGGGTACCGGCGGAGGAAGATCGAGTACCAGGTGAAGCTGAAGCGGCCACCGGCCGGCACAGGTCACAACGCTCCGCCAACGGCTGAAACCGTGCGCGGTCTGACGGGAGGCCTCAACACCTGGGTGCCCGCGCAGCGACCGGAGCAGCGCGA
Source organism: Planctomycetaceae bacterium (assembly GCA_052388175.1). Classification (GTDB taxonomy): domain Bacteria; phylum Planctomycetota; class Planctomycetia; order Planctomycetales; family Planctomycetaceae; genus SIAF01. The sequence continues at coordinate 22,224 of JBQTIL010000094.1, read as the reverse complement.
GTCGAAGCCCAATTGACGCCGCGCGGGCGCGCTCGCTGACAAGGCTTTCGATTCAGGTGACACGGCCGGCGACTACCGGGAGTCGGCCGTGCGAGCGTCTCGGAGTATTCCGTGAGAAATCGAGTCGCTTTAAGGAAGCGGATTTCTGAATCACTTCACCAGCGCTTGCCGGCTCGGGTGGGCATCGATCGGCGCGGTCCGTCTGGCTGTCTCGCGGTTCCGCCCACCGGCAATCTACCCGCGGGAGCCCGGCAGCGATTGACCGCGAAACCGCCGCACGCTGATTTCCTGGCCCTCTTCATCCCGAATTCTCCCATACCACACTTGATTTTCACCCGCGTGAACTACAGTTCCGGCGCGTGGTCGTACTGTCCAATCCGTCGAGGGCGGCCCCTTCTTGGCCCCACCGCGCGGGCCGCCCCGACGGTTCCTCTACCCCCGGAGCCGAATGAAGACCATCCGCTCGATCTTCATCAGTGATGCGCATCTGGGTTGCAAGTACACGCACGCCGAGGCCCTGCTGGCCTTTTTGAAAAACCATCAGCCGCAATACCTGTACATCGTCGGCGATTTCATCGACGGCTGGCGGCTGAAAAAGAGCTGGTACTGGAACGACGTCTACACCTTTTTGCTCAGGCGCATCGTGGGCATGATGCGCCGCGGAACGCGCGTGTATTACACACCGGGCAACCACGACGAGTTTCTGCGCGACTTCGCCGAGAATTTCGGGAGCGTGCAGTTGGCCGACGAATTCGTACACCGCACGGCCGACGGACGCGAAATTCTGGTGACCCACGGCGACCGGTTCGACGCGGTGGTGCTCAACCATCGCTGGCTGACGCTTCTGGGCGACACCGGCTACAACCTGCTGCTGGCCGCGAATGTCGTCTTCAATGCACTGCGGCGGCGGCTGGGGTTCGGCTACTGGTCGCTCAGCGCCGCCGTGAAGCGCCGCGTCAAGCAGGCGACGTCGTACATTGGCCGCTTCGAAGACGTGGTGACGCGGTACGCCGCGCAGCATGGGTGCAGCGGCGTCGTCTGCGGTCACATCCACACGCCGGCCATCAGTGAGGTCAACGGGGTGGCGTACTACAACACGGGCGACTGGGTCGAGAGCTGTACCGCGCTGGTCGAATACAGCGATGGCGAGTTCGAGCTCTTGTATCGGCCGCTCAACAGTGAAACTGTCGAAGAAGAAGGGCCTGAGCCAGCCAATGGGCTGAAACGCAGCCGGCTTTCGCAACTTCCCGCGGCATGTTCGATCGCCGCGCTTGAGTCGTGGCTGGCGGCCCTACGCGGCTTCGCCCGAATTCCCATTCCTGCGTTCGATCGCGAAACGCAACCGCCCGTCTCGGTGTGATGGTTGGTATCAATTCAATAATCGGCGACCGCCTCTCCAGCGCATGTTTCCGGCTCGTGCATCGAAACAATCTGGTCTACAACACCTGCTGGGAAGATCCCCGGCTCGACCACGCGGCGCTCGACCTCGGGCCTCTTGATCGGTTGGTCACGATCACCTCGGCCGGCTGCAACGCGCTCGATTACGCCCTGGCCGGCCCGGCGGAAGTTCACGCCGTTGACGTCAACCCGCGGCAGAACGCTCTCCTCGAGCTCAAGCTGGCGGGAATCCGCGCGCTCGATTTCAACACCTTTTTCGGCCTGTTCGGCCGGGGCGGAGTCAGGCAGTGCCGCGAAGTTTACCATGACGCCCTGCGGCCCGAACTGCCCGAATTCGCCCGCCGCTATTGGGACCGCCGCATCGGTTTCTTCGATTCGACAAAAAGCGGATCGTTCTACTTCCGTGGATCGGCGGGGTTTGTCGCCCGACAGGTCAATCGTTACCTTGACCGGGTGGCGCGCGTCCGCGAGGCCGTCGATCGAATTCTGAACGCCGCGAACGTCGACGAACAGCGGGAAATCTACGAACGCCGGCTGCGGGGCGCCGTTTGGACGCGCCTGATTCGCTGGCTCATGGGCCGCGACGCAACCCTGTCGCTATTGGGGGTGCCGCGGCCCCAGCGCGATCAGGTCGAACGCGACTACGCCGGCGGCATCGCGACGTTCATCGAAGATTCGGTCGAGGCGGTGTTCGCGCGGCTGCCACTCAGAGACAACTACTTCTGGCGGGTCTACCTGACCGGCCGCTATTCTGAAACGTGCTGCCCCGAGTATCTCAAGCGACACAACTTCGAACGGCTGAAGGCCGGCTTGTGGCAGCGCGTTCGCACGCACCACGGTTCACTGACCGATTTTCTGCGAAGTCAGCGGCAAACTTTCACCCGGTTCGTGCTTCTCGACCATATGGATTGGCTGGCCGCGGCCGATACTGCGGCGCTTGCCGAAGAATGGCGGCAGATTCTCGACCGAGCGGCACCCGGCGCGCGCATCTTGTGGCGCAGCGGCGGAACGCGCTCTGATTTCGTCGACGCACTGCCGGCCTGGTTCCGCGGCGTGCGCTGTCGCGTCGGCGAGTTGCTGACCTACAACCGCGATTTGGCGCGCCGGCTGCATTCGGTCGACCGCGTGCACACCTACGGCAGCTTCTGGATCGCACAACTCTCTGCCATATGACGATTGCGGCTGACCTGAAAACGCTCTGGCAACTGGCGCTGGCGCCGGTCAGTGGTGAGACGCCGGCCGAGCGCCTCGAAAGCTTCTATCGCCCGCAGGCCGCGGGATACGACGACTTCCGCCGCCGGCTGCTATCGGGCCGCGAAGAGCTGATCATGAGGGTCGCGTCGGGGCGGGGTGTGTGGGTCGATCTCGGCGCAGGCACCGGCGCAAACCTTGAGATGGCCGGGCCGCGCGTCGGCGAATTTGAACGCATCTACGCCGTCGATCTGACCCGGTCGCTGTTGGACGTCGCGCGGCGGCGAGTCGAGAGACATGGATGGCACAACGTCGAAATCGTACAGGCCGACGCCAAGACCTTTGCCCCGCCAGGCCCCGTCGACCTGGTGACGTTTTCGTATTCATTGACCATGATCGACGACTGGTTTCGCGCGGTCGATCGCGCCTGCGAAATGCTTCGGCCCGGCGGGCAGATCGGCGTCGTCGATTTCTTTGTGGCGCGAAAGCACCCGGCGCCCGGCCGGGCGCGGCATTCGTGGCAGACCCGACACCTGTGGCCCGCCTGGTTCGCCCGCGACAATGTGTTCTTGAGCGCCGATCATATCCCTTACCTTCAGGGGCAATTCGAGACGCAGTTACTGGCCGAACGGCTGGGAAAGATTCCGTATCTGCCATTCGTGCGGGCGCCCTACTATCTGTTTCTCGGGCGCAGAAAGTGAGCGGCACTCGGCCATTCGCAACATCGTGACGATCGCCCTCCGAAAGAGACTTCCATAATCCACGTCAATCGAAGACGATCGGTTGCGCCACGAGACACCGACGTTGCGACGCATGGAAATGGATCGGTCGACTTCAGCCTTCTCTCAGCTCGCCCGGGAACTCCGCGGACAGATCGCGGGGGAAGTCCGTTGCGACGACATGACGTTGGGGCTTTACAGCACCGACGCCAGCATTTACCAGATTCGCCCCGTCGGGGTGGTCTTTCCCCGGTGCGCGGCTGATGTGGCTGCGACGGTGCAGCTCGCCTGCGCGCATCGCGTGCCGATTCTGCCGCGGGGCGGCGGAACGAGCCTTTCGGGTCAGACGGTTGCGGCGGCGCTTGTCATCGACTTCAGCCGGTTCATGAACCGGGTCCTGGAAATCGACCTCGAGCGGAAGCTGGTGCGGGTCGAGCCGGGCGTCGTGCTCGACCAGTTGAACGCCGAGCTGGCCCGTCACGGCCTGCAGTTCGGCCCCGACGTCGCGACCAGCAGCCGGGCGAACATCGGCGGAATGATCGGCAATAACTCGGCCGGTTCGCGCTCGGTGCGACAGGGTAAGACGATCGATCATGTGCGCGCGCTGCGGCTGGTGCTATCCGATGCGAGCGAAATCGTCTGCGAGCCGTGCGATGAGCGGGCGGTGGCGGCCACGCAGGCGCTCGCGACCCGCGAAGGGAGCATCTACCGCCGGTTGCCGGCGTTAGTCGACGAGAACCGCCGCGAGATTTTGCAGAAATATCCGCGGATTCTGCGGCGCGTCAGCGGGTACAATCTCGACGCCTTCGTGCCTGAGCTGGCGGCCGAAGTGCCCAAGCCCGCGGCCGTCGCACAACTCGACCGCGAGTGGCCCGACCGAAAATGGTTGAACCTCGCGCGACTGTTGGTGGGGGCCGAAGGAACGCTGGGAGTCGTGACCGAGGCCACCGTACATGCGGTGCCGCTTCCCAAAGAGCGCGGCGTGGTGTGCCTGCAATTCCGCACGATCGACGCGGCGCTCGAAGCGACGCCCTTGATTCTCGAATGCCGGCCGTCGGCGGTCGAGTTGCTTGACCGGCACATCGTCGAGCTGTCGCGGGCCAATCTGAAATACAGGCGGTCGCTCGATTTTGTCGAAGGGACGCCCGATGCGCTGTTGATCGTTGAGTTCTCGGGCGATGCCGCGCATGAAGTGAACGATGCGATGGCTTTGATCGAGCAGAAGCTGCGGGGGCAGCCGGGGCTCGAACGGATGCTGCCCGCCCGTGACGCGGCGCAGCGCGAGCGCATCTGGAACTGCCGCAAGGCCGGGGCCCCGCTGCTGTTGAGCATTCCCGGGGCGCGCAAACCGATCGCGTTTGTCGAAGACACTGCCGTCGACCCGTCGAAGCTGCCCGAATTCACCCGGCGGTTTCGAAAGGTTCTCGATCGCCACCAACTGACCGGGGCCTACTATGGGCACGCCTCGGTCGGCTGCCTGCACATCCGCCCGATGATCGACACGAAGAGCGCCCGCGACCTGGCGCTCTTGAAATCGGTCTCAGACGAAGTGGCCGAGCTGGTGCACGAATTCGGCGGCGCGATGACGGGCGAGCATGGCGACGGCCTCGCGCGAAGCTATCACAACTTGAAGCTCTTCGGGCCAAAACTGTTCGCGGCATTCGGCGAAGTGAAACGGCTGTTCGACCCCGAAGGGTTGATGAACCCCGGCAAGGTGACGGCCGGCCCGTCTCCGATTGAAAACCTGCGGTACGGGCCTAACTACCCGGGCGCGCATCTGCCGACATTTCAGGATTTTTCGCGCGAAGAGCGCAGTGCCGACGCCCCGGGTCAGGGGTTTCTCGCGGCCGTTGAAATGTGCAACGGCTCTGGCGTCTGCCGCAAGACGCTCACGGGCACGATGTGCCCCTCGTACATGGCGACGCGTGACGAAGAGCATTCGACGCGGGGCCGGGCCAATGCGTTGCGCTTGGCGCTGACCGGGCAGTTGCCCGCGGGAGCGCTGACTTCGGAGCGGATGTGGGACGTGATGGACCTGTGCCTGATGTGCAAAGCGTGCAAGGCCGAGTGCCCGTCGAATGTCGATCTCGCCAAGCTGAAAGTCGAATTCCTCGCGCATTACTACAACGAGCATCGGCCGAGTATCGGCACGGTAGCGCTGGCCCATGTCGCGTGGCTCAATCGCATCGGTTCAGGGCTCTCGCCATTCGCGAACTGGTTGTCGCGAATGCCCGGAGCAGGGGTGTTGGCCGAGACGTTACTGGCGGTTGACCGCCGCCGCCGGCTGCCGACCTTTGCCATCCAGAGCTTTCAGCACTGGTTCAACCGCCATACGCCTCACCAGAACGCCGGGCGCGCCGGCGAAGTCGTGCTGCTCGACGACTGCCTGACGTCATATTGCGAGCCGGATGTCAATCGCGCCGCCGTTGAATTATTGGAAGCGGCCGGCTACCAGGTACACCGCGCAGGGCTGTGGTGCTGCGGACGACCGTTCATTTCCAAAGGGCTGGTCGAGAAAGGGAAGGCGCTGGCGCGAAGGAACGTCGGGCGGCTCGCCGAATTCGCAGGGCGGGCAATACCGATCGTCGGGTGCGAGCCCAGTTGCCTGCTGACCCTTGTCGACGAGTACCCCGACCTGTTCCCCTCCGAGGCCACGCGGCTCGTGCGCGACCACGCCTTTCTGGTCGACGCCTTTCTGGCCGATCAAATCGCCGCGGGGGCCGCGACGCTCGAGTTCAAACCGCTGCAAGAGACCGTTTTGCTGCACGGTCACTGCCAGCAGAAGGCGCTCGTGGGCAGCGGCAGCACGAAGCGGGCGCTGGAAATGGTGCCCGACCTCGTGGTGCAGGAGCTCGATTCGGGCTGCTGCGGCATGGCGGGTTCATTCGGCTACGAGCACTACGACCTAAGCCAGCAGATCGGAGAACGGGTCTTGTTTCCCGCAGTACGCACCGCCCGCGGGCCCGTCATCGCGCCGGGGTTCTCGTGCCGGCATCAGATTGCCGACGCCACGCCGACGCGCGCAATCCACCCCGTCGTACTGTTGCGGCAACAACAGCGTTGAACCGCCGCGCCTCTTCGCTGGCACACCCCCCTCGGCGGGGTTTCACTGGTTACCTCTTCTCGAGGAACCACACGTTCCGAAACCGTACCGGGTTGCCGTGGTCTTGCAGGTGGATCGGGCCGGGTTCAGGGCCGACTTTCACGGGGGCAGCGGTCGTTTCGCGGTCAGGCAAGTCGAAATTGCTGTGAATCGGCACGCCGTTGTGTCGCACGGTGATGCGGGCGGGCTGCTGCAACTTTCGGTCGGCATCATATCGGGCGGCAGTAAATTCGATGTCGTAGGTCTGCCACGCCAACGGCGGATAGCACATGTTGAGGTCGGGGTCGCGGATGGAATAGATGCCGCCGCACTCGTTGTGTTTGCCCGCCAGGCCGAACGAGTCGAGAATCTGTACTTCGTACCTCCCCTGCACGTAGCAGCCGCTGTTGCCGCGCGCCTGCCCGTGGTCTTCGGGCTGGTAGGGCGTGCGAAACTCAACGTGCAGCGTGCCGCTTGAGAATTTCTGCCTGCTGGTGACGGCGGGAATCAATAGCCCGTCCGCAGTCAGCCGACCACCCTCAAAGGCCTCAGAGCTTCTGCCGTCGAACAGCACAACGGCGCCCGGAGGCGGCTTCTGGCCCAGCGTGGAACTTTTCCGCTCGGCCCGGGTCAGGCGCCCCAGCTCGGTGCCGCCCAGGTCGGCAACGGTGAGCTGCCCGTCTCGAATGGTGAGAATCGCCGCCGCACCCTCGAACTTCGTTTCAGATCCCTTCGTCGCGCCCTCGAACTCGTGCTTGTCAGAGCGGTCCCAGCCGTCGCCGGGCAATCCGCCGGCGTACCCCACCGCGCGGAACATTCCTTTTCCCAGCGCGATCACCTGCACGCCGACGTTCAACGGCCCGCCATCGGTGCGAATCTGGCCTGCGTACTCACCCTGCACGAGAAAGTCGGGGTCGGTCGCGTCTTTCGGATCGGCGGCCACATACTTCGGCGGGCCGATCCAGCCGCGAGACTTCAGCCAATCGGCGCACCGGGCAGGCCAGGTCGCGAGCACCGGGTCGCTCTGTGCGAGCCCCACGCCATGCCGACCCTTCTCATAAATGTGCAACTCGGCGGGAATGTTGGCCTTCCTGAGCGCCAGATAGAACAAGACGCTGTGTTCAGGCGGAACACTTTTGTCTTCGCTGGTATGGAACAAGAACACCGGGGGAGTTCGCTCGGTCACTTGCAGTTCGTTCGAGAGACTTTGAACGAGTTTCTCGTCAGGCTCGTTACCCAGCAGGTTCTTTCTCGAGCCGGCATGAACGTAGGGGGTGGTCAGCGATATGACCGGGTAGCACAAGATCGCGAAGTTGGGTTTGCAGGGTAGTTTCTCGATCGGGTCAGTCGCATCAGGCTTTCCGTCGTCGAAATGCGTCGCCGCAGTCGACGCCAGATGTCCACCGGCTGAGAACCCGATCACGCCGACGCGGTGCGGATCTATTTTCCATTCGGTGGCGCGGGCCCGCACGGTGCGCAGGGCGCGCTGCAGGTCGTCGAGCGGCGCCGGGTGCTTGTAGCGCGGCGCGATGCGGTATTTCAGCATGACGGCCGTCACTCCCAGCGAGTTCAGCCATTCGGCGATCTGCTTCCCTTCATGATCGACCGCCAGAAACTGGTAACCCCCGCCGGGGCAGATTACCACTGCGCACCCATTCGCCTTGTCGGCCGCAGGCTGCCAGATGGAAAGCGTGGGCTGGTCGGCGTCTTCGGCACCGATTGCACCGGGTGCCCCCTGCGGCCAGAGCAGCTCGACCTTCGGCTCGGCAGCGGCGCCGATCGCACAACAGCCAATCAGGAGGGCGCTGACACAGACGAGCAGACAAGCGACAGTGCGGGCGATCGACATGCGGCGTTCTCCCAAGCGGTGAAGGTCAAGTTTCGCGGAAGGCGCCCCATATTACCTGACCATCAATCAATATGGGAACGAGGTCACGCAGGTGGGCGCCGGTTCGCGCAATAATCTTGGAGCGTTAAGATCGTCTGTAGTCTAAAGGGCTCAATACGATTGAGGAGCGTCGTATGCCGACCAGTCATCACGGACTCTTCGGAAGCAAGTGGATATGGCTCATCCTGATGGGGGTGGGGGCGGCCCTGATCGTCGCGGCCAATGTGCGTACGGCCGATCTGCAGGATTGGTTGACGGCCTGCACCGGCTGGAGCCTGCCGCTCGACCTGTATTCACTCATGCAGAACCCGCTGGCACGACCGATTTCAGTGACGATGGGCCTGATGATTCTGATCCTCGCGGTGACCTGCCGCTCCTGAAATGCCGGCCTCAGCGGTTTCCCTCGATCAGGCCCCTTAGCGGGCGGCGTCACCCGAGGCCCGGTCGTCGCGAGATTCGATATCTTGCGGTAGCGCCCTGCGGTCGCGGGCCAGCACTGCCTTCTTCAGCAGGTACTCGATCTGTCCGTTGACGCTTCGCAGCTCCTGCTGGGCCCAGGCTTCGAGGGCCGAGTAGAGGGCCGGGTCGAGCCGCAAGAGGAAGGGTTTTCGGGCAGCCATCGTCATTCGCTTCAGGTGTACAGCGTGCCGGCGTTGATGACCGGCGTGGCATCATGCTCGCCGCAGAGCACCACCAGCAGGTTGCTGACCATGGCCGCTTTGCGTTCATTGTCGAGATCGACGACCTGCTTGCTGGCGAGGTCGTCGAGCGCCATGTGCACCATGCTGACGGCACCGTGCACTATTTTCTGCCGCGCGGCAATGATCGCCTCGGCCTGTTGGCGGCGGAGCATCGCACCGGCGATCTCGGGCGCGTACGCCAGATGCGTGAGGCGGGCTTCATCGACAATGACGCCCGCCTTCTGCAATCGCTCTTGCAATTCCTTTCTTAGGAACTCGGAAATGTCGTCGACGCTGCTGCGGAGCGTGATCTCTCCTTCTTCGCCGTGATCGTAGGCGTAGCTGTTCGCGAGGTGCCGCACGGCGGTCTCGCTTTGAATTTTCACGTACTCTTCGTAGCGATCGACGTCAAAGAGCGCTTCGGCCGTGTTGGCGACGCGCCACACGACGACCGCGGCGATTTCAATGGGGTTGCCCCGCGTGTCGTTGACCTTGAGGCGGGCCGTTTCGAGGTTCCTGACGCGCAGCGACAACTTTGCCTTGGTCATGAACGGGTTGGTCCACCAGAAACCGCTGTCGCGCACGGTGCCGCGATATTCGCCGAAGAGCGTCAGCACGCGGGCTTCGTTCGGCTGCAACGTGAAAAGCCCGGCCATGAAAACGATTCCCAGCAGGATGGCGGGAATCGTCACGAGCAGTGCGGACGGAGGCCCGCCCCTGGCCGCAGCCGCCTCTGCGATGAAGACGATCGTCGCCGCCAGTCCCCCAAATATCAGGAGCAGATTGACCGGCAGCATTCGCCAGCCACTGACGGCCCGAATCACTCGTTCGTCGGTCATGGCACGACCTTTCGTCAAATGAAGCTCAGTGCGAGAAAGCTAATATCTAAATGATATCATATTGATATTCTACGGTCAAACCAGTGGCGGGATTCGGGGGCCGGATGTCGGCTGCGAAGAGGTCTTTGGGGGCTGTTGAACGACGGGGAGCGACTGCTGGTAATAGCGCGCCTGGGCAGCCAGCGCACCGAGAACCTGGGCCGGAGTAAGATACGTCACCCTGAGCCGCCGCAACGCGCCGAGCGGTCACGGCCACGCGACTGATCCGACAATGCCCACCTTGCGTTTTATGTGTTGGGGTGACACGAAAATGTTGCGGATCTCACGGGGACTATTGATTGCCGCGTGTGGGCTGCTGGCGGCCTTTCTGCTGCTGGCATTGCTCTCGGGATTGAATACCCTGCGCTGACCGGAACGCCACAATCGAAGACTGGCTGGTTGCCAGCGACGCGCGCGGCGAGTTACGCTGCACTGGCACGGCCGGCTTCCTGATTGTTTTCTTTGCCGTGTCGGCAACTTCTGGCTGAAGCCGGGTAGACACAATTGCGGCACCCGCAGGCTGAACCGTTCCCGATGATTAACCTCGACGAACTTCCGATGCGCGTCGGGCTGGACCAGTTCCAGACGCTGACCGACGAGCGGTTAAAATTCATCAAGCAGTGCGGCTGCGACGATTTCCAGATGAATACGCCCGCAATTGCGGGCGACGAGCGGTGGGAGTACGCCGATCTGGCGCAGCTCGTCGAGAGCGGCCGCGACGCCGGCTTGCGGCTGATGTCGCTCGAAAACGTGCCGAAGACTTTCTACGACAAAATCATGCTGGGGCAACCCGGCCGTGAACGGCAGCTTCAGAACATGATCGAGACGGTCCGCAATCTCGGCCGCGCCGGCGTTCCAATTCTCGGGTACGCCTTTATGCCGGGCGGCGTGTGGCGGACTGCGAACGCCATGCCGGTGCGCGGCGGAGCGACGGCGACGGCGTTCGACTACGAGCAGGCAAAGCGGGTGAAGCCTGGTGAAAAGACCGCCTTCGGAGTCTGGGCGACCGTGCCGGTCGATCGGGAGTACACCGAAGACGAGATCTGGGACAATTACTGCTGGTACCTCGAACGAATTTTACCGGCATGCGAAAAGGCCGGGGTGCGCCTGGCCCTGCACCCCGACGACCCCCCCGTGCCGACTCTGGGAGGGGTGGGCCGCGTATTTCGTTGTTTTGAGAATTTCCGGCGGGCGATGGAGAAATTCGACAGTCCGTGGCACGGCCTCAACTTTTGCCACGGCTGCTGGTCGGAAATGCGCGCCGGTGCCGGCGTGCTCGACGCGATTCAGTACTTCGGCGAACGGGGCAAGCTGTTCTACGTACATTTTCGCGACGTGCAGGGGCCGGTCGAACGATTCACAGAATGCTTTCTCGGCGACGGCAATTGCGACCCGGTGGCGACGATCAAGGCGCTCCAGCAGGTCGGCTTCAAAGGCTTCATTATTCCCGATCACGTTCCCCGCATGGTTGACGACACCGACTGGTGCCATCGCGGGCGGGCGTGGACCGTGGGGTATATCAAGGGGCTGATCGCCGCGGTGTCTGAGTAGTTCTGAATCACCAACCCGCAGTGCCAGCGAAGACTCGGAATGCCACCACGAGCGGGCACCCCATTCGACGCCCCTCGGCAGACGTCGCTACGGGATCGTGATCCAGCCGAACTGAACGGCCAGCGCCAGCAGAATCCCACCAGGTGAAATCACTGCCAGGGCCAGCGCGCAGATCCACAACCAACCGGTCGTCGCCAGTGATGGCGTGATTCGCGGGTCGACTTTGTGGTGCCTGAGATACAGGGCGCCCAAGCCGAGAACCGGGTACATGATTGCGCCGATCAGGCTGCTGGTCACCAGCAGGGTTTGCGGCGGGTTTTCGAACAGCCAGTACGCAATGCAATACACGACCAGCAGAAAGACCACGAAGGCGCGAATGAACCATTGACGCGCAGCGTAGTCACGCGGGTCGATCAGGCCCATCACCGCCAATGCATCGGCAAGCATCCGAGAGGCCCCCGCGGCGCCGGCCACGACGGTCGAGTACAACACAAAAAAGGCCCCGACGATAAACAGCGTCGCGGCCCAGCTACCCAGGGTTTCGGTGTACATGGTGCCCAGCGTGGCCAAGGTCTGCTGGCCGTCGGGGTTTAACCCCATTGCCGACAGGACGCCAGCGCCCAACAGGTAAAAGCACACCGTGCTGATCGTATAAACCAGCATCGTGACGAACACATCGATATACATGACGCGAATCCAGCCGCGGGCGCGTCGCCCCCAGGCTTCTCCCGGCTGATTCTCGCCGACATTGCGGGCGTACCCCTTTTCGACGCACCAATAGGTGTAGGCCTGCATCTCGCTGAACGCGACGCCCGTTCCGGCGTACATCGCGAGCGCCGCGAGAACGAGCGTGGTGGATAGCGGCCCGGTTTCAAGCCTGAGACCCCCGCCGATGTCGCTCCACGTGAGCGCATAACCTGTCCATTGCAGAACTGCGGTGCAGAGGATGGTCAGCAGAGTGAAAGCGGCCACCATCGCCACCAGCGTCAGCTCGAGCGACCGGTATGTGCCGCTGAGCAGCAATACGGCGGCGACCACCGCAGCGATCATGGCCCACGAATGCGAGCCACCGGGAACCCTGCCGGGAAAGGCCAGCTCGAGCGTCTGGCCCGTGCCCCCCAGAATCGCCCCCGAGTTCACAAAAATCAGCAGCATCGAAATCAACCACAGGCACATGACCCAATTGACGCGGGGGCGCCCTATCGGGTCGGACCCGGAAGGCGCATTGCCGTTCGACCGCGCCATGAAGTATGCCGCGACAACAGCCGCGAGCGCGCCGACCCCGATGATTGCGGCGACGCCTGCAGGCGAGCGCAGCGACTCGGGCGCGTGCACCACCAGTGCCACGACAGCTATGCTGATCGCCACAACCCAGCCCATCCACGAAACGGTCAGCCAGGCGGGGCGTTTCACCGCCGGCCCGGGTAGGGCGTTGAACACATCCAGAAACGTCTGGCCGCTGGATATGGTGTGCCGCGCCAACTCGGCCTGCACCACGACCTTGACGAGGCAACTGAGCAGCACGAACCACAGCAATCGAAACCCGGCGACGGCCCCGAGCTTGGTCGTGACGATCAGTTCGCCCGAGCCGACGATCGAGCCCACGAGAATCATGCCGGGGCCGAGTCGCCGCAGCGTGCTCAGTAAACCGCGCGGCGGCTCTTCGAAGTCGGTCGCCGTACGGGAATAGGGGTCGGCGGAGTGCGTCACGTCAGACGCAAGCGTGCGGACGTCATTGAGTTACCAGTGCCAGGTTGCGCGGCGTACATGCTGCGGAACGTAATTATCGTCAAACGACCGGCGATAGAGCAACTCCTGGGTGTTGGCGATGACGCGGACCCCCATCATCAGCAACTGGTAGAAAGGAATCAGGGGAAAAACCAGGCTGGTCGCCAGGTCGCGGCGCAGGTTCGTCGAATAGAACGCCAGCGTGGCGACCTGCACCAGCTCAAACAGAAGGGCCATGACGTACAGGCCGAAGACGATGAACGCGGGGTTCTCGAGCGGATGCAGAAGAAACCACGCGACGTACAGCACGAACCCGTAAGGGCAGAGAAACTGAAACAGCCACTGGTCAATTGTCAGAAGCAGGTTTTCCCAGCGGAAGTTGCGATTGCGGAGATTGGCCAGGTCGGAGTGCTTGCGCATGAAACATCGCACGACGGCCCCCTGGTCCCAGCGGAAACGCTGCCTGATGAGGGCCTTCCAGGTGGCGGGGACGTCGGTGTAGCAGACGGCATAGGGCGCCAGGCCCACGTCGTAGCCGGCCTTGCGCACCCGCAACGTGAGGTCGAGGTCTTCGGGCGGCCCTACGTCCCACCCGCCGACCTGCACCAGAACGTCGCGCCGCACGGCCGCATAGGCGCCCGACGCGATGCCCAGAATCTTCGCCCGCTCAGACGCCATGCGACCCACAAAGATGCTCTGCAGGTACTCATACGCCTGGATGCGGGTCACAAGATTGCAACCAGCGTTGCGCGCGAGAATCGTCGCCGAAACGATGCCCACCTGAGGGTCGGCGAACGGCTGAACGATTTCCCAGATGGCGGCCGGGCCCAGCGCCGAATCGGCATCGACGCAGATCACGACCTCGGCCTGGGTGTAGACCAGGGCCGTGTTCATGGCCGACGACTTGCCGCCGCGTCGCGGGCGTTTGAGCACCAGTACGTCGGGCCGGTCGCGCGCCGCCCGGCGGGCGCGGTCGTACATGTCGTCTTCAGAACCGTCGTCGACGACGATGATTTGCAGGTTGGGGTAGCTGCCCGAGACCGATCGAATGGTTCCTTCGATGGTCTCGCCTTCGTTGTACCCTGCCAGAATGACGCACACCGACGGGCAGTGCCTGAAACGCGATGAAGCCTGGTCGCCGAGCGGGCCGCGCCGCGCAAAGGTGACGATATCCCACAGGCAGACCAGCAGTCGGCTGAGTGCGTACCGGGGCAGGTCGAGCAGCAGCAGGCCGATAATCAGCGTCGGCCACTCCTCAGGATGCAGGGAGGAGAGCCAATGGGTCCAGTCGGAGAACGTCATAGCCGATGAGATCCTGGTGTTTCGCCTGCTCGACCGGAAACCGGTACGCGCAGCGAAAACAGTGGGCCACCTGAACCGCTTCGCTGTCTTTCCAGCCGCAATCGAGGCAGACGGCGAGGCCCGGCTGATAGTCGAAGTCGGCCCCGACGATCAGCGGCTGTCGACGGCATTTAGGGCACCGCAGATTTCCCCCATGTTCGAACGCCGCCACGCGATCGACGTGCGCACAGGCGAAATGGTGCATCAGCCGCTCGCGCTCAACCCGCCCCGATTGGCAGGCGCGGCAACCGCCGCGATACGTGACGAGCGTGTCGCACCGGGGGCAGACTTGCACCCGGTCGAGCAGCCGGGGGCGAAGGATTCCCGCCCGCACCCAGCTTGCAAGCACTTCAGGAGCGATCGGGTACCGGTACCGCATCACCTGGGGGTCGAGCTGCGGGGCCAGCACGGGCTTTTTGAGAATCTCGTTGGCCGGCCCGGCGTAGCTGGTTCCGAGTCGGGAGCTTGTCGGCGTGACGGGGCGCACATTCCGCAGCTCGACGCCGACGAATTGCGTCTCGCCCGAGGGGGCGGTGAAACCGACGCTCAAGAATCGCGGCGTCGCATCGGGCGGGATTTCGAGCTGCAGCCCCAGGCCGCCTGACGCCGCGTCGATCACCGTCCCCCGGTAGCGGGTGGCTAAGTCGAGGGCGCCGTCGGGCAGAACGGGAATTGCCACGACCGGCCGCACCGTCTGGTAGCGGCAGGCCTGGCGGCGATTGGCAGAGGGGACGACGATCTCGTGCGACCCCCAGTCGTCGGGCAGTGCAGGGGCCTCAGCCCGTCGCAAACGCTCGCGTTCGACCGGCGGGGGCGCCACCAGGTCCAGAATGGCGCTGTCGCCGGGCGTCATGGGAAACTCCATTGCGCTGCGATTGTTTCGGTCAGGGGCAGGCGCACCACGCCATCCATCGGAAGAATCGGCCAGGCGGGCCCAGTGGGGTCAGCGGCGACGTGGACCACAACCAACGGTTCGCCGCGGCGATAAAACGTCGAAATCGACTGGGGCGCCCGATGCAATTGCGGGTCGACGCGCACAATTCTGCCTTTGAGCGATTCGCCGCGCGATTCTTCATACAGCGAGATGACGCCCAGCCGTTCGAAGCCGCGCGCATCATCCTGCTGGACATAGACGAGCACCTCTTGCGAGCCGTCTTTCAATATGGAAAACAACGACTCGGCCTTGCCCACCCACTCGCCGGCACTGTGAAACCTCTTCAACACGACCCCGTCGACGGGCGCCCGAATGTGCAGGTCGGTGATCTTCTTCTCGCTGCGGGCAATTTCTCCTCGCAGAAACTCGGCTCGCGCCCGTTTGGGGCTCAGACGCGCATCGCTCTGGCCGACCAGCGCCGTCGCGCGGTCGACACGCACCTCGAGTTCTTTCACGGCGTTGCGCAATTCTTCGACTTTCGCCGCCTGCCCTTTCAACGCCAGCCGCGTGCGGTCGTATTCGTCGGCGCTCGCGGCCCGCTTGTCTTGCAGGCGGGCCAGGCGGTCGAAGGTCAATTGCAGCGACTCGAGGGCCGCCTCTTCATTCTGCAGCCGCCCCAGCGCCTCGTGATAATCTGACAGGGCCCGCGGACGGCCGTCCTGCGCGACGTCCTGCTGCCACTGCAACTGAGCCTCTTCGGCCGCGGTTTCTGCCGAGACGACTTGCAGCTCGTCTTTGAGTCGCGCCAGTTCGTTGCGCCAGGTCTGGTTCTCGAGCGACAAAAGAAGTTGCCCGCGCGTCACGTGGTCTCCGTCGTTGACCGGAACCTCTTCGACGAGTCCCTCGGCCTCGGTGCAGACGGTGATCGTCTCACCCGATACCACGCCCAGTGCGACGTGCTGCAACGTGCTGGCCCAGATCCAGTGCAGCCCGGTCGCCAGAACGGCGACGATCAGCGACGCGACGACCCAGCGTCTGCGGCGCGGAACTTCGAGCGGCTTCGGCGTCGCCACGACCACTTGCGGTTGATTCTGGTAGCCGACGAGTTGCGTCGGCTCAACCACGGGCGCGAGCGCGAAGCCGGCGTTGTTCCAGTCGAGCCCGGTGGGCGGCTGAAGAGCACTGTCGGCGCGCGGCGCCGCCGGAAGGGCTTCCGGGTCAAAACGAGCTGGAAGTTCGGGCTGGTTCATAGGGACCCACGGGAATGACTTTGGAAACCGTACCTCACAATTCGCACTGCGTTTGCGACGACCAGGCAGGGCAAGGTGGGGTTTTGTACGAGGGGCAAGGTCGCTCTTGGCATAACGGTCGCGCACAAGACGCCCGGCATTCCGAAGATTCCGAATCGCAGCGACCAGACAATCGCCTCCCCCGCGAGAATTGGCAGGTCGGCCGCCGGGCCGGCAGTCACGGGTCCACCCGCTCGGGCGCGAATCGTGAATTGGAAGGCCCGGCGCGAATATCTGCTGGCGAGCACTCGCGTTTTCGCTCCCTTCCCCCCTTGCGGGGGAAAGGCTGGGGATGGGGGGGGCGAGTCGCGGCGCGCCGGGGTTTGACGCTGGAAAGCACCCCCACCCCCGACCCCATCCCCCGTCGAGGGGGAGGGGAGAGCACCATGGGTCGCGAGCGACGGGTCACAGGCACCCGGATCGCGTCCCATCTGCGTGAGGCACTACACCAAATTTAACTCGTCTTCGTCAGACGCTCACACATTTTGAGCATCGTTTCCAGTGGTTCCCGATCGGCCAGGCGGTGATCGAGGCCCACCTCGATCAGCGCCGATGCCGGCAGGCCGCTGTTGCGGACCAGTTCCTGAGAATCGGCAAACGGCACCACGTCGTCGGCGCGCGAGTGCAGGATCACCGAGTTCCGTTTGGCCGTTCTGGCTGAGCCGAATTTTTTCCATGCCGGGCAGAGCAGCACCAGTGGGGTGTCGCCCGAATTCAAGTTGAGAGCGAGGGCGCCCCCGCGCGACGACCCGACGACGGCAGCAGGCCGGTGTTCGTCGAACTCGCCTTGCGCGGTGCGAAGCGCTTTATCGAAGTCGTCGTCATCAAGCGCCGGGTTCAATACTTCGTGCCCGTGCTGCGCCAGGTACGACGGCTTGACTCCGCCGGGAACTGACCGCCAGCCGTGCAGAAAGAGGATTTTCATTCATTCGCCCCCGGGAAGCCTGCGGACATCGGGAAGCCGCCTTGCGCAAAATAGCGATCGCGAACGGAAGTCATCGTGCCGCATGATCTGGGGCCGCAGTGCGCCGCGCTTTGATGCCGTGGACCTCGCCGGTCTGGTGTTCATCGTCTGGCCGGCCGACTACAATCGCACGGCCTGTGGCCATTGTATGACGAGCCGTTTCCGGGGCGAAAGGAGCCTTGTAGTGCAGCGCGTGTCGCTTCGATTGTTCTTTGCGCCGTCGGTCTTTTGGGCTGCCTGCGGCTTCGCTTTGCCGACGGTTTCCGCGGAAGACTGGCCCCAATGGGGGGGCCCCAATCGCGATGCCGTCTGGCGCGAAACGGGTATCGTCAAGACGCTCCCTATAACCGGGTTGTTGCCGCGCGTATGGTCGACGCCGATCGGCGAGGGTTACGCCGGGCCGGCGGTCGCCGACGGCCGGGTGTTCATCACTGACCGGCTGAAGGCCGAAGAGCTCGAACGCGTGTTCTGCCTCGACGCCGGCAACGGAAAGGTTTTGTGGAAGCATCAATACCCCGTGAAGTACACCGTCGCCTATCCTGCCGGTCCGCGAATGACGCCGACGATTGACAGCAACCGCGTGTATACGATCGGCACGATGGGCGACATGTTCTGCTTCGAGGCCGACTCCGGCACGATCGTCTGGCAAAGAAACTTCGTCGATGACTTTCAAACGACGATTCCCGTGTGGGGAATGGTCGCGCCTCCCCTGGTCGAAGGCGATCAGTTGATCACGCTGGTCGGTGGCGCAGAAGGGGCCCTGGTCGTCAGTTTCGACAAATTCACCGGCAAAGAGCTGTGGCGCGCGCTCGAGGACGGCGAACCCGGCTACTGTCCCCCCATGATCTACACGATTCAGGGGTTGCGGCAATTGATCATCTGGCATCCGTCGGCCGTCACCGCGCTCGACCCCGCCAACGGTGCCGTGCTGTGGAACGTGCCGTGGGCCATTCAGGTCGGGTTGTGCATTCCCATTCCGCGGCAGATCGGCAACAGACTGTTCCTGACGTCGTTCTACGACGGCCCTCTGATGCTCAATCTGGGTGACGATGGCAAGTCGCCCACGACGGCCTGGAAGGGAAAGTTCCGAAGCGAAACCCGCACCGACGGCCTGCACTCGATCATGTGCACTCCGTGGACCACCGACGCGCACATTTACGGGGTCTGCAGCTACGGTCAGTTCCGGTGCCTCGACGCGAAAACGGGAAAGAGGCTCTGGGAGACGCGTGAGCCCACGGGCGAAGGGCGCTGCTGGAACGCCTTTATCGTTCCGCAGGGCGATCGATTTTTCCTGCACAATGAGCAGGGAGACCTGATTATCGCCAACCTGACGCCCGATGGATACGAAGAGCTCAGCCGCGCGAAGCTGGTCGAAGCGACGCGCGAAGTCACCGGCCGGATGACGATCTGGTCGCACCCGGCCTTTGCGCTCAAAAGCGTCTTCGCGCGAAACGACAAGGAGATTGTGCGGGTCAACCTGGCAGAGTAGCCGTTACGAACGGGCCCCTCGTCGGGCTTCTGCCCCCGCAGACGGCCCCCGTGCGACCGCGCGGGCACTTGTGTAGTGCACCAGGAATCTATCCACGCGAACGTACGACACGATTAATCGGATCATGACTTCCAAAACCCCATTCATCGCTTCTGCAATATGAACCTGCGCCTGACTGCTGCCGCCTTGTTGTTCAGTTTTACCGCGCTCGTCGTCGGGCGCGAAGCCGCGGCTGATTCCCCGCCGGGGGCCCCCTTTGGCGCCGGTCCCGGCGCGTGGCCCGGGAAGGGCGCGGGGTACGAGGTGAGTCTGGAGTACTTTCCCAATCACTCGTTCAAGGAACTGACTGCCCAATTGCCGCGCCTCGAGCAACTTGGTGTGAGTGTCATCTACCTGACGCCCGTCTTTCGCTGCCTCGGCAATGCGCAGTACCTGATTGTCGACAATTACGCGATCAACCGCCGGTACGGAACCGAAGCCGACCTCAGGGAACTGGCCGCCGAGGCCCATCGACGAAAGATCAAAGTGCTACTCGACTTTGTCACGTCGATCACGTACGACGGCACCGACATCATGCAAAAACACCCTGACTGGGTGCTCAAGGGCAAAGATGGCGAACGGCAGCGCTACCATCCCATGCCCATGTTCGGCTGGGCGCTCGACTGCACCAACCCCGAGGTGATCGACTACTTCTCGAAGCTGGCGCGGCATTACGTCGAAAAGTTCGACATCGACGGCTGGCGCGTCGATTCGCCCACGAACAACTACGATTCCGACAAGGTGGCCGGCGACCACAGCCGGCTGGCGCTATTGCGCTCGATGCGAAAGGCGATCAATGAAGCCAAAAAAGACGCCCTGCTGATCGCCGAAATCTCAGGGCCCACCGTGTTGTTTGGAAAACCCGACGACACTCTCGAACCGCTGTTTGACGAGATGTGCGAAGCCTCGTACGACTATGTCTACTGCGGGTTCCTGGGTGGCTCTCAACAATCGGGCTACGGATATTTTCTGTTTGACGGCCCGGTGGCTGCCGGCAAATTCAAGCCCACAGCCCTCGACGCCGTCGCCCACAACCGGCTGACCTCGAAAGAGTTCGTCGACTCGGTCAAAGAGCGCCGAATTCTGTACGATCGGCTGCGGGCGAATTTCATCGAGAATCACGACACCGAGCGGGTTGCCAAGGCGTTTCCTGACCAGGCGCGAGCGCTTTTCTTGCTCTCGGCCACGATTCCCGGCATCCCGGTCATTCACGCCGGCCAGGAACTTGGCTCAGCCGTTCATCCCGATGCCAGTGGCAGCCGAAACGTGGTGGTCGATTGGGCGAACGGCAATCAGTCGACCCAGGCCTTTTACGTTCAGGTCATGCAGGCCCGTGCAAACCACCCCGCGATCTCGCGCGGCAACATTCGAGACGTCTGGTCAGGCGGGGAGAAATGTCTGGCCTATCTGCGAAGCGCCGACGACGACCGCGTATTGGTCGTGCTGAACTTCGATTCGAAACCGGTTCAATGCGAGATCAACCTTCCGGCTGCCGATGGGGCGCAGCCGGCCGGCTCGTACGAGCTGGTCGACCTGATTTCGGGCGAGAAGTCGACGAAGCCGGCCGCAGAACTGGCGCGATACTCTATGCGCCTCGAACCGTGCGGGTACAAGCTGATCGGCGTTCGCCCGGCGCGATAACGGGGCGGCAACCGCAGCGACGGTTTCTGTGTTATTTCGCCGGCGGCGCGGGAAGGTGCAGGGTCGGCCCCGATACCGACAGGGCGTCGATGTACTCGCGGAGCAGCTTGCGGGTCGATTGAAACTCGGCCCGCTCGCGCAAATTCTTATACTCGGGCGCTTTGTCGATTCTTTCGAACCGTTGCTGCAGTTCCGTCAGGGCGTCGAGGTCGGGCTTGGCCGCCGGGTCGTTGGTTTCCCTGGGAAGGGCCAGATACTTTTGCCAGGTCGGGTTCAAGATCGCCCGCAACTGGGACGCTTTGTCGACCAGCGAGCGGCGCAGGCCCTCGAGATCCTGTTCCGTGGCCTTGGGCTGAATGGGTATGGCTTCCGTGGCGGCCGGGGCAGCCGGTTCCCCCTGCGTCAGCTCGACCAGAAACTGCCGCAAGTGGATGGCTGATTCCGGCAGTTGCCGCGGCAGCTCGGCCGACGGCGATCCGTAGTACATGGCGTGTGCCTGATGGTCGATATCGAGCGCCGAGCCGTCGACGGCAACGCCGAGAAACAGCCCCCGGCTGCGCGAATACGACAGAATCTCGGCCTTCAGCTCGATGTCTGTGGCCGCCTGGGCATTCCGCCCCACGGGCCCCGCACTGACCGAAGCATCGGCCCCGATGGTGAACTTGCCGCGCGTGAGCCCTTCGACGCCTTTGCGCGTCCGAAAGACGAGAACCACGTCGGCTCCCTGAATGCCGGCCTGCCAGCCGACGCTGCCACCCGTCAACGTGACGAACTGGGGCAGGCTCCATTCACCTTCCGCATCGCGCACCATCACTACGCCGTGCCCCCGGCGAACGCCGGCGATAAACCCGATCTTGGTGACGTTGGGAATGATCGCCACCCCCTGGGCTTCCGCCAGCAGGTGATGCGGAATTTGTCGGGCGGGTATCGACATCAGCTCAGCGAGCACTTCTTCGGCCTGACCGACGGTTTGCGCGGGGTCGGCCGCAGCGACAGGCAGGGAACCAACCGACAGTGCCCAGGCGATAGCGCACGTCACGAACAGATACCGAACCATGCTTGAACTCCGTTTCGAATGGCAATGAACGCCCGGCCGACGGGCACGCGGGACCGACGTTTTACCCAAGAAGGGCCTTCAGGGATACGCCATTTTGCACGGGCGGCTCAAGGGCGTGTCGGGGCGTGTGCCATCAACGACCTGAGCCTCTTGAGGGTTCTTGCGGCCCATCGTTTTCTTCGGGTGACTCTGCGTGTCGCCGACTAGCCCAACTTCCGCAGTCCGGGGACAAAATTCGCCAATTTCGGCGGCCGGCTGCGCGCAAGTCATTGCGCCGCTTGGCGGGGGTCGGCGGAACCGCGATGTAGTGCCAACCTTTGGTCTTGAGCCACCGCATTCCCGTGCGAAGATGTGGTCGCAAGGAGTGCAACCATGTATTTGCGCCACACCACGGTTCGGAAGAATGGCAAGACAC
>JBQTIL010000093.1:0-3534 GCA_052388175.1 Planctomycetaceae bacterium | reverse complement strand
TGAACTCGTGACACAACGCCCGCTCGTAGATTTTCTCCAAGAACCCCGGCCCGAGCACGCGGTGCACTTCAATCGCCGCCCCGATGATCCGGTGCGCCAGTTCTTCGTCCGCCGCTGGAATGGGGTCGTAGTTCATACGCTGCCTTCCTTTGTGCTCTTTGTGACGTTCGTGGTTGATTCAGCCGGCGTAACCACTCTCGTGCAAAACAAACACCAGGTCTCCCTCTTCATACGACAACAGCGGTGGCCACGGTTTCGCAGCCGGCATGTACCCCAATTTCTGCGGCAGCCTATCGACCGGCCGTTCCGGGGCATCGTCGTCGCCCAGAACTCCGCGACACACTCGTTCTGTCGCAGGTGATCCTGAAACGCAATCATCGCCTCGCCGGCATAACCCTGCCCCCAGAACTGCGGGTCGAACAGATAGGCAACCTCCGCCCGCCCATCGACGATCGTCGCTTCGAGCCGGCCGATCAGTACGCCGTCGGCAGCAAGCTTCACGGCAAAGTTCACCCACCGTTCGCGACTTCGATGGGCCGGTGGCCCGGCGGCCATGATGGCGAATCGCGCCGCGAGCGCCGCGACATTTTCTGGCGGCGTATCGTCAATGTGCTCATCGACGCGCGGGTCGCTCAACGGCCCGAACAGGCCCCGGGCATGCTCGGCGCACAAAGGCTCAAACAGCAATCGCCGGCTGCCGGTCAATCTGCAACGCCCTCCCAATCGATCGGAATGCCGTCGATGCCGTCGTTGAACACGGTTTTCAGAAACGTAGTCGCGGCCTCGCGCGGCGTGTTGAGCTCCTGCACAAAGTCCAGCTCGTAGCGGCAGAACGACACCTCAGACTTCCAATGAATACGGCACGTTCCATCGGGCATCCGCTCGATCAGGCCCCCGTCGAAGTCGTCGTCAGGTCGCGCGCCGGCCGGGTACCAGCCGCCCGATCGCAACTCGTCTTCGATGGCATTCAAGAGCAGGCCGGCTTTCGCCCCGCCCGCCGGCAGACTGCGCCGCTCAGGCACGTTGAGGTGCCAGTCGGCCGCCAGTTTGCGGACCAGTTCGGTTTCGACGTGCGTCGGCTCCATCGCAGAAGGCTTCCCGGTGTCGCGTTTGTCTGCCGCGAGCAATTGCTCTGTCAACCCGCGCCATCTGTCGCCGCGCGTCTTGACGTCACGCACAAGGCGCAACGACAATTGCCCAGATGTTAAACGGCCCGCTGATTGCGGGCAAATCGCGGCTCGAATTCCGGGGCTGAGCGCCTCGTTTCAGGGCGAGCGGCAAATGTCGGTTGTCACCGTGCGCGATGAGGGTTGTGCTCCGGCACCGGGCGATGCCGCGCGCACCGCGCCTGAAATTCGCATCGGCCCCCGAACGCTTTCCACCCGCTACTTTCTCGCACCGCTGGCGGGTTACACGCACCTGGCATTCCGGCGGGTTGTTCGCGAGTTGGGAGGCGTCGGGCTGGCGACGACCGATCTGGTGCAGGCGTCGCATCTCGTCGCAGGAACCCGCTGGGCGCGCGAGCTGGTCGCGACACATCCCGCTGATCGGCCGTTGTCGGTGCAGATATACGGCGGCGTCGCGCGGCACCTGGTCGAAGCGGCGAAATGGCTGGCAGACCACGGTTACGAGTCGGTCGATATCAACATGGGTTGCCCGATGGCAAAGATCACCGGGCAGGGAGGCGGCGCCCGCCTGATGTGCGACAGTGACGGTGCGTGCGACCTTGTCGCGCACGTCGTTGCCGCGGTCGACCTGCCAGTGACCGTCAAAATGCGCCTGGGGTGGGACCGTGAACGGATCACGGCCCCCGCACTCGCGCGCGAATTTGAGAGCCTGGGTGTCGCGGCGATCACGATTCACGGCCGCACAAGGCAACAGGGCTTTCGCGGCGGGGTAGACCTCGAGGGGATTCGTGCCGTCGTCGAAGCGGTCGGCAGTATACCGGTTGTCGGAAACGGCGATGTCCGAACCGTTGAAGACGCGCGAGCGATGCGCCGCGTCACGGGGTGCGCCGCTATTGCCATCGGCCGCGGCGCGCTGTTCGATCCGTGGATTTTCCGGCGGCTGGCGACGGCCGAGGCGAACGAGGGGCGTCAGCCCCCTGGTGAATCGGCGCCCACGCGCGACGAGCAGGTTCGGTTTCTCGCGCGGCACTTCGAGCTGATGGTTGACCAGCACGGAGAATTTCACAGTTGCCGCATGTTTCGCAAGTTCGCGGCGTGGTGCGGGGCGCGTCTGGGAATACCCGAAGACCTCGAAGACCGACTGCGGCGGTTCGAAAGCATCGCGGAATTCGATTGCGTCGTCGCGGAAATTCGGGAGCGCCACGGCCAGCGCGGCGACCCACGCCCCACCGCCGAGATCCGCGTGCCCAACGGCCCCGTGGAATATTGGTGACGGGCCGTGTCGCCGACCTGCGACGATCGGTCGGCAGCGAATTCAAAAACCGCATCCATGAGGACGCTGAGAACGCCGACGGCACACAGCGCGGCGTTCGGCCGCAACCAGACAGAATCCAAGATTTGAACAGGAGCTCGCAAGGTCGCGCGTATCTCGTGCCGTGCGCCCACTCTGCGTGCTCTTTGTGCCCTTAGTGGTCGCGCCGGCGGAATCTACCACGAAGATCACAAAGTGCACAAAGGAAAGCAGCCCATGAACCACGATCCCATTCCAGCGGCCGACGAAGAGCTGGCGCACCGGATCATCGGGGCCGCCATTGAGGTGCATCGCCTGCTCGGGCCGGAGTGCCGGAAAATGTCGGGCTCAAAGCCTGACGTAGGACGAGGAACTGTTTCGGGCCTGTTTTCCAAATGCGCGCTCACTCCGTCTCGGCGCGGCGATTTGCGCGCTGGTAAAATATCGGTCAAGGTTTTCATCCCCCAATCCCCGTCATCTCCTGATCTCCCCCGGCCGAGGCGCAACCGCGCGGAGACGGCTTTCGCCTGGCAAAAGGAGATTGGGAGATATGGGAGATAGGGGGCTGGATTTCGATCTGAGAAAGCAACCCCTGGGTCTGCATTTCAATTTCCACGCTCCGGTGGGCGATGGAGTGATCTGAATGTCATCATCCGAAAGAAGCTCGATGGAAAAAGCGCTGCGTCTGGTTCTGGTCCCTTCCCGAAGCCGGAGGGACGAAAATGGCGCTCGAATTGAGCATCTGGAATAGAAGTCTCTTGTCTGCAATGAGTTGCAAAGAAACCAAATCTCGCGGCCTCAATTGAGCATCTAGCCCAAGTCGAAGTGCCGCAATGACTTGCAAGGAAACCAAATCGCCGGACATCGTTTGGTTTTCATGGCATTTGGTTTTGGTTTCTTTGAGTAGGCCCGGCTCGCTTGGTGGTTGCATCGGCGGAACCAACCACGAAGGTCGCGAAGTGCACAAAGGAAGGCAGCCAATGAACTATGACCCCATTCCAGCGGCGGACGAAGAACTGGCGCACCGGATCATCGGGGCGGCGATTGAAGTGCACCGCGTGCTCGGGCCGGGGTTCTTGGAGAAAATCTACGAGCGGGCGTTGTGTCACGAGTTCA
>JBQTIL010000092.1:0-48751 GCA_052388175.1 Planctomycetaceae bacterium | reverse complement strand
CTCGGCGTTCTCCGCGGTTCTGATTCATCACGTATCGAGAATCTGGATGGCTCATTCTGTGGATCACCAGTCGCGTCTGCTCTGTTCTTATTCGCGTGATTTGGTTGATTCGTGGTTGAATCATTCTGAACGCAACAGGGATGTGCCAAATGAGTTGCGTTTCGACGCCGACAAAACCGTTGTTGCGGCGACAAAACTCTGAGCGCTTGCAGTGCAGAGGTGAGATTTGTCCTCAGCGGCCTCTGCGAACTCCTGTGCGGATACTGTGGTATTCGATTTCTGCCGTGACTCTTCTGAGACGCCCGTCGATTCGATTATCCTAACGTCGCGGTTCCATTCTGCCGAGGCGGTTTCCTGGAGACAGACGCAGACAGCACATTCTCAATATGGCTCGATACTTCAAGTACAAGGTGGCTGCCGACCTGGTCGCTGACGCCGCCAGCCTCGGGCACGCGATTGAGCTTTCCGACGATCTCTCGCCGCTGTTCCGGCCGGCGGTGATCGCCGGTCGAACCGTTGGCAACCGGCTGGTTGTGCAGCCTATGGAAGGGTGCGACGGAACTCTCGACGGCCGGCCCGACGAGCTGACGTACCGCCGCTATCACCGCTTTGGCGCCGGCGGGGCGAAGCTGATCTGGGGCGAAGCGACCGCCGTGTGCGACGAGGGGCGGGCGAACACCCGGCAGTTGTTGCTGGCCGATCACACTGCCGCCGATCTGGAACAGATGTTGTCGCAGTGCCGACAGGCGCACCGCGACGTATGCGGCGACGACCGCGATTTTCTCGTCGGCCTGCAACTGACCCATTCGGGCCGGTATAGCGTCAAAAAGCCGTTGCCGGTGACCCACGACCCGATCCTCGACTCGTTGACCGTCGACAAAAGCACTGGCCGATGCGTCGATGAGAGTTACCCATTGCTGAGCGACGATGATCTTAAGCACATTGCCGATCAGTTTGTCGCCGCCGCCCGGCTCGCCGCCAGGATCGGCTGCGATTTCGTCGATCTCAAGCAATGTCATCGTTATCTGCTTTCAGAACTGCTCGCCGCGAAGAACCGCCCGGGGCCCTTCGGCGGCAGTCTCGAGAACCGCACGCGACTGGTTCGTAACATCGTCGGCCGGATCCGCGACGCCGCGCCGGGCCTGACGATCGTCACGCGCATCAATTGTTATGACGGCATCCCCTTTCGCGGGGTGAAAGAGGGAGACGAATTCGTCGGCCGGGCGTGCCCGCACCAATTGCCCCTGGCGTGCGCCTTCGGCACCGACCCGCGCGATCACCAGCAGGAAGACCTGAGCGAGCCGATTGAAGTCGTTCGCGCCCTGCGTGATGCCGGCGTATCGGTCGTCAACGTGACGATGGGCAACCCGTACGCCAACCCGCACGTGATTCGACCGGCGGAATACCCGCCCGTCGACGGGTACGACGCGCCCGAGCATCCGCTGCTGGGGGTGCTGAGGCACTTTCGCATTGCGCGGCAGATTCAATTGGCCGTGCCCGAGGTTCCGGTGGTAGGCAGCGGCTACAGTTGGCTGCAGGAATTCGCGCCGCACGCCGCCGCCGCGAATGTCGCCGCCGGTCACGTGGCCCTGGCCGGGTTCGGCCGCGCGACATTGTCGCACCCCGACTTTGCCCGGGCCCTGCAGACCGACGGTCGGCTGAACCGCAAGCTGGTCTGCCGGACGTTTTCTTACTGCACCGGCCTGATGCGGGCCAAAGATCATCCGCTGGGACAGTTTCCCACGGGCTGCCCGCCGTTCGACAAGGAGGTCTACGGGCCGATCTGGAAAGAGGTGGAGGAAAAGCGGGCCGGCGAGCGGGGGGCGTCAGCCCCCTGAAGCGGTCAATCCGTAGCGGAACTCGCCGCAATGGTGCGAGGCAACCCATAGCGGAATTCGCCCGAGGTCCGCCGTAGCAGAGTTCTATGGCCATCGGAAGTCTGGCCACATCCGCTACCCCCGGCACCTCCTCACCGCACCGTCCGGAAGAACTTCCGCACGTCGTCGGTCAGCAGGTCGGGCGCTTCGAGCGCGGCGAAATGGCCCCCCCGCGGCATCTCGGTCCAGTGCGTCACGTTGAGTTGCGCTTCGACCCATTTGCGCGGCGGCACGCCAATTTCGCGGGGAAACAGCGCGCAGCCGATCGGAACCTTGCCAACCGGTCGGTTGCCCGTGTACGGGCCGCGCTCGAAATAAATGCGGGCCGATGAAGGGGCCGATCTGGTGACCCAATAGATCATCACGTTGGTCAACAGCTCGTCTTTGGTGAACACCTTTTCGAGGTCGCCGTCGTTGTCGCTCCAGACGTAGAACTTGTCGACGATCCACGCCGCCTGCCCGACGGGCGAGTCGTTGAGCGCGTAGCCGATGGTCAGCGGGCGCGTCCCCTGGATCTGCGCGTACCCGAAATGGCTCTGCAATTCTTTCTGCCGCTTCTCCATCCGTTCCCGTTCGGCCGGGCTGACCCCATCCCAGGGGTTCTGGGCCGGTTGCGCGACCGGCAGCGAGCTGAGATGCACCCCGGCGACATGCTCTGAATCGTGTCGGCCCAGCCAGCCGGCGATCGCAGAGCCCCAATCGCCCCCTTGCGCGGCGTAGCGCGTGTAGCCCAGCCGCGCCATCAGTTTGGCGATCGGTTCGGCCATGCGGTAGACGCTCCACCCCGGCTCACGGGGTTTGTCTGAAAATCCGAAGCCGGGCAACGAGGGGATCACCACGTGAAACGCGTCGCTCGCTTGCCCCCCGTGCGCCGTGGGGTCGGTCAGCGGCCCGATCATCTTGTAAAACTCGAAGAACGACCCCGGCCAGCCGTGCAGCAGCACGAGCGGCATCGCATCAGCATGTTTCGACCGCACGTGCAGAAAATGCAGGTCGAGGCCGTCGATGCGGGTCTTGAACTGGGGAAACTGGTTCAGCTTCTGTTCCTGCGCCCGCCAGTCGAACGTCGTCCGCCAGTATTCGACCAGTTGCTGCATGTAGGCGAGGTCGGCGCCGTACGTCCAGCCCGAGTTGTCGAGTGCGTCGGGCCAGCGGGTGCGGGTGAGCCGCTCGCGCAGGTCGACCAGATCCGCCTCGGGCACTTCAATCTTGAAAGGGCGAACGGCATCGGTTTCATCGGCGCCGCAGCAAGCCGGCGGGCCCCCCAAAGACAGAATCGCGACGAGGGCTAGCCACCCGAATCGCGAATGATGCAACGCACGAGAGAAAAGCGTCATGGTGAGTTCCCTTAAGAATCGGGCGGTTCCTGGGTGGCAACGACGCTACCGATACCACAGACCAATCGACTTGAACAGCACCCGGCCGCCTAGCCACAGAATCGCGGCGAAACCCGCCCGCCAACCTGCGAAGGCGTGCGAGCCGGCGATTTCGGTGGTATAGTGGCGGCCATCCAAACCCCTCTCATCACGTCCACTCACCGGGAGAGCTGCCGTGCGCGCACGATCGATTTCGCTGGCCGTTGTGGTTCTGGCACTGGCCTCGCGCCTCGCGCTGGCCGCCGACTGGAGCGAAGAGCAGATTTCCAAGCTCCCCTCGGGAGAAACTCCGGTTCGACTGTTCAACGGCAAAGACCTCACCGGCTGGGAAGGGCACACCGGCAAATACTTCAACGTCGAAGACGGCATGATCGTCGGCAAGAACGCCCAGGACAACGCCCCCAAGGCCAGCACCTACCTGCTCACCAAGCAGAAGTACAAGAACTTTCGGTTGATCTTCGAAAGCCGGCTCGTCACCAGCGAAATGCACTCAGGCATCGCGCTGTGGGGCAAGGCAATCGAAAAAGAAGAAGGGCCCTTCACCTACCAGGGGCATCTCGTGATGTATCCGTTTCCCTACGGCTATTTCGACCTCTACCGCCGCAACTACGTCTATCAGGACCCGATGACCGTCGGAGTGTTTGCGGGCAAACAGCACGAGTGGAACCGGATGGAGATCCTCGCGATCGGCAATCGCATCCGCCACGTCGTCAATGGCCAACTGATCGGCGACTGGTCTGATCCGCAGCCGCAATTGTGCGAGCTCGGGCCAATCGGCCTGCAGTTGCATTCGAACGTCGTGCCGCAAGAGGTGCAGTGGCGGGGGCTGATTCTCACTGAAAATCCGCAGGATCGGCTGATCACGGCCGTCAGCAGAAATTTCGCGCTCAAGGCCGAAGGCAGTCCGCCGGCTGAATCGGGGTTCGATCCTGAGGCGCTCAAGCGCATCGACGAGCGGATGGTCGAGTTCGCCCGCGCCAAGCAGATCGCCGGCGCCGTGACGCTGGTCGCGCGCCACGGGCGCGTGGTGCATCTGTCGGCTACCGGCAAGGCCGATGTCGCCCAGAATCGCGACATGGCCAAAGACACGGTCTTCGCCATCGCCTCGATGACCAAGCCCATCACGGCCGTCGCCCTCATGATCCTGCAGGATGAGGGCAAGCTGAAGCTCGACGACCCGGTGTCGAAGTACATTCCGACGTTCAAACAGACGAAGGTGAAGGGTGGCGCGGCCCCGGCCCGCGAAATCACCATTCGCGACTGCCTGACCCATACCAACGGGCTCGAGAGCGACCAGAAGAATACGGGCACTCTCGCCGAAACCGCCGAGCAACTGGCGAAATCTGAGCTCAAATTCAGCCCCGGCACTGAGTGGCTGTATGGCCCGGGTCTGAGCGTCGCGGGGCGCGTCGTCGAAGTCGTCTCGGGCAAGCCGTTTGAAGAGTTCCTCGCCGAGCGCGTGTTCTATCCGTTGCAGATGAAAGAAACGTCGTTCCATCCGACGCTCGAGCAGCGGCACCGGCTGGCACGGGTCTATCAACCCACCGCCGACGGCGCCGACCTCGAACAGGGCACCCACTGGCTGTTCGAGTCGATGTCACCCGGTACCCCTCCCAACCCCTCGGGCGGCTTGTATTCCACAGCGGGCGACCTGGTGCGCTTCTACCAGATGATCCTCAACGGCGGCGAGCTGAATGGCAAGCGCATTCTTTCGGCCGACGCCGTGAACCAGATGACGACCCTCCAGAATCCTGAAGTCAACGGGGGCATCGTCCCCGGCGCCGGGCGCGGCCTCGGGTTCGCCCTGATCCGCGAACCGCAGGCGGGCATGCAGGCCCTCTCGGCCGGCTCGTACGGCCACGGAGGGGCGTTCGGCACACAGGCCTGGGTCGACCCCGCTCGCGACACGATCGTGATCTTCCTCGTCGCCCGGCAGAACTTCAAGAACGGGCTCGACCTGTTCGGCGAGCTGCCCAAGCTGACCGTCGCGGCGACCAAGGATTAAACGGGGTCAAAAGAGTCGCCGAGTCGCAGAGCAATTGCAGGTGCGTCCAGCGGAGCGCAGACGCACCGTTTCGCCTCGGGTTCCGTCATAACGGGGCCGCTGTGGTCGGCGGTGCGACTCGCTTCGCTCGGCGCACCCTACATATTCGCGAAGTCGCTCGCTTCGCTCGGCACAGCGCACTCGCACCGCCACGCGGGCTGCGCAGCGGATCGCACCCAGGCGCAAGATCCTTTTGTGCCTTTTGAGCTTTTTTGCGGCTCATTCTTCCGCCTCGCCTGCGCCCTCATCCCGGCTGGGCGGCGGCGTGCTGCGCCGGCAAAAACCGCGCGAACACCGCCGGCTCGACGTCGCGTCGGGCGACGCGCTGGCCCACCTGCTCGAGGGCGGGAATGTTTTCGGGGCAATCGATGCGATGAATCTGGTGCGGGTCGAGTTGCTCCAGGCCGATGCCGCTCAAACCTTCGTGCGACAGGTCGGCATTGTATCGCACATAGGTAAACAGTTTCGGTACGTCTCCCGCCGGCGTGCGGAACGCGGCGGCGCGGGCCTGCGCCCCGGCCCCGTCGAGCAGGTCGCCGATCTCCAGGTCGATCGGCCCGCCGCTCAAGCAGCGGCCAAACGTGCGGCACAGAAAATCCTGCTGGTTCGAGGCCGCCTCCATCAGTGCCGCCGGGACCGACGTCGCGTGGTACAAGAGGTTCATCTGGTCGGGGCGCAGGCCGGCATTCGCCCCCGACGCCTTGCCCGTGCCCACCGAGACCAGCAGCAGCTCGTCTTCGCCCGTCGCCCAGCCCAGCCGGTATGGCGCCGCCGTCGCCATCAGAAACAACTGAAACGCGGGATTGTTGTAGGTGGTGATCGCGCCGTCGACAAACACGATCGGCCGCCCTTCCAGCTCGATCACTTCGGGCGGAAAAAAGGTCGGCGCCGCGGTGCTCGCGCGCACCAGTTGCCACAATGGCAACTCAAGATTGCACCCGGGCCGGCTGCGGTCGTTGAACATCGCCCGCGGGTTGCTGCTGACCGGCCACGGAGAATCGGTCGTCGCGTTCCGCAACACCATCATCAATAGCGTCCGCAATTCGGGGCTGCCGAGTTTTGTATCCGGGCCGATCGCCTGCTTGAGGCTGGCCGCGAGATGTTCCGGCGTGAACTTGTGCCGCCAGCGCTGCGTGAGGCCTGCGGCAGTGAACATGTCGCGCCCCGCGGAAAGATAAAACTCGCGCATCTCGTCGATCGACTTGCCGAGCGCCAGGCACGCGGCAATGACCGCGCCGATGCTCGTGCCGGCGATGTAGTCGAAATAATCGGCCAGCACGAGCCGCGGGTTGTGCGTCAGCTCGCGCAGAATCGTCTCGACGCGATGCAGAACCTGCAGCGTGATGACGCCGCGAATCCCCCCGCCGTCGAGCGCCAAAAGCCGCCGCGGGCCGGTGCGCGAAAGTAGCTGTTCGAGGCCCATAACGTTAAGCCCTACCCGAAGCGGCGACGCCTTGTCAACGTTCGGTCGCCGGCGGCGACGTCGCACGGATTTCCAATCCGTATGCGTCGACCGTTGAACAGTTAACTCGGGCAAACATTAGAAACCCGTGCCACGGTACCCCGTTAACCTTCAGCTCGCCGAGATTTTCAGCCGTAGCGGAAGTCGCCAGACTTCCGTGAAACCGCGCGGAGACGGATTTCTCGCGAATTCCGCTACCAAAAGAGTTGACGGCGTTTCGTGCCACGTCCTCGCGCCTTACTCCTCTCCTCCCCGCCCGGCGCGGCTTCGCCCGCGGATTGCCAGAACCAGTGCCGTGAGGAGGCATGCGCCACCGATTGCCGCTGAGACCGTAAGCAACGTGCCGGCTTTGAGCGACGCCGCGCCAAAGCCCACGATAATGAAATTGTGGGGCAGCAGCGTGCCGGGAAGCCAACTGTGCTCGCGTTCGATCGACCGAATCAACGCCTGGACGGCCAGTCGCGGCGCGACAAGAATCACCAGGCCGACGACGGCAAGCGAGATAGCCGGGTGCCTGAGGACCAGACCGATCGGCCCGCGACTGGCACGTTGATCTCCCATCGCCGAATCTCCTGACCGCCGCGCCGATTCTAACCAGCTTTCGACGGGCGAACAGCGACCGCGACCAGGGAAGGGGAAATAGAGACCCGGAATCGGCGTGGCATCGGGAGGATTGGCATTCCCGAAGGGGGGCATGGATTGTGGATTCGATTGCGGCGGCTCCCGCCTTCGCAAAGAGCTGACTCAACCTGCACCCATAACAAGGGGGGCTGGGGGGTAAGAATCCGCATTTCGGATTGCCAATTGCGGACCGCGCGGCTACCACTGATTCTCATTCGCGAATTCACTTTCCTGCGGCGGCCTTACCCCGCCCCTCCGCCATGTCAGACGTCCGTCGCAGCCGATCGAGGCTGATCGCAGGCGGCTCGCTCGCCCTCCTGGCGGGCGCATTTGTTGTGCTGGCGCCCCGATTGAATCCGCCCGAGCCGCAGGTCGACAGTTATCTGATCTCCGCCGGGAGCGTGTCACGGGCGATCATTCATGAGAAGTCGTCGCGCGGTCGCAGCGGGCGGTTCTCGCCACCGTATTTGCCGCACCATCTCGATTTCGAGTCGACTCAGGGAACCATTGACGTGTACGTGCTTCGTTTTCCGGCCGGTGAAGCGAACGAAGCGATTGACGAAATGCTGAAACTGACAGATCAACTGGCTGCCGGCCGGCCGCCGGAGACGTTCGTCGCCGCGGCTTCGGGCGCGCAGGGCCGCATTCCGCTTGGGGGCTGGTGGCCCTACGGCAGGACGAGATACCTCGTTCTGATCCGCAGCGAGAAGGAATCGGAAGTCAGGCTCATTACCCGTTACGCCCCGTAGCTCGGGCTTTCCAGCCTGAGAAGTGGGCGACAACCGCGCACTGTTGTTCCCACCACCCCGCGGGGGGATTCCGGGGATGTGGGGATCAAAACACGAAGTGTGGGTGTCACCGACAGGCGAGTTTCTGGCCGTCATCTCCAGATTCCCGACGCCGGCAGGTTGACAAGCTTGTAGGGTGTGACCAGCGCAGCGCAGTCACACCGCGCAACAGGAGATCAACCAGAACGGTGCGACTCGCTGCGCTCGGCGCACCCTACGGGCTGAGGTACCTGCCAGAATGGCCGATTCGAGGGCGAGTCATGTAACACGGCGGCGCGAATCTTCGGAGATCTTCGAGCGATTTCCGCGGTTTCTGCGAAGATCTTCGTGCAGATCTTCGGAGATCTTCGTGAAAAGCCGCGAAAAATGAAGGGTTTGTCTCTCCGGAAGCTCTTCGGCAGCCTGCCAGATTGGCCGCAGGCCGCCGCGCACGGTTTGAGAATATTGAAAATCGGTGCTGCGCCCTCACCCCTCGCGTCTCAAACCTCGCGCCTCAGGCCTCACCCTTCGGTCTGTTCCCGCCGACGCCTCTCCGCGGTAAGCTGACGGAACAGATCGAACACATATCCAACATCGCGCGGCTCACAAGTGCTCGTTGAGCCGGGCTCGGGCCGGTCGGCCCATAGATTCACAGATGACCGATGGACATTCGTTCGCAGCGCAAGGCCCTCGGTGCCTGCGTTTCACTCGCCGTCATGTTGGGGGGTGTCACGCTCTGGAAGCTGACGACTAGAGCGACGAGCGCCGGTTTCGCGGCCGCCGTCGGGCAGGGAAAGACCGAGGGGGCGTCGTCCGAGCGGTCTGAGAACTCGCCCGATGAAGCGGTCGCCGAGATCGAGCAGCTCGGGGGACAGGTAGTTCACGACGACCTGCGCCCCGGGAGGCCGGTCATCACGGTCATCCTGTCGAAATCCAAGGTCAAAGATGCCGACCTTGAATCGCTCAAGGCGTTCAAGGGCCTCACCGGGCTGGCACTGGGCGGCACGGGCATCACCGATGCGGGGCTCGCGCATCTGGCGGGGCTCAAGACGCTGCAAGACCTGAGCCTCAACGGCACGCGCGTCACCAACGACGGGCTGGCCCATCTGAAAGGGCTTGCGGCGCTCGAGTACCTGCAGCTCGAGGCGACGCCCGTCACCGACGAGGGGCTCGTGCATCTGAAGGGGCTTCAAAAGCTCGTCATGCTGGTCCTCGACGACACGGCCGTCACCGACAAGGGGCTCGCGCACCTGAAAGGTCTCGCGCGCCTCGACACACTCTCGCTCGCGAAGACGAAGGTCACCGACGAGGGGCTGGCGGAACTGACGGGGCTCAAGAAGCTCCGCGACCTGCGGCTCACCGGTACGGGCATCACCGATGACGGTTTGCGGCGTCTCAAAGGTTTGAACAATCTGCACACGCTGGTTTTGAGCGACACGAAAGTCGCCGGCGCAGGCCTGGCCACGTTGCAGGAGCTGCCGAAGCTGCAATGGCTCTGGCTCAACGGCACGCCCGTCGACGACGCGGGGCTGACGCACGCCAAGGGGCTTGCGCGTCTGCAGAGGCTGGTGCTCAGAAAAACGGGCGTCACTGATGCCGGGGTGGCCGATTTGAAGCAGGCGCTGCCCGAATTGAGCATCGAGCGGTGAATGGCGAGCGGCCGGCGTGAGCCGGCCGGTACCATCGGGCGGTGCTGTGCGCGACCTGGGAAATTGGGGACCGGGGAAAAGGGAGACGAGGGTCGAAGATCGAGGATCGAAAGATCGTGGGAAGTCCCGGCCCGCCGCGACCCCCCGGCCCCCCGCCTCGCCCACGTCTCCAAGGCCGAAATCGAGGAAGAAGAGCGCAAGCGCCGTTAGCAGCGCGAGCGGCTGCGGAAGAAGGGGGCCGCGAAAGGGCGGCGGAAACGGAAAGGGGTGACCATCATGGACAGACCGACGAAACGCCGCGGGCCGCTGACGTGGCTGGCGGGAAGGTCGAGGCGGTGGTGGGTGCCGATCCTGTTGGCCATCCTCTACGTTGCGTCGTTTGGCCCGGCGTGCTGGATCAGCAGTTGGACTGGTCGCGGGGTCTGCTTTGTCAATGTCCTGTACCAGCCGGTCATGCAAATCGGACGATACAGCGTACCCCAACCCCCAACCCCCACCCCCCAGCCCCCAGCCCCCATGCCTCGCCACCGCCTCTCGCGCGTCGAACGCGCCCATCGTCGAAAGCGGGTCGCCGAGCTGCACCTCCGCGGCCATTCGCAGGTCGCCATCGCCGAAAAATTGAAAGTCCACCAGGGAACCGTCGCGCGCGACCTCGCCGCCCTGTGCCTCGAGTGGCGCGCATCGTCGCTCCGCGACTTCGACCGGGCCCGCGGCGAAGTCCTCAAAAAGCTCGACGAGATCGAGCGCGCGGCGTGGCGCGCCTGGGACCTGTCCCGCGCGCCGCACTACGCTGCTCAAGTCACCACCGAAAACGGCAAAGAGAGCACCCGCAAATCGCTCGTCCATCGCGAGGGGAACACGAAATATCTCGACACGATCCAGCAATGTACCGGCCCAGGAAGGTCTAACGAGATCGGCAATTGTACCGACCAACATACTGGCGGGAACGCAGGTCAGGCAAGCCGGCTGTAGAATTCAGGAGAGCATCGACGCGGTCGTTTTCCACGGTGCGGCGCTCTATGACCGCAAAGCGCGACTGCTGCTCGGGCCCGATGCGTCGTTCGACCCTGAGGCAGAAGTCGGCTGATCGTGCAGGGCGTTTGTAAGTTGTGAAGCCGGCCGTTTGCCCGTTTGCCGGTCGCCGCGCTTCGCCGGAATCGACACAAACCAGCCGAGCCGCGCAAAACGGCAATTGTCTCTTTCGCACCTCCGGGCGTATGATTCACCCCGGAAGGGAGTGACCGATGCCCGCTATGGAAACAGCCGACGACGTGGTCGTGACGACGACCCGCCCTGCGCCCCGCGACGAGACCCGGCCGCAGAAGCAGCCTCCCTACGCCGTGATCGTCGAAAACGACGACTTGCACACGTTCGAATACGTGACCGAAGGGTTGTCGAAGGTGTGCGGGTACAGCCGCGAGAAGGCGCACCTCTTGGCCGTCGAGATTGACAGCCAGGGGCGGGCCGCGGTCTGGAGCGGCACGCGCGAGCTGGCGGAGCTGAAGCGCGACCAGATTCGCGGCCTGGGGCCCGATCACTACGGGCCTCGGCCGGTGACGTTTCCACTGGGCGTGTACGTCGAGCCGTTGCCGTAGCGACGTGTCGAAAAACGGCGCGTGTCGAAAACCGGGAAGGTCCTCTCGTTCCATCAGGGTCGAAAGGCGGCCCGATCGCAAGAACGTCCAGGACCAACCCAGTAGGGTGCGACCAGCGCAGCGCAATCGCACCGCTCACCGCGACGTCCAGCCCACGGTGCGTCTGCGCTTCGCTTGACGGACCCTACGTCCTACGTCGCTTTCGCATGTTGCGGAGCTCAATTGTTGCGTGCCATAGCGACCTAAAATCTTCGTGACCCTGCTGAGTTCCTTTTTTCGGCCGCGTTTCTTTGCGAAAGTCTCGTCTCAGGTTTGATGTCAACTCACTCGCTGGAGCCTTGCCATGCCGTTCGATCATCCGCTGAGAATCGTTGTTGCCGGCGTTCTGCTCTCGCTCGTCGCCGCTGCGTGCGTGCGTACCGCCTCGGGCGTGGCCGACGAAAAGCCAGCCGGCGATCTGGCCAACCCGTATGCGGGGAAGATATTGCTGGTCTACGAGAAATCTGAAAAGTCGCGAGAGCATCCTTTTGTCATCGAAGGACCGGCATTCGCGCGTAGCGGCGGTCTGACATTTCTGGTGGGTACCGGGGTTGATCCGGGCGACCCGGACTACTGGACCCGCGGCCTGAAAATCAGTATCGCCTGGGACGACGTGGCGTCGATCATCGAATTCCCCGACATGGCGACGTATCTGCGCGTCGAGAACTCCGCGCGGCGCGAGGAAGCGCAGGATTGAAACAGGCAAACGCCGCAGGAGGTAACGCCGTGTGAGGGGCTGCAGGCCAATGCAAGGCCGACGCGGCCAGGGGGCTGAAAGTGCCTGCGGCGCGGCCGGCACGGTAGTTGCACCCTTTTCGGGTCCTCACGTTCGTTTTTGCGCGAGGCCCGTCGCCTGTGAACAGCACCTCAGAAATCATCGCTCCAGGGCAGCCGTCAGGCGCACAGCGCCAGGCGCGTTCGACGATTTCCTTCTTTCGACTTCTGGGAAAAATTGAACCGCGCGAGCGCCGCCGCAGGCTTTGGCACATGACTCCCGGTTGGATCGCGTTGTTCGGCTCGGCATTTCCCCATCAGGAACCGCTCTCCGGAATCATTCTGGGCACTTTCGCGGTAATCGGTTGCGTGGCTGGGTGCGTCGCACTGGCCTGCTATGGAGACTTTCGTCGCCCCCGGGAAGGAGGCTGCCTCGCGGCGGTTTGCGGATATGAAAGCGCCATTCTGCCCTTGCTATTGTTCTTTCCCTCGCAGCCTGAACTGGGGCTGACGGTGATGGGAGTTCTGGCATTTGGAGACGGCATGGCGACGCTGGCGGGGCTGGCCAGCGGGAGGCAAAAGCTGCCTTGGAATCGGAACAAGTCGTTCGCAGGAACGACGGCCTTCATTCTGGCGGCCATTCCGGGCGCGACCATGATTTACTGGAACATGTCGTTGCCGGCCGTGCCATGGACGGTCGCACTGGCATGCGTTGTGCCGACGGTCGTCTGCGCGGCGCTGGCCGAATCGCTGCCCGGTCGCCTCAACGACAATTTCATCGTGGGCGCCGTGGCGGCAGCGACACTGGTGCCTCTGCACGGTGCCCTGGTTGGTTGGTCTTAGTGCCTCAACTGAAATGTTGATTGCCAGTGGGCTGCCACATTAGTATCGGGCGCGATTCTTTCGATGTTGCTCGTGCGCCTGCCTGCGTGCTGAAAATGCCCTCGGAGGGACTCGAACCCCCATGAGCGTTAAGCTCACTAGGACCTGAACCTAGCGCGTCTGCCAATTCCGCCACGAGGGCTGGCGTGTGATTTTCGTACCGTAACTGCTGGCGGGTCGAAACACAAGTCGCGCACGGGCCGGTTCGAAACGCTCGCGAACCCCACACTGCCACCGGATGCGCCGCGCGGCCCGGCGTAAAATTCGCCAACCCGGCGGTCGCGCCCCCGATCGTCTCGGCACAACGACTGGCATTACTTCCAACGCTCTTGACCGGTCGCTGCAAAACCACTACAGGACCGGCGCTTGATCGCGATTCTGTCGATTGGCGGCAGCCACGCGGTCGCCGCAGGGGGGTTCGCCAATGCACATTTTTGTTACCGGCGGCACCGGCTTTCTGGGGGCGGCGTTGTGTGCGCAATTGCGGGCGGCGGGGCATTCGGTTGTCGCCGTCGGCAGCCGCACGTGCGACCTGACCCGCGACGGTACGCTCGTGGCATTCGACGGAGAGCGGTTCGACCGCATTTACCATCTGGCGGCCTGGACGCAGGCCGGAGATTTCTGCCTGCGGCATCCCGGCGAACAATGGGTTCGCAACCAGCAGATCAACACGCACGTTCTGGCATGGTGGGCCGCGAGACAGCCGCAGGCGAAGCTGATCTGCATGGGGACAAGCTGCGCGTACGCGCCCGATCGAGAACTGGTGGAACAGAATTATCTCGAAGGGCAGCCGATCGAGAGCCTGTTCACGTATGCGATGACCAAGCGGATGCTGTACGTGGGCCTCTTGTCGCTGGCGCGTCAGTTCGGAATGAAATACCTGTGCCTGGTGCCGTCGACCCTGTACGGGCCGGGGTACCACACCGACGGGCGGCAGATGCACTTCATCTTCGACCTGATCCGCAAGGTTCTCAGAGGGCAGGCGCTGGGAGAGCCGGTGGTGCTGTGGGGAGACGGCTGGCAGCGGCGCGAGCTGGTATGCGTGGAGGATTTCGTGAGGGCCGCGATGTACCTGAGCGATACGGTCGAGAACGACCTGGTGAATATCGGCGCCGGAGAAGAGTTTTCGATCCGCGAGTTCGCGCGGCCGATCTGCGAAGAGGCCGGCTACGAGTTCGAGCGCATTGCGTTTGACACAAGCCGGTACGTCGGCGCCCGATCGAAATGTCTGGTTGTCGACAAGCTGCGCCGGCTGTACCCGGGCTTCGCGCAGACGCCGCTGCGTGAGGGGTTGGCGCAGACGATCGCGTGGTTTCGCGAGCACCCGGCGGCGTACCTGGGCAACGATCGGTCGGCGGCCTGACGATTCAGTCGGCGCGATGGCAGGGTGCGTCGCGGAGCGCAGACGCTGTTCCGGCTGGCAACGGTGCGACTCGCTTCGCTCGGCGCACCCTACCGCTACTGCTCAACTGTGATGCCGGTTCCCCGCGCGGACTAGAAGTCCCACTGAATTCGCAGGTCGTAGAGGTTGGTGATGCTGTCACCGAACGTGGGGCTCGCGAGGGCTGCGCGAATGTACTCGGCCTGCACTTTCGTATACGAGTTGAGGTACCAGTTGAGGCAGAGCGTATAGTCGAACAAGCGGCCGCCGCGAATGTCTTTGCTGTTGAGGTCGATGTACGAGAACCGGGTGGCGATTTCCCAGCCGCCCCACTGGCTCTTGTCGATGTCGAAGTCGCAGAGGACCTTGATGCGGTCGAGGGCGCCGGCCCGTTTGATGTAGGGCCGGTGTTCGCCGGTGAGAAAATAGCCGATCTGCGTGTAGAACCCGTTGAAGTTCGCCCCCACGCCATTTTCGCGGGTGGCGGTCAGGTGCATGAATTCCGACTGCACGGTGAGGGGCCCCTCGACCCACAGCAATTCGGTGCCGACCAGGTTGTAGTGATTCATGAAAAAGTTGCCGGTGTTGACGAAGAAGGGGGTGCCGTTGAGCAACGTGGGGGTGGCGGTGCCCGCGGTGCCGTTGGCCGCGATATCGTGCTGGCCGATGAAGAACTCGGGGATCGTGCGGAACCCGCCGAAGCGGCCGTTGGGGGCGACGTAATTGTAGGCGGCGCCCAGGTGCAGGTAGCGGCTGCCATCGTCTTCGTACCAGGGCAACCCCGTGATGCGCCCTACGCCGGCGTAGCCGCCTCTGGAGGCGATCGAATCGCCGTACTGGTCTTGCCCGGAGCGGTAGACCGAGGCGGCCCAGGTCATGCGCTCGTCTTCCGACCAGTTGTAGAACCCGACAGCCGGGTGCCGGAACGGCGTGAACGCCTGAAACAATAGCGACCGCTCGGGCATCATCGTGTAACGAAAGCTCGACACGACTTCGAGCGAGAAGGGTTGTTTCCATTGGCCGGCCCTCAAATTGCCCAAGAGCGGAAGCTGTGTGAACTCGACCCAGACGTCGGTGAACGTGGGGCGGCCGGGGAACGAGAAATCCATCTGCACGAAATAGTTGACGGTGGGGGCGATGGCGCCATTGGCGCTGAGGCGCGTGCGGCGAAAATCGGCGCCATCTTTCAACACGCCGAACTCGTCGATGCTGATCTGATCCTGCCCGTACCATCCGGTATCGAACTGCACGGCGCCGTGCAGTTCAACGAACGGAAACGTCTTCTGCGCGAGTGTTTCGCGAAACGTTTCGAAACGGCGTTCGAGGTCGTCAAAACTGGGAAGGTTCGGGGAGGACGTGGCGTCTCCGGGAAGCGATGCGGCGTCGCCATCCTGCGCGCCGAATGCGGAAGACGAGGGCTGCTGGAATTGCTGAATCTGGGTTTCCGCCCGTTCGAGCCGCTCGACCAGCGCGTCGTAATCTTCGCGGGTCGGTGGTGAACCCGGCTGGGCCGGTTCGGCGGCTTGAGCGAGCCCTGCCGGGGCGCAGAACAGCACGGCAGCGAGCAGCGCGAGAGCGTTGCGGCGCATGATGTATTTCGAGACTGGCGCGAGAGACTGAGAGGGGTCGCGACGCAGGGCGCGTCGGAGTGGCGGAGTGCTATTTCATCCGGTTTTCACGGTCAATCCCAAGCACCCAATGATCTCAAATTCGTAATGCGATCGACAGGTGGGAGCTTCGGCAAACGGAAACAGGTCCGGGCCTAAGCCGTTCCGGCTACGGGGCTTCCGCCAGGTGCTTTTGACAGCCGGTCGAGCCGGTGCGTTGCGTCGGCACGCCGGGCCAATCGGCGGGGGGTCGAACGCACGAGTGGGCGCTACTTTTGATCGCCCATCAGCGCCAGCAACTCGTCAGCCAACTGGTCGGCTTCCTGCCATTTGCGGTCGCGAATGAGGGCTTGAATCTTCTGGGTCAGCGGCGTGGCCTGCGCCTGCTTGCCCGATTTTTGAACCCAGCCGGGCAGCTCGGTTTGAATCCGGCGCATTTTGGCCTGGAACTTTTCGCTGGAAAAGCCGCTCGGCTCGGCTTCAACCAGAGTTTCGCCTCGCAGGAACTTGGCATAGGCGCCCAGGGCCTCGGAATTCTCCGTGGCACGGCGGAAAAAATTGTCGCGCATGGCCTCGCCGCCGATCCCCCACGAAAAGAGATTCACCATCACGCCGCCGTGGTTGAACATCCGGCCAAGATAGGTTTCCATCGTCGGCTCGCCGGGCATGCTGGTGGGAGACACATTCGTTCCCTCGCCGGAAATCCAGCCCGGGTTGCCGTGTTTCGCCAGAATGGCATGGATCTCTTTGAACGTCGCACCCTCGGGGTAGGTCGAGAACCCCGGGCGATAGGCCGCGCTGAAGGCGACTTCAGGGACAGCGAAATGAACCTTTTCGGGATACGATTCTTTGGCGTCCGGCTTGCGCAGGCCCTGGTCGGTGAACGCGATATGGCAGAAGATTTTGTCGCGGGGAATGCCCGCTGAGTGCAGGTTGTCCGCCCACAGTTCCATGAATTCCTTGACGACCAGAACCCGTTCGAGGTCGGCGTCTTTGGGCGGGTTGTTCTGGCTGAACCCGCGATACTTGAGCGCGCGGTATCCCAGCGGTCGGCCGGTTTCAAAATCACGGCCGATCGAGCTTTCCCAGCCGGTCAGCACGCCGGCGAACAGGTGCTGCTTTCCTTGGGAATTGAGTGTCACGAGCTCCTGCCTGATCGCGGCGCCGATCAACCCCGCACGATCCTTTACGGCTGCAATGATCGCCGGGCTGTTGAAACACATCTGGGGCGGAAACCGTGTGGGTTTGGGGCCCCAGTCGGCGCGCCGGCCGGTCGTGGGATGTTGGTTCCAGTCGGCCGTCTCGATGTTGTCGGGGTTGGAGACCAGA
The DNA here is from genome assembly GCA_052388175.1 of Planctomycetaceae bacterium. GTDB lineage: Bacteria > Planctomycetota > Planctomycetia > Planctomycetales > Planctomycetaceae > SIAF01. Next base: position 31,408 of record JBQTIL010000092.1, on the reverse strand, counting down.
TCGCGGCGCCGCCCCCAGCACATCGAATCGTCAATGTGAAACGCAACGGCCATGTCGTTCGAGCGGGCGACTGAAAATGCATCGCGAATATGCTCACGGGTCTCGTCGTCTGACATGTCGAAGCAGACAGGCCCCACGGCGAAACCCAGCTTGTGGCGGGCGTCGCCGGTCGCACCGATCGCCCGGGCCACACTCAGGGCGAATTCTTCGAGTTGCGACTTGTTGAGCGAATACCGGCCAGGGGCCGGGGCGGGCCCGGTAAAACCGGGGAGGCCCGTCATGACTTGAAACAACAGGTATCTGGTCTCAGCGACGGGTGACGTCGGGGGTTCGTCGGCCGCCAGACCGCGGCCGGCGGTTGCGAACCCGACGAGCAGTATCAGCCGGGTCAGATATCGGGTCATGACACGTTCCTTTCGCGAGTCTCGCGGGCTGCCGATGCAACCTGCGCGGGCGGGCCGGCTTGATACAGAGAGTTTGGTCTGTTTTCTTGAGCGGAGTGTACGCGAACGGGAGCGCGGACGCGAGTGAGGAAGCGTCAACTTCTCAAAGCGAATGGCCGAGCTGGCGGCCCGCCCCAATTCTTCACCCAATTTGACCTTGCGATTGAATCAACCCGTCTTGACCCGTTTGGGCGTTCCCCTTAGGATGCCGCCCGCATCGGAGTGCCTCGCGGTGGCTGGCGGAAGGCGACTGGCGGATCGCCCAATTTGCCGGCCTGCCGCAGCCAGGGGAGGCGCGACCCACGATGGGCCGCATTTGCCCCGGTGCGACGGGGGAATCAAGGATGATTATCAGCCGCACGCCCTATCGGGTGTCATTCTTTGGCGGAGGGACCGACTACCCGGCCTGGTATCGGGAGCACGGGGGCGCGGTTCTGGCGGGCGCCATCGACAAGTATTGCTTCTTGACGTGCCGCTATCTGCCCCCCTTCTTCGAGCACCGCACGCGGGTGGTGTATTCGAAGATCGAGCATTGTCGCACGAACGGTGAAATCGCGCACCCGGCGGTTCGTGGCGTGCTGGGCTGGCTGGGGATCGAACGGGGGCTCGAGCTGCATTGCGTGGCCGACCTGCCGGCCCGCAGCGGCATCGGGTCGAGCTCGACGTTTGTGGTGGGGCTGTTGCATGCGCTCAGGGCGCTCGAAGGCCGGATGCCGGGCAAACGGCAACTGGCGCTCGAGGCGATTGAGATCGAACAGAATGTCTTGAGCGAGACGGTCGGTTCGCAGGACCAGGTGCTGGCGGCGTATGGGGGGCTCAACCTGGTCGAATTCCGCCGCAACGGCGAGATCGCCGTGCACCCGCTGCCTCTGTCGCCCGCGCGCCTCGACGAGATGCAGGCGCATCTCATGCTGTTCTACACGGGAATCGCCCGCACGGCGTCTGACGTGGCGCAGAGTTACGTGGTCGATATGGCGGCGCGCGCGCAGCAATTGCAGAGACTGCGACGGTTTGTGGATCAGGGCCTCGACATTCTCCAAGGGGGGGGCGACCTCTCGGCCTTCGGAGAACTGCTGCACGCAGGGTGGCAGGCGAAGCGCAGCCTGAGCCGGCAGGTGTCGAACACGCAGATCGACGAACTGTACGCGGCCGGGTGCGAGGCGGGGGCGCTGGGGGGCAAGCTGCTGGGAGCGGGGGGGGGAGGGTTTCTGCTGTTGTTTGTGCCGCCCGAGCGGCAGGCGCTTGTTCGCGGCGCGCTGTCGCACCTGATTCACGTGCCTTTCGACTTCGATTTTTCGGGGGCGCAGATCGTGTTTTGCGACCGGGGGCGGGATTATTCCGAGGTGGAATTGCAACGCGAGCGATACCCGACTGCGGAGTTTCGCGAGTTGCCGTTGTCGCGGGCCGCTTGAACCGAGGAGCCACGCGGGGAAAAAGGCGCTCGCCTGCGTGGCGCCTCAGTCGCCTTAACACAATTTTTTCGGGGGAACGTGACGCGTGTCTCGCAACGCATTGATCACCGGCATCACCGGGCAAGACGGCTCGTACCTGGCGGAACTGCTGTTGGCGAAGGGCTACGGGGTGCACGGCATCGTGCGCCGCTCGAGCGACCGGCCGCTGTCGCGCATCAGGCACCTGCTCGACCAGATCGAGCTGCACGAGGCCGACATCACCGACCTGAGTTCGCTGATGACGGTGCTCGAGCGGGTCGGCCCACATGAGGTTTACAATCTCGCGGCCCAGAGCTTTGTGGGGGTGAGCTGGCAGCAGCCGGTGCTCACGACGCAGGTGACCGGCCTGGGGGTCACGTGCCTGCTGGAGGCCTTGCGGCGCGTGGTTCCGCAGGCCCGGTTCTATCAGGCCAGCTCGAGCGAGATGTTCGGCAAGGTGCGCGAAACGCCTCAAAGCGAATCGACGCCGTTTCATCCGCGAAGCCCGTACGGCGTCGCCAAGCTGTATGGGCACCACATTACGGTCAACTACCGCGAGAGTTTCGGCCTGTTCGCCTGCTCGGGCATTCTGTTCAACCACGAATCGCCGCGCCGGGGGCTTGAGTTCGTCACGCGAAAAATCACCCACGCGGCAGCCCGCATCGCGTGCGGCGAGCAGTCGGAATTGCGGCTGGGCAACCTCGACGCGCAGCGCGACTGGGGTTTTGCCGGAGACTACGTCGAAGCCATGTGGCTGATGCTGCAACAGGAAGAACCTGAGGATTTCGTGGTCGGCACGGGGGAGTGTCATACGGTTCGCGAGTTTGTCGAGATCGCCTTCGGGCGCGTCGGGCTCGATTGGCGCGAGCATGTGGTGATTGACCCCGAGTTTTTCCGTCCGGCCGAGGTCGACCTGCTCTTGGCCCAGCCGGCGCGGGCGCAGCACAGGCTGGGTTGGGAGCCGCGGGTTGGTTTCGCGGGCCTCGTCGAAATGATGGTCGACGCCGACGTCGCGGCCTGCGGGCCGGGCGAGCCGGCGTTGCGGGCGGCCTGAAGCGGACGCAGGGAGGAATCGTCGCATGCAGCAACTGGTGATTGTCGATCCGGAGCTGAAGAGCTTTCACGGGCACTATCTGGGCTACAACAACACGGTGGCCGAGGCGGCGGCCCGGCAGGGGTATTCGGTCAAGACGCTGGCCAGCAGCTATTGCCTGCGCAGTCTGCCGTGCAAGTTCGAGTGCATTCCCTGTTTTCGGCATGATTTTGGCCATTGGCGAATCGCCCCCGGCTGGACGCGGCGGTTCGGCGCGCTAAGGCGGCTGAACCTGAGATTGTGCGGCGACGAATTCTTGCGCGACTTGCGCGCGGCCGAGCAGCACGTGGCGTTCGACGCCCAGACGCTCGTATTTGTGCCCAGCGTCATCGAAGGCCTGATTCGGCCGCTGATTCGCTGGCTCGAGGGGTTCGCGCCCGAACGTCGGCCGCGGCTGATGATCCTGCTGCGGTACGCTCCGTCGGTGAATGCGTTTCAGCCCAAATGTGCGCAGGCCGACGACTATGCGCGGGCGCTGGCGCAGATCGAGCAAAGCGCGGCGCGCGACCGAATCACCCTGTATACCGACAGCGAGCTTTTGCGGCAGGAATACGGCGCGCTGACCAGCCTGCCGATCGTCGTCACCCCCATACCGCACACGGCATCGGAGGGCGGCGCCCTACCGGCTGAACCCGACGCGTCGACCGGCGGCCGATCGATGACATTTCTGGGGCCGGCGCGATGGGCCAAGGGGTTTCAATACCTGCCGTACGTCGTGCGTCGGTCGCTGCAGGAGTTTCGATCGGGGCACTGGTCGGCCGAGTTTCAAGCGCACATCACGCACGCGATCGAAGCCGAGTGCTTGTGGGCACGTGCCGAGCTGCGACGGCTGCCCGTGACGCTCTACGAACGCGAGCTGTCGCCGGCCGAATACTGGGGCATCTTGTTGCGGTCGTCGCTGGTGATCTTTCCGTACCAGCACGCCTACTACTACGCCCAGACGTCGGGCGTGCTGTGCGAGGCGCTGTCGGCCGGCAAAGCGGTTGTCGTTCCGCGGGGGACGTGGATGGCGCGGCAGATCAAGGGAAGAAACGTAGGCCAGACGTTTATTCCCGGCGACCGCGTCAGCCTGGCCGATGCCGTCGCCCTGGCGATGGAACACATCGACGAACATCTGGCAGAGGCCAAAAAGCTCCGGCCGGAATGGGTCGGATATCACAACCCCGATTCGTTTTTCCGGTCGCTGACATCAGGCGTTGCGGCTTGACGGGCCACCCTGGAATTTACGTCCATCTCCGGCGTTAACGATACGGTCAGAACATGTCCAGCAAACCAGTTGTCGCGCTGTTCGCCTCGAACCTGCACGCCTTCAACCCGCGCGGCACGGGAAGGCTGTTTCGGGCGCTGGCCGAGCAGTTGGCGCGGTACGATGAATTCGACAGCATCGTGCTGCAGGATGCGATGAGGATGCCGGCCGGCTCAGCCTTCACCTACATGACCCTGCCCGACTGGCTGAAGGCCCACCAACTGATCATCACGGGAGACAAGCGGCCGCGGCCTTTGTTCCGCCGCCGCACGTGGCGCTCGTATGCGACGCCGCGCATCTCGAACCACGTCTCGTGGGTCAAGAACCTGCACCCGGTCGAAATGCTGCACAAGACGCTGCACCCCGAGCTGGCGGGGCGGCTGATGTGGGTCTTGCGGCAGGTGCGCCGACGATTGTCTCTAAGGCACTGGGTCTCGCCGCCACCCGACCCCGGCCAACCGTCGCACCCGCCGGGGCCTGCCCAGGTCATCAGCCTGGAAGACCTCGACCTGCTGTTGACCTTTTCGTGGTTCAACAGCGCCGAGCACCCGTTGTTGCGCTGGCCCCGGCCGGCGCATGTGCGATCGGTCACCTGGTTTCTCGACGCGATACCGCAGCGGGTCGGGCATTTCGACGAGCGGGCGCATTTTCGCGACCATCATAAATGTCACGTGCACGTGAACAACGTGATGGCCGATCACGTCGTAGCGATCTCAGAAAGCGCTCGCCGCGATCTGGTGCGGTTTTTTCACGTGCCTGAGGAACGCACGAGCGTCGTGCCTTGCGGCACGAGCTACGGCACCGACGAACCGCCCAAGGCGCCCTTGCCTCACATGCAGCGTGTGTTCGAGCGCTACGGGCTGGACCCCGGTCTGCCCATCGTTCTATGCGTCGGGATGAACGACCCCTGGAAGAACACGTTGAACGTTCTGCGGGCCTGCCTGCTGCTTTCGTCGCAGCCGGACGCGAAACCGGCGCGCGCGTTTCAACTGGTGTTTGTCGGCGAGATGACGATGCGGCACAACGTGGTGCAATACGCGCATCTCTCGCGCCGGCTCGCGGAACGCATGCCCGTCGTCTTCGCCGGGTACGTGGCCGACGACGAGCTCGATTTTCTGTTGCGCGCGAGCAGCGTGTTTCTGTTTCCGTCGCTGTGGGAGGGGTTCGGCATCCCGCCGCTCGATGCCATGGGTTGCGGGGTACCGGTCGTCACGTCTGACACGGGGCCGATGCCCGAGGTCTGCGGGCCGCACGCCCTGTACTGCGACCCCTTTGACCCCGAAAGCATCGCTCAGGCCCTGACCGCCGCGCTGGGCCTTAAGGGAGCGGCGTTGGCCGAGTACCAGACGGCGGCCCGGGAGCACGCGAAGAAAATGTCGTGGTCGGCGGCCGGAGAGGCCCTGGCGGCGATGGTTCGCAGACAACTCGAAGCCGGTCGCGAGGCGGCTGGCAGGGCCGAGGGCGAAGCGCTTCACGACCCGAGCCAAAGTGGGCGGCCTCAATTGCGCATCGCCTGAGTTCGACGAGTGGGAGCCTGATAGATGATTTTGTCGGCTGTTCGGCACCTGAAGCGATTTGTCGCTGCGCATACCGGGGTGCAGCGCATTCGTGAGTTGCTGGAAGAGCAGCGGCAGGCGCTCGAGCGGCTGGAATCACGGCAGCAGGCGGCCGACGCGATGCGCCAGGCACTGGCACCGTTTGCGGCGGCCCGGTTTCCGGTGTTCCTCGACGAATCGTTGCGACCGATGGCGATGCCGTACCGCGGCGCCTGCCCGCAGCGGGTGGTCGTGTGTTCGATTCCCAAGTCGGGCACGTACCTGGTCGGCAGACTGCTGGAGCTGCTGGGGCTCACTTCCACGATGCTGCACGTCTGGTCGGAAGGCCTTTCGGACTACCGCAACAAGACCATCGAGCAGATGCAGCGCGACTACCTGCAGTTCAATGTGCAAATTCCGCTCGCGCAGTCGCTGGAGCTGGTGCGATTTGGGCAGTTCACCGTCGGGCACCTGGAATGCAACGCGACGACGCGGCGGCTGCTGGGGCCGTTTCGGAAACTGTTCGTCCATCGCAATCTGCGCGATGCGCTGGTTTCGTGGATGCGGTTTTACATGGCCACCGGCCGCGCCGGTGGCGCCGACGATGCCTGGAAGAACTTGCCTGACGGACCCGAACGCATGCTGGCTTTTCTCGAGCTGCTGGGGCCGACGTTCATGTCGCTGTGCCACGTCGACTGGCTCGCTGCACCGGGCGTGCTGGCGGTTTCATTCGAGACGTTGTACGGAGACTCGGGCGCGTCTGCGCAGCGGGCGGCGATTTGCGACGTGCATCGGTTCCTGGAGATTCCGACCCCGCTGGGCGACCCGTCGGACATCGTGCGCGATCTGATCGGCCGCCCGACCTTGACCTGGTCGGGTTCGCGTTCGCGACGCGACGCGTACTGGAGCGACGCGGTCGAACGGCGGTTTTGCGCGCTGGGCGCGGCGGATGTAAACGTCAGGTTGGGATACGACGAACCGGCCACATCGACCGACCGGCCGAATTTACAGAAGGCGGCGTGAGGGGCGACTATCAGTTCGCCCTCGCGCCGGGGCCCCCAAAAGGCAATTGACATCCTGCCATGTCGCATTCGTTGCTTCGACGGCTGAAGGACCTGTTGCAGCGCTCAACGCCCCTGGGGCGCGTCTGGCGAAATACCGAGGCGCTGTATCTGGAGGTACAGCAATTGGGTCGCCAGGTTGCCCGTCTCGAGCGCGAGCTGCACATTCGCTGCGATCGCTTCGACTCGGTGCAGCGCCGGGTGGAAGACGCCCTGCGCGCTTCGGCCGCAGATCAGGCGCACCGCAGCGACCGCTTTCAGCAGGCGGTTGAGCAGCACCTGAACCCGTGGAAAGAACGCGAATTCGCCACCCTGCTGCGATTTCTGAGGCGGTCAGAGTATTTGGAAGCCGTGCGGACGGGGGCCTTGCCCGTACCCGAGCTCGTGACCGAACATCCGCTGGCGCTCGATACGAACGACTCGCGCCACCCGCGCGGCGCCCGCAACGACAACTCGATCGTGCCGCGGTTCAACCAGCGGTTGTACGACCTGCTGGGCCGGGGCCGCAGGTTCAGCGTGCTCGACCTGGGTTGCGCCGGCGGCGGGTTCGTCAGGACTCTGATCGACGACGGGCACGTTGCCGTCGGACTGGAAGGCAGCGACTTTCCGCGGTTGACGCAGCGCGGTGAGTGGTCGACGGTGCCCTTGCACCTGCACACCTGCGACGTGTCGCGGCCGTTCTCGATCTGCGACCCCGGAACGGGCGAGACCTGGCGGTTCGACGCGATCACCGCCTGGGAACTGCTGGAACACATCCACGAACGCGACCTGAAGCAACTGCTCGACAACATTCGCCGGCACCTCGCCCCACAGGGGTACGTTCTGTGCTCAATCGCCGCGTTTGAAGATCGCGATGAAGAGCACGGTTGGGTGTACCACAACACGGTGCAGCCGCGGGCGTGGTGGCTCGAGCGCTTCGCCAGCGAAGGGCTGCTTGCGGTCGAAGAGCACCCGTTGGGAAAAGACGACTGGCTTCGCGGCTCAGGGCATTGCTTCGGCGACTGGCACGAAGACCAGGGTCAGGGATTTCACTGCGTGTTGAGGCATGCCGCGGCCGCGCGCGATCGCCTGCCGGCCCCGCATTTTTCCGAGCTAACCGCACAGGTGCCCCAATGATCTGCCGCGTCTGCGACTCGACCGACCTCGAACCGGCCGTCGATCTGGGGCGACAGCCGTGGTGCAACCATTTTCTCAGGCGTGAAGAACTGGGCTGTGAACCGGCCTACCCGCTGCGGGTCGTGTACTGCCACCACTGCGCGACGGCCCAACTTGATTTCACCGTGAAAAAAGAAACGATGTTCGGCGACCACACGTACCTCTCGGGCGTGACGCGGTCGCTCAGCGACCATTTTCGACGGATCGCGATCGAGGCCGACGAGCGGTTTTGCGCGGAAAAATCCCGCAAGTCGGTTCTCGACATCGGGTCGAACGACGGCACGCAGCTCAAGCATTTTCAGGCGCTGGGGTACGACGTGCTGGGGGTCGAATCGTCGAAGACGACGGCGGCCATCGCCAACGCGGCCGGCGTACCCACCGTCAACCGCTTCTTCAATCTCGACGCGGCGAACGACATCGGCCGCAAGTTCGAACTGATCAATGCCGCCGGCGTGTTTTTTCACCTCGAAGAGCTGCATTCGGTGACGGCCGGCATCCGTGAAGCGCTGGCTGACAACGGCGTGTTCGTTGTGCAGTTTCTGTACATGAAACAGATCGTCGAGAACCTGGCATTCGATCAGATCTATCACGAGCACTTGTTGTATTACAATCTGGCGACGATCGACGTGCTGTTGCGCCGCCACGGCCTTGAGATGTTCGACGCGTACCTCGCGCCGATCCACGGAGGCTCGATCATCGGGTTCGTGACGCATCAGGGTCGCCGGGCACCGAGTGAACGGCTGGCGGCACTGCGACAGGCCGAAGAGGCCCAGGAGAGCAATACGCTAACGACTTATTGCCGGTTCGCGGCGCGCATCGAGCAGATGAAGGCCGAAAACCTCGCCAGGCTCGAACGCGCCAAGCGAGACGGTAAGACCATCTTCGGCTTCGGCGCGCCCGTCAAAGGTAACACCCTCTTGAACTATTTCGGCGTCGGCACGCAGTATCTCGATTGCCTGGTCGAGAAGAACGAGCTGCGGGCGGGCCTGTATTCGCCGGGGCAGCATATTCCCGTGGTGTTGGAGCGCGACGTGAAGGCGCCGCCGCACCTGTACTACGTGCTCGCCTGGAATTTCAAAGACGAAATTCTGGCGAACAATCGGCCGCTCATTGAGCGGGGCGTCGAATTTTTCTTTCCGGTCAATCCGTGCATCACCGCGGAGAGCGCGGGCCGGAACCCCATTCAAGAGTCACACGAAAGGCTGGCCGCGTGATCTGGAGTGCTGTGACTCGTCACAGCTTTCGAACGCCTTTGGGCATTGGACTTCTGAAATACCCAAGGCGGCGAGAACTCGCCGCACTCCAAATCGCTCTGAATCGGAAAGGATTGTTGCATGACGACTCGGGTTCTGGTCACCGGGGCCGCGGGATACATCGGCTCGATACTCTGCGAACACCTGCTCGACGCCGGGCACCACGTGCACGCCATCGACAACCTGGCCTATGGACAGCAGGGGTTGTTTCATCTGTGCGGGAATCGCCATTTCGAATTCACCCGGGGCGACGCGCGCGACGAGAGCCTGGTGCGTTCGGCGGTGGCCAGGGCCGATTGCATCATTCCGCTGGCGGCCGTCGTCGGGGCGGGGGCCTGCGACAGCGACCCGTGGCTGGCCGAGCAACTCAATCTCGAATCGATCCGGTTGCTGAATCGGGTGCGCAGCCCGCAGCAACTGGTCATTCTGCCCAACACCAACAGCGGCTACGGGGCCAAGTCGGGCGAGACGTTCTGCACTGAAGATTCGCCATTGGAGCCCATTTCGCTGTACGGCCGCACGAAGGTGCAGGCCGAACTCGAAATGCTCGAAAGCCCCCGGGCCATCACGCTGCGGTTGGCGACGGTTTTCGGCATGTCGCCCCGCATGCGAATCGACCTGCTGGTGAATCATTTCGTGTACGCCGCGGTCACCGATGGGTATCTGTGCATCTTCGAGAAAGACTTCAAGCGAAATTACGTGCACGTTCGCGACGTGGCCGATTGCTTTGGGCATTGCATTGCCCATGCCGACTGCATGATCGGCCGGCCGTTCAACGTGGGGCTCGATGCGGCCAATCTTTCGAAGGCTGAGCTGGCGCTGTTGGTCAAAGAGTATGTGCCGCGGTTTTACATTCACTTTGCCGAGGTCGGCAGCGACCCCGACAAGCGCAACTACATCGTATCGAACCAGAGGCTGCGCGAGGCGGGCTTCGAGGCGCGGCGGTCGCTCGACGAGGGCATCAAAGAGCTGATCAAAGGTTATTGCATGCTGCCGCGCGGCGCGATGAAAAACGTCTGACGCCTCAACCTGTTTCGCCGCGGGACTGGCCCGCGCGTCTCAGCGCAGAAATAGCTCTGATGGGTACTGACGTCCACGCACCGGCGACGTTTCGCGACGTCACGGCCCTGATTCTTGCGGGGGGCCTGGGCACGCGGTTGCGCCGCGTTGTGGCCGACCGGCCCAAGGTGCTGGCCCCGGTGCAGGGCAGGCCGTTTCTGGCGAACCTGCTCGACCAGCTTGCCGACGCAGGGCTGCGGCACGCCGTGTTATGCACCGGTTTCTGTGCCGAACAGGTGCGAGAGACGTTCGGCCCGCGCTGGCGGTCTCTGGAACTGGAATATTCCCACGAGGCGCAGCCGCTGGGCACAGGCGGCGCGCTGCGGCAGGCCCTTGAACTTTCCCGGTCGACAACGGTGCTCGCGCTCAACGGCGATTCGTACTGTGACGCCAAACTGGCGACGTTCTTCGCGGCGCACGAGGCCGGGCCGTTTTCCGGCAGCCTGCTGTTGACCGAAGTTGCCGACGCGTCGCGCTATGGCCGCGTGGAATTCACCACCGATGGAAGGCTGGTGTCGTTTGTTGAAAAGCAGGCCGCGGCAGGGGCCGGCTGGATCAACGCGGGTGTGTACCTGTTCGAGCGCGCCTTGTTTGCCGAAGTTCCGCCCGGAATCGCACTCTCGCTCGAACGCGACCTCTTGCCGCAATGGGCCGCGCGGTCACTGCTGGGGGCCGACCCCTGCGGCGAGGCATTCCTCGACATCGGCACGCCCGAGTCGTATGGAATGACGGAGAAGTTCTTTGAGAGACAGCGGGTTTCAAAATGACGAATGACGAAATCAGAATGACGAATCAATGCCGAATGACGAATCCCAAATGACGAGTGATCAGTCGCGCTGATAGCAGGGTGTTGAAAAAGGTGTCTGGAACTCTCCGCACCCGCGAAAATCCCTCGGAATCTGAATGGCCACAAAGTTCCAGACACCTTTTTCAACAGGCCGTTAGGTTAGGGCACGATGGAATTGGGCCTCGTTATGGATTCGAAATTCATCGTTCGCCGCGGCGCGTCCTGCGAATCAGCTCCTCCGCATCGGCTCCGATCAGCAGATTTGCCGCGTGACGCGGGCAGTAGGCGGCCAAAGGCTCGAACGAGGCGCGGTCGAGCGCCATTTGCAGCAGGTCTTCGGCGGCCAGAGTCATGCGGCCGGCGCGGCGCGTCAATTCGAAACGCACTCCCCCCACTCCTTCGTAAGAACGGTACACGACTTCGGTGCAGACCAGGCGGTCGGAACGGGTGAAATCGAAGTCGAAGTCGTACGGCTTTCCTTCGTGAAACAGGCCGCGGGCAAGCGCCTCGGCAATCTCGGGCTCGCGCAGCCGCGGACGGATGACCGCCAGCGCATCAGAACCAAAAGGCGACGTCAGCGAACGGACCAGCACCCCGTCTTTGAGTGCTTCGAGCACGCGGCGGGGTTCCTGCTTGTCGCATTCGAGCAACCGTAACCAGCGGGGCTTGACGTGCGCGTGATCGGCGATGCCCAGCCCGATCAGTTGCTCGCCGCGCCCCAGATACAACGCCGCATGGGGCCAGTAGCCCGGCAGAAAATAGTTGGTCAGGGCGTGGTCTTTGCGGGTGATGAGCACGTCACCCGGCTGGAGCAATTCGCGCAGGGCGTCGGCAACTTCCGGGGGCAGCCCCGGCCGGTGGTCGGGCACGGTGTAGACGTCTGAGACCAGCCGCGACGCGGCCCGTTGCAGGCCGTACAGCGCGCGGCGGAACAGGTCGCGGTGGAGGGTCGTCCAGGCGCGGCGGGCGTTTACGCGCACGCGGGCCGAGGTGAACTCGCGCACGCCGACCTGAATGCGATGGTGCAGCCGGTCAATCGTTTCGACCACCGCCGCGAGATTGTCGTCTCGCGCGAGCTCTCGCAGCGACTGCTCATTCTCGTCGAAATACCTGACGGCGTGATACAGGTGCCAGAGGTGCACGGGGCTGGTCAGCGACGCCTGAATGCGGTCGTACGTCCCCGGGGGGATGCCGAAATGGGGCTCTGGCTCGTTGAGTTTCTCGCGGACGGTCGGGCGGGAGTGGAAGTGGTCGCGCAGAAAACGCGCGGCGTCAATCAGCGTGAGGGCGCCGGCAAAGGCCGTGAGAAACGCCGCCGGACGCAATTCCTCGGGCAACTGGTCGCCGCCTTTGAACGCGAACAAGAGCTCGATCAAGGCGTTGCGCGACTGCCAGTACGAAATCAACAGGTGCCGCGTCTCGTCGTCTTCGCTGGGTGTGAAGTATCCGCGGCGGCTGGCTTCGTAGGTCGCCAGCAATTGTGCGGCCCGGGCCTGCAGCGCCTGGAAGTGGCGGCCAACGTCGACAACCGTCTTGGCGTCGGCGGCGATCTGTGCCGATAGCATACACCTCAGTCTACCGTGCTGCCCGGTTGGCCGCCAAAGGAAATGCCGCGCATCTATTCAGGCGACTTTGTGCGCACGACCGTCAGGGCTGCATTGACCGCGCGACTCGGAGCCCGGTTTACCGACGATCAGCGATTGGAGGTGTCGTTTGGTAGCGGAATTCGCCAGAATTCCGCCGCCGTGCGGCTTCACGGAAGTCTGGCGACTTCCGCTACGACAGGAATTCACGCGGCGGCTTGCCCGACGTGCGACGGGCTCCACCACAACGATCTGGGCAGCATTCCGGCGGTGATCACCAGCAACTGGCTCAGGACGAACAGCCCCAGGGCGAGGAGCACCCCTTCGGTGAAACCGTACGAGTGCAACCCGACGCCAAGTTCGTTCACGCCGAACCAGCTCCACGCGGTGACGATGTTTCCGGCGACCGCCAGAACCGCCAAACCGCGCTCCTTGACCATTCCATCCCAGCGGGCATGCAAGACCAGCGCGTTCCACAGGACGATCATCAGGGCCCCGTTCTCTTTCGGGTCCCAGCCCCAGAACCGGCCCCACGAGTCGTCAGCCCAGAGCCCCCCCAGCACCGTTCCCACAAAGCTGAAAAACAGCGCAAAGCAAAGCGTGCCGTAGATCATGCGGCTTAAGTCTTTGCCCACTTGCGGCGAGAGCGTGGGCGTGAAGACGCCGCGCAAGACGTAGACCAGGCCCAAAAGCCCCGACAGGAAAGTCGTCGCATAGCCCAGGGTGATGCAAACGACGTGCGTCGCGAGCCAGAATTGCGTGTCGAGCACGGCCTGCATGACGGTGAACGTATCGCCATCGCCTGCGAGCTTGAACGAAATAAACAGCGTGGCGAACCCGGCAATGGCCGAGATCACGTTGCCGATCCCCAGCCGAAAGACATACTCCAGGATCAGCCCCAGCGCCACGCAGCCCCAGCCGATGAAGACGGCTGAGGAGTACAGGTTGGTCACAGGGGGTCGGCCGGAAATGTAAATTCGCGAGGCGAGCGCGAAGGTGTGCAGGGCAAGGGTGAAAATGCCGAGCCAGAACGCCGAGCGCTGGAGCGCCTGGCCCCAACCTCTGATCGAAAGCAGCCACGCTCCCACCGTCAGCGCGAACCCGACGATGTACAGAATCCACGCCTGAAAGAAGGGTGCGAACTGGTTGAAATACGCTTCGTAAGCGACCTTGCGCCCGTTCCAATCCGGCGGCGACTCGCGAGCCATAAGGTCCTGATACTTGCGCACCGCCGAATTGAACTCGAGGGGCTTATCGGCCTTGTACGCCGTCAGGATTGCGGACCAGCCGGCCACCGCGGGGTCGGGTTGCCGGTCGTCAAACACCTTCGACTCAAAGTAGTCTTTCGTCCAGGCCGAGACGAATGGGCGCCAGCGTTCCTCGGCAGGTGCTGCCCCCTCGCCCGCGACCGGCGGCACGATCAAAGGGGGGTGCCCTTTCTGAACCAACCGCTCTTCGGTTTGCGCGAGAGTCGCCAGAAGCGCCTCGCGCTGGCCGGCCGCCCGCTTTCGAATCTCTTCGGTCGGTTCCGCGGGAAAATCGGGCCGGGCGAAGCTGGCGTCGATCGCGGTGAACGCCCGCACGCGCCGGTCGAGTTCGAGCAGTTTCCGCTCGTAGACCAACAGGCTCCCCATTCCCTTTTCGCGGCTCTTTTCGTGGGCCTTGTCGACCTCTTCGTTGAACGTGTCGATCCTGGGGCGAATCTCACTCAGCGAATACAAAAACCCCTCGCGGCGATCGAGACCGAACAGATCAAGCACTTCCTGATTGTCGATGCGAAATACCCGGTGCTTATCGGCCCCTTCGTGCCCCGAGATGACGTCGAGCAGCCAGCGCAGAGCGGGTTGCGTCTTGCCCCGCGCGTCCTTGAACGTTTCACGATTCGACGTCACCAGCAGCGCGTTTCGCGCGAGCGTATCGAGCGGCTTGACGCGCCCGTCGTACTGGATGGGGAGTTTTGCGGCGGCGTATAGGTCGACCCCGTCAGCGGCGGGCCTGGGGGGGACGGCATACCGCGCGATCATCACCGCGCACAACACCACGACAGCCAGCGGCAGGTAGCGCTCGACCATCCCGCGTAGGCCGACCGCATCGTTCAGGGCCAGTGGCGCCGTCGCTCGCGCCATTTCGCGCCGGACGTTGACTGGCGGGCCTGTTGCCAGCGCCTCGCGGCGGTTCAGGAACCGCAACAGCGTCTGCCCGAATTGAAACAGCATGCCGACGGCAACGATCATGCACGAGACGTAGGGAATCATCCAGCCGGTGTTGGTGACCACCTGCAACCCCGTCATCTCTTCGCCCGTGATCGGGTCGGGCATCACGCTCGACTGGTAAAACGTCTCGCCGGCGAACCGCAATGGATTGTTCATCCAGATGCGCACGTCGCGATCGACGTTGCGGCTGGAATCTTTGAGTCGCACAACCGACGAGTAGTCTTTGGGCGTGGTGGTGCCGGGATAGTATTCGGTGCGCACGTCATCGAGCGTCAGTGAGTAGGGCTTGTAGGCGCGCTTGAACCGCAACGACACCCGCACGGGCTTCCCCTGAGCGTCGATGACGACGGGCTCACTCAACCCGGCCATGTGGGCGAACAGCGGGTCGGTCTTCGCCAGAAAGGGCGGCGTCAGCGCTCGCACCTCGGCAGCCGACAGCCCGGCCCGATCGCGCGACTCCTGCAACCGCGACTGCATCAGCGTCAACAGGTACGTCCCCAGGCTCTCGTCGGTCCCCTTTTGCAGGAACTCGACGTAAGCCGCCGTGTCGTCGACGCCGCTGGAACCGACCCCCACGGCCGCAGGTTTTTTGACCGCGGCCAGTTCGAGCCCCACGCCGGTCGTTGCGAGATTGTCTTTCGCATCGGCGTCGCGCGCGAACTTCGGCAGCGAATTCTGCAGGTACCTGACGACCTTCACGTCGACCGGCAGGCGCTCGTCGTGAATCAACCCCCCTTTTTGCAACACGGCCTGCGGGATCGCGACAACCGTGTCGGATTCTGGGTCGGACTCGTCGATCAGCGCCAGCTCGACCTCGCGAATGTCCTGCGTGAAGTTAACCGTGTCTCCTTCTTTGATGTGCATTTGTCCTTCGACTGCCGCGGTGCCGACCAGGAGTTCGCTGAACATCATCAGGCCGATCCCGGCGTGCAACAGCACGATTCCGGCGCGCCTGCGGAACACGACCCAGCAGCCGGCCAGCAGCAGCCCGCCGGCGAGCGTTGCCTGAATGAGCTGCCACAGAATGCGCATCGACGAATCGCCCAGAGCGACTTTGTCGCCGGCGATCACCAGCCACGTCGTCAGCGCCGCGACGGCGGCGGTCAGGCCGATCAGCACGCGGCGTTCGGTCGCCCGCTCGGGTTCGAGCCGGGCGATGCCCCACACGCCGGTAGCCGTCAACGCGGCCAACAGCAATTTGACCGAGGTCCAGAGGGTCGCCCATTCAAAGAATGGCGTACCCTGCAACCCGTCGCTCGACCCGCCGGCAATGACCAGCCACGTGACCAGGCCCCCCAGAGCGAGCATTCCCAGGCCGGCCCAGAGCCTTAGCCCGCGCGCCTGCACCGTGAACCGCACGGCGTGAGCGGCCAGCAGGTTGACGGCCATCGCCGCGCCGATCAGCCAGCCGCCGGGAAACGGAAACACAATCGGCTCGCTCCCCAGATCGAGATCCTGAAAGAACGACTTGGGGAAAAACACCCGCACGTCGATCCAGGCGAATCCGAGGCTGCTCGACCACGGCCGCGGCCGGAAGTAATCGTGCATGACGACCCACACGTCGTTCTGCGTCTGGGCCAGCGTCCCGGCGAAGACGATGAAAATCGCCAGCGCGAACAGGGCCACGGTCAGCTTGAGCGACGCCAGGGGCCGTAGCAGGGCGCGAACCGTCGGGCCCAGCGCGAGCGGCGAGTTTTCGTCGGGGTCGCCGCTCGTCTCGCCGACAGGCTTTGGCAGCGTGTTACTGGCCATCGCGGCTGTTCTCCAATTGTCGCGGCGGCATCGAAGCTTTGGCAGCGCCCGCCGGCGCGCGACCTTCGATATTCACCAGCCATGCTTCGCCACCCGTCAGCTCCAACTTCAGCGTGCGGTCTGAAAGCGCTTCGCCGGTGAGAGGCTTAAGCTGCAACTGGTCGCGCCAGCGATTGATATTGGCGAGCAGGTACTGATCGAAATCTCCGCCGGAACCGGGCAGGGCCGAGACCGACATTTCGAGGGGTGAGCCTGCGGTGTTGATGATCAGCGTCGCGTGTCGGAACTGATCTCCCGGCTTCTCGCTCCAGCCTTCGGGCAGCTTCCAGCGCGGTGCCGGACCACTGAAATCAAGCGTCTTCAGAAATCGCACGAACGCCTCGGCCTGCGCCGCGACAGAGTCGTTCGGGCCGGTCAGTTTGAAGAACCAGGTCTGCCGGCCGCGCGGGACGATCGCCCCCAGAATTCGCGTCGGTTTCGCCGCATCGCCCGCAGGATCAGGGCGATCGACGCTGGCAACGCGCGCGGGCAGCGATTTCGGGCGCTTGGGGGGCGGCGGTTTCGCCACGGTGTAGCTGCTGATCTCGTTTTCGGGTCGACAGCCGGGGAAGGCGGCCAACGAGATGGCGAGGGGCATCAACACCGCTACGATGCGCCTCACGCGCCAAACAGGGCGTTGAGCGCCGCAGAGAATAAAGGACATGTCCAAGCCGGCTCTTTGGGGGTACGAGGAGCAAAGTAGGGCGATTGGCCGATCTGTTTGCAAACAGCTTTGACGACCGAATGCCCGGCGGGCGGATTGCTACCCTATTATAGGGGCCGGCGACGGCAAAAGTACACGACGCGAATACGGCGCAAAAACGTCGCAGATTTGCGATCGATATGACGAATAGTCGGCCTGTCGCGTCCGTGGTGCGCTCACTCGCGGCCACGAAACCACTCGGCCATCTCGGCCCGTTGCTGATCCGGAATGACGGGCACCTGGCGGCCGGTATTCGAGTCGATCCAGAAGGACCAGACCTGTGCCGCGACTTGCGAAAGGCTCTTGCCGTCGGCGGTTTTGACTTTCGTGTTCGCCCCTTTGGAAATGAGATACTCGGCCGTGTCTTTCCGCGCCTGCTTGGCGGCGACCTGCAACGGAGTATCCCATCTCGGTGGTCTGAAAAGGTCTTTCAGGGCTTCGCCAAGCGTGGAGAGCCTGGTAATCGACGCATCGGGGTTGACCTCGGCGCCTTTTTCGACCAGCAGCCGCAGAATCTCCAGCGTCGAATTGGCGGCCACCGAGACGGGGGGCTCGACGCCCGTCGGTTCGTTAATGGCCTGTTGGCCGACGAGAATTCGCCGCCGATGCGGGTGGAGATTGACCCCCTTGTCGAGCATCGCCTGCACGATGACCGTGTTCCGCGCTCGAATCGCCTCATTCAGCAGGCACGTCTGATCGCCGCTGGTGTTAATGCTCCAAGCCGTATCGAGCGGGGCCCCCTGATGGATCACCCAGAGCGCCTTCGCCCGATCAAACGGGTACGTTTTAATGAGCTCCTGATCCCCAAAGAAGTCCGGCTCGGAGTATTCGTGATAGTCGCTCATCAGCGAGCGCAGCAGGGCGGGCTCGCGGCGCAACGCGCCCGCCGCCACGAGCTTTTCGAGCAGTTTGCGATCGCGCTCGAAGTCGAGCTGGACGAACGAGAGCGCCAGACGGCTCGGCAGGATGCCGCGGTCGAGCATCACATTGACGAACTCGGTTTTCCCGTCTTCGAGATACTTCCGCAGCATCCGCGAGGCCGTTTCGGATTTCGACAGGTCGCGCTTGGACAAATAGATCTTCAACATGGGGAGCGTCTCGGCCAGTTCGAGCGGCACTCGGTCGTTTTGTCCTTTGGTCTCGATGTCGGCCCCCGCGTCGAGCAACAGTGCGACCGCGTCGGTATGCCCGCCCTGCGTCGCCAGGTGCAGCGGAGTGACTGCGTTTCGGGTCCCGATGCTCACGCCCGATTTGGCCAGCGACGCGTCGGCCTTGAGCAGTCGGCCGAGGGCGGCCGCGTCGCCGAGCAGGGCCGCGGTCAAGACGTCGTGCTGGGCCCCTTTCGAGATCAGGAACTTGGCCGTGTCGGGGTGGTCGCTGATGGCCGCGGCAGCGGCCGGCGAAAGGCCCACGTTCTTGTCGATGTCGGCTCCCTTAGCCAGCAGGAATTCGATGATCGTCTGTTTTCCGCCGAGGGCCGCGCGATACAGGGCCGTCCCGATGACGTCGGGGTAGTTGATGTCGGCCCCTTTGGCCAGGAGCAGTTCGAGCATCGGAAGATCGTTGCGCGCCGCAAGGGTCAGCGGGGTGTCGCCGTCTTTGTCGCGTAGATTCGGTTTGACGCCCTTGTCGAGCAGCGCAGCGACCTGCTTGCGGTCTCCGTTTCGCACCGCGCTGAACAAGGCCAGTTCGTCGGGGCGGAGCTCACCGGGTTGCGTCGTGACTGGGCCAGCGGGGCGGGCCGGGGCCGGGTCGCGGGAACCGGGCGCTCTCTGCGCCTGCACCGGCCGTGCGACGAACAGGCCCACGCACAAACACAGACAAGAGCATCGCGAAATGAACGCAGTCATGCTGAGCCTCGCCGGGAAAAACCCAAGTGCCTCGGGGGGGCGTCGATTCGCACCATTTCGATCACGAGAGAATGCGAAAGATTCTCAGAATGATAGCCACAACCGCCGGGCGAAGCGATTCCATAAACGGCCGACTGATTCAGCCGTCACCCTGGGTGCCGCTGCCGACAGGCCTGCGGTTGGGGTAAAATCGGGCGATGAGCCTGGAATACTCATCGCAAAGAAACGTCGTTGCCCTTCTCACTTGGAAGTTTGCGGCAGAAGTGGCGGATAGAGCCTGTTGAAAAAGGTGTCCGGAACTTTGGGAACATCCAGATTCCGAGGGGTTTTCGCAGGTGCGGAGAGTTCCAGACACCTTTTTCAACACCCTAATAGAACGCCTCGTTTGGCATCCGCGCGATTCGGGCCTCGAGACCCGGCCTGAGGCCCATCGCGCTGTGGCGGACCCATTCCCGCATCGCTGAAAACCGGGGGCTTGCGGCGCGAGGCCACTTGTGTACGCTCGATCATTAGTCGAGGGAATTTCGACTCGGAAGCAGATTTGAGGTAATTCCCGCCGGCATTTGACGCCTTCTGTTCTTACAGGGTGTATTCGCATGCACAATCCATCCGGACGCACGGCGCTCGAACCGGAATCTTTCCGGGGTTTTCTTGGCGTACTGGCCCGTATGCAACTGGGCCCCCGCTGGCGCAGCAAGGTCGACCTGTCGGGCGTCGTGCAGCAGACGCTGTTAGAGGCGTACGAAAGCCCGAGCCGGTTTGAATCGTGGCCATTGGCCCAGAAGACGGCCTGGCTGCGGGCCGCCTTGCTGCACAACCTGACTGACGAGGTGCGCAAGTTGCGCAGGGCCAGGCGCGACATTGGCCGCGAGACGTCGCTGGAGGCGACGCTCGAAGAATCGTCGGCCGAGCTGCACGCGGTGCTGGCGGCCGATCAATCGTCCCCCAGCCACGATGCGATCCGACAGGAGCTGGTCGGCCGGCTGACCGAAGCGCTGGGGCGGCTCACGCGCGATCAGCGGCAGGCCGTCGAATTGCACCACCTGTGCGGCTGGTCGCTGGCGGAGGTCGCGCGGCTTATGGAGCGCAGTCGCGAGCACGTGGCGGTGCTGTTATTTCGGGGCCTGCGAAAGCTGCGGGTCGCTCTGGAAGAGATGAACCGGAGGGACCAATGAACGCCGAAGAATTCACCGATCGTGACGAGCGGTTGGGGTCGATACTGGCCGAGTGCCTCGAAGCGGCAGAAACGGGGCGTTCGGCCGATCGAACCGCGCTACTGGAGCGGCACCCTGAGTTCGCCGCCGAGTTGCAGGAGTTTTTCTCGAGCTACGACCGGGTGCCCGGGCTGGCCCCGCAACTCGTCAGCGTCGCGCCGCTTGATTCTGAAGGCCGGGCCGATCGGCCCGATTCGCGTCGGTCGTGGTGGGACGGGCAGGGGCAGCGGCTGGGAGATTACGAACTGCTGCACGAGATCGGCCGCGGGGGAATGGCGATCGTCTACGAAGCCCGCCAACTGTCGTTGCGGCGACGGGTGGCCCTCAAGGTGCTGCCGTTCGCGGCGATGTTTGACGAGCGGCATTTGCAGCGCTTCAAGAACGAAGCGTATGCGGCGGCGCTGTTGCACCACCCGCACATCGTGCCCATCTATGCCGTCGGCTGCGAGCGGGGGGTGCACTTTTACGCCATGCAGTTCATCGACGGGCAGTCGCTGGCGACGGTGATCGAGCAGTTGCGCGGGCACCCTGCCGCCTTGCCGGCTGAGTCTCCCGAAATCCGGGGTGCTGCACGCCTTTCACCGGCGAGGGGCGGGGATTCCTCTGGTCAAGCGCCAGAAGGCGCGAATGTGCCGGCCGAGGCGGGTTCGTTCGCAAGCACGGCGCCTGTTTCGACGATCGACGTCTCGGCGGCGTTGACGGCCGGGAGGTCTCGCGAGAGCGAAGAGTTTCACCGGCATATTGCGCGGCTGATGATTCAGGCGGCCCAGGCTCTCGACCATGCGCATCAGCACGGCGTGGTCCACCGCGACATCAAACCGGCGAATCTGTTGCTCACCGCCGCGGGGCACCTGTGGGTCACCGATTTCGGCCTGGCACAGTTGCAGAAGGAAACGGGGCTGACGCGATCGGGCGACCTCCTGGGCACGTTCCGTTACATGAGCCCCGAGCAGACCATGGGGCAGCGGGCGGTGGTTGATCACCGATCCGACATCTATTCGCTGGGGGCGACGCTGTATGAGTTGTTGACGCTCAGGCCGGTTTTCGACGGCGAAACGCGACATGCGCTCTTGTATCAGATTCTGAATCACGATCCGCGGGCGCCGCGACTGGTCAATCGCGCGATCCCCGTCGAGTTGGAAACGATCGTGTTGAAATGCCTTGCCAAGAGCCCCGCCGAGCGGTACCGCACGGCCGCCGACCTGGCTGCCGACCTGCAGCGGTACCTCGACGACCAGCCGATCCAGGCGCGGCGGCCGTCGCTGGTCGATCGGGCCCGAAAGTGGTCGCGGCGGCACCCGTCGGTGGTGGTTTCGTCAGTGCTGCTCTTGGCCGTCGTGGCGGTGTCGCTGTTGATCAGCAACCGGCTGATCGCGCGCGAGCAGGCCAAGCTCGTATTGGAACAGGAGAAGACGGCAGAGGCGCTGCGACGTGAAGAGCAGCGGGCGAACGAGGCCGACATGCAGCTTCAGCAGGCGCGAGACGCGGTCGAACTGCTGTTGCAGATCAGCAATCGGGAAATCGCCGACGAGCCGATGGCGCGGCCGGGTCGCGTTAAGCTGTTGGAAGCAGCGCTGGACTACTATCAGCATCTGATCGAGCGGCGCGGAAATCTCGATGCTTCGCCGCCCGATCTGGCGGTCATTCGAGGGCGCGTGCAACGCGCGCTGGGAGAATTGACGGCGCTGGCGGACGAGGGCTATGTGTTGCGCTGGCGATTGCTGGTGGCGATGCTTGCCAGCCCCGCCGTGCTGGATGATCTGGAACTGACGGCCGAACAACGCGCGCACGTCGCGCAGTTGCGACGGCATTGGTCGGATGAATCGCAGAGAATCTCGCACGGACTTCAGGAGCAAGATTTCCTTGATCGGCGAGGCCAGAAGATGTTCCATCTGGCCAAACACTGCGAAGAGTTGCTGGCGGAAATGCTGTCGCTGCAGCAGCGCGAGCGCCTTGAGCAGATTTCGTATCAGGCGAGCCTGATATCGGCACTGTACGGGCCGGCGGTCATTCGCGCGATCGACCTGCCGCCCGAAGTGATCGCAGACGACCGGGTCGGGGCAATGGCGAATATTCAACTGCTGCCCGACTCGGTCGGCAGCATCTGGGCGACGCAAGTTTCGGGCGCAGCATTTGATCAGCCGTTATTTGAAGTTCTGCAAAAAATGACCGTCGCGGTGCGCAAAATGGCAGGCCGTCCGTTCGCGCCGTTCTACAGGCTTCCGGTGGCTCCCGGCGCGGCGTCGCCAGCCGCGGAGACTCAATGATTCTCTTCCAGGCGCCGGCTGTTCCCGTAATCGATGTTCCATTCACGTTTCCGTTCTTCATTACCCGTTTCAGAAAAGGAGAGTGCTCATGTCACATCGCAAGCGAGGCTTCACGTTGATTGAGCTATTGGTCGTCATCGCCATTATCGCAACGCTGATTGCATTGCTGTTGCCGGCAGTCCAGCAAGCGCGGGAGGCGGCGCGCCGCACGCAGTGCAAGAACAATTTGAAGCAACTGGGCCTGGCATTGCACAACTACGTTGATTCCCACTTGCGCCTTCCGCCCGGTGCTGTCGCTGGCGCCGCCATAAACAACCACTCTGGGTACATTCTGGCCATGTTCCCGTTCTTCGATCAGGCCGCGATGTTCAATAACTTCGTCCCGACAGGCGGTTATCCGGCAGTGATTTTCCAGGCCGCCAATCCGGGCAACCGTACGGCCGCGGAGACGCCGGTGGCTAGTTTGTTCTGTCCCAGCGACGGCCGCGGGGGGCAGCTAACCACCCTTTACACCGACTTACCCGGCGTCGGCAGTCTGTTCAACAAGTTGACCAAGTCGAACTACCTGGGGTTTTTTGGTCTCAATTGGGGCGACATGGGCCTCAATCGTGGCGCCTTTGGACCAAATTCAGGAAAGCAGTTCCGTGACATCGCCGATGGCTTGAGCAACACCATGGCAATGGGGGAATACTTGACCGGCATAGGTACGGCAAACGACGGGCGGGGGGTCCACTGGCTGCCCTACCCGGGTTTGGGAATGCTCTTCTACGAACGGACGCCCAATTCCTCGGCCCCCGACGACATTCCGGTTTTCTGGTGCACGAATCAGTTTGGGGCTCATCCCAACGTGCCGGCGGCCAATCTCCCATGCATCACGTATACAGCAGCCAGTGCCGGGTTGACCGTGGCCTCGCGTAGCCGACACGTCGGCGGCGCCCAGGCCCTACAGTTCGACGGAAGCGTCCGTTTTGTCAGCCAGAACATCAACACGGGGACCTGGCGAGCGCTGGGAACATTGTCCGACGGCGAGGTCTTCAGCATGGAATAAGAGCGGCATCGGCGCAGCGCAGGTTCCAAAGCAAGGCATCTCCCCGGGCGAGCGCAGGTTGCGAGGATGCGCCTGCGGTCGCCCTGGCGGGGGCAACCCGCCAATAGGTGCCGCCGATTTGCATGCTATGAAGCGGACCAACGATTCACAATTGCGCTAACGATGCGCAGGGAGAATGGCAGAATGGCTCGAACAATTGGCTGGAAATTCTTACTCGCAGCCCTGTTGCTGGGAGCCGGCGCGGGTTGTGGAGGGGCAGACGGTCCACAAAGGGCCTCCGTCGAGGGGACTGTGACGTTCAACGGCGAGCCGGTGTTGGAAGGCACAATCACGTTTACTCCGGCAGAGGGAACCGCAGGGCCGACCGCTGGCGGGACCGTCGACAACGGCCAATTCAAGATCCCGGCAGATCTTGGTCCGGTTGTCGGGAAGCAGAGCGTGGCGATTACCGGTCAACGCAAGACAGGCAAGGTCTATGACTTGTTTCCGCCGGCGAAGATCATGTGGGAAGAGCGGAAGCAGGTGATTCCGCCCAACTACAACTCAAAAACCGAGTTGGTATTGGAGGTGAAATCTGGCACCAACAAGTACGAGCTTGAGCTGAAGGGAAAGGAATGATCCAGCCGCCTGTTGAAAAGTTCTCCTCTCCCTTTGGGAGAGGGTCAGGGTGAGGGCCGTTCGCAATGTATTCCCGCAATCTGCCCCCACCCCGACCCTCCCCCAGAGGGGGAGGGAGCGTCGCTTCCCGCTTTTCAACGGGCCGTTAAGCCGCGCGCCCGGCTTTGTGGGGCCGCCATGTGCAGGTCAGATTCCGGGTGTCATCGAGACAGACACTAGTGGAAATCTGCAAACATCTCAGTCCTTTTCCGCCGAAGGCGGCGGACGCCGGGTGCGCGAGAAGTCGTTGGTAGCGACGGGCCTCGCGACGGGCGCCAAATTCGCGAATCTCCATCATGAAAATACCTGGTCTTGTCGTCGTTGCGGTTGTTGCACTGAGCGGCTCGGTGCTTTGGGCAGAGGGGCCGGCAGCGGCGGTCCAAACAATTCGCCGTGATGTGATCTACGGGCACAAAGATGGCATGGCGTTGACGATAGACGTCATCACCCCGCCTGATGCCAATGGTTCAGCAGTGCTCTACATTCAAAGCGGCGGCTGGCACTCGCGCTGGCAGGAACCGCAGCATTTCCTGGCGGCCTGTCAGCCGTTGCTGGAACGAGGCATCACCATGGTGCTCGTGTGGCATGGCAGTGCGCCCAGGTATGCGATTCCCGAGATTTTCGGTGACGTGCAGCGGGCCGTGCGGTTCGTGCACCTGCACTCCGCGGATTTCGGCATCGATGAGCAGAGAATCGGTCTTCTGGGAGGCAGTGCCGCAGGTCATCTGGCTCTGTTGTTGGCCGTCACGGGCGATGATGGCGACCCGGCCGCAACCGACGAGGTGCTGCGGGCCAGCTCGCGGGTCGCAGTCGTCGTGACCCTGTACCCTGTTACCGACATCCGGTCGTGGGTGACCGATCCACCGGAAGCGGTGCGGAAGGTTCCGGCCCTCAAGCCGCCGCTGACGTTCGACCCGAAACGGGCAGCGGAATTCTCCCCCGCCCTGCGCGTGACAGCCCAGGCCCCGCCGATTCTGCTGATTCACGGAGCGAAAGACGAGTTGGTGCCGGTCGAACACAGCCGGCAGATGTACGCGGCGCTTCAGGCCGAGGGTGTTCGCAGCGAGTTGGTGGTGATCGAAGATGCCGTACACGGCTTCAATGCCCAGCAAAACCTGCAGGTCGTTCCCCGCATGACAGGCTGGTTCGAGCGGCACTTGCAGCCGGCCGTCGGTGCCACGCGCTAGCCAGGAGCCTGTTGAAAAAGGTGTCTGGAACTTTGTGAACATCCAGATTCCGAGGGGTTTTCGCAGGTGCGGAGAGTTCCAGACACCTTTTTCAACACCCTGCTAGCCCGTGGTCGATCTGGATCTGGCGCTCGGTTAGAATCAGACGATCACCTGCCACGGCGCAATGTTTGTACAAAGGCCGAGGGTTGGCCTGACTCTTGGCGATGGGAGACCAATCCGGCTCGCTACGACCAGAGATACGATGCTCCGACAGTCGTCATTTGCCCTGTACGCGGTCGCTTGCCTGTTCACAACTCATGCGTGTGCCGCAGACGCGAGCGCCCGGCCCAACGTTCTGTTTCTCGCGGTCGACGACCTGAATGACTGGGTCGGCCCGCTCAAAGGACACTGGGCGGCCAGCACTCCGAACTTCGACCGGCTGGCTCGCCGCGGGACGACATTTCTGAATGCGCACTGCCAAAGCCCGCTGTGCAACCCGTCGCGGACAAGTGTACTCGTCGGTCTGCGACCGACGAGCACCGGGATTTACGGTCTGGTGCCTACGTTCCGGGCCGTTGATGAATTCAAGGATCGCATCACCCTGCCCGAATACTTTCACAGAAACGGGTATCGCACGTATGGTGCGGGGAAGATCTTTCACGGGCCCAACACCAATGAATTTGACGTCACGGGGCCGCGTTCGAGCGTCGGCGTTCGGCCAGGCAGGAAGCTCGTGAGTGGCCTCGAGCACGAACTGGTCGATTGGGGGGTCTTCCCTCACCGCGACGATGAGAAGGGAGACTATCACGTCGCGAGTTGGGCCGCCGACCAACTGCGAACGATGCCCCGCGACAAGCCCTTCTTTCTGGCGGCCGGATTCTTTCTGCCGCACGTCCCGTGTTATGCCACACAGCCCTGGTTCGATCTTTATCCCGATGATGATCGGATCCTGCCCGAAATCCGGGATGACGATCGTGCCGATACCCCCCGATTTTCGTGGTACCTGCACTGGAAGCTGCCTGAGCCGCGGCTCAAATGGGTGCGCGACAACCATCAATGGCGCAATCTTGTCCGTTCGTATCTGGCATGCATCAGCTTCGTCGATGCGCAAATCGGTCGCGTGCTCGATGCGCTCGACGAATCGGGTCTGGGTGAAAGCACCGTTGTGGTGCTCTGGAGCGATCATGGCTGGCACCTCGGAGAGAAGGCCGTCACCGGCAAAAACACGCTGTGGGAACGCTCGACGCGCGTCCCGCTGATTTTTGCCGGCCCAGGGATTTCCAAGGGGGTGTGCTGCACGCAGCCTGCCGAACTGCTTGACATGTACCCCACCCTGGTCGAGCTATGCGGTCTGCCGGCACGCGCTGACCTCGAAGGCATCAGCCTCCTCCCGCAACTGGCAGACCCGAACAGGGTGCGAGAACGACCGGCGATTACGTCGCACAACCAGGGGAACCATGCCGTTCGAACGGCGCGCTGGCGTTATATTCGCTATGCCGATGGCAGCGCCGAACTGTACAATCTGCAGGACGATCCGCAGGAGTGGACCAATCTGATCGATGTCCCGGACCATGCCGAGATCGTACGTGACCTTTGCCGCTGGCTGCCTGCCGTCGATCGTCCTCCCGCGCCTGGCAGCGCTCACCGGGTGTTGACGTACGACCGGGCCACGGATATCGCCGTGTGGGAGGGAGAAACAGTGAGGCGTACGAGCCCGATTCCGGAATGAAAGCATGTTCCACGTGGGAAATGTTGGAACACGGTACAGAAACGCAAGTCGCTTGGGCCGCAGTCAGTTCGTTGTCGATTGCCGTTCAATTTAGCGAGGGGTAGCGATGTCGAAGATTGTAAAAGGCGTTGATCGTCGAACGTTCCTGAAGACCGCCGTTTCCGCGGGCGCCGCGGTGCTGGCCCCGACGATCATCCCCGGTTCGGCCCTCGGGCTCGACGGGGCTGTCGCACCGAGCGAGCGGATCATTCTGGGGGGCATCGGCATCGGCAAGAGGGGCACGTACGACCTGGGGTGCTTTCTGAGGCAGGATGACGTCCGGTTTGTGGCGGTGTGCGACATCAAAGAAACGCAGCGGCTCGCCGTCAAGAAGTTGGTGGATGAGCGGTACGAGACCGAAGAGTGCGACATGTACCGCGACTTTCGCGAACTGCTCGATCGCAGCGACATCGACGCGGTGCTGATCGCCACGGGCCCCAACTGGCATGCGACGGCGGCGACTTACGCGGCCCGGGCCGGCAAAGACATCTATTGCGAGAAGCCCTGTACGAAGAACATCGCCCAGAGCCTGTCGCTGGCCGAGACGATCAGGCGCACCGGACGTGTGTTTCAGGCGGGCACCCAGCGGCGAAATCTGCCGCACTTTGCCTTTGCCTGCGAACTGGCCCGCACGGGCAAGCTGGGGAAACTGAAAAAGGTTTTCGCGCACCCGATGGGGATGCAGGCGATGACCAGCGGGTGGCTGCCGGCGGAACCCGAACCCTCGCGGGAGATTGTCGATTGGGACATGTACCTCGGGCCGGCCGCCTGGCGGCCATTCAACCAGAAACTGCTCGACGGATTCAATTTCGAAAAAGGGGGTGGCTTAGTCGGAGGGGGCGTATTGGAATGGGGCTCGCATTGCGCCGACCTGTGCCAATGGGCCGTGGGCGATTGCCCGCCGCCGATCGAGTACAACGCGCCGCAAGACAGGCAACTGGTCGCGCGGTACGAAAGCGGGGTCGAGCTGATTTTCCGCGAGACGGGCTGGATCCCGCTGGGGTCGTGCCCGGTCAGGTTCGAGGGGGAATCGGGCTGGGTCGAAACGGGCGACAGCGGCAAACTGGCCCTCAGCTCGCCCGAACTGCTGGCGGGAAGGACGGTGGCCGAGATCGACGGCTACCCGGCCACGTACCATGTGCGCGATTTTCTCGATTGCGTGAAAACGCGCGGCGTGACGCGCGGCAACGCCGCGGCGGCCCGCGACGCGCACATCGCCTGTCACGCGGCAAACATCGCGCTATTTCTCGGGCGGCAGCTCAAGTATGACCTCCAGAAGAACGAGTTCATCGGCGACGACGAAGCCAACCGTTTGCGTTCTGAGGCCCTGCGCGAGCCCTGGAGACTGTGACGGGCAATTCGCCGTGCGCCGCTGCTCTCTGCCGGCCTGTGCCGAAAACGGCGCTCGGTTCTTACAACTGATTCACCTCTCGCCCTGGAATCGACCTGATGCCAACAAACTGGCGGCCTTTCACGTTCCTTGCACCAGTTGCCGTGTTGATTGCGTCGATTGGCGCGAAGGCCTCGGGCGACGAAGGCCAAACGACGCCTGCAGAAAAGGAGCGCGAATTGATCGCCACGCTGCGCTCTGACGCGGCGCCTGCCGACAAGGCTTTGGCGTGCAAGTATCTCGCGATCTACGGGTCTGACGAGGCCGTGCCGGAGCTTGCGCGGCTGCTGGTCGACGACCGGCTGGCTTCGTGGGCGCGTATCGCGCTGGAGACGATTCCCGGGCCGGCCGCCGGCGACGCCCTGCAGAGATCACTCGATTCGCTGCAGGGGAAGCTGCTGGTGGGGGCGATCAACTCGCTCGGCGTTCGCCGCGACGCGAATTCCGTCGGTCGGCTGACTGAAAAACTGACTGACGGCGATCTTGAAGTCGCGTCGGCGGCCGCCGTGGCGCTGGGGCATATCGGCAATGCCGAAGCGGTTCGTGCGCTCAGGCAGGCGCTGGCCGTCGCGCCGGTTCGGGTTCGATCGGCGGTGGCCGAGGGGTGCGGGTTGTGTGCGGATGGTCTTTTGTCGGTAGGGCATGCTGGTCTGGCGGCTGCAATTTACGATGAAGTCCGCAAGGCGGATGTTCCCCGGGCGCGAAAGCTCGAGGCGACGCGGGGCGCGATTCTGGCCCGGAAAGACGAGGGCATTCCGCTACTCGTCGAGCTCTTGCAATCACCCGACAAGGGGCTGGTGCAACTGGCGCTGGGCACGGCCCGTGAGTTGCCGGGCCGTCGGATCGACGAGGCCCTGGCGGCTTTCGTGCCTGGGGCCCCGGCAGATCGCGCTGCGCTGGTGATCGACGCGATGGCCGATCGTAAAGAAACCGTGGTCCTGGCTGCGTTGCTGAAGGCGGCCGAGGGCGGCCCGGAGCCGGTTCGGCTGGCCGCGATCGGCGCACTGGGGCGGGTGGGCGATGCGTCGTGCTTCGCTCCGTTATTGAAGATGGCGCTCGAGTCGGACGATCAGATCTCGCAAACGGCGCATGGGGCCGTGGCCAGCCTGCCCGACCCGCGGGTCGATCAGGAAATCGTCCGCCAATTGCAGGCGACCCAGGCGAGCGCGGTTCAGGGGAGAAGGTACCCTCTGTTGCTGGAACTGGTCGGCCAACGGCGCATCGACGCGCTGGGGTCGCTGCTTAAGGCGCTTGAGCATTCTGACCAGGAGGTGCGCCACGCGGCCCTGATTTCGCTGGGAGCGACAATTCCCGCCGCCCAGTTGTCGACGCTCATTTCGCAGGCCGTCGCACCGGTGCACGCCGAAGATGCGGCGTCGGCGCGGCAGGCGCTGAAGGCCGCGTGCGTTCGCATGCCCGACCGCGAGGCCTGCGCCCGGGAACTGGCCCAGTCGCTCAAACGGGCCGAGCCCGACGCGGCGATCTCGCTGGTGCAGATTCTAGGGGCCGTCGGAGGCGCCCAGGCGCTCGAAACATTGTCGGCCGCGGCCCGGGGGGGCGATTCGCAGCTTGAAGACGCGAGCAGCCGGGCGCTGGGTGAGTGGACGACAACCGATGCGGCGCCTGTACTCTTCGAACTGGCCCAGACCGGGCCGGAGAAATACCGGGTTCGGGCATTGCGGGGGTATTTACGCATTGCGCGGCAGTTTGCGATGCCGCTCGCCGATCGACTGGAAATGTGCGAGCGCGCCTTGACGGTCGCCCGCCAGCCTGCCGAGCAGCGGCTGGTGCTGGACGTCTTGAAGCGCTACCCCGACGTGCAGACGCTGGCGCTGGCCTGCCGGCTGACGCGCGAGCTGCCGGATGCCGCCGAGGCGGCGACCGATGCGACGCTGGGGATTGCGCAGAAGGTCAGGGGCCGGACGGATGAAGTGCGCGAGCTGCTGTCGCAGGCCGTTTTTGAAAAAACCGAGATCGAAATCGTCAAAGCCGAGTATGGCACAGGCTCCGCCCGCAAAGACGTGACGGAAGCCGTTCGGAAGCTGGCGCGCAACGTGCAACTGATTTCGTTGCCGGCGGGGACGTACAAGTCGGCTTTCGGCGATGAATCGGCGGCCGGAGGCGAGAACGGGCTGAGCATTCAATACCGCATCAACGGCAAGGAGGGGGAGGTTTCGTTTGCCGAGAATGCGCTCATCATTCTGCCCCTGCCAAAGTGAATTGATCGGGTGGGCGCTGATGCAACAGGCGGCGGCCCGTTGATTCCGACGAATTTCAACCGCTGTTTGAACCGGGTTTTGTCCGCTGAGGGAGAATCATGCCGCGTCGCACGTCCGTACTGTGCATCTCTGGTCTCTTCGGCTGTCTGCTCTGCGCCGCAGGTACCGCTTTTGCCGACGAGCAGCGCTGGGAGCGGGTGACGATCGACAGCGTGTTCCGCTCGGAAGGGGTGGCGGCGGCCGACATCAACAAAGATGGCAAGGTCGACATCATCAATGGCGAAGCGTGGTACGAGGCCCCGGATTGGACGCTGCATCCCATCCGCCCGCTGGGCGACTACAAAGACGGCGCCACCACCTACAGCCCCACGTTTGCCACCTGGGCCTACGACGTCAATGGCGACGGCTGGGCCGACCTGGTCTGTGTGGGCTTTCCCGGCAAACCGTTCCATTGGTTCGAGAACCCGCAAAACA
>JBQTIL010000091.1:0-26398 GCA_052388175.1 Planctomycetaceae bacterium | reverse complement strand
GTGTCCTGCACAGCACCCGTGGCCATCTCACGCTCCTCCTTGAGCTTGCGATCTCGAAGTCGCTCGACTTCGTCCACCGATGGTCTAACCCATCGCGTCCGGCGCGCAAAGCCCGTTATGGACCCTTGAATTTCTGCGGCTCACGCCGCTGTTCCCCAACGCCTGCGTCGTGCCGTATACTGACGGCAATTGAACAACACTTTTTGCCGCGAGGCGCCTTCTATGAGCGACAAATTCACACTGGCCGTCAACGGAGCGGCCGGCCGCATGGGGCAACGCGTGCTGGCGCTGGCCCATAAAGATCCGCAGTTTGCCATCGCCGCGGCCCTCGAAGCGGCAGGCTGCCCGCAACTGGGGGCCGACGCGGGGGCGGTGTGCGGTTTCGGGCCGATCGGCGTCCCGATTTCGGCAGAGCTTTCGCGCCGCGTCGACGTCGTCATCGACTTCTCGACGCCGCAGGGGGCCGTCGCGGTCGCCCGGATCTGCGCCGAACGCCAGATTCCGCTCGTGGTGGCGACAACGGGGCTCGAAGGTCGCGAGCGCGAAGAGGTGCTCGCCGCTTCGCAAGTCACCGCAGTGCTGATCTCGCCCAGCATGAGCCTCGCGGTCAACGTGGCGATGAAGCTCGTGCGTGAAGCGGCGAAGGTGTTGCGACGCGTTCCCGAGGGAGTCGACGTCGAGGTGATCGAGCGCCATCATCGCTACAAAGAAGACGCCCCCAGCGGCACCGCGCTCAAGTTCGGGCAGATCGTGGCCGAGGAAATGGGGCAGACCGAGCACGTACACGGCCGGCACGGCCGGCCCGGCGCCCGCCCGCGCTGCGAAATCGGCTATCACGCCCTGCGCGTGGGTGACAATGTCGGCGAGCACACGATTGTCTTCGGGCTTTTGGGAGAAACGCTCGACCTGACGGTCAAAAGCCACACCCGCGACAGCTACGCCTACGGCGCTCTCGCCGCCGCCAAGTTCCTCGCGGCCAAAAAGCCGGGCCTGTACTCGATGGCCGACGTGCTGGGGCTCTAAACGTCGCAGGGCGAATGAATCAAGCGACATTTCCCTCCATGTGTTCCGTGCTACTAACGATTCAAAGTGTGTTTTCTTGCGCACATTTTCAGGCCGCGGCCGCTCCGGAGTGGCCTATTCCAGAATCCAATCGGGCCAAGAAGATTTGTCCACGGAACACACCGAACACGCGGAAACGAATTTGGTAAACGAGTGATCTCCGTCTGTCGTATTTCTGTGTGGTTCGTGTGTTCCGTGGTCGTTTCCTTTCTTTGGTTTCGGCCGAAGGCCGCGCTGGGGATTGCGGGGTTGGACTCGTTTTTTTGGGAAGCCTGCGCGGTGCAGACGCACGTTGACCACGGATCATCCAGAACACACGGAACTGGGGAGCGAGCAATGGACTTGATTCACAAAGATGAAACCTATGCCATTTTGGGAGCCTGCTTCAAGGTGTACCGTGAAAAGGGGGTGCGGCTTCTCCGAGTCGGTGTATCAGGAGTGCCTCGAGATTGAACTCGGGTCACAGGCGATCCCGTTTCGTGCGAAGGCGGAGTTAAAACTGACATACAAGACTCGAATTCTCGAAAAGACTTACATACCTGACTTGATCTGTTTCGATCTGGTTGTCGTTGAGAGCAAGGCGATTTCAGAATTGATGAACGATCATCGGGCGCAAGTCCACAATTACCTGAAGGCGACCGGGCTGAAGGTGGGTTTGCTCCCAAACTTCGGCCACTATCCTAAGGTTGAGTTCGAACGCATTGTTCGTTGATCAGTATTCCTCCGTGTGTTCCGTGGTCGAACTCCTTTGTTCTCGGGCAGCTTGCATGGCGCCGGCGCAGGTTGACCACGGAACACACAGAACACGCAGCGCGGCCAGGCCGCAACCAAAGCGGTGGCGGTTCAGACGACGGATGGAACAGATTCAACGGATGAAGCAGATGGCCTCGCGAGAGAGCTTGCGACTCAGTCCGCCATTCGACCGGGGCATTCGAGGTTCGTTACAGGTTCCCATCGACGGCCCGATCGGTTGCGGCTACGATCCGCCCCCTCGATGGAAACGACACTGCATCGCCAGTTGAAAGAGCTCTACTGCGTCGACGCCCACGCGCGCGAGGTGCGCGTCGCAGATTACCGCATCGACGCCGTCGTTTCGGGCGAGCTCATCGAAATTCAGCAGGCGTCGCTGGCTGCACTCAGGCGGAAGGTCGCGACGCTGCTCGAAACCCATCGCGTCACGGTGGTGAAACCCCTGGCCGCGCAGAAACTGCTGTTGCGCCGAAATCGCCGGGGCGGCGCGATTGTGGCGCGGCGCGCCAGCCCGCGGCACGCGACGGTGTTGGACCTGTTTGTCGAGTTGGTGCATTTCGTCGGCGTCTTTCCGCACCCGCACCTGACGCTGGAAGTTCTGCTCACCGCGCAGGAAGAGACCCGCGTCACCGTCAAGCGCCGCCGACGCCGGGGCAAAGATTATCGCGTCGAAGACAAGCGACTGGTGCAGGTTCTGTCGCGGCACCGGTTGCAAACGGCTGACGACCTCGCGGCGCTCCTTCCCAAAGGCCTCGAACAGCCGTTCACTACGGCCGATCTGGCGCGGCGCGCCGGTATTCCGCGCTGGCTCGCTCAGAAAATGGCGTACTGCCTGCGGCGAACAGGCGCCGTGGCGAGTCCTGGCAAGAAGGGGCGGGCCTGGCTCTATACCTGCGTCCAGGGCGAGCAACGCGCGGCATAGCAGCTCGCTTAAAAGACTTCCCTCTCCCTCTGGGAGAGGGTCAGGGTGAGGGCCGCTCGAGTTACGCCGCGGCCGAAAGGGTCAGCTCTTGCGCCACCGACTCGACCTGCTCGGCCGAGATCGTCGCCGACTCGTCGGCAAACCCCACCAACAGCGCCAGGTCGCACAGGCGGTTGATGCGCCGCGGAACGCCGGCCGCGAGCTCATGCACCGCGCGCAGCGCCGGCTCGGCGAAAATCGGGCGCTGGGCGCCTGCAATTTCGAGTCGATGCGCCACGTAGTCCCGCGTCTCGGTCGGTGAAAAGGCCCGCAAGACGCATTTGACGCACAATCGCTCGTCCAAAGGCAAAAGCCTGCGCACGGCGCTCAAGAGCTCGCGCTGCCCCGCCAGAATCAACGAAAACTGATGATGCTGATTGCGCTGGAAATTCAGCAACAGCCGCAGTGCCTCGAACACCCGCGGGTCGTCGATCAGGTGCGCCTCGTCGATGACGATCACCGGGTGGTGGTCGCTTTCGCAGTGCAGGGCCAGCAACCGCTCGATCTCGCGCACGGTGCGGTCGAGCCCTCCGGCAACCGCTTCCCGCGCCCCCCCCAGATCGGCCGCCAGATACGCCAGCAGTTCCCCAGCCGACATCTGCGGAAAAACCAGGTGGACCCACGGCCCGCAGGCGTCGTCGAGTTGCCGGGCGAGCGTTCGCAACAGGTAGCTTTTGCCCAGGCCGGTGTCGGCCGCGAGCAGCCCGGCCCCTTTGCGGTTGTCGATCAGGTACCGCAGCTTCAACAGCGCCGCCTGGTGCGGTTCGCTGCGAAAGAAACCGCGCGGGTCGGCGTCGTTTTCAAACGGGTTGAAATCGAGCTGCCAGTAGCGTTCGTACATGAATTCTCTCAACCCAAGACCGTCTGACGACGCAGGTGTGGCGGGGCAATATTGACCGACGGTGCAAATGTCTCGATCACGGCCAACAGCCGCGCGCCCAGACGTTGGCAAAGCTGTCGCGCCGTCTGCTCGCCCCCATCCGAAACGCCATGCCGGTTGACGCTGACAAATCCTTCGATCGGGCCGGCAACCGCCAGCGCCCCCGCATCCAGCGACTCGGCAGGTCCAACGTCGATCAAAGCGAGATCGAACCCGTCGACCAATCCCTCGCGCCCGCTCTCGGCCGCGCCTGCAACTTCTCCCGGAACAGACAAGGCCAGCCGTTCGGACAATTCAGTCATCCCGAACGCGCTCGCCATCGCCCCCTGAGCATTCACTTGCAGTGTCGCGGCGAGGCCCCGATGCCCGGCGTGGGCATCGACCAGCAGCACCCGTCGCTGGGTCGTGTCGACAAGCAAGCGGGCCAACGTCAGCACAAGAGCCGTCCGACCCGCGCCGCGACCCGATCCGCTGATGGCAACCCGGCAGCGACCGGAATCCGCCGCCAGGGCGTCGATTCGCGCGGCCAGCCGCCGCAGATCGGCGCCCGCCGGAGATTCGAGCAGCCGGCCGCAGATCTCAGGCCACGACCACGAACCACACTCGGTTGCTCCCGTCGCGGGTGCGGCCGCAGCCACGGTTTCCACGGGCGGGGCCGGCAGCAGGCCAAGTGGCCCACGGGCCCCCACGATCGGTTTCGCGCCCGAAGCCGGCTCACGCAACCGCGACGTATAACCTGCGTGCGCGAGATCGACTCGCGCCGCCGGGGGGACCTGCTCGGAGTCGGGGGTTTCCAGCGGCGCCCGCAACTGGCTGACCCAACCGCGCGCGGCCGCCTGGCGACCCTCAGGCCGCGACTCTTCGCCTTCGGTCTGGCGGCGGGAATACGCCTTGGATAGCGCGCGTTCGAGCGGGGTCATAGTGCTGCGGTTAACGGTGTTCAGAGTCGTCTGCGATAATCGTGCCTGTCAGCCAGGCGCCACGCAGGGGGCGCTCAGGCGGAGCTTCGTACCCGGCCGAGCTCACCGCCGACCTGCTGCCGGCGCCTGCGGCAGAGGTGTCGGCGACATCTTGCGGCGCGAGGTCATTCTCGGCGTGATGCTGCACGGGCGATTGCAGGTCCAGGTCGCGGTATAGCTCGGTCTGCGCCGCCAGATCGCGATCTTTGTGGTGCGATTCGTTCTGCCGTTGAACGAACGCCAGGCCCAGCGTCGCTGCCGACAACCCGGTCAGCGCGAGTGCCGCCAACTGCAAGCGGCGCGGCCAGGCGCGGCGCCTGTTGTATCGCGCCTGCTCGTCGATGATTCGATTCAGCAACTGCATGCCGGTCGTCGCCTGGGCGCTCAGGGCAGGCAGCGCGTCGCCCTGCCCTACCGGCTCGTCAAGCATCGGAATCTGCACGTGCAGCTCGGCCGCCGGCAGGAGCACGCCGCCCGGCGGGGCTTCAGACGTGTCGTCGTAATCGCGGGCCGTCTCAGGCATAATACGTTCCGACACCGATTGACGGAGTTCGCCCCCCTCCCTCGTCATCGGCCGCCGATGTTGGCGATCTTGAGGATTTTGCCGATTCTGACACGTCGTGAGACGCGCGAACGATCGTTTGAGCCTGCCGGCGTGCCCGCCGTGGCCCCATCCCCGGCGACGTTGCCGACCCGGCGGTCGTTCGAGCCGGCGATTGGAACTGCCGGGCTTCGCTGACCCCCGACGCCCCCATTGCGGCGACGCAAGTCCCTCATGAGTTCGCTCGCCGCAATAACCGAAAAGCAGACGGTTGCCAAAGGCGCCAGCCATACGGCGCGAATTGTCGGGGCGACGATTTTCCCCAGCTCGTAGCTGCCGGCCATGCTGATGGCTGTCAGCAGGTACATGACCCCGAGACTTGGCGAACGCCGCACCAGCCACGCTTCGCTCCCCAATACGGCCACGGCCGGCGCTAGCAGCGAATAGGTGTTGTTCTCCGTCCGCGGGCCGAACAGCATCACGTACACGGCGATCAGGGCGAACAGGTACAGTTGTCGGCGGGCCGGGCAAAGCCGCCGGTGCATCAGGGCCCCAACCGCCAGCGCCGCGCCGGCCGCCGCGACTCGCACAACCGTCTGCCACTCGCCCGGCACAACGAGCCCTGCCAACTGCAGCATTCCGAACAGATGGGCCCAGGGCCCGCCGCCGATCAGCCCCCGTGTGGGACGCAGATTGTCGAGAAACCCCCGGTACTGCTCGAGCACATAGGCAGGGTCTTGCATCAGAAAAGGAACCGCAAACAAGACAATCAGGGCGGGCAACAGCCGCCGTCGCAATGACCCGTTGCACGCGCCGGCGACCAATAAGAACGGCAGGGCCAGCGGCTTGACCGCCAACGCCAGGCAGCAGGCTCTCGTCGCCCGCCCCCACCGCTTTAGCGCAATCGCTTCCACCGCCAGCAGCAACACGCCCGTCAAGAGCACCGTCGCCTGGCCATTCCTCGCGCTCGACAGGCACAGCGGCACAGCCATGCACGTGGCCAGCGGGAACAGCCGCACGCCATGCACCGCTTCGGCGACTCGGCACAGGCTCCGCAAACCCAGCGCATAGACCGCGATCGACACGCACCTCCAGATGATTTCCGCCGGAAGCCGCGGCACGAGCGACAGCGGCACCTGCAGAATGGCGGCCTGGGGCAGGTACAGGAAACCCCACCCGTGGCCGTTGTACAGCGGTTCACCATCGATCCAGCGTTCGCCGGCATCCCGATAGTGAGGCAGCACCGAATGCGCGTCGCCGCGCGCGATCAGCATTGCGAGCGTCAGAGACAACCCCAGCCAGACGAACCACGCCTTTCGTTCGTCGCGCGCAGGAGTCAGCGTGGGGCGAAACATAGGCCGGGCGCGTGCCTTGATCAGGCGGCTTTCTGTACGACGAAATGAACTTCCGAATTGAAAAATCGCCCCAGCGTCGGGCACGGGCTGCCGATCATCCGGCACACCTTCAACTGCTCACGCTCGACGGTGGCCGCCAGAGCGCGATGGTCGAACCCCAGGTGGTGGGTGTGGTAGGGCAAGCCCTTGTCGATTTCCGTCAACGGCCTGTGCGAGGGCGGATACCCGGCGAAGGCCCGCAAGACGTGCCAAGGCTTCGCGTCATGCGCGCCGAATCGACGGGCCATGCGAAACAAGCCTTTGAAGAGCGCGGGCAGGTGGATTTCCACCGGCACACCGATGATGGCGACCCCCCCGGGCCGCAACAGCCGCCTGATCTGGCGCAAGGCGTCGTGCAGTTGCAATTCGGGCAGGTGCTCGAAAACCTCAAGACAGAACACCGCGTCGAACGATTCGTCGGGCAGGTGCTCGATCGAGTCGCAGACGTCGCAGTTGGCGATTCCCCGCGTGTTCTCAATCGCTTCAGCCCGCAGAATCGCGCACGGCTCGAAACAGCAGACCTGCAGGTGCGGGAATTGCGCCGCCAGTTGCCGCGAGAGATCTCCGTCGCCGGCGCCGAAATCGAGCACCGCCCGCATCGGCCGGGCATCCACGAGCGCCAAAGCGTCGCCCGTGCGCTTTCGCTGCAGAAAGCGCTTGAGCGGGTTCCGGTCGTGACGGGTCAGGCTGGCGTAGAGCATGGTGAAATTCGCGCGGGCGAATGGTAGCGGCAAAGGGCCGTTCGGGGCCAGAGCAGGTCGAGCAGGCGACGCCGGGCACAGATCCTTGCCCCCTGAAACCCCCGCGACCAGCCCCTACGAGACCACATGCTTGCCCCCGCCGAGCGGAATGGCCATGATCGGCCCCCAGTCTTACTGCAGATGTGCCGGCGGCCTGGCCGCGCCGGTTTTGAATGGTCACTCGAATCTTCACGGAGCCGCTCACGTGGAAATCGACAACCTTCCCGTGCTGACGTCGTTGCTGGCCGCGGTCGACGCGGTCAAGCCGCCGCTCGAAACCGACATGCGCTTGCGGCTGTCGCTGATGAACTTTCTCCAGTTTGCGGTCTGGGGAGCGTGGTTTGTCGTGCTGGGCCAGTACCTGAACACGCTCAAGTTCACCGGTCGGCAGATCGGCAGCGTCTACGCCACAATGTCGCTGGGCTCGATCATCTCGCCGATGATTGTCGGAGGCATCGCCGACAGATACTTTGCGAGCGAGTACGTGATGGCCGGGTCGCATGTGGTCGGCGCGGTGCTGCTGTTCGTGCTGGCCAGAATCCGCACGCCCGGCGCCTTCTATATCGTGGCCCTCGCCTATGCTCTTGTCTATTCGCCGACGCTCGCTGTTTCGAACGCCGTTATTTTCGCGAATATTCCTGACGCGACGCGCGATTTTCCGACGATCCGAGTGCTGGGCACCATCGGGTGGATCGCCGCCAATCTGTTTCTGAAGGTCTTGCTGAAGCCGGGTGAACCCGTCAACAACAGGCCGCTCTTGCTGGCCAGCGGGCTCTCGGCCCTCCTGGGGTTTGCATCGCTCTGGTTGCCGCACACCCCGCCCAAAGACGAGGCTGATGCCTTCCCGTTCGTGCAGGCCCTGCAACTGCTGGGCGAGAAGTCGTTTGCCGTGTTCTTCGGCGTGTCATTTCTGATCACAATCGCCCTGGCATTCTATTACAGCTTCACCTCGCTGTTTCTCGAGCAGCGCGTGGGGGTGAAACCCGGAAATGTCGGACCGCTGATGACCATCGGTCAGTGGATGGAGATTTTCTTCCTGCTGGGCATTCCCACCGGCATCTACTTCGGCCAGAACCTCGCCGTTCCCAACGGCATTTCACTCGGACAAAACCTGCAACTGACAACCGACTTCGGCCTGTCGTGGTTTCTGCAGCAATTCGGCATGAAGACCGTACTGCTTTTGGGGATGGCCGCCTGGGGCCTGCGCTACGCCATCTTCGCGATCGGGCGCCCCTTTCCCCTCGTCATCCTCGGTTTGGCATTGCACGGGCTGTGCTTCGACTTCTTCTTCGCAGCCGGCTTCATTCATGTCGAGAACACGGCCCCCGCAGCCATTCGCAACAGCGGTCAGGCGTTGTTCGGAACGTTGACGTATGGTCTGGGAATGTATCTGGGAACCGAGGCCTCGGGTTGGATCCATCAAATCTGCACCAAAGAGATCGTCGATCCCGCGACCGGGTTGACGTCGCGATCTACCAATTGGACGAAATTCTGGTTCTGGCCCTGTCTGGGCGTTTTGTTGTCGCTGGCGTTGTTCGTCGCCTTGTTCTAACACCGATTGGCCGTCCGCCGACTCCCCCTCGCCTCATCGCGCGCCCGTCGCTAGAATTCCGCCGGTTCGGTCGTGTGTTACCTGCCGGAAGGAGTGGTCGCGCGTGTCGTCTTCGGGTTCTGGTCCCAGCGGGCTGCAAACGGTCGCCGGCGCTACTGACGTGCGAGACTTCGTATCGGCGGCCCGCCTCCGCCACGAGCGCATCGGGCTGGTGCCCACCATGGGCGCGCTGCACGCCGGGCACTTGAGCCTGATCGAAGCCGCACGCCGCGAATGCGATCGCGTCGTCGTCTCGATCTTCGTCAACCCGACCCAATTCGGGCCGCACGAAGATTTTCAAAAGTACCCGCGCGATCTGGCCACCGACCTGCGGCTGTGCGCGCAGGCCGGCGTTGATCTGGTGTTTCATCCTGAAACCGCCACCGTCTACCCGCCGGGCTTCTGTTCGTACGTCGAGGTCGCGGGGCTTTCCGACGTGCTGGAAGGCAAGTTCCGCCCCGGCCACTTTCGAGGCGTGGCGACCGTCGTGCTGAAGCTGTTCCAGATGGTCCCGGCCGATTTGGCATATTTCGGGCAGAAAGACTATCAGCAGCGGACGCTCATCCGCCGGATGGTCGCCGATTTCGACGTGCCGATTGAAATCAGGGTCTGCCCCACGGTCCGCGAGGCCGACGGGTTGGCCCTCAGCAGCCGCAATGTGTATCTCAGTGCCGACGAACGCCGCGCCGCCCTGGCCCTGTCGCGCAGCCTGAAGCTGGCGCGCGACCTGCTGACGGCCGGCGAGCGCGATCTGTCGGTCGTTCGCCGCCGGATGCACGAGCTGCTGACTTCCGAGGCGCTCGTTCGCCCCGACTATGCGACTCTCGCGCATCCCGACACGCTGGCCGAGCCGGCGGTGGCGCTTCCGCGACTGGTGGCCCTGGTGGCGGCGCGCGTGGGCACGACGCGGCTGATCGACAATCAGGTGATCGACCTCGGCCATTCCGGCGGGTGAGTGATGCGCTCGGTCCTCGTCCAGATACCGCTCGATGGCACGCTCGACCTGGGCCCTCTGGGCCGGGTCCCCGTCTTCGGCCTGGGACTTCTGCTCGCGCTCTGGGCCCTGCTGGGCCTCGCAATCTTCGCGCAGCACTGGCGCCAGACCAGAAAGTGGCGCATCGAGTTCACTCCGTTGATCGCCTGGGCCGCCGTGGCCCTGGCCTTGTTCAAGGCGGGCGACCCCAACTTGCCCTTCAGGAACATTCCGATTTACGGCTACGGCACGATGCTGTTCGTCGGATTTCTGGTTGCCTCGACGTTCGCCTCGCGGCGGCTGCGCAAAGAAGGGGCCAGCGGCGACCTGGCCTGGGACATGGCGATGTGGCTGTTTCTCTCAGGCATCATCGGCGGCCGAACCTACTACGTGGCGACGCATCCCGCACAATTCTTCGGCCCCGACCCCAAAACGGGCCAGCCGCGCACTGTCTGGCAAATACTGGTCGCGCTCGTCAACCTGCCCGATGGGGGGCTGGTGCTCTACGGCGCCCTGATTCTGGCGCCTCTGGCGTACGTTCTCTTCTGCCGCCGCCGCAGAATCTCAGCCCTGGCGTTCGGAGACATCGCGATCACGTCGGTCTTTATCGGGCTTTTGTTCGGTCGCCTGGGGTGCCTGCTGCACGGCTGCTGTTACGGCGACGTCTGCTCGTTGCCCTGGGCCGTTCAATTTCCGAAAGGGAGCGTGCCCTTCGATGCCCTGGTGTTGCGCGGGTATCTGGCGGACGACCAGCCGCGCAGTCTGCCGTTGCACCCGACGCAGATTTACGACGCGCTCAACGCCCTGCTTTTGGCGCTCTTGACCTATTTCTACTATCCCTGTCGCCGGCGTGCCGGCGAAGTGCTGGCGCTCGGCTGGATGCTGTACCCGGTGAACCGCTTTCTGATCGAGTTTCTACGGTTCGACGAGCCCCCCGTGTTCGGCACGCCACTCACCGGAGCGCAATGGGTCAGCGTGGCCCTGTTTCTGACAGGCGCCGCGTTCTTCGCCTGGCTGCAAACGCGGCCGATTGGCGGCAGGCTTGCCCGCTGAGTGCGGTGCGTAAATTGGGCTCGAGCCAGCGGACTCGATCTGGAACGCTGTAACTCGTCACAGCCTGGGAATTCTGGTTTTGCGAAATTCCATCAGGAGGCCTGCCACACGATGCGCGCGTGTCCCACCCCTCCGATCAAAACACATTTCCGAAGCGGCGAGGAATTGCCATCCCGCACGGCCTCACGCCTCGCTCAGCGCCACCTTTTTCGCCGGCGGCGCGACGGGGCCGCCTCCGGCTGTTCGTCGGCCAGCCGCTTCAGTTGCACAAGCTGGCTCGCGCTCAGCTTTTCTGTGCGGATCAGATTCAACATCAACGACCGCACCGACCCCGCACAATACACCTCGATCAACTCGCGCAAAGTCGAGCGGTAGGCCGATTGCTGCGGCGTCGCGGCCTTGTAGACATACGCCTTGCCGATCTTCCGCCGGCCGACGTGCCCTTTGTTGAATAGAATCGTCAGGTACGAACGCAGCGCCGAATTCTTGA
The DNA here is from genome assembly GCA_052388175.1 of Planctomycetaceae bacterium. Lineage (GTDB taxonomy): Bacteria > Planctomycetota > Planctomycetia > Planctomycetales > Planctomycetaceae > SIAF01. The sequence continues at coordinate 15,004 of JBQTIL010000091.1, read as the reverse complement.
TGGGCTCCGGGAAATGCCTTTGAATCTGGCTCGGTTTCATCTCGCCGTGCCGCCACAAGAGCCGCATCACGGCCAGCTCGCCGCGGGTGAATCGAGGCATTGGGTCGCTCCGCCGGGACTGAGAGCCGGGTCGGCCCCTGGCCAGATGGGCCGCGCATCCCACATGCAGAGATTACTGCACGTCGCGCTCGGCGTCAAGGGACGTGCAAGGAAGTCTGCATTTCGCGCGCAGCGGTCCGCCGTGTCGGACGAATGGTTCGATACCGGTAGTCTTACGGACCGCTTTGATCGCCAGGTATACGGAAAAGCCTGAAACAGGAGACAACTGAGGAAACAGAGACGGGCGCATTTCCCTGTCGACTCTGTTTGCTCCGTTTGCTCCTGTTCCATTCCAGGCTGCGGGGTGGCTGACGATTCAAACTGACGCCTCGCTCGCCATCGTTTACCTGCGAATCGCCGCGCTGCAATTACCCTACCGCCGGCGGCTCGGGCGCGGCCGGTTGCGCGACGAACCGGTAGCCGACGCCGCGCAACGACAGAAAATGCCGGGGGTTCGCCGGGTCGGTCTCGAAATGCTGCCGGAGCCGCGCGACGAAATTGTCGACCGTCCGCGTGGTGGGAGACGATTCGAGGCCCCAGACGTTGTCGAGCAACTGGTTGCGCGTCAGCACCACCCCTTCGTTCTCGATGAAATACTTCAAGAGCTTCATTTCCAGCGACGTCAGCGACCGCGTCTCGCCGCGCACCTGCACCTCATGCCGTGCGAAGTCGATCTGCGCACCGTTGAACTCATACTGCTCGACGTCGGGCCTCGCCCGGGCCGGGGCCGCCCCTTTCACCTGGGCGTGTCGGGCCAGCAGCCCCCGCACGCGGGCCAGCAGTTCCGGCAGCTCGAAGGGCTTGGTCATGTATTGATCGGCGCCGGCGTCGAACCCGCGAATGCGATCTTCAGACAGGGTGCGGGCCGTCAGAATCAGCACGGGCACCAGGATGCCCATCGCCCGCAGGTCGGCGAGCACCGCATACCCGCTTTTCTGCGGCAGCATCAGGTCGAGAATCACCAGGTCGAAGGCGGTCGAGTTCTCGGCAAACAGGCGAATGGCACTCAGACCATCTTCGACGAGAGTCGCCTCGTACCCCTCGGCTTCGCAATTGAAGCGCACCGGCACGCCGATGTGCCGTTCATCTTCAACGATCAGAATCCGGGGCTTCATGCGACGTATCCACGCCAGCGAGCGGGGGCGTCAGCCCCCCGGTGCTGTCCGGCCAATTTCAACAGTAACCAGAAGGCGGTATGTCACGGCGCGCTGGGAATGGCAGTCTGCGGGTCGGGCGCCTCGACGCTCGGGCGGGCCGCGTCGGCAGCTTCGAGCTCGGTGGGCGCAGGCGTCGGGCCGGCTCGCCCCGGCAGCTCGACTTCGAACGTGGCCCCGCGGAGCGGGCCGCGGCCGTGTACGTGAATCTTTCCCTTCATCCGGGCCACCAGCGATTTGACGATCGGCAGCCCCAGCCCGATTCCCTTCGTCGTCCGTTCGAGTTCAGACCCCCCTCGGAAGAACCGCTGGAAAATTTTTCGCCGCAATTCAAACCGCACCCCTCGGCCGTTGTCTGAAATCCGCACGACCACCCGTTCGGGCGTACTCAATTCGGCCTGCACCAGAACCTCGGCAGGCGTTCCACCGTACTTGGCGGCGTTGTCGAGCAGGTTGAGAAACATCACGTCGAGGTCGCGCGGAGTCCCCCGCACCGTCACCGGCCCAACCTCCAGCCGCACCTGGCCCGGTTCAAGCTGATAGCGGCGGAGTACCTCGTCGGCGCACGACCGCAAGAGCCGTTCGAGGGGCACGTTTTCGATCTGCTCAGGCCGGGCAACCTGATCGAGGCGGGCCACCGCCAGCAGATGGTCGATCAGTGAATCGAGGCGCTGAATGTCTTCCATCATGAAGCGGTGAAACTCTCGCTGCTGGTCGGGCGAGACGTCGCGCATGTCGAGCGTCTGCAGGCAAAGCTTGAGCGAGGCGATGGGAGATTTGAGCTCGTGCGTGACACTGTCGAGAAAATTCGCCTGCCGACGATTGAGACGATACTCCCTCACCGTCCAGATGAAATACGCGACCAGGCCGATCAGAATCAGGGTGATGAAGATCGTTCCGACGGTGAGCAGCGCCCATTCTTCTTTCTGGGCCTGCCCGATCACCCAGATCACCAAAAGGGCCACGATCAGCGCGAGCAGCACCACCGCCAGCATGATGGGCCAGGTGAGCGACGAACGCTTGATCATTCGCGGTGCCTCCCGCGTCGAAAGACGCGCTTCCAGCTTACACCGGGGCTGGCCGCGTTGCGAGAGGCTCTGGAGTGCGGCGAGCCCTCGCCGCTTCGGGCCATGCCGTGCCCCGGCCACTGTCGAGCGGCCGGGGCACTCTCCCCTGCTCGCTCTTGCTTCGGATTCACATGGGGATGGCCGCATCCCGGCGATACCTACCCGAAAGCGCCAGCGGTTGCAGGCCGAATGGCGTGCCCCCTCGCTCGCGCTCGCGACCACACGACAGCTTCTCCGTTTCCTTCGTTCGCTCCTGTAACGATCCTGTGGGCGTGTCAAAGGCCTCGAAAGACGAAAGCCTGACAGGAGTCAACCGAGGGAACGGAGAACTCACGTCTCGCTCCCCGAGCCTCCGAGTGGCACCGACGCCTGTGAATTTCACGCGGCCGCTTTTTCGTCAGCTCCGCGCGAGGCGAAGGCAGCCCGTTCCCTCGAAACAAATTCGGCCGGCCAGGGTTCGATCGATACAGTTTCCGGCATGATTGGCGAACCGTCGTCGACGACGGTCGAAACCACCGATGCCCGGCCGCGCGACAAGAGCGTCAAGATCGCCGGCAACAGCACCACGGCCACGAGCAGGCACGTTCCCACGCCGATCGTCAGCACCAACCCCAGGCTGAACAAGCCGCGATGATTGGCGATCAACATGCTGCCGAAGCCCACCATCGTCGTCGTCGAGTTGACAATGATCGCGTTGATGACGCTGGCCGAGGGGGAATAGGCCCCCGCGCGCTGCCGGTAATCGTGGATCACGTGTACCCCCCCATCGACACCCAGGCCGATCACCAGCGGCAGCACGATCAGGTTGGCCGGGTTCAGCGGAATTTCGAAAATCCCCAACAGCCCGAACATGAGGGCCGCCCCGGCCAATGGGGGCAAGAGCGCCAACACGCAATGCAGCGGGTTGCGGAAGTCGATCAGCAGAAACATCGTGACGGCGACCAGCGCGTACAGGCCCACCAGTTCGTAGCTGCGTTTGATGGCCCGCGACGCTTCGTAAGTCTGCAGCGGCGTGCCCGTCGCCTCCGGGTCGACCGAACGCACCTCCTGAATGAACTTTTCCAGAGGCTCGATGTCCCAGATCTGGTTCCGCGGGTAGATCTGCAAAAGCCATTTGCCGTGGGGCGAAATGAACCGACCGACCAGATTGGGGGCCAGGTCGGCGGGGCTCAAGGGCTCTGTCTGCGAGACGGCTTCGAGGCCCCGCAGCCGCGCCAACAGGTCGGCGGCCATGCGCGACTGATAGTCGCGCAGCACCCGCACCTGCTCGTCGCGAGTCAATTGCTCGAACTCATCAAGAAACCCACCCAACTGCCGGCCGAGGGCCGCGGCCTGTGGCGTCGCCAGCGACGTGAGCAGCGTTTCGAGTTTTTCGAGCTCGTCGCCCAGCAGCCGGGGCGAAACGTCGCGCGGCGGGGTCGCCCGCGCGGGCAATTGCGACAATTGTGCGTGTACGGCCTGCACCTGCAAGAACGTTTCTTCGGCCGGGTTCCGCGGGAGCATCGCGGCCAGTTCTTCAACGTGGTGCACGCCCGGCAGCGACTCGAAGCGCTGCTTCAGTTCGAGCACCTCGCGCGGGCTGTCAGCCAGCGACACGGCGAACAAGAGCGAATGCTCGGCCTGGTCGAAGATCCGCTTCTGCACATCGACCGATTCGAGCCCCCTGGCCTGCAGGTGCAGCAGGTTGTAGTCGTATTCGAGCCGAAAGCCGTAAGTCGAAATCCACGCGATCGCGACGCTGCACGCCAGCGTCACCCACAGGGGGTAGCGGGCGGTCAAAAGACTCAACCAGCGGCTTTCCGAGGGGCGCGGCAGGCTGTCGGCCGGGCGCCCCCGGTCGATCAGCATCAAAATCGCCGGAATCACCACAAACGCACCGACGGTGCACAACAGAATTCCGCCGCCGGCGATGATCCCCAGTTCTGAAACGCCGGCGAAATCGGTGAAGATCGCGCACACAAACGCCACTGACGACGAGACGGCCGCCGTCCAGATTCCGGCGCCCGCGCTCGTCGCCGTTTCAACGAGCGCTTCGGCCGCGGTTCGCCCCATGTGCCTGACTTCGAGATACCGCAGCAGATAAACCGTCGAATAGTCGATGCCGATGCCGATCAGCATGGCGGCAAACGAAACCGAGAGAATGTTGAGGTGCCCGATGGCCAGGGTGGTGAATCCGAACGACCAGGCCATGCCCACGAGCAACACGGCGCTGCCCACCAGCGGGTACCGCAGGCCGCGAAAACCCAGCAGCATGAGGGCCGCGACGCCGATGAACGACAGAATCGAGGCCTTGAACATCGCGGTCTGCGAGTCGCGCATTTCGTCGCTTTCGAGCACCGGAACCCCGGTCAGCCCCAACCGCACGCGGGGGTGCCGGGCGCCGGCCTCGGCGATCATTTCGCGCAATCGCGAAATGGCCGGCGACGTGCCGTTGAAATCGCTGCTGGCGGCCACCGGTTGGGCCTTGATGAAGCCCATCGTACCCTTGTCGTTGAGCAGGTAACGGTCGCGAAATTCGCCCGAAAGCTCAGAAGATCCGCCGGGCGCCAGGGCCTGCCAGGGAGACATGTAGTCGCGCCGGTCGCGGGCGAACTGCCCGAGGCTCGCCAGCAAGAGGCCGGTCTGCCGCACGAAGGGCTCGACGATCTGCCCCGCGATTTCGTCGGGCTGACGCTGCGACTCTTCGAGCTTCAGCCGCATCTCGCGCACCAGCGACCGCAGCGTCAAGAGGTCGAAATTCCGTAACAGCGGGCTGAATTCGTCGAGCTGCAAGAGCACCTGATCGAGCTGTTCGGGCGACGAATACTGCAGCGCCTTGGCTCGCAGCCGCCCGAGATCGACGCGGTACAGAACGTTTTGAAAGAGGGCCGATTCGCGTTCGATGCGCGGGCCCAGGTCATCCATCGCGCGCTTGATCGTCTCGCGGTCGGAACCCTCCACGACGACGACCATGTCTTCCGAAACGTCGCCGAACTCGCGCGTGTAGTTCAGCCACCGCTGGTGGTAGGCGGTGGCCGGGTCGATCAGGTCGGCCCGGCTGGTCTTGAACCGCAGGGTCGTGTGAGTGACCCAGCCCCCCGCGCAAGCCAGTGCGAGGCAGCCCACCAGGGTGGTCGCCGGGAACCGAACGACGCCCCGCGTCACCCCCTTGAGGATCCGCTCCAACAAGGTGTGCCGTCCGCTTTCCAGAGCTGGGCCAGGCATCTCGGCGCGATTCAAGTCTTGCCGCAGAGGGGTGTTATGAAGGAACGCCGGCTCGATTGGGGCGGCATTCTAGGGCGACCGGCCTATCGAGGCAATATGAGAGTGGAGATGCGGCCGAGCCTGACCCAGGCGTCGTTCAACGACGCAAGTGCCCCGTGCGAATTGCTTACGCAGAATCTCCGCAAGCGCACGAGAGCAAGCAGCTTGCGGCCAGATGCCCCACGGCGAACGTGCCTGCGACCCGCTGGGGCAAATAGATCAGCGAGCCGCCGGGGGTTTATCCGGTTTGCGAGGGGCCGTCTTCCCCTGCCGCCGGTGCCCCGCCCGGTCGCTCGGCGCGGCGTCACTCCCGCGGCGGGGTAAAAACTGCCATTCGCCGGTGGTGTTCCGCTACGTCGGCAGCTTCCACTCGTAGGCGTTCAGCTCGAGCCCGAGCAGAATGCAGCCGATGCACAAGGCGGCCACCGACACGTACAGCAAGGCGACGTAGACGTCGGCCGGAGGAGGCGGCCCCTTGCTTTTTCGCGAACTAGAGCTTCGTGGTGACATTGTCGCCTCTCTGAATTCGGCCGTTGCGAGATTCTTCCAGGACCCGCCCCACGGCCCGTTGCGGATCGACGCGCACAATTTCGATGCGGGCCAGGTACCGCGCCTTCTGGGCTGAGTTGACGCCTGGCCGCCAGACCGTCATTTCGTGCCCCTTCTTCAACCCGTCATCGCTTCCCAGCGACACTTCGACAAGTTCGCTGCTTCCCTTTTCCCGCGCGGGCTTGATTTCCAGGATTTCTCCATCGACGGGCGGCGGGGGGGTCCCTTTGGTCGCCAGTTGGCTGATATCGTCGTTGATGCCGGCCTGCTGCAGCGCCTGCTGATACTGGCCGATCCGGGCGATCAGTTGTCGGTTTTTGGTTTCCGCCTGCACGAGCTCCTGCTCTTTGCTGCGCAACTCGTCTTCCATCCGGATGCGTTCGCCCAGTTCTTTGTCGCGCTTGACGGTCAGGTCGCGATTGAGCTCGCGCACGTTGTTGGCTTCATCCCAGCGGGCCGACGATTCGCTGAGGGCCACCGACGATTGCTGCGTGGCGGTCTTGCGCTCCACCTGCAACTCGCCGTTTTCGGCTTTCAGCCGGGCCACTTCTTTCACCAGGTCGCGCTGCGCGGCCTCGGCAATATTGGCTCGCTCCGTCGCGGCATTTTCCTTTCCCCTGAGGGTGCGGTCGATCGTCTCGGCTTCCGACGTTTTGTCTCCCAGCTTTTTCTGCAGGCTGGCCACCATCTCTTTCTGCTTCTGCGCCTCGTCGCGCCACTTCACGTGCGCCGTGTACACCACGCCCGCAAACGCCAAGAACACCAGGCTCAGCACAAGCTGCAGCACAACCAGAATTTTGCCGACGAAATGCATCGACCGGTCTCCTGTCTCGACTTCTGCTTGGCGGTTAGTCCTGAGCGGGGGGCTCGGGCAAGCCATCGTGCCCGTCGCGGGCTTCTGCGTGCAGCGATTTGTTGCGTTCCTGAACGCGTTTCAGCATGCCTTCCGCCTGCACCAGCAGGTCGCGCAGCCGCCGCACGTCAGCCAGCGCCGCCTGCTTCTGTGACACGATTTCGTCGTACTGGGCTTCGAGCCGGTACTTGTCTTCGCGGCGCAGCTTCAACTCGTCGAGTTTCGCCTGCTCCTGACGCGCCGCGACTTCGATCTGCTCAAAAAGCTTGTGCGCCAGTTCGTTGAGCATGTTGAGCCGGGCCTCGAGCTGCGCCTCGCGGCCGGTGTTGGGGTCAGCCAGCGCCTTGACGTCGGCATCGACCCCGGCCACCCACGCCTTCTGCGCCCGCTCGGTGTCAGCCAGCGCCGTGCTCAGTTCCGAAATCTTCTGCTGCTGGGCCGTGATCTTGCTCTTCGGAAACTCGTTCAACCGCGCCTTCCAGTCGGTGCTGACGGCAACCGCCGCGGCGGCGACCGCCATGAACCCCACCGACAGCGCCGTGACGAGCACAGTCAGAATGCGGCTGAACCGGGTCATAGGCGATAAAAGTCAGTACGTCGGAGGTGAGAGTCCACGGGCCCCGAAAGTCAGGGCGCAAAGGCCGGCATTGCCGCCCCGGAAAGAGCGGCAAACACCTGCCTCCCTACTATACGGGTGCGAAAAATCCGATGTCAATCAGGAACCGGACCGGGATTCGTTTTTCAGGGCCGCCGGACGCACTCCGGCTCGAACGTCGGCCGACGGGACCTCGAAAAGTACTATCGGCTGCGCCCGCTGGCGAAAACGCACGGTTTCATCGCCGGGGCCCCGCGATTGCCCAGACACGGTCGAAATGAGCCTGCGGGCCGGAAAATTCCCGGCAGCCGGTCGTGGCCGAAGGGGGGCAAAATTGAGGGTTGGCCCCCAGCTTTCTACCCTCTGACGCGCGTTTACGGTAAAATCCGCACTCAAGGCACAATCACTTCACACCGCGTGGCAGGCGACGGTCCGTTCTGCTGGCCCGTTCCAGACCCGAACAAGTGTGCTCTCCGGCCATGGGTCGGGCCAGGGGGAGAGCAAGAGCACACTCAAGGGGAGAATTCAAGCCGTGGACGCGGGGAAACCGTTCGAGTTTGAACGCCAGTCGGGCTACTCGCGGCTGACGCTGCAGCCCGAGCTGAATGCGTTCCGCTGGGAAGACATCGAAAAGAGCGCCGCCGGCATCCTGGGCGAGTTGGATGCGTCGAAGCCTCCGGCCCTGATCGTCGACCTTTCGCCGCTCGACTATCTCGGAAGCGCGCAAGTCACGTTGCTGGTGCGCATCTGGAAAGGGGTCAAGGCGTACACCGGCCGCATGGTCGTGCTCGCGCCGGCGCCCGTCGTGCGCGAGGTGCTGAATACCGCCGGCCTGAACGCGCTGTGGGAATTTGCCGATACGAGGCAGGAAGCGCTGGAAGTGCTCGACCTGCAATCTGACGGCCGCCCGCGGCTGGCAACCATCTGGACGATCGTGGGCCTGGTGGCCCTCGCAGTGGCCGTGGGCTTCCTCGGCGTCTCGTTCTGGCGGGCGCACGCCATCCACCCGACCGTCTCGCTGGCCGTGCAACTGGGTTGCCTGGCCGTGGCCCTGGGGTTCGGGCTGTGGACGGCCATCGGGGCCACCGGGCTGCGGCGCGGCGTGGGAGTGGGCCTGGTTGTCGCCAGCGCCGTGCTGGCCATTGCCGGCGTGCTCAACCATGCCCGGCCGAGGGTCGCGGTTGAAACGTCCGAAGAAGAAACCGAAGAAGAATCAACCGCCGAAGAACAATCGGGTGAGGCGCCGGCCGGCGATGCGAAGCCCGACGCCGCGGCGGATAAGACAACTCCAGAACTGCCGAAGATCAACCCGGAAACATTGAAAGCAATCCCGGGATTGCCGGGAACAATCCCCGAATTGCCGAAAGGCGGCGCCAAGGGAAACTGACGGCAATCCGCCGGTCTGCGCGAAGAATTGGTCATTCTGTACCCTCCATTCCATCGCCTCGCACGCCATGGCCGAACCGACCACTGCCGCACGTCCGCCACGTGAAATCCCCCAGAAAGCGCTGCAGGAAGAATTGCGCGAGCTGTTGGGCGTCGTAGGGCCCGCCCCGCTCGTCGACCTGCTGCTCGAGCGCGCGTTCCAGTTGCGCGCGACAGACATTCATCTCGACCCGATGGAAGGCAGCTTGCGCGTACGGTTGCGGGTCGACGGAATGCTGCACGACATTCTGCAGGTGCCGCCCGAGCAGATGCCGCAGATGATCTCGCGCGTCAAGCTGATGGCCAACATGAACATCGCCGAAAAGCGCCTGGCGCAAGACGGCCACATTTCGCGGCAGTTTCTCGATCAGCAGCGCGACGTGCGCGTCGGAAGCTGCCCTACGTCGCTGGGCGAGCGGCTCGTGTTGCGGCTGATGCCCGACAGCGCCTCGCTGCGCCGCCTCGACGAGTTGGGCCCCGAACCCGATCAGTTGCAGCTTCTCAAGCGCTACGTGACGCTCCCCTACGGCATGATTCTCTCGGTGGGGCCCGTCGGGTCGGGCAAAAGCACCACCATGTACAGTTGCCTCGAACTGGTCAATCACCCGTCGAAGAGCCTGGTGACGATCGAAGACCCGGTCGAGCGCCGGATCTACGGCTGCAACCAGATTCAGATCGAGCCCAAGATCGGGTTCGGGTTCGTCGAGGCGCTGCGCGGGGTCTTAAGGCAAGACCCCAACGTGGTGATGATCGGCGAAATCCGCGACCCCGAAACGGCCCATATCGGCGTGCGGGCCGCGCGCACCGGCGTCCTGGTGTTGAGCACGCTGCACGCCAATGACGGCGCGTCGTCGTTCGACGTCTTTCGCGATTTCGGCATCCCGCCCATGCTGGTCGCCGACAGCCTGCTGGCCGTCGTCGCGCAAAGGCTCTTGCGGAAGGTGTGCCAGCATTGCAAGACGGCCGTCACGGCCGACGAAGTCACCCAGCAGGTGCTCTCAGCCGCCGGCGTCGACGGAGAGTTGCAGCTTGCCAAAGGGGCCGGGTGCGACACGTGCTTCCAGACCGGGTACCAGGGGCGGACGGGCGTGTTTGAAATCATCGCGGTCGACGACGACATCAAGCACGCCCTGCTGGTCGGCGCGCCTCGCAGCGAAATCGTGCAAATGGCGCGCGGCAAAGGCATGCGGTCGTTGCAATCTTCCGCCGCCCGCAAGGTCGCCCTCGGAATCACCACCATCGAAGAAATGAACCGCGTGCTGCTCGTCGACCCGGCGTGACGCCTCACCTCGAACGTCAACTCAACTCGGTCGAGGCACTCGTGGCAACGAGCCTTCCATTCGCAGAAATTCCGCCGCGTGTTCACACCGCCGAGGAAAGACCCGGCGGCTCGCTGACGCATCGGCGTCGACACACAATGCTCTCCCTCCCCCTCGACGGGGGAGGGGTCGGGGGTGGGGGTGTTTTCCAGCGTCGCACGCCCCCCATCCCCAACCCTTCCCCCGCGAGGGGGGAAGGGAGGGAATCCGCGCTTTCGCCGCGAGCTCTTTCGTTGTGCAGGTCCCAATGGATCGCTGGTCGTGGCACGCCTCAACTCAGCTCGGTCGAGCGCGCCCGCCACCAGTCGGTCGCTCAACGGCGCACGCCGTTTTGCCGGCGAGACTCGAGATGCGTCAGGCGCCCCCCGCGCGAAGTTCCCACCGGCCGCGAAAAATGGGCCGGCCCTCCTTGCGCTTCTTGCGTTCGAAGCTGGTGTGATAGTCCATATCGTGTTCGGGCGCCCGCTCGGCCGGGGCCGGCAGTTCCCGGAAAGTCGGGTTCGCAGCCAAGAGCTCGCGCATCACGCCAAAGTACTCTTCGACGTCGGTCCACGCGTGCAAGACCCCTCCGGGCCGCAGAATGCGGGCCGCCTGAACGACGAACTCGGGCGTGAACACGCGCCGCTTGCGATGCCTGCGCTTCCACCACGGGTCGGGAAAATAAACGTGCACCGCCTGCACCGACGCATCGACAATGTAGCGAGAGACGACGAGCCGCGCGTCGGCGCCCAGAATGCGCGCGTTTGCAAGCGCCCGCTTTTGCAGCCGCCGCGCGGCCCGGCGCCCTTCCTTGAAGTCGCACTCGATGCCCAGAAAGTTGACGGCGGGGGTCGCGGTGGCCGCATTCACCAGAAACAGCCCGCGGCCCGTGCCCACTTCGACTTCGACAGGCTGCGCATTTCCGAAAAACTCCCGCCAGTCGAGAGGTGGGGGGGGGATTTCGGCGGGCGTCAGAAACCACGGCTGCAGATCGGGAATGAACGCGGTGGCCATACTCAGTGAAATCAACCTGCTTGCGCGCCCCTAGGGCGTCAGGCGCTCGGGTCGCGGCGGCTCGCGGGCCTAAATCTCCAGGCGCTGGTCGCGGGTGATCGGCACCCCGATCATGCTGCCGGTAAAGATGACGCGGTCTTCGACCAGCCCCTGAAACTCGAAGGTCGCCCGGCGATTGGGCCGCAGGCTCGTCATGCGGGCCATCAGCACCAGCCGCGACCCGGGGAACACCGGCCCCCGGAAGCGTATCTCATCCATCCCGCCGAAACCCACGAAATCGCCGCCCAGCAGCTTGTATTTCTGGGCATAAAACCCGGCCAACTGGGCGGCCGCCTCGCACATGATGACGCCGGGCATCAGGGGGAACCCGGGCATATGTCCCGGGACCCAGAATTCGTTCTCGGTGATGTCTTTGTAACCCACCAGCCCGTGGTTCTCGGTGTCGACGTAGACGATCGCCGTCAACTGCTCCATCTGGTTCCGTTGCGGGTTGACGCGACGGATCGCTTCGATGTCGAACACCGGTCGGCTGAAATCGATCTGGCTCAGATCGTAGAGGGCAGGAGGAGGCATGCGCCAGAGTGCCAGGAATTCAAGAGATGGGTGGTGTTCTTTCGCGACGCACCGTGCCGTCGCGCCGATTCATTCCGGTTGCACAATTTGACGGATCTGCCGCAGGTCGGTCAAGATGCGATCCGGGCGCAGCTCGGGGTCTTGCACCTGCGCAGGCGTGGCCTGCAGGCTGCGCTTGTCGCCCGCGAACAACGCCGTTTTTATCCCCAGCTTGCGCGCCGGGGCCAGTTCCTCTTTCAGCCGGCTGGCAACGTAGAGCACCCGCCCAGGCGCGATGCCACGCGCCGCGAAGCCGGCCAGGCACGCCTTGAACAGCGACGCGGCCGGCTGCCGGCACCCGATGTCGTACGACAGGCTCACCCCCCCGCGGGTGAACAACCTGTTGAGCGCCGGCACGTCTCCCTGCGAGCGCAGGGCGCGGTTCAGTTGAACCAGCGTAAACGCCTGGCCGTCAGCGATAATTCCCTGTTCACACCCCGCCTCGCGAACGGATTGCAGCGCCAGAAGCGCGTTGGGCGCGGCCTGCATTCCCTGCAGGCACGAGTGAAAATAGTAGGCCACCTTTTCGCTGAACTCGTCGAGGTCGCCGTAAAGGTCTTCATCCCACGCATAGTCTTTCTGCTGCAGCCGTTCGATCAGTACCCGCCAGACGCGCGCCAGATTGACTTCGGGCGCCTCGCCCTTGTGCCGCGACCCGGCCAGCTTCTCGTTCTCGATCAAACGACGGTACTGCTGCAGCATGTACTCCCAGGGGGCGCCTGGCTTTCGCGACATGCTGTGCCACATGTGAAATTCGTGGATCGTCTTTTCCAGGGCCACTTCCATCCGCAGAGCGTCGGGCACGAGAGGTTCCAACCGACCATCGAGGGAAAGCAGCAACACGCCATAGACGCTCCAGGTCACCGCGCGAACATCGGCGAGCGGCAGTAGAAACGGCGTGGCCCGGGGGGCCGTCGGTTCGGGCGCCTGCGGCCAGAGCAGGTCGCGCTCGTCGAGCCAGTCGGCATATTCGAACAATGATTTCGCCATCGGGCCGCCGTTCCTTACCATCCAATCGCAACCGTCAGTCTATCACTCAGCGTCGCAATTCGCTGCTGACCAGAACCGCAGTTCGCCGGCCTGGCGCACACCAATGTGCTCGTGAATCGCTGTTGAAAGAGCCCGGGCCGCTCCGCAGCGACCAGGGCACTTCGCCGGCCATTGTGGTCCGCGCGCTGACCCAGGCGAACAATCGTGCGGGACCCGCCCTACGGTCGCTGCCACCGAGAATGGCTTGCGCCTTTTGAGCCTTCTCGCGGCCCGTCGTTCGGCACCCCCCTGCGCAATGTGAATCTTCCGCAAATTCCGCAGGCGGCTTCTGGCGTCGCCGGTCTGTCGCACAAGGGGTTCGGCGACCGCGCCGAGATGCGTCGTAGACTTCCCGGAACCTGTCGAAACACGAAAGGTCTGGCATGCCGAGCGCCCTGTTGCTGCTGTTTCCTGTCGTCGCGACCCTGCTGGGCGCCCCGCCGCCCGAGCCCGAGCGCCGCACCCCCGCCCAGGTGCAGGCTGCGAAGCAGTTCGCGTTCGAAGGGGTCGGAATCGGCAACAGCCTCGCTGCGTTTCTCGAGAAGTATCCGGCGGCCGATCTCGTCGAAGCCGAGTCGAACGGCAAAGCCGGCGTGAAATGCTATCGGGTGAAAACGCTGCAATCGGCCGACGCCGCCGATTACCTGTTCCTCGACAGCGTCCTGTACGAAATCACGGCCTTCTACACGCCCGCCCGTCTGACCGAGATGGGGGGCGATACGATCCCCTACAAAAAGCTGGTGCAGAAACTCGGGCCGCACGACAAGAACTCACCGGGCGTCGTCCGCAACGGAAACGAAGAGAGCTTTACGGCAAAGTGGGATTTCGTCGACATCTCCCGGCGGCTGAGCTTCGTGGCGACGGCGAAGATGTCGTACGTCTCGTGTGCCGACACGACGAAGGCCAGTCAGGCCGACCAGCGGAAGACCGAGAAGGCCGAACTGGGGTTCTGAAGCCGACTCCGCTGCCCCCCTTCCCGGCCCCCCTCACCCGGGGCCGGCCGCCGGAGAGGTCTCCGCCAGCTTTTCGCGCACGAGCTGTTCGAGCCGATCGACAACGGCAGGCAGGCTGAGCTCCGACGTGTCGATTTCGATAGCGTCGGGCGCCGGCTTCAACCCGCCAAACTCGCGCCGGCGGTCGCGCTCGTCGCGCTGCGCCTGTTGCACGAGAATCTGTTCAAACTCGGCAGACTCTCCTCGCGCCGCCAGCTCGTGCTGCCGCCGCAGGGCCCGTTCCCGCGGGTGCGCCGTCAGATAAAACTTGCAGTGGGCGTCGGGGAACGCCAGCGTTCCCTGATCGCGCCCTTCGGTGACGACGTTTCGCCCGGCCGCGAAGCGCCGTTGCAGCTCGGTGAGCCGCCGGCGGACACGCTCGTTTCCCGCCGCGAACCGCGAGGCCTGTGTCACGGCGCTCGTGCGAATCTCGCTGGTCACGTCATCGCCGGCGACCAGCACCCGGTCGCCCTCGAGCTGCAGGTCGAGGCCTTCGGCCGCCTGCGCGACGGCCGCCTCGTCGTGCAGGTCGAGGCCCTGGGCCAGGCAATACCAGGTGACGGCCCGATACATGGCCCCCGTGTCGAGAAACTGAAAACCCAGCCGCGTGGCGAGTTCCCGGGCGGCCGAACTTTTCCCCGCACCGGCCGGTCCGTCGATCGTGACGATCATCGTTACCCGCCCCGTGGCTTCTCGAGCGTGACTTTCAACGTGACCCGCTCGTCGCCGCGCATCGCAGTCACTTCGACCGTGTCGCCGGGGGTGAACCGCCTGAGCGCCAGGTCGAAATCCTCCAGGTTCTCGATCCGCACCATTCCCAGTTGCACGATGCGGTCGCCCGCCTTGAGCCCCCCCAGCTCGGCCGGGCTGCCGGGGGCCACCCCCGAGAGCAGATACCCGGGCTTGTCGCCGCCGAAGTCGGGAATGCTGCCGAAGTACGGCCGGGCGCCGCCGCGGTCAGACATCTGGGCCGTGCCTTTGATCTCGACGTACGGCGGCCGCGCGGGGGCCAGCGCGCCCGCGCCCCAAAGCAGTTTGATAAGACAAACACCACGCCCCCCCCCCCCCCACAGT
>JBQTIL010000090.1:0-34434 GCA_052388175.1 Planctomycetaceae bacterium | reverse complement strand
CGGCATTGCAAAACCCACCCGGACTGCCGCCCCCGCCCTGGCCGAAATGTAGTGCCAACTTTTGCCACCGACCCTGCAAAAACCCCGGCAATTCGCGAAATCGGCCTGACGGACTGCGGAAGTTGGGCTGGCGCATGGCCTGCGGCTGCCGGCCGAGGCCCGCGACCAGCTCGAACGGCGCTACGCGACGCGGTGAAACTCGAGTTGTGCCCGGCGAGCGGCCGGCGTGAGCCGGCCGGTACCGTCAATCGGCATGTCGCATGACCGCGGTATCGGCTAGCGGGAAAGCGTGAGCCGCCCGGCAGGGCCAAAGGCCACAGAGAAAAAAGTCGCAGAGTCGCAGGAGTCGGCGCTCTCCTTGAGGCGTAAGTGACCCCCGCGCGGTGCTGTTCACGGTCGGTCCCCAATCCCCAATTTGGTCCCTTGCAGCCTGATAGTTGACATATGTATACTATTTCGGTAGGATTGCGGCGGGTCCTCAAAAGAGCGGCATTTGTCCCCTGGGCCGAACCACACCTGCACGGAGATTTCGCGATGGCTGACCGTCCCTCCAAACCTGCCGACATGCCCTGGCTGTCTCCCTATCTGACCGTCAAAGATGCCGACGCGGCGCTCGCGTTTTACCAGCGGGCGTTCGGCCTTGAGAAGAAAATGGCGCTGGCCGGCCCCGACGGGCGCACGATGCACGCGGAAATCCGCTGGCGCGACGCGGTGGTCATGTTCGGGTCAGAAAGTCCGCAGCATTCGTGCCTGGCGCCCGTGACAATGGGGGTCCGCCCGTCGGTGTCGCTGTACCTCTATTGCGACGACGTCGATGGCCTGTACCGGCGGGCGCTGGCGACCGGCGCGAAGTCTGAAAGCGCGCCAGAGAACAAGTTCTATGGCGACCGGGTCTGCGGCCTGCTCGACCCCGACGGCCACCTCTGGTACTTCGCGACCAACGTCGCCGACTTCGACCCGGCCAAAGTGCCCCGTTGAGAGTCGAAGAGTCGAAAGGTCGAAGAGTTCGGCGAGCGGGTGGTGACGGCGAGCGGCCGGTGTGAGCCGGCCGGTCCTCAAGCGGTATGTTGCGCGACTAAGAAATTAGCGGGGCGCCCCGACTATCCGACGACCCATCGATAGACGATGTACAGGCACAACAGCACGCCGATGACAATCCAGAGCGGCTTCCGGCCCGGCGGTGCGTCTTCCTGAGACAAATACTGCCCGCAATGCGGGCAGCGCGGCGACTCTTCACAGATCGCTTTGCCGCAGTACGGGCAATCGATCGTCGAAGCGTCTTCGTCGTCGAGATCGGCTTCGACGTCGCCGTCATCCCGGTCGGCAGAATCGGTCGCGCGAGGCATGGGCCTTGTGTCACCTCGCGCCGGTTCTCATTCAGCGGTTTGGTAATGCCGGGGCAACCGGGCTGTTTCCCGCGTGCCGTCCGGCGCCAAATCCGCCGGCCACTCGCAGCAGCCAGATGCTGAGCGCGATGAGCAGCAGCAGCGCGACGACCAGTGCCAACACGATGGCCCGCATGAGGGGCCTGGTCCGCTGCAGACCGCGTAGAAAATCGGTCGGGTCGAGCAAGACGCCGATCGGCCCCTGCCGCTTTTTCGGTTGCTCGCGCATGGGCTTCGCCCGCACGACTTACAGCTTGGGCGGCGCCGGCTTCGTGGGCGATTGCCATGCCTGCGCGCCGGTCACTTTCAGCTTGCGCTTATAGACCTTGTCGCCGCACATGGCGTACAGCGTGTCGAACTTCTCGCCCCCGAAACAGACGTTCGCCAGCTTGCCGTTGGGCGTCGGAAGGATGCAGTTGACCCGGCCCGGCGGGTCGCACACCTGAATGCCCATGCGCGTCGCCACGTACACTCGGCCGTCGCGGTCGCAACGCAGCCCGTCGGCCCCGCTGCCGTCGGCACTGTCGGGCATGTGCAGGTGAAAGAACCGCTGTTTGTGCTTGAGCGACCCGTCGGGCTGAATCTGATAGCTGTAAACCCACTGTGTGCGGGTGTCGGCCACGTACAACAGCGACTGATCGGGCGACACGGTGACGCCGTTCGAGAATTTCAGCCCCTCGTCGACTGTTTTCTTCTCGCCCCGCGCGCTGATGTACCAAATCTGGCTGGGCCCACCGGTCCACCCGGGATTGGTGACGTACATGCCGCCATTGTGCAGCACGACCATGTCATTGCCGCGAAACCCTTCGGCGAACGTCGTCGCTTTTCCATCCGGGTCGTAGGCAATGATCTGGTTGACCGCACCGGCGACCGCGTACAGCCGCCCGTCGGGGCCGAACGCCTGGCCGTCGCCTCCCTTGGTGTCTTCAATGAAGGTGGTCAACTGCCCGTCGAGCCCCACCTTGAACGTCTTTTTCGCGAAGACGTCGTTGAAGAAGACCTCACCCCTGGCGTTGACCGCCGGGCCTTCGGTGAACTTGTACCCTTCGCCCACGAGCTGCCACCCTTCGCCGGGCACCAGAATATCTTGCAATTGCTGCGAGCCGCGGCCCGTTTTGATCGGCGCGGGCCAGTCTTTCCACAGCCAGCGCATCGCCTCGGGAAAAACTTCGGTCGCATGCTTCACGTCGTGCCCGCCTTCTCCCCAGGCGTGGTTCACTTCGTAACCCGCGAAGGTCAGCGCCCGCTCCATTTCCTGGTTGGCGATCCACCAGTCGCCCCCGAAGATGTTCAGGTCCTGGCTGCCGTCTTCGAGGAAGATGCGGATCGGCTTCGGTTCATATTTGCGGACGAGCGTTGCGTAGTTGTGCCCGCCGCGCAGGCCCACGTAGGTGCCGATCGCGCTGAACACGCGGCGAAACGCATCAGGCCGCTCCCACGCCGCGGTGAACGCGCAGATCGCCCCCGAGCTGGCGCCGGCGATAGCGCGGTCATTGCCGTCTTTCGAGAGCCTGATCGGCCGGCCGTCGGATGCGGTCTTCTTTTCGACCTCAGGCAAGAGCTCTTCAATCAGAAATCGCGCGTACCCATCCCCCAGGCTGTCGTATTCGAAGCTGCGGTTGAAGCGATCGAGCGCCTGGTCGGAGGAGGCCGGCACACGGCCCGGCGTCACGAACACGCCGATCGTCACCGGCATCTCTTTGCTGGCGATCAACTGGTCGAACACTTCGGGCGCCTTGTAACCCACGCCGTCTTGCCCGACGTAAAGGCAGGCGGGCTTGGCGGGGTCGTACTGCTTCGGGACGTACACCCAGTAGTCGCGCACGGTGCCCGGAAAAACCTGGCTCTGGTCGAACGAGTATTTGTTGATTTCTCCCTTGGGGACCTCGGCGCCCAGGCCGGCCAGAGGAAGGAACAGCAACGCGACAACCAACCAAAAGCAGGCACGGGGCATGACCGATCGACCTCCGCGAATTCTGGCGAGCAGGGTGGGGGAGATTTCAGACGCAGGCCCGCCATGATACCGGCCACGGTGCGTCAAAGCCATCAGGCCGCCAGGGACGGAGATCGGGCAGTCGTAATGCCGGGGGCGCTGGACAATGCAGAACGTGAGTTCGACTATCTCCGGAGCATTTGTCACCGTTCCTTCAGGCTCATCCAAGGGTCTGACTCCATTGAAGCACAAGCTTCGGAGGTCACTTCCCCGGCGTCTTTGTTTCCGATTGTGCACAAACTTTCTGCTGCAGAAAGTCGTGAATGTCCGCGAAGTCCTGGTCGGGGCGGTCGTTCCAGGTCACATGACACTCCAGGCCGAGAGCTTCCATCGCTTCGTCGAGCTTCAATCCCAGACGGGCGTGATGAACCCAGAGATCGGGGGGCGAATTGTCATCTACCGGGACGTCCCCGCGGCTGTAGGTCATGAAGACCGGGGGATCATCTTTTGTCAGATGAGTGATCGCCGCCGAGTCCGACATCAGCGACTGAACACGGGAGGATTCCCAATCATCCTCCTTCTCGACGCCGAAAAAGAAATACAGCGCAGGATGCTGTTTCAGATTCGGCACGCCGAACCATTCACGAAACGTGCGCAGGTCGTAAGTCGGTTGGCCGTTGATCGATCCGGCTGCAACGATTCGAGTTGATTGGCGTGCCACGGGATCGGGACTCTCCGGTTCCGCCAGGTCGTCATGAAAGGCGAGCCAGAGAGAGATGCCCGCACCGGCGGAACCGCCGAAGCAGGCAATCCGATCCGGATCAATGTTCCAATCCTTGGCACTGGATCGAATGTACTGCAACCCGCGTGCGGCGTCCCGCATCATAATTGGGTAGGTGCCGGCATCGCTCAGCCGGTAATTCAGGGATGCGAACGAAATACCCTGATCGAGGTATTTTTGAATCGGCAGATTGTTGATGTTGCGCTTGTCTCCACCCCGAAAACCGCCCCCATGAATGAAAATGACGAGGGGCGTCCGCTTACCGTCCTTCGATTCAGCGAGCCAAAGGTCAAAGGCCTGTTTGTTGTGGTCGCCGTAGGAAACGTCAGCATGGGTTAGCGGAACGGCGAGATTGGGTTGTTCGGCGGCGCGCGCACCTTTTCGATTTTGCAGAAATGCGGCGAATGCCTCGGATGCCGAGGTCGGTTGTTGCGCCGGTCTCCGGCGCTGATTGTCGGACCCTTGGGCGAACAGCGCCGAGGCGCCTTGGACAATCAGCAACGCCGCCATCAGCGAAAGCCACGTCAACCTCATCATCTGCTCCTGAGCGTTCGGATCCTGCACGCCTTGTGCTCGCCTGAACATTCCAAAACCCACAAGGGGCGCCACGTCATTCGTATTCGCCCAAACAGCGGTCGACCAGGTCAAGCGCTTCCCCGAAGTCGTAGTTCATGAATGAATAGTTCCTGGTCACAAACGGAGCGCCCGCATAGAAGAGTTCATACTGCTGGTGGCGTCCGGCGAATTCGGTTCCGATCATGTCCCAGGCCAGCGCCGCGGATGACGATGCCGCCGTCGCGCTCCGGATAGACGCCCGCGGCCAGGTACTTCCGGTCCTGTTCGTTGGGCGACGATCGACCTCCGCGAATTCTGGCGAGCAGGGTGGGGGAGATTTCAGACGCAGGCCCGCCATGATACCGACCGTGGTGCGCCAAAGCCATCAGGCCGCGAGGCGGATGGTGTGGCTCGGCGAATTGGCGAACTCAGATCGGAGCAGGCTCACTCCCGTTCGTAGTCCCGGCTTCAGCCGGAATTCGTGCGACGAGACAAATCGGCCAGCGAGCCACGCGACGCTGCAACCGAAGTTCACGAACACTGATCGCCACCGATCGGCACTAATATTCAGGATCAGCGGCGTTCAGTGCGGATTAGCGTTCCTTCTTCGTCGGTACGCGACAACGCGGGGAGAAACAATATCGGCATAGGGAGACGCAGAGCTTCTTTTCCCTCGTTTTCTCGGCGCGTCTCGCCGATCTTTGCGGCCTCAGCCGTTTTCTTGTGAAGGGTAGACAGTAGGGCCCGTCCCGCGAGTCGGGGTGGGGACATTGGCTGGTGCCGTGCAGGATTCCTCTATCGCCATTCAGTTGTTCGACTTGCCTGGCGACAGTGACTTCAACAGCGTGTCGATCTCATCCGGAGTGATCTTTTGAGCCGTTGTTTCGATCATTCGGCGGAGATGGCGCAACTCTTCGACAGAGACCGGCACGCCGATATTCCCCAAAGGTCCGTCACTGGTGATCAGGATCTTTTCGTCGGGCTCGATGACCGCGAACCAGGGAATGCCGTGCGAAGTACTTCCGAAGCGCTTGATGAGTTCCGTCGTGTTTCGGTCGATGCTACCGAGCACTTTGACGACGAGGTAGTCTTTTTCCAGCGTCGCGCGGTGATCGTCCAGCCAGCGCGCCAGCCGAAAACATGGGCCACAGCGCGGGCCCCCTTCGACGAGCCAGACGCGACGGCCGCTGGCGCGAGCCTCCTCTCTGGCCGCTTCGAACAACGCCAGCGCATCGCGCGCCGCGGGACCGTGCCGCTTCAGAAAGGCCGCACCCTGGGCGCCCGCAGCATCGTTCCGCTTCAAATCAATGCGTTCAGATGAAATCAGCTTCTGCCGGCCATCCAGCGCGACCAGCACGAGCTGATCGGGCTTGGGGGTGGGCCATCCCAGTTCGGCGATCGATTTGGCATCGGCTGTGATGCGGTCGGGAGTGATGCGCACGGTCAGATATCCCAGAACCTCGGGCACCGCGTCGTAATCGAGCAGCCGTGTTGCTGTTCTCACGGCCGCGTCAGAATCGTCTCCTTGAAGAATCGCCAAGACGTGCATGCCGTTCAGGCGCGCGTCGCGGCAGAGCGCTGGCAATCGTTCGGCGAGTGGAACCGGTGCAGCGATTTGAGCAGCGTTATTGTTGGGAGGGCGCAAGCGCAGCGCATCTTCCGACCGGGTTTCTCCGGGCTGAAACAGCCGATTGTAGTCGGTCAGGTAGTATTCCGAGCGCCCCGGTTCGTTCACCAATGAAACAAATAACTCCACCTGAGCGGGCACCGCCTCGAATCGGAAACGACCGTCGAGGTCGGTGGTTTGGGCCGGCGACGCCTCGTGCTGAAACCCTGAGTTCGAGAAGTAGAGTTTCAAGGTGCGGTCGGGCAGCGGCTGACCGAGGCCGTCGAAAAGCGTTCCCGTGTACGTGGCCGTCGGCCGCATCGCGAGTTCAACGGGAGCGTCGTTGGCCCCGATTTCAACGTACCCGCTCTGTTTCTGCTCGGGATCGATGACAGACACGGCCAGCTTCTCGGCATCGAACGAGACTTCCAGCGTTCCGTCAGGTCGGATGGCGGATGGAAATGTGACCGCTGCGATTCCCGGCTGCGGCGCCCAGGCGCGGGCCACGGCTGTCGGCGAGGGCTTGAAGGGGGCGCCTGCCCGCGTCAGGCGACCCGTCACCCGGCGGTCACCCTCCCACTTCCTGTGAAACTCGACGGTGACGGGCTCGGACGAACCGATCTTGATGGTTCGTTTTTCATTCCAAGCTTTCAAGTCGAGGCGCGCATGAATTTCGCCCAGCCCCACACCAGCTCGCGCTTCGCCCTTCTCATCGGTTCTCAACCAGCCGTGGACGCCCGTTCTTCCCTCCTGATCCTTCGACGACAGGTCGACCCAGGCATCGGCCACAGGCTTGTGATTGGCGCCGCGCGTCACTCGGACAACTAGCGGCGTTGCCGGGTACGCTTCGAGAATCACCCGCGCGGGCTCGGCCGTGTCGGTCGCCAGGATCACGTCCGACCACAGATTGCTCGCCCATTCCAGGTCGTCGATTCCCAGCACGAAGGTGTGCTGCGAAGGAACTTCGAGCCTGAAGAATCCATCGCCGCGGACGCGAGCACGCGCCCCGTCGCCCATCTCTGTTTTTCCGAAGCCGTTGCCTGTGATGAGCAACCCTTCGGCGTTGGCCCCCTCCGGCATTACGACTCGGCCCAGCACGGTGTGTCTGCGGCGCACCTGAATGGTGCTCACCCCTTCGTGAAGCCGGCTGATGTCTCGTTTGTCGAGTTTCCAGTCGGAACCGGTCGGTTGAATATCTACGAATTTCAGCTTCTCCCGCGGCATCCAGGGAACGATCGCCGAACCGGCGGCATCGGTCCGCACGCGTGCGTCGCCGACAAGGCCCGTCAGGATCCATTCGGAATCGTCGGTGCGGACATGTATCGCCAGTTCGACTCCTGCGACCGGGTCACCCAGGGGATCCATGACGCGGATCGTGTGAGGCGTGGGCGGTTTCAGCGATATCGCCGCATTCCCTGGAAAACCCTCTTCCAGATTTCGCATTCCGGCAACGCCCGCCGTCGGATGCCAGGCAACAAGTTCTCGTATGGGAAGGTTCGCTGGATGAAGCAATTGAACCTTACCTTGGGCGTCAGTCGTTCCCGAGACCTGATATTCAAAGCCCCGTGCCACGACCTGAGCCCCGGCCATCGGCTTTCCCTCGGCCGTGACACTGACTTCATAAGGAACCGCGGGCTGAAGCGTGAGCGTTATTCCAGATGCAGCAGCCGCGCGAACCGAACCTGCGGCCAGGATGCGCGCCGTCTGTTGCCTGCCATCGGCCGACAGTGCGTGCAGCCGAAAGACGTAGCCGAAATTGCCCACAAGGCGGAACTCGCCGGCGTCATTCGTGCGGGCGGCGGTGGGCTGATCTTCGTTCGCATACGTAGTCGTTCGCACAATTGCGTTCTGCGCTGGCGATCCGTCGGGCAGGACGACCCGGCCAGTGACGGTCAGCAACCACTCGGCCGGGGGAGCAGTGCGATCCTGCGGACTTGCGCGCTCGTCGGTGTTGTCGGTCCTCTGCTCGATGCCCGCTGCCCCCTCCGCAGCAACTGCCGGCGCGCCGCTGTCGTTCTGCGCCACCGCCATTTCGCGCACGACAGCCGGCCCTGTAAACGCCGCGATTAAGGCCAGCGCCATCGTTGCAACTCCCGTGCGCGACAGTCGCAGCGGTGAGTCTTCGTCGACTTCCATCAATCGCAGCACGCGGCGCTTGAATTCCGACGGCCGTTCGCCCGAGGCTGCCAGGACCGCCGCGGCCGCACACACGGGGCGCAGCGTACACAGCTCGGCCATTCGCACCAGCGCCGCCGCATAGGTGCTGCGGGGCCAGCCCGCCGAGACAACGAGGTCGTCGCAACAATTCTCGCGTTCGCGGCTGATTTGCCGGCTGATGTACCAGACTGCCGGATGGAAAAAGAGGGCCGCTTCGACGACGCGCTGCAGCAGGTTCACGACCAGGTCGAACCGGCGGATATGGGCCAGCTCGTGGGCGAGAAGAGGCGCGAGTTGTTCGGGCGAGATTCCGCCGACAAGCGACGCGGGGAGCAGAATCACCGGCGTGATGACCCCCACCACAACCGGCGTCGAGACCCGGCGGCACCAGGCCACCAGGGGCGCTGCCTTGAGCCCCATCCGCCGCGCCTGCCGATGAATGAGGGCCAGCAGGTGCGGGTCAGTGACCACCTCGGCCGAGTGGCGAAGCACCTGCCCGCCCCGAAGGGCCAGCAGGAGCCTGAGCGACATCACGAAGACCCCGGCAAAATAGAACGCCGCGGCAAAAGGCGAAATGATTTCAACGAGGTACGACGGTAAGAACGGCAATCGCGCGGTCGGCGAAAGGGCCCCCGGTCTCTGAATCGCATGCGGCGGGTCGGATGTCTGGGCGACGCCTGCGGCGCTTGCGGCAGAAAGGGGGCCCTCCAGAAGCGGCTCGGGCAACAGAGCGTCGGTGCCCGGCGATCCGTCGACACGCGCTATCGTGCCCCCGCGGCTCGCAGCGGCCGGGGCACTTTGCGCCGCCGTTCGCAGCACGTCTGCGGGGCGGTCATTCACTTGCGAAACCGGCCGCGTGTCGACCGCCAGGTACGTCACCGGCAGGCAGGCGGCCAGAGTGAAGAGGGCCGCGACGTGCAGCGCGTACCGCAGGCTGGCAGCGCGGTGGCGAAGACTGACCGCGACGAGGGCGCTTGCCGCCCCGACGAGCGCTCCCTGCCAGACGAGATGCACGAGCGCGCAGGTCAGACGGAGGCAGAAGTCGCGATCGAGGAACCCGGCGGCAAGCGAGTCGATGGGGGGCATGATCCGGCTCCTGCGAGGGAAGCTGTGAATGACCGGCGTCTGACTTCTGTGGCTCAGTCCGTTTGTCCCTCTGTCGTCCGTGCGTCTGTCGTCTGTCGCCCTGTTCAGCGGCCTAACAGGCTGTTGAAAAAGGTGTCTGGAACTCTCCGCACCCGTGAAAACCCCATTAGGATCTGCATGTTCACAAAGTTCCAGACACCTTTTTCAACACCTACGCCTCCCGCTCACCGGCGGCGCCTGGCGTTCGCCGTTTGATGATCTCGCGCAATTCGTTCAGTTCGCCGGGCTTGATCTCGTTGGAGTTGAACAGTGCCAATACCGCAGCCCTCGTGGAACCATCGAAGACCTGCTGTACCAGATCGCGCAGCATTCCCTGCGACACCTGTTCGCGCGCGACGCGCGGGGCGAACAGGCAGGCGTTTCCCGACATGCGACGTTTGAGATACTTCTTGCGCACCATCACGTTGAGCGTGGTGATGACCGTGGTGTGGGCCAGGTCGCGTCCGCCCGCAGCGAGGGCCTGGCGGATGGCCCGCACGGGCAGGGGCGAATCGTCCCACAGCACCTTGAGGATCAGGAGCTCGAGTTCCGTCGGATGCGCCGCCCGCTTGCGTGCCACGCGAACCACTCCCTGTCGTCAATCAGTCTTCTATTTCGATAAAAGATACCCGGCCGCCGGCCGATGTCAAGCGATCTTCTATAAATATCGAAGTCCTGCGTCTTGCCAGGGCGACGAGAAACCCGGAACGGTGCCACGAGGCCGGTCTGACTGGTGCGTCAGAAAAAGTAAATGGAATTTCTGGACGAAGCGCTGCCGGAAGGGGAAACACCCAGAATCTCGGCGCTTCTCGACGTCAGCTACCGCCACGACGTTCCAACAATGAAACCGCAAAGAGCGCGGAGAGACGCAGAGCGGCCTGCGGCCGCAACCAAAGATGGGAAACGACCACGGAACACACCAAACACACAGAAATAGGACCGAATGAGATAACTCATTCTCCAATTCGTTTCCGTGTGGTCCGTCTGTTCCGTGGACAAATCTTCTCGGCCCCGATCGGATTCTGGAGTATCACGCCTGCAACCCTCAATCCAGGGAACCTTGCTGCCGTGACAACATTTTGAAGCGTTGCTGTGCAGAGATTCTTTGCCGTCGATTTCTCGGCGCGTCTCAGCGATCTTTGCGGCCTTGCAGTGGCAGCGCGTTTCCGCGCCGGTCTGAGTAAGATGGCGTCTTCCAATTCCAGCCGATTCGTAAGCCAGTCGGTTTCGGGTGAACGCCCCCTCTTCCGCTCAATCCCTGAACAGGCTGGTTGCCATCGCGGCACTCATCGAGGCCGCGACCGGCGTGGCATTGATCGCAATTCCCGCGCTCGTCGTGCGCTGGCTGCTGGGGGCGGAACCTGCCGGCGTCGCCCTCCCGCTCGCCCGCGTGGCCGGCATCGCCCTGCTTTCGCTCGCAGTGGCCTCGTGGCCGAGCGCGAGATCGCGCGGGCTGGCGCCCTGGGGGCTGGCCGCCTACAACCTGCTCGTCGCGATCTACCTGCTCAACGTCGGAGTGCGAGGCGTGTGGGCCGGGCCGCTGTTATGGCCGGCGGCCGTGTTGCATTCCGTCTTGTCGGTGCCGCTCGGTCTGGCGTGCCTACCGGCATGCCGGGTGCGCTGAGCGTGAGAGTCGCACCGTGTGCCTTTTCGCCGCGTGTTTTCCAAATGCGCGCTCGATTCGTCTGCGCGCCCTCATCGCGGTCCGCTAAAATGGCTGCAGTTGTGAGCAATTGCAAGAGAGGGGGTGCGCCAGGTTGCCGGTTGCGTTCTCTCTCCCATGCCCTCACACACCCGAGCAATGCTGTTCCCATTTGCGTTCGCGCTCACAAGAGATTGACCGGAAAGGCGTTGGCGTGAACACAAAGCGCGAACACAAATTGCCGCGGCTTGTGTTCGCGCTCGCATGAACAACCGCCGCGACACGTTACGCGACGACAATGCCGTGACGCGCTCTGAGAATTCGACAAACCTGTCGAAATTTGGAAGCGGTAGCTTTCAGAGGTTATCGTCCAGCGAAGCGCAGACGCACCGTTTGAGTGAACTGCACCTCTGCGCGGTGCCACTGCGCAAGGCTTGTGGCACCCTACTGCTTGTGGTCGTCGGCATTCAGGGCGCGTGGGACGGGCCGCTGTTATGGCCGGCGGCCGTGTTGCATTCCGTCTTGTCGGTGCCGCTCGGTCTGGCGTGCTTGCCGGCACGTCGGGCGCGCTGAGCGAAGCGAGTCGCACCGCGAACGAAGTGGCCTCGATGGAGCGGGGTCGGCTTTTCGCTGCGTGTTTTCCAGATGCGCTCTCGATTCGTCTGCGCGCCACAATTCCGGCGCGGTAAAATGGTGCCTGGCACGGGTGCCGCCAGCGCAAAGCGTGCGCCGTTCGGCCGCTGCCGGCGAAAGACAGGGGCTGCGCGCCCAAGCCGCGGAGAGGCCTGCAACCGGCTTACTCCCTCTCGCCTCCCCCCCCACAGCCGCCAAATCGACCATCAATTTGTGTTCGCGCTCAGAAGAGATTGCCACGAAATGAGTTGGCGCCAACACAAAGCGTGAACACAAATGTCAGCGATTTGTGTTCACGGTCGCAAGCACAATGAGCCCAGCATGTTGCGCGACGACAAACCGTGACGCCAGAAAAACGGGAACTGGCACCTCGCAAAATGCGCTTATTAGCCGCTTCAAGCAAGTCCGGGAGTCAGTCACGGTTTTTCAGCATCTACGCCGCGGCGACCTGATGCAGGGCGTCGAGCGCGGCGTCGATGTCGGCTTCGGTCGAAAACGGGCCGACGCTCAGCCGCAGCGTGCCGCCCGTTTCGAGCGTTCCGAGGGCGCGGTGAGCGCCCGGGGCGCAGTGCAACCCGGCCCGCGATTCGATGCCGAACGACTGGTCGAGAATGGCGGCGAGGTCTTGCGGGTCGCAGCCGTCGAGCGTGAGGCTGACGACGCCGACGCGCGGTGCGTCAGCCGGCGGGCCATAGACCTGCACTCCGGGCGTTTCGGCCAGGCCGGCCAACAGGCGCGCGGTCAGTGCCTGTTCGTGTCGGGCGACGTCGGCAATGCCTCGTTCCATGAGCCACGCGACGCCTGCGTCCAGGCCAACCAGACCGGGGGCGTTGTGATTGCCCGATTCGTATTTTTCGGGAAGCGACTCAGGCTGCCGGTCGTCTTCGCTTTGCGTGCCGGTTCCTCCCTGCCTGACGCTGTGCACCTGCGACTCGACTCCCGGGCGAAGATAGAGCACCCCGGTGCCCAACGGCCCCAGAAGCCCCTTGTGGCCAGCGCACGCCAGAACGTCGATCGGAAGCTGGCGGAGGTCGATGGGAACGTGCCCGGTGGTCTGTGCCGCGTCAACCAGAAACCGCGCCCCCGCGTCGTGCGCGATCCGGCCGACCTCGGCGATCGGCTGGATCGCGCCGGTCACGTTCGAGGCGTGAATCAGCGCCACGAGGCGCGTTCGCGGCCTCAAAAGCCTGCGTACTTCGTTGGGGTCGACAAAGCCCTCAGGGCCGGCCGCGACGTGCGTTACCTCCACCCCGCGTTGTTCGTTGAGGGCCCGCAACGGCCGCAGCACCGAATTGTGCTCGATGACCGAGGTAACGACGTGATCGCCCTCGCGCAAGAGGCCATAGAGCGCGAGATTCAGGCTGTCGGTCGCGTTGAAGGTGAAGATGACGCGCTCGGGGCCTTCGGCGGCAAGCAGGTCGGCAATGCGCTGGCGGCAGCGGGCGACAAGGGCGGTGATGTCGAGCGCTGCGCGGTACGCGCCGCGTCCGACAGCGGCGCCGCCGTGGCGCTGATAGCGGTCGACGGCCGAGTAGACGGTTTCAGGCTTGGGGAAGCTGGTGGCGGCGTTGTCGAGATAGATGCGAGCGCGGTCGGACATGACGTGCGGGAATCAACGGCTGACGTATCGGTTGACATCGAAACTTCGTCGAATTGTACGCAGCAACGCGTGCATCATTCGAAGGCGGCACTGGGCCTCGATTGGGGCAACGATCGACTCGACAACTGCGAGCTACGTGAAGTACCGATAAATGTCACGCCGATGAAGGCATCGGACGAATGTCGCCGTACCGGCACTTATGGTGAGACCAATCCGATAGTCGCCAACTCGGATTCTATAGCAGTCATCGGCACCCCGCAGTTTCTCAAGGTGAGGTATTCTTGACGGATCGTCCGCCGCTTCTACGATTGCGATTGCGCGTTGCACGCGATTCAGCGTCGGGACGCTATCAATGTTGCGCAAATCCCGGGCAAAACTGGACAGGAACGCGCAGTTCATTTCCGGCCCCGGAGTATCGCCATTACCTTTGCACGAGAGACCGGCTTTCCCTTCCGGCCCTCGCGGATGGCCCTCACCAGACCGGCATCCTCAATGACGTCGGCAACGATTTCCTGTAGGAAGTCTCGTTGTTCGTGAAGAACTTCTGCGAGAGCCTGTTTCAAACCGGGTATCGCGATTTGTCGCTGCGACGAGGCCTTGGGCATTTGAACGATCACTCCTTTCTGCAGACCTTGGAATTGTCTGTATGCGCAACATCATCCGCCGATCGAATACATCGGGCGCGCCGGCTGAATGAACCGCGAGGTGTTGATTTCGTGCCCTTCTTTCTTGGCGGCGATGCTGGCGCGAATGGCCTGGGCGATCGTGGCGTCGTCGGCGTCGCCTCGCAGCAGGGCCTTGACGTCTGTCTCTTCGAGGCTGAACAGGCAATTGCGCAGCTTGCCGTCGGCCGTGATGCGAAAGCGGTCACAGGTCTGGCAGAAGGGCTGGCTGATTGATGCGATGATGCCGATGCGCCCCACGCCATCGGCAAACCGGTACGCAGTGGCCGGCGCCTGCGGGTCGGAATCTTCACAAGCGACCAGCGGCATGATCTCTCGCGACAGCGTGTCGAGTATCTCGTGCGCGAACAGCACCTTCTCGCGCTCCCACGCATTGTCGGCATCGAGCGGCATGAATTCGATGAAGCGGATTTCGACGCCGGTGCGGCGGGTGAAATGCCCGAACGGAACGATCTCGTCCTCAGTCAGCCCGCGCACCGCCACGGCATTGACCTTTACCGGGTCGAAACCCACTTCTTGCGCGCGCCGGATGCCGGCGATGACCTGTTCGTGCCCCTGGCGGCGGGTGATCTGCTCGAATTTCTGCGGATCGAGCGCGTCGAGGCTGACGTTGATGCGCCTGAGGCCCGCGTCGAACAGGTCTTGCGCCTGTTCGGCCAGAAGAATGCCGTTGGTCGTCAGGCCGATGTCTTCGATTCCATCGATGTGGGCGAGCTTCGCCACCAGTTTGTGCAGGTCGCGGCGGACGAGCGGCTCGCCGCCGGTCAGGCGCAGCTTGCGCAGCCCCAGCGCGACGGCCACCCGCACGAATCGCTCGATCTCTTCGAACGTCAGCAGCTCGCGGCGGTTCATGAACGGCACGTTTTCGGCCGGCATGCAGTAGAAGCAGCGGATGTTGCAGCGGTCGGTGACGCTGATCCGCAAGTTCGTGTGGATCCGGCCGAAGGTATCGACCAGAGGCGGCACCTCTTGTCGGGTTGTTTGTTGGGCGGTTTGCATGATCTCAAAGCCCGCTGCGCGCTAACCCTTCTGGGCCCGCGCAATGGCGGGGGGCTGTGTATTTTTTGTGTCCGTACCGGGATGGACCCACTCGCTGGTTCCGTCGGCCCATTGGTCTTTCTTCCAGATGGGGACGATTTCTTTGAGCCGGTCGATGATGAATCTTCCCGCTTCGAAAGCGTGTTGTCGATGCGGCGTGCTGATTGCAACCGCTACGCTCACATCGCCAAGCTCGAGATGGCCCAGCCGGTGGGAGACGGCGGCGTTCACCACCGGCCAGCGGCCTTGCGCCTCTTCGAGAATCTGCCGGATTTTGAATTCAGCCATTTGCGGATATGCGTCGTAATCGAGGGCGGCTGTCTGGCGGCCGGCCGTCATCTCGCGGACCGTCCCCAGAAACAACACTACCGCGCCGGCCTTGGTCGAGCGCACCGACTCGGTCAAGGCGGCGAAATCAATGGGGTCTCGGGTCAGAAACATGGAACGGGTTCAAACATCTCAGGCTGGGTTGGCGCGAATGTTGTCGAGATCGAGATTCGGTGCTGCGGCGAGTTTCGGGCGGCCGAGGCCGCACCGGGGCCCTTCTTTCACCCCCCGCTCACCGGAGGAAAACAGGCCACCTCGGCGTTCGCCGGCAACACCTCGGCGTCAGACGCGTAATCGTTGTCGACCGCGACGAGCAGATTGGGCAGCACGAGCGACAATTGAGGGAAACGTGCCACAAGTTTGGCTTTCAAGTCGCCGACGCGGGCGGCCGCCGGCAGATCAAGCGACACGCAATCGGTTCCCGCAAGGTCGGACGCCCGGGCGAACAGCTTCACGGTTATCGTCATGTCACCAGCAGTTTTCGGCGCGAAGGTTTGAGTCGCTCACGCAACTCGGGCATCAGGCCGGCGGCCAGGGCCAGCAATTTGATGGGGTGGATCGTCGGGGTCGCCGTCCCCTGTTCCATCTGCATCTTGCAACTGCTGCATTCGGTCGCGCCCACGCGCAACTCGCCGGCCCGCATTCTCGTGATCAGGCCCCAGCCGATGCGGATGGAGCTCTGGAAGTTCTGGTGCGTCAACCCCCAGGCGCCCGCCATGCCCGAGCAGCCTTCTTCAATCCTATGGAGACGGAGGCGAGGAATCAAACCGAGCAGGTCGGCCAAGGGCGTTCCCGCGCCCAGCGCCCTGAGATGGCAGGGAGTATGGTAGCCCACGTCAATATCGAGCGGCACGAAATCGGTGCGCAAACGCCCTTCGCGATGCAGTTGGGCAAGGTAGGCGCCGGCTTCGATCGTCTGCCGGGCGACGACGTCAACGTCGGGGTGATCGACCACCAGCGGATACTCGTGCTTCAGGCACAGGGCCGCGGCCGGCTCGGTGCACACGATCTGGCAGCCTTCCCGGGCAAAATCGGCCAGTTCGCGCAGGTTGGCGGCCGCCAGTTCTCGAGCCGCTTCGAGGTCTCCGGCAGAGATCATGGCCATGCCCGAGGCCGTTTGCTCCGGCGGAACGTGCACGGGAACATGGTTGTGCGCGAGCAGCGCCACGAACGCCCGGCCCAGTTCGGGATCGTGATAATTGGCGTAATGATCGACGAAATAGACCACCGGTTTGCGGCCTGCCGACAGCGCCGGCCGCGTCAAGAGCGCGCGCTGCGTCAGCCGCAGAAACGACCGCCGCGCAAACCGCGGCAGCTTGCGGCGGCGGCTGATGCCCGTCAGCTTTTCGAGCACCCAGCGGGCGGCAGGATTGCTCAAGGCCCAGTTGAAACCGGGCGAGGCCGCGCTTCCCAGCGCGCCGAACGAGTGTGCGCGCGAGAGCATCCAGTCGGTTTTCCCGAGACCGTGCTCGGCGACGTGCGCTGCCTTGGCTTCGATCATTAATTGGGAAACATTCACGTTCGACGGGCATTCGAGTTCACACTGTTTGCAGTTGAAGCACAGATCGGCAACCCGTTTCAATTCCGGGGCCGCCAATTCCTGGGGCCCCAGGCGCCCCGCGAGAATGTGCCTCATCAGGTTGGCTTTTGCCCGCGGCGACGCCTCTTCCGACGGTTCCAGCCGAAACAGCGGGCACATCCGCAAGTCGGGGTCTTGCGTGCGGCACTGGCCGCACCCGTTGCAACGGGCCGCCGACTGCCAGAGCTGCAACGGCTTCCACTGCAATTGCAGTTCGACCGCGGCGGAAGGCGCCGCGTCGGAAGGACGCAGGTTGCGGATCGTCAACTGCGGGTCGTCGTTGATTATTTTGCCGGGGTTGAGCAGGTTGTGCGGGTCGAACAGGGCCTTGATTTCGCGGAAGACGTCGTACAGCGGCCCGTATTGCTCGCGGACAAAGGCCGAACGCGAGAGCCCTGCGCCGTGCTCGCCGCTGATTGTCCCCCCGACTTCGAACGTCGCCGCGTACAGATCGCGGGCCAGGGCTTCGATCACCGGCGCGGTCTCGGCAGTCGGCGGAGGCAGGAACGGGCGCATGTGCAATTGCCCGGCGGCGGCATGCGCGTACAACGACGCGGTGACCTTATGTTTCTGAAAGACCGTTTGCGCGCGCACCAGAAAATCGTGCAGGGCCTCGGGGGGCACAGCCACGTCTTCGACGAAAGGCAGAGGCCGCACCTGGCCGGGCAGCTTCGCCAACAGGGGCACCACTGTTTCCGGCAGCGACCACAGAAAGTCGACTTCGCCCGGGGTATAAGCCTCGTGCGCGACCGCCTGGGCGTCAATCATCCGTCGGACCGTTCGAACGACCATTGCAATCCGATTGCGAATCTGCGAGGGGGTAAACCCGGTCTGCTCGACAATCAGCGCCGCTTCTGCCCCGGCGGCGATCAGCTCCTCAAACCGCCGGTCGGCCTCGCGCGCGAGGGTCAGCAGCCGGCGATCGAGCAGGTCGCAGGCGCTGGGCTGCTGGGGTGCTATCGCCTGAATGGCCTTCATCGCCGACTCGATGTTTCCGAACAACAAGAGCACCACGCCGCGATGGGCGGGAATGGCCGTCGTATGCAGCGTTGCCGACGTCGTGAGCGCCAGCGTTCCCTCGGAACCGACCAGCAATCGAGCGAGCCTCAGCCGGTTGCCGTCGCAGACGCCGCGCAGGAAATAGCCGCAACGGTTGCGGACAAGAGGCGGCTGCCGTTCGTCGATCAGGCCGGCGTTTTGTTTGAGAAGCTGCGAGATCTCTTGAACCAGCTTCGATTTGACGTTCGCACCTTTCTCACTGCGCACGGCGTCGGCCGATCCGTTGGCAGAAGCCCCATTCGATTCGACGGCCTCGCGACCGGCAACAGGTTCGTCGGCCGCTTCGAATGCCGCGCCGCCGGCCAGCACCACCGCCAGGCTCTCCACATGGTCGCGCGTCGAGCCGACGCGAACCGAGTGCGACCCCGCCGCATCGAGCGCCAGCATGCTGCCGATCGTGGTGACGCTCGCGCCCGAGGGGTCAGGAGCGAAATACCGCCCCTGTTGCTTGAGCGCGCGATTGAGTTGCTGCAGCACGACGCCGGGTTGCACGCGAACCGTCGCTTCGCCGATGGTTTCGATCGCCCGCATGTGCCGCGAGAAATCGACAACGAGCCCCGCACCCAATGACTCTCCGGCGAGCCCCGTGCCGGCGCCCCGCGGGATAATAGGCAGGCCCTGCTGGGCCGCATATCGGGCGACGGCCGCCACGTCTTCGTGATGGCGCGGAAACACAACCCCCAGAGGCGCAATCTGGTACAGGCTGGCGTCGGTCGCGTACATCGAGACCGTGAGCGGGTCGCAGCGGACCTCGCCCTGAAGTTCCGGCGTCAGGTCTTCGATCAGACGTGAGCGCTGTTCTTCCAAACCCTGGTCTCGTTCAAACGCGCCGCTTCCTGCCGGTACCGTTCCGCCGTTTCCAGATTGAAGCGCCCGTGATCACCAGGGGTCGTGCGCCGGTGCCGGGCACTGCAGCGGTAGCACACCAGCACGTCAGGCATCCAGGCGAACAAGAGCAGATCGGCCAGCGCAAAGGCCAGCAAGACCGCGAGTGCCGTGGAGGGCATGTGCAGGGCGACGGCGATCGTGCTCAGCAAGGCCCCGGCACCGACCAGCGCCAACCCCAGCTTCTGCGGAAAATCCTTCTGCCGCCACAAGTCGTCGCAACCGCACACGAGGCAATGTTGGGGTGCTGCGTCAGTCGCGCGGGCAGCGCTCAGCTCCCGCTGCCAGCCGCAGGAGGCGCAGCGCAGCCCATCGGTCGCGGCGACAACTGCCGTCCGCAACCCGCCACCACAGACAGGACAGGAATAGACTATCTGCATACCCAGCCAATGCACGCCGCGCAAAGACTTTCGCGGCACCCCGTCACGAGTATAGGCGATCTCACTGAGCCTGGCGAGGAGCCGGCGAGGCGGCGGCAACACGGCAACATGGCGGCATCGAACGGTTGTTAGCGCGGTTCTAATCGTCAAGGTGCGCGAGTGCCTGCCGACCGGGTCTCGAGCCGTGCCCGGGCGACGCGAGGCCCGATCCGGCTTCGGCTGGCGGCTTCGAATGGAATTGCATCGAAAGACGTTGTAATGTGAACAAATGTACATTATAATCTTGGTTGAACTGCACGCTTTCTGTTTCTTTGAGAGACTTCTTGAAACGAGGCACTATGCATCGCGACTTGCGACACCCGGATGTTGATTCCGCAAACCAAGGGCCCCGAACCCGGAAGGAGCCCGGAGCCTTTGCGAATTCGCTCTTGAGCAGTTCGGCTCCGAAAAGCGGCAGTCCGGTGGCAGAAGGCGTGGAAGAACACAAGCTGCTCGCCAACCTGGCCCGCTATTCAGCACGACACGCGGAAAAGTTGCGCAATCTCCGGGAAGCGGAAGCCAGAAATCGCCGCCAGCGCGAGAACCTCGAATGGTGCGCGAAATTCTCGACCAAGAGTGAAAAGAAACTCCGCAAGGAAGAAGCCGAAGCGCGCGGTGGAAGGCCGCGTGCCGAGCCTTTCTCCAGGATGTTGTTCGAAGCCGACTGGGACCCGAGCAAACATCCTCGCGTTCCCGCGGGCCAGCCCGGTGGCGGTCAATGGACCAAGTCAGGCGAGGGCGCGCCGGCGAGCCCCAAAGCAAAACTCGCGGGTGCATCGAAAACAGCGCATCCGACGGCTGAGGCCCGCGCACGGCTGCCATTACCAAAAGGCAAGGGCCATCATTGGACGACCCTGGCTGCGCTTCAACAGCCCGATGTTCGGCCGTTCCTGTCGCGTGATGCCAAGCTGTACGCCCTCGGGTCGCTCTCGGGGCCGACTGTTCCGCCCCATGGAAACCAGACTATTAATGGCGTCCCGCATACCGACTACACCGAGGCGCTGAAGGAAGAGTTGCCGAAGTTCATAAAGCTGAAGAAAGTCAGCGAGTCGAACAAGATGACGGCCGAACAGATGGAAGAATTGGTCGGCCTGATCAAGGATGGGAAAGGCGCCTACGGCCAGGAACTTCCGAAAATCGCCGATTTCAACAGAGGCGTCAGGGAGCGGGTCATCCCGGGGTTCCGTCAACCGAAAACGATGGAAGAGGTGCTGGCGTTGGGCCGGAAAATCGCGAAACAGCGAGCCTTCCGGCTGATGATCGCCGGCGCAGCCGTGTCCTTCGGCGTTGGCGAGCTCGTCGCACAGGAAATCGGAATGTTGAATGTGGCGGCGAACAGCAATAACTACCGCAAGGCAATCGCGGCGCTCGACCGGGGAGATTTGAACATGGCGCAAAAGCATCTAACCGATGATCCCGACAGTCTGTACATCGAAATCGCCGAAAGGGTCAGCGCTACTGCGGCACTGAACTTCAAGGGGGCAATCGATCGGGCATTTGAAAACGCCAGGGCGATACAAGACGACGAAGGCGGTTTGTAATGGCGCGTCATATTCCGAATTGGATGTCAAGACACTAATTCGAGTGACGGTCGTTGCTTCCATGATCTCTCACATTCCAACCCAGCCAGGATGCCAACATGCGCACTCGAGCGACCACACAACGACACCCTTCCTTCGCGGAGTTCGACGGCTGGTACAATCCCGGATGCGAGTACGACGATGGCGTCGGTGTGCTGCAATCCCGCAAGCGGATGCAGAGGTTTCGGTTGGGTGAAATCTGTGGAATTTACGAGGCAGCAAACCGGTGGTTCGAAAAGCTCGTTCCGAAATCGCAGCGAAGACAGTTCGATCCGCTCGAAGGGCCGCCCTACTTTCCCGTCTTCCAGGCGGACGACCGCAGCTTGATCGTAGAATCCAACGGGGAATATGTGACTGTCGACCGGTTGCAGCGCATCCAGAAGGAACTGCTGGGCCGTTACCCGCTCTGGCGAGTCTTCCTCTATATGGAAGATCGATTGAACAGCGTGATGATCTACCCCGAGGCCATTCGGTATGCCAATTATCCACTGGATGTCGACCCCGATGGCGCGCTGCGAAAACTGGTTCGCCGCGGCGCCGTCTTGCGCGAAAAGCGCGAGCGACCACGGCGGGCGGAGATTTCGTTTCTGGAGCAGCGTTTGCCGGGCGCCATCCGGGCGATTGGAAAGCGGCGATTCGTGGTGATCGGCGTGCTCGACAACGTGCTCGACAAATACCCCGTCCTGGGCAGAAGGCTGTCGGTCTTCGTTCTTGTTCGCGGTGCCAAATACTACTGGCTTCATGCGGAAGGGCCGCCGGGAGTGAAAGACAATTTCCTGGCCTGTGACAGCGACTACGGCGTGAACGCGGAAGGCGCGGTTATCAGTTACATCACGGTTCCCAAATCCGCGCCATTCCATGTCAACGTTTGGCTGCCCCCCGCCGACTTTCGCGGACCGCTGACGATCAGCGACCGTAAGACGGGCGAACGCGTCATTTTTGAGGTGAAGTCGAAAGACATCGTTCGCCCGAACGTGAGTGCGAAGAAACCTTCGAGCCGTCGCGCCGGGGCGATGAACGCTCGGCCGGCAAATAAGCCGAAGAATACGCGGAAGCGAGGCGGGAAGAAGTAGCTCGGTTCCCATAAATGATTGGGGCTTGCGAGCGCTGTGATCTCGCCGCCCTCGCTGGTTGCGCCCGGTCGCTTTCCTCAGTTTCGTTGCGCGGCATTCCCCGACGGGCAGCGCCTGGCAGTCGGTGAGAAGCACGGCCAGACCTTGGCCATTTGCGGTCGGCCACTCCAGTGGCGCACCGATTGCATAGTACGTTGGTTGCGCGCTGGCAATTGTCATGGCACCCGTTGCGACCAATTTTCCAAACCGGCCAATCCGTCAGAAGAGGGCGCCTGCCGATGGCCGCAGAAGTCCACTATCGACGATCACCCAGCCAACTTTGTTGCGCGGGGCGACAAAGACAGCCAGCCGCCCGGCGCGTCAGTAAGCGATGCCCGTCGCGCGGGACAGCAGGTCGGCCGTCAGTTCGCCGATAAACGTCAGAATGACGCCGACGAACAACACGCCCGTGGCTGATTGCGTGTTCCTGTACACCAGAATCCTGCGGACCATGTACCAGACGGCAAAGGACCCCGCGATGCCGGCGAGCCAGCGGAGCGCGAGCCAGACCGTGTAGGTCGAGTTTCCGAAGATCGCTGCATTCTGTGCGAGTGCGGCAACCGACAGGCCGGCGCGCACGAGCGTCGCCCAGAACAAGAGGCGATTGATCCAAAGCAGAGGAGCCAACGGCATTCCCGGAGCGGTCAGGTAGCGATGCCCCAGTAGCATACCGCACATGGCCGTTCCCAGCGTGCCCGCACTGGCGACAGCCGAGCAGAGCCGCAGCGCCGCCCTTTCCGATGGAATACCCGCGCTCAGGCAGAGCTCTGTGCCGGCGAGCAGAGCCACGAGGGCCAGCGACCAGGCGCCTGCGGCGCGCCGTTCAAGCAGCCAGAATACCGAACCGACGAAGGCGCAGCCGCAGATCGCCAGCCCTCCCCACATCGGCCGCGCCGACGACAGGCAATAGAAGGCCGCCAGCCCCAGCGACAGCAGCATCAGAATACGGAAGTAGGCCGAGACGACTTCGCGGCCCAGTAGCGCCAGCGCCGAGAGGCTGATACCGAAAACAAGCCTGATGGCAAAAAAGGCCACGGCGGCCTGCATGGTGGGGCTACCTTCGGCTGTGAATCAAGGCCATGGCCTCGGCTCGCGTCGCCTCGTTCGACTTGAACAGCCCCCGGACGGCGCTCGTCACCATGATGCTGCCCGGCTTTCGCACCCCGCGGATCGTCATGCACGTATGCGTGGCCTCAAGGACCACGATGACCCCCTTCGCATCGAGCTCGGTTGCGAGCAGGTCGGCGATCTGATGCGTCATCCGCTCCTGCACCTGGGGGCGGCGGGAAATATCGTCTAC
Organism: Planctomycetaceae bacterium; assembly: GCA_052388175.1. GTDB lineage: Bacteria > Planctomycetota > Planctomycetia > Planctomycetales > Planctomycetaceae > SIAF01. The sequence continues at coordinate 11,035 of JBQTIL010000090.1, read as the reverse complement.
CACGCGGGCCAGTTTGCTGAGTCCGGCCACTTTTCCGCGGGGCAGGTACCCCACGTGCGCCACCCCGGTAAATGGCAGCAGATGGTGCTCGCAGAGGCTGTTGAAGGTGATGTCTTTGACCAGCACCAGCTCGTCGTACTTCTCTTCAAACACCCGCTCGAGATGCTGGGCCGGCCGGGCCCGCAACCCGGAAAACAGTTCGGCGTACATTCGGGCGACGCGGGCGGGGGTATCGCGCAACCCTTCGCGCTGCGGGTCTTCACCGATCGCGGCCAGAATCTCGCGGACGGCGAGCTCGATGCGCGGCTGATCGACGTCGTGCTCCAGCGGTTCCATGCTCAATTGAGGCTGAAACGAGGCGGAAACGCGCGCCGCGCCGCGAAGTCGCCCGAGGCCGCCTGCAACCGCCGTATCGCATCGAGCAACAGTTCGCTTCGCAGATCGACGTCGAGCTCTTCCAAGAGCGAGAGTTTCTGTGGGGGGCCGACGGGTAGAACGGCCCCCAGCAGGTCGCACAACACGCCCAATGGCAGATCGGCATCCATCACCTGGGCCAGCAGCGAATCGGCGCGCGTCTGCGGGAACAACCGGCGAAACGCCGCCAGCAGTTCCTGCTGGCGCTCGGCCCGATCCACCAGGGGCTCGATGGAATAGAAGTCGCGATACAGTTCGAGTTTGCCGACGCGATAAGGCAGATCGAGCTCAGGTTCGTCGACCACCACGGCGCGATGCACGCCTGTCAGTACAATATTGTACTTGCCCGAAGGCAATCGTTCTTCGACAGTGATCTTCCCCAGGCAAACCATGTCGTGAATCGGCGGGCGGCTGTCGCCGGCTGGTTCCCAGTCTGATTTCAAGAGCGCCAGCGCCAGCCAGCGGTCGCGCTCGAGCACGTCGGCCACCATCTGGCGGTAACGCGGCTCAAAAACATGCAGCGGCAGCGCGACGTGCGGAAACAGCACCGCATTGGGCAGGGGAAACAAAGGCGCGGTGCCGGTAAACCCGGTCAGGTCGGCGGCGAATTCGGGTTCTGATTTCATGGCTCGTCGCTTCCACTCAAGGGGGGGATCTTGGGGACCAATTCATCCCGCAGTTCGACCCCCGTGGGGTACGTCTCGTTGTTGTCGATCAATTCCTGAAAGCAGCGTTCGAGGTCGTCAAGAAACTTCGTCACGTCGAGGCCGGCATACGCCGGCCGATACGGTTCCAGATACTTGCGGCAGGAATAGTAGACCTTCTTGGCGCCTCCCAGATTTCCGTTGCCGAAATGCAGCAGGGCGACCGCCGATTGAATCAGGCCCTGAAAAAATTTCTTTGGTTCGCCCTCGATCTCTGACCACAGATCTTCCCAAACCTCGTGTGCCTCGAAAAAGTCTTCGGAGTTGAACAGCCGCAAACCCTCCAGGTATTGTGCCGGTCGCTCCTCGAACATACGTTCACTGTAACCAGCCGGGCGACAGGCTGTCCATCGGCAACGGGCCGTCGGGGCCCTGAATTTGACGCGGCGTTCGGGGTGTATCGCGCGGGAGAACAGAATGGCTCGCATCAAATCTGCCGACAAGGCGTCTGAGATGCGGCGTCGGGCACGGCAGATCGCCCGCGCTCTGGCCCGGGCCTACCCCGACGCGGTCTGCGCTTTGCGTCACGCCAACCCGTTTCAGTTGCTGGTTGCCACGATTTTGTCGGCCCAGTGCACCGACGAACGAGTCAATCTCGTCACACCCGAATTGTTTCGCCGTTTTCCCACCCCCGAAAAGCTCGCGCAGGCCGCACAGCCCGACATGGAACGGTTGATCCAGTCGACCGGTTTTTTCCGGGCGAAAGCCCGAAGTCTGCTGGGCATGTCGCGGATGCTGGTTTCGGACTTCGGCGGCAACCTGCCTCGCACCATAGACGAATTGACGCAACTGCCCGGCGTCGGCCGCAAAACGGCCAATGTGCTGCTGGGTACCGCTTTCGGCTTGGCAACGGGGGTCGTGGTCGATACGCACGTGAGCCGCATCACGCGGCTCCTGGGCCTGACCCGACATCACGATGCCGAGAAAATCGAGCGCGACCTGATGCACCTTCTGCCGCGAAGCGAGTGGATCAATTTTTCGCACCGCCTGATCCACCACGGCCGGAGGGTTTGCATCGCTCGGCGGCCGAAATGCCCCGAATGCCCGCTCTTGCGGCTTTGCCCCCGGGTGGGGCTTCCGCCCTTGGTGAGGGCTAACAACTGACGGGGGGAAATGCTCGGCCGGGGGCGGGCAGCCGGAGGCGAGTTGGCCTCGATTGCACTTGCCGCCCCGCTCCCCTAGCGTATGGGCGCGCCAAAACGGTGCATGCCCCGCCCGATCGCGTTGCGAAATCGGCAACAAGCAAACTCGACACCGAAAATCCCATGATTCTCACCGGCAGCGAGATCAAGGCTCGGTTGGGTAGAGACATTGTGATCGAGCCCTTTGACGAAGGACTGCTCAATCCCAACAGCTACAACATGCGGCTGCACAACGAGCTGTTGGTCTACGAAGAGATCGTGCTCGACATGCGCCGCCCCAACCGCTTTCGCCGCTATGTCATCCCCCCCGAAGGGTTGGTGCTGAACCCCAACCAGCTTTACCTGGGGCGTACCATCGAACGCACGGAAACGTTCAACCTCGTGCCGATGCTCGAAGGCCGCTCGTCGGTGGGGCGGCTGGGGTTGTTTGTGCACATCACGGCCGGGTTCGGCGACGTCGGCTTTCGCGGATTCTGGACCCTGGAAATGTTCGCCGTGCAGCCGGTGCGAGTGTATGCCGGCGTTCCCATCTGCCAGATTTTTTACCACACGCTCGAAGGGGCCGTGAACGAATACCGCAGCGACAAATACCAGAACAATCACGACATCCAGCCGAGCCTGCTGTTCAAGGAGTTTGAGCGGCAATTCGACCCGCAGATGCGTCTGGCCTTCGGGCAGGAACTGGCCGAGTGAGTGCGAAGCGTCGTTGACACCCCCGCGGCTTCGCTTACAATCGCGAGTATCTGATCCGCTCCAAACGACCTGCTCTCTTTTGCGGGCGAACCGAGTGGACACCACAGGGTGCGGCGGCCAGAGTCAATCCGCGGTCGCCCGGCGAGTGGAGGTGTCTGCCGGCGGGTCTCCCGTTTTTCACGCGGTTGTTCACACCGTATGGCCCCGCCCGGTGTGCCGCATCTCTGCGCGCGAATCGGTAACTACGAATTTCGATCTGCGGCGGGTGACCCATGAAGTCTCAGAAAGACCTGTTCGACGACACGACGATGACGTTCGGCGAGCATCTCGAAGCGCTCCGCATCCATTTGTGGTGGGCGATCATCGGGCTGGCCGTGGGAGTCACGGCAGCGTTTTTCTTTTCCAACCATATAATTGTCGCCGTACAGCGACCCGTGGTGCGGGCGATGGAAGAGAAATTTGGCCAGCCGGCGGCCCGCGAAGCCCAACAGCCGATCGCCGAAACGACGTTTTGGGAAAGTGCCGTGGCGTGGTACGAGCGCACGTTCGGCAAGGCGGCCGCGGCGGCCGCGCAGCAACAACCCGAGCCGGATCGCACGCTCGAAATACAACTCGATGCCCGCGATATCATCCGGCAACTGCATGCTGCCGCGCCCGCGGCCTACCCAGCGCTGCCTGACGACGCCCAGCCCGCCTTCGTCACGATCAACCTCGCCGAGACGCCCTTGGGAAAGCTGATCGAAAAGATGCGGCTCGAATCGCTGTTGCCGCGCACCGACCGGCCTGACGAGGCGTTTATGATCTACCTGAAAGTCTCGCTGGCAGCGGGCTTCGTGCTGTCGAGCCCCTGGATTTTCTATCAGCTCTGGCTGTTCGTGGCGGCGGGTTTGTACCCCCACGAGCGGAAATACGTTTACACGTATTTACCCATCAGCGTGATCCTGTTTCTGGGAGGCACCCTGTTCTGTTTCTTCGTGGTCATTCCGTACGTGCTGGGTTTTCTCTTCGACTTCAACATTTGGCTGGGCCTGCGGCCGGAAATCAAAATCGGCGATTGGATCAGCTTTGCCCTGGTTGTATCGCTGATGTTCGGCGTCAGCTTTCAATTGCCTCTGGTCATGCTGCTGTTGGAAAAGATCGGGCTGGTGAGCGTGCAGGTGTACCGCGAGAAGCGGCGGTACGCGATTCTGATCATTTCCATCTTGTCGATGGTGCTGACCCCGTCGGACCCCGTGAGCATGATCATGATGCTGGTCCCCCTGTGTCTGCTGTATGAGCTGGGGATTCTGCTGTGCGCCCGCACGGCCCAGCCCAAGAGCCCATTCGAGGCGCAGCCGGCGTGACCGTGGGTTTTTGGGCCCTCAGCCGGAATCCCCCGTTGCGACAATCGGGTCGCCGGGCGGTGGCAACTCCTTCAGGTGCCCCGGGGTGACGCGCCAACGAGTGGGCCGGCGGCAGCGTAGCAAATATGGAAGGAGCCGAGAGAGGTTCCGGAAGGATGTTCGGGCCGGACCTGCCATCCGGCAGTTGACTTCGGTTCGTAGAAGGGAGGGCCGAGGGCAATGAGGTCGATACTGCGTCGGAAGGCCGCTTCGCGGCCGAGGGCGAGGTTCGCTGATCCGTGCTGAAGTGGTTGCTCCCTTGGCGAGCGCCCTTCAGATCCTGCCTGTGGGGAAAGTTGCGACTCGCACGCCCGCGAAGCGGAATGGTCGGAAGGGGCGAACGGCCGCCGGATGGCGGCTATTTTCATGCGCAAGGCGTCGCATTTAATCTATAGTTGCTTGCCTTGATTGAGGGCATTGACGTCTCTTCCCGATGATGACACGACCGGAGAGGAAGCGAGACATGCGCATTGCCGTTGTGAGCGACACCCACGGGCATATCAGGAATACCGAGCAGGCTGTGTCACTGATCCGGTCACAGGCGGTCGAGGCGGTGCTGCATTGCGGCGACATCGGCTCGAGTGAAATCGTGAGGCTGTTTTCCGACTGGCCCACCCACTTCGTTCTGGGCAATGTCGATGGCGACCCGCGGGAATTCGCCGCAGCCATTGAAGGGGCGGGTCAGTCGTATCACGAGCGCTTCGCAGACCTGACTCTGGAGGGAACGCGCATAGCCCTCTTGCACAGCGACGACGGCCCCCGTTTCCGCCGCACGATTCAAGGCGGCGAGTACGATCTGGTCTGTTATGGCCACACGCACGTCGCGCATCAGGAGCGTATCGGCCGCACGGTCGTTCTCAACCCCGGGGCCCTTTATCGCGCAACGCCCCACACCTTCGCGATTGTCGATCTGCCCGAGCTGACAATTACCCGCGTCACCGTGGCGTGAACGCCTCTCAAGTGGGCGCGGCCGCTCGGGCGACGTCAACGGTTGATTTCGTTCGCCGCATCATGCACCTTCAAGGCGAACAGACCGGGGCGCAGTTCGTAAACGGCAGCGTCTCGACCCTGGACGCGAATGAACGGGTGACGACGGCGCGAGGCAGCAGGCATCGACGGTGGCGGTTTGTGGCCCGCATCGTTCTGCCTGGGCCGGGCGCTTCCTCGCGCGGCAGGGGCGTTTCGGGTTCTCGTCAGGAGGCTGAAAAATGTCGCAGAAGATTGAGCACGAGGTACGATCGCGCTACGGCGCAGTGGCCGCCAGTGGTCTGTCGTCGCAGCATCTTGGCGTTCGGGCCGTGGCTCAGGCGTTCGGTTACTCGGGTGCCGATCTCGCGTCGATTCCCGCCGAGGCCAACATGGGGCTCTCGTGCGGGAACCCCACGGCGTTCGCGTCGCTTGCGCCGGGCGAGGTGGTAGTCGACCTGGGTTGCGGGGGCGGGCTGGACGTGTTTCTGGCGGCGGCGAGGGTGGGGCCTTCCGGCAAGGCGATCGGCATCGACATGACGCCCGAGATGGTCGAGCTGGCTCGCCGCAACGCCGCGCGGGCTGAGCACGGCAGGCCGCTTACCAACGTGGAGTTCCATCTGGCGACAATTGACGACCTGCCCTTGCTCGATGAGTCGGTCGATTGCGTCATCAGCAATTGCGTCATCAACCTGGCCACCGACAAGCCCGCCGTATTTCGAGAGATTGCGAGGGTCTTGAAGCCCGGCGGGCGCCTCGCCGCCAGCGATATCGCCCTGAAGCAACCTTTGCCCGATGAACTGGGCGCCGACCTGATGGCCTACGTCGGCTGCATCGCGGGCGCGATTTTGGTGGGCGATTACGAACGACAGTTGCGCGAAGCCGGGTTCCAACATGTTCAAGTGCTCGATTCCGGCGCCGACCTCAACGCCTACTCGCAGGTCGAGAACCAGTCGGCCTGCTGCTCCCCGGGGATGGCGCCGGCGAAAGCTGCACCGAGTCTCGAGATTGCCGAGCCCGGCTGTTGCTCTGCCCTGCAGCCAGCGCGCCCCGACGACGCCCTGCACGCGCGCCTGGCCAATTTGCTCAACTGCTACGACGTCAACAAATTTGCGGCGAGCGTGCGCGTGTACGCCATCAAACCGCAAGGGCCCGGGTGATTCGCAGGTTCTGCATGGAGCTGCGGAATTCAGTTTCCACGCGAGAGCAATCGGCCGATCGGGTCGAGCCAGCCGGGCGCCTGAGTTTTCACCAGCGGCCGCAGCGCGGCCAGCAATTCTCCGGCCGACTGAAACCGCAACGCCGGATCGCTGGCCATTGATTTCAGAATGATGCGTTCGAGTTCGGCAGGCACGCGCCGATTGACTGTGCGCGGCCGGCGGGGCCGCGCCGCTCGCACCTGCGCCAGCAGTTCGGCCTGATCGGCCGCGTCATACGCCGACTGCAACGTGCACAGTTCGTAGAGCGTCACTCCCAGCGAATACACGTCGCTGCGTTCGTCGACCACCCCGCGGAACTGTTCCGGCGCCATGTACCGCAGGGTTCCACCCAGATGATCGGCATTCCGGCGATACAATGCGTTCTTGTTCGAGGCCATGCCAAAGTCGGCCACCCAGACCGAACCCGAGGCGTCGAGCAGGAGATTGGCCGGCTTGATGTCGCGATGCAGAATTCCCTGACGATGCGCGTAACGCAGCGCGGCGGCCACCTGCATGCCGATCTTTGCGATCTGCCACCAGGAGTCGCGGCGCAGCACCCGGGCCGCCTCGGTGGGCGTCGCCTCGCGCTCGGGTGTCGCGGTCGGGCCGAACAACCGCGTTATATCATCGGCGTAAACGGCCCCTGCGGGCTCGCGCAAAAGCGAGATCACCCGGTCGAGCCCCAGCCCTTCGATCAGTAGCATGGTGAAGTAGCACCAGCCCTCCTGCTCGCCGAATTGGTAGACGGGAATGATGTGATGGTGGCTGAGCCGGGCCGCGGTGCGGGCTTCGCCATAAAAGCGTTTGCGCCAGAGCGAGGCTGCGTGAAAGCGACCTCGCAACAGCTTCAGGGCCACGCGCTGGCCGGGTGAGTCGCGCACCGCCTCGTACACCACGCCCATGCCACCCCGCCCGATCTCGCGGACGAGGCGGTATTCTCCCAGCCGTTCGAGCGGCAGCGCGCCGGGCTGGGCTGAGTGCGTTTCGGCCAGCTCGTGCCGCAGTCGCCACGATTCCATCGCAGCCACCAGCGGCAGCATTTCGCGCAACCGCGTAGCGTACTGCGGGTAGCGCTGCAGGTAGACTTCGAGCGAAGGCCTGAGCCCCTGCCGCAGTTCATCGAGAAAATCGCTCGTCGCCAGCTCGACCGGGTCGCGGACGATGGCCGCGCTCGCCGGGTCGGCGACGGGCAAACCGAACAGCGCCGCTTCGACGCACTCGTCAGCAGGCCCGGCCGGCGGAACCTGTCGCGCACCCTCGACGCTCATGGCCTATTGGCCCTCCGCGAACCCGGGAATCGCCTCGAGAATTCGCTGCAAGCGCCCCAGCGCGCGCACGTACCGCACGCTGGCCGCCTGCTCGGTGATTCCCAAAAGTCGCGCCGTTTCGCCATTGGTCATCTCTTCAAAATGCCGCAAGACCAACACTTCGCGGTCAAGTTCGCTCATCGACTGTAGCGCCGCATCAAGCTGCTCGGAAAGTTCTTTGCGGAGCATCGCCTGACTGGGCGAGGTGAGGTGCCCCAGCAGCAGTGACGACATGGCGAATGACGTGGCCCCCGCATCAGAGCTTACGCGCAACGTGCGCTCGCGCCCCACATCGCGGGCCTGCGTCCCCAGGTGCCGGCGATGCAGGTCGGCCAATGTCTGCTGCGTGATCAGCCGGAACCAGACGAACAGCCCGCCCGACGATTCGCGCAGCACGTACTGCTGCCTTTGCTGGGCGTTTAAGTAGATGTCTTGCAGCACGTCGTCGAGATCGACGCGCGTGGCCAGACGCGGGTCGAGGCGAAATGAAACGATGCGCCGCAGCCGATCTCGGTACATCCCGAAAATCTCAGCCAACGCGTCGCGGTCGCCGTGAATGACGCGATTGACGAGCTCGTCGGTCGGCGAGACTCCCATCGCGGGCGGGTCCATACCGAGTGTGCCTTTCAGGGGGGCCAGGCTTTTGCCGATCTGTTGCGAATCGCCGGGGCTGGTTCGGGCCTAATGGCAATCGTACCAGCGCGTTCGGGTTGATCTACACCCCACCAGTCGGAATTCGACTGATTTGCTGTTGAGAGCTGCCCGGCGAATGCGTTTCTCTCTCTGGACACCTATGTCGCCCCCAGGAGTTAAGCCGATGAGAAATCAATGCTTTATGAGTTTTGGACGGATCAAGGGAGGCTGGGCGGCCGCAGTGGTCGCAGGAGCAATCGTCGGCGCTGCTCCCCAATTCGCCCGCGCTCAATGCAGCGGTGGGAGCGGGGGCGCCAGCATGGGGAGCATGGCGGGTGGCGGGGGGGGCATGATGGGGGGCGGTCGCGGCGGCGGGCCGGGTGGGGGTGGAGCGGGCGGCGGAGGCGGCGGTTCCTCTTCGGCGATGGGTTTGGCCCAGTCGGCCCAACAGGCCTGCCAGGCCCAGCAGCAGGCGACTGCCTTGATGATGGTGCAGCAGGAGCAGTATCGGCAGATGGCTATCGCCCAGCAGCAGCAATACGAAGCCGCCGTGCGGCAGGCGCGAGACGCCCGCCGTGCACGGATCATCGCCAGAAAATCGGGTGCGGCGCCCGAACAGAAAGAACAGCTATCGACGCGACGCGATGTGCTCGCCGAACGGCGCAAACGTGCTGAAGACGAACGCGAGCAGCGGCGGCGCAACCGCGTTGCCCAGCGCGATTCGCTCAACGAACTCGGGCTTGCCGACGGCTGACCGCACGACAGGCTTTTGAGCCCGTCGCGCCCCCGTGAAACGAGTGTGACGGAAGAGGGAGCAGACGAGACACCGGCGGAGACGTCATCGGTCGCAATCATCTCACTTCAGGCCACGCCACCCCGCGACCGAGGCCGCCTGCGAAATGGGACCGCAGCGGCCAATTGCCAACGTCTCCCCAATCTCGCTCTGCTCCCTCTTTCGGTTTCCCAGATCGCCGTTGACGCGGCGAATCGGCCGCGCTAGACTCGACCGAGCCTGCGGGGCGTAGCTCAGCCTGGCTAGAGCGCTTGGTTTGGGACCAAGAGGTCGCAGGTTCGAATCCTGTCGCCCCGATTTTTGGCCGCTCTGCGGCCAAAATAGAGCAGGAGAGCGAGTCGAACACTTGAGCAGGTGAAAGGACAAACGACGGGTTTAACGGCGATCGACCGGCTCTCCTGCGGTCGCCTGCTCGCCTGATCTGCTGCTCGAATTCATTTCCGCGGATCGCAGCGATGGCCTTCATGTTCGAGAAGCTGTAGTAGACGCGACTCAGGTAAAATCCTTCGCGCCCGGTCGGCCGACCTGCGAGAAGCGTAAAGATGCCGCCGCCAAGGCCGGTCGAATTGCTGCCCCATTCGCCCCGCTGGGCGCTCGAAGCAGAAGCTGAATCGGCTCGATTGCTCGCCGCGCTCGGCCCAAACCTGGTCGCGGTGCATCACATCGGCTCGACGGCGATTTCCGGCATTCTCGCCAAGCCGATTCTCGATCTGCTGCCCGAGTGTCGCAGCCTGGTGCAGATCGAAGAAGGCTTGTCGCTGTTGCAGAACCTGGGGTATCAGGGCTGGGGCGAATTGGGCATCGCCGGCCGCCGATACTTCACCCTCGACGACCTGGCCAGCGGAAAGCGCCGCGTGCAGTTGCACTGTTTCGAGGTCGGCCACTCTGAAATCGAGAGGCACCTGGCGTTTCGAGATTTGCTGCGCGCCGATCACCTGAAGGCCCAGGAATATGCCCGGGAAAAGCAGCGCTGTCGCGACCTTCATCCCGACAGCACACATGCCTATACCGACGCCAAGGCCGGCTGGATCGAATCGCAGTTGCCCGAGGCGCTGGCTCGCTTTCGGCGTCGGTCGCCGAACTGAGTCGGCCCAAATCGCTGCCCGAGCCTTGTCGCGCGCTGGGGCGAAACACGGTCTGACGCAGGGGAGCCAGCGGGCATGGTGCGGCGACGTCAACTCGCCATTCGGCACAAGGCAGTGGTATCATCGCGGTCTGTTCTCACTCGCGAGAAGAGCGGCCTCCAACCCGCAATAGAAAGGCACGATCATGAACCGGCGAGATTGCCTGAGCGCAGGATTGTTTCTCCTTTCGGGTGGCGCGCTTCTGGCCGATGATAAGAAACCCGACGCTCCCGCGCGACCCGTCGCGCCCTTTGCCGATGAACCGAGCAGGCTCAAGATCGAGCGCGTGCGGATGATCGAACCCAAGCTCAAGCGGCCGGTGCCGGCGTTTGAGCCGGCGCCGGGATCGTTTACGGCGAGAGACTCGGAAGTCGCCAGCCCGATGTCGATTTACCCTCGCTATAAGCCGCGACGGACGTTGTTCAGGGCCGACGAGAGTCTGGGCCCGACGGTCGTGCAGATCACGACCGACAAGGGCGTATCGGGCATCGGCTACGGCGGCCCCGGCGCCGGCTTTATCATTGAAAAGCACCTGACGAAACTGCTGCTCGGCGAAGACCCGTTCGACATCGAGCGGCTGTGGGACATCATGTGGCGCTCGACGCTGTATTACGGACGCAAGGGAATGGTCGTGCACGCGATCAGCGCGGTTGACAACGCGCTCTGGGACCTGGTCGG
>JBQTIL010000089.1:0-50396 GCA_052388175.1 Planctomycetaceae bacterium | reverse complement strand
GTGTCCTGCACAGCACCCGTGGCCATCTCACGCTCCTCCTTGAGCTTGCGATCTCGAAGTCGCTCGACTTCGTCCACCGATGGTCTAACCCATCGCGTCCGGCGCGCAAAGCCCGTTATGGACCCTTTCTCGTTTCGGGGCCCGGGGCAGACTGTGAGCCGGCCTGTGCCGACGATAAGATATAAACTTACCGTGATATGTCTGCCGAGAGTCTGCATTCCCTTCGGCTGTAAGTGCCGAACCTGCCCGAAATATGCCCGTCCTGTTCCGATCAGGCTTGATGGCCGCGGCCTTTTTGCCGGCCGTGGCTGCGTTTGGCCCAAACGCCTTCGCAGGCGATGACGGCCCGGCACCGGCCGTGTCGTTTCAGCACGACGTCATGGCCGTATTGTCGCGCGCCGGTTGCAACCAGGGGATCTGTCACGGCAATAAGAACGGCAAAGGCGGGTTCCGCCTGTCGCTGCGGGGAGAGAACCCGGCCGCAGATTTCGCGATGCTCACGCGCGATTTGTCGTCGCGACGCGTCAACGTGCTCGACCCCGAGCAGAGCCTGTTGCTTCTGAAACCCGTCATGCAGACGCCGCACGAAGGGGGCCGGCGGCTCTCAATGGGCTCTCGCGAATACGAGATTCTTCGAAGCTGGATCGCGGCGGGAATGCCGGCCGATCGCGCCCAACTGCCCCACGTCGAACGACTGACCGTCGAACCGGCTGAAACCGTGCTGAAGGCGCCAGTCAATCGCGTCGAGCTCCGTGCTGTCGCCCGGTTTTCGGATGGAACGACCCGCGACGTGACGCGGCTGGCCAGCTACGAAACGACCCTGCCGTCGGTCGAGGTCGATCGCGACGGCGTGGTGCGCGCTCCAGGGGCGTGCGAGGTGACGGTCATCGTCAGGTATCTCAACCGGCAGGCGCCGGTGCGGTTGGCGTTCATTTCCGATCGGCCGGAATTCGTGTGGCGCGCGCCCGAGCCGGCGAATTTCATCGACCAGCACGTGTTCGCCCGCCTCAAGTCGCTGTCGATTCTCCCCTCGGGGCCGATCGACGATGCGACATTTTTGCGGCGGGCGTACCTCGACCTGCTCGGAGTTCTTCCGTCGGCCGACGAGGCGCAAGCGTTCGATGCCGACGCCCGTTCCGAAAAGCGGGCCCGGCTCGTCGAAGCCCTGCTCGAGCGGCCTGAATTCGCCGAGTGCTGGGCCGCAAAATGGTCGGACCTGTTGCGCAACGAAGAGAAAACGCTCGATCGAAAGGGGGTCGAAGCGTTTCATGGCTGGATCCGCCGCAGCCTCGAGCAGAACGTACCGCTCGACCAGTTCGCCCGTGAGCTGATCGCATCGCGCGGCAGCACGTACCAGGTGCCGGCGGCAAACTACTGGCGCGGGATGCGCGACACTCTCACACGGGCCGAGTCGACCGCGCAGTTGTTTCTGGGGGTCAGGCTGCAGTGCGCGAAGTGCCACAATCATCCGTTCGACCGCTGGACCCAGGACGACTACTACGCATGGGCCAACCTGTTTTCGCGGGTCAAGTACCGGGTTCTCGAGAATCATCGGCGCGATGAAAACGACCGGCACGAATTCGACGGCGAGCAGATTGTGTGCATGGCTCGCGAGGGAAATATCGACGATCCGCGAACGAACGCCCCGCCCAAACCTCGGTTTCTGGGTACCGGCGCCCAGGGCGTTCCGGGTGAGTCCGACCGGCTGCTGGCTCTGGCCGGGTGGATCGCCCAACCCGACAACCGGCTGTTCGCCGACGCCCAGGCGAACCGCATCTGGTACCATCTGATGGGCCAAGGCATCGTCGACCCGGTCGACGATTTTCGCGCCACCAATCCGCCGTCGAACCCGGCGCTTCTCGAGGCCCTGTCGCACGATCTGGTCTCGCACAAGTTTGATCTGCGGCACATGATCCGCACGATCATGCAATCGCATACGTATCAGTCGTCGTGCGCCACCAACGACACCAACCGCGACGACGAAACGAAGTTTTCGCACGCCCGCGAACGCCGCCTGCCGGCCGAAGTCTTGCTCGATGCCATCAGCCAGGTGGTCGAAGCGCCGCTTGAGTTCGCGGGGTACCCGGTCGGCATTCGGGCCGGTGCGCTGCCGGGCGTGCAGGCCGTGCGCGTGCGCGATGCCGCGCCCAGGCCGGCCGAGCAGTTCCTGAAAATATTCGGCAAGCCGCCCCGGCTGCAATCCTGCGAATGCGAGCGCAGCACAGAAACGACGCTCGCGCAGACGTTTCAACTTGTGAGCGGCACGGTGATGACCGATCTGCTCAGCCGCCCTGACAATCGCCTGGGCCGGCTGCTGACCCAAGTCGCCTCAGACCGGCAGATCGTCGACGAGCTGTACTGGGCGGCGCTCAGCCGGGCCCCCTCGTCGACCGAGCTTGCCGGAACGCTTGAATACCTCGGCGGTTCGCCACTGCGGCGCGAGAGGCTTGAAGACGTGCTGTGGGGGCTGTTGAATTCGAACGAGTTTCTGATGCGGAGGTAGCGCCGTGACGTTTCCAGTCGCACAATCCGCTTCAAAACGCCTGCTGCGTCGCGACGTGCTACGCATCGGGGGCATTGGTCTGCTGGGGCTCAATTTGCCACGGTTTCTGGCGGCAGCCGAGTCGCAGCGCCCGGCGGCCCGTGCCCGGTCGGTGATTTTTCTGTACCAGTTCGGCGGCCCCAGCCACGTCGACACGTTCGACCTCAAGCCGCTCGCGCCCGACGGCGTGCGCAGCCAGCTTGGCGGCATCGCCAGCAGCATCCCCGGGGTCGAAGTCTGCGAATTGCTGCCCGAAACGGCCAAGGTGTTGGACAAAGTGACCATCGTGCGCACGGTCCACCATCGCATGACGAACCACAATTCGGCCTCCTATTACGCCCTGACGGGCCATGCCCCGCCGCTCGACGATATCCGCCTGCGCGACTCGCTGGAACTTTTCCCCGCGTACGGCTCGGTCGTCGACCGGCTCGCGCCCAATTCGGGCGGAATGCCCACGTTCGTCGCCTACCCGCACGTGATTCGCGACGGCGAGATCACACCCGGGCAGCACGCCAGTTTTCTGGGAAAGGCGCACGACCCGCTGTTGATTACGACCGACCCCAACGCGCCGGATTTCAAGCTGCCCGAATTGTCGCTGCCGGCCAACCTGACCGTCGACAGGCTGCAAAACCGCCGCGAACTTCAGAAGCTGGTGAACCGGCAGACCGAGGCGCAGGAACAGGCCGCCGCCGCGGGGCTCAACGCCTTTTACGAGAAGACCCTGTCGATGCTGCACTCGCCCGGCCTGCGGCAGGCGTTCGATCTGTCGGCCGAGCCCGAGGCGCTGCGCGAGAAATACGGCCGGACGACGTACGGCCAGAGCTGCCTGCTCGCGCGGCGTCTGGTCGAAGCGGGGGTCAAGTTTATCAACGTGTATTTCTCTGACGTGATCGGCGGATTGACGTTCGAAGGGGGCTGGGACACGCACGGGTTCTTCAATTCGCAGCCTTACCCGATCTTGCGGAACCATCTCCTGCCCCTCACCGACCACACCCTTCCCGTGCTACTGGAAGATCTCGACCAGCGCGGCCTGCTCGATACGACGCTGGTGGTCTGGATGGGCGAGTTCGGCCGCACCCCGCGCATCAACGCGAACATCGGCCGCGATCACTGGTCGCGGTGTTACACGGCGCTCTTGGCCGGCGGCGGAGTGAAGCGCGGATATGTGCACGGCCGCTCTGACAAACTCGGGGCGTTTCCCGATCGCGACGGGGTGCCCGTCGAAGATCTGGCCGCCACCATCTACTCGCTATTGGGGCTCGACCCGCAGACCGAGGTATACGACCGGCTGAACCGTCCCCTGCCGATTTCGCTCGGCAAGGTGGTGCCGGGTGTCCTGGCGTAGTCGCGGAATGACGTTCGTCGACGCGCGTTCAACCTCTTCGAGGCCGTGTTCTGGGCGGGCCTGGCGGCTTTCGTGGCATGGCGATTTGGCGGCAAAGATTCGCGCGCCAGGCGCTGGGCCCGAATGACCGCGGGTAGTCTCGCCCTGTTTGGCGTTTCCGACGTGATTGAATTCTACACCGGCGCCTGGTGGCGGCAGATGGGGCTTCTCGTGTTCAAAATACTTTGCGTGCTCGGAATCGTGACGACCGTGATCGGGCTTGCGCGGGCGCTCCGGGCCGGCAGGCGTTGAATGGTTTTCGAGCTTTCCGACCCAGACGCACCGACACCAGTTGGCTCTGTGCTATTCTCGCAGTCGCTCAATCGTCGTGGCGACGTAATCAGCCGCGAAATCGACTTCGTCGGCCGTCGTGAACCGACCCAGGCCGAAGCGCAGGCTGGCTTTCGACAGCCGCTCGTCGACGCCCATTGCCCGCAGCACGTGGCTGGGTTCGGGCTCAGCCGTGGTGCAGGCTGACCCGGAACTGACGGCAATGTCGCGAAGCTGGTGCATCAGGGCCTCGCCATCGACTCCCGCGAAACTGACGTTCAAATTACCTGCGAGGCGCTCAGTGCGATGCCCGTTCAGAAACAGGTCGTCCAGCCGCTGCGACAGTCGCTGCCAGAGCCGATCTCGAAGCGCCGCGACACGCAGCATTTCATCAGCCAAGGCGCTTGAGGCGATTGACGCGGCGGCCCCCAACCCCACGATCAAGGGCACGCTCAGCGTTCCGCTGCGCAACCCCTGTTCGTGGCCGCCGCCATCGAACAACGGTTCCAGCCGCACCGGCGGGTCACCCCGCCGAACGAACAGCGCACCGACCCCTTGCGGAGCGTAGAACTTGTGCCCCGAAACGCTCAAGAGGTCGACCGGCAGCGCCTGCAGATCGACCGGCAGCCGGCCGATTGCCTGCGCGGCGTCACAGTGCAACAGTACTCCGTGGCGGCGGCAGATCGCACCGATCTCGCCCACAGGGTTGATTGTGCCGACTTCGTTGTTGGCCAGCATCACCGACACCAGCAGCGTGCGGGGCGTGATTGTCTCGGCAATGCGCTGTGGGTCGACCCGCGCCTCACGATCGACCTCGACGATCGTGATCTCAATGCCCTCCCGCGCGAGCCGGCGCGCGGGGTCGAGTACCGCCCGGTGCTCGGCCGCATTCACGATCAGGTGGCTCCCGCGGGGCGCTCGCCGCAACGCGCCTTTGAGCGCCAGGTTGTTCGCTTCCGTAGCCCCGCTGGTGAAAATCAGGGTGCGCGGGTCGACGTGCAATAGCGCCGCAAGCTGCCCGCGCGCCTGTTCTACGGCCTCGGCCGCATCGCGCCCGAACGAGTGATTGACGCTGGCCGGGTTGCCGAACCGTTTGCCCAACCAGGGCGTCATCGCCTCGAGCACCCGCGGATCGACTGGCGTGGTGGCGTGGCAGTCGAGATAGACGGGTAGCTGAAGTTTCCCGGAGCCTGGCGGTGAGCTCAACGCGTCGGCGTTCATACGCCGTCGATTTTAACAGACGCGGTCGTCGGGGGAATGACGAATGCCTGATGGAGCGGCCACTTCGTCATCCCTCTCGCTCTTACCACCGCCAGTCGACGGCGAAGCTCAATGTCTTGAGCGAGAAGGTCGTGCGGTCGGCGTTCACCGTAGGGTTCCCGTAGGTGTAGACGATCACGTTGGCCGGCCGCGCCATTTCGCCGACCAGAATGTAGTTGAACCCGATGCGGAAGTTGGCCCGGTTGATGAACGACAGGCGGTTGACCAGAGGCAATATCGAGAAGAGCGGGAACTCGCCGTAGATCGACTGATCAAAGATGGGCGAGATGTGCGTGTGACTGACGCTGTTGTTGAAAGAGCGAGGTCCGAACAGGCCGCGGTCGATGAAGTCGATGGCATTGGCTCCGAAGACCCGGGCGTTGTCCATGTTGACGGCCACGGCCACCTTCGACTGCCCCCAGATCTTGAACTTGTCGCCTCCGAGGTCGTACCGCACGCCGATCTGCGGGCCGACGAGGTTGCTGGTGACCTGCGAGTTGATTGTCGTTTGCAATTGCGGGAAGCCCAGGTCGACAATGTTGCCGATCTCGCCGCTGGGAATGCTCACGGTGTACCCCAGGCTGCTGTCAACGGCGTTGACCGACAGCGACTCCCAGATCCGCAGATATTGCACTCCATACAGCATCTGGGCCGTGAAACTGGGGCGCTTGAAGAACGGCGCCATGTAAAAGTTGGCGTCGGCGCCCCAGAATTGCTGGTCGTAGGTCTTCAGAAAGCTCGTGTCGTAAGTCACCTGGTTCCCGCCGCCACCCGGCTGCTGAAACGTAATCGAGGCCAGTGCTTGCAGGTTGGGGTTCAGTGGATCACCGTTGGGGGCCCCGAAGATCGGGTTGTCGTGGGGCGTGTCGGCGCCAACGGTTCGTTCTTTCTCGGCAGCATAGAAACCGCTCACGATGAACCCCGACTTGTCGGGGTTTTCCCAACCGTAGCGGGCCTTGACGCCGTAATGGCTCATATCGTTGAAATTGCTGGTCGTCTGGTTCGGAAAGACGTTTGAGAGGAACTGCGGCTCCGATGAAATCGTGCGGGCCGCGACGAAGTCAGAAAGCTGGCTGCCGATCAAATGGTTGCCCGGCTTCACGCCCCAGACGATCAGAAACTCAAGGCTCAGAAGCGCGCGTGTCCGATCGTCGTTCGCTTCGTAGTTCCAGAGCCCCTGGTCGTTGTAATAGCCTTCCCAGTTGTGCTGCGTGTAGGGAGAAATGTTGGGCCAGGCGTTGGGTGGGGGCACTGTGCCCCCCGGTGCTCCGGCGAAGCCCATGCCGGCGGCGGGGTCAGACATGTACTGCGCCGGCTGATATGCCGGGGCGCCGTCGAACGGCCCTTCGTAACTGGGGTCTGTGAACAGGTCGGACGAGTCGGCCCCGGCGGCCGAAACGACCGGCGACGCGTCGATGTACCCGTCGCCAAACGCGAAGGCGGTCTGCCCAACCACGGTCGCGAGCAACCCGCCGCAGACCAGTACAGGCCAGAATGGAATCCGCATCAGAGTGTCCTCTTCGCAGGGCATTCCCCAGGACGTGTCTTCTCCACCCCCTGTAACCGGAATATCCGGCGCGCGAGGATGGACCTGCGGATGTTATCGGAATGCCGAAAAGGCAAACTGTAGCGATTGTTCCGAAACTGCGAGGTTTGGCGACCATGAGGATTGCATGGATCCTGCCGAACGTACCGGCAATCAGACACATTGCATTGTGGAACAATAAGTTACGCCAAATGGCGGCGGCGCCGACCGTCCCCGGCGTCAGGCTCGATGCCCCCAAAACAGCCCCCGCCGACTTGACGCCAACTCCTGAGCGGCCCGCCGCATCAGACCTCGTCGATCGAACGAGGCCAGTCATCCTTCAGCAGACGCGAGAGTGACCGATCGGCAAGGACGACACCCCTGGTCTGGCAGCCTGGGCAATAGTTGGTGTCGTTGTCGGCATACCGAATCCGTTGCACCCGGGCGCCACACGCGCGGGGCATGGCTTGCCGAACCGGCCATGCACGGCCATTCCTTCCCGGAAGGCAGTCACCTTTTCCGGGAACTCGTCCCCAGCATCCCGACTTATTCAATCTACCCAGTCCCGCAGTGTTTGGTACGTTGCCTCAAACAGCCGCTCGACCTCGTCGTCCCCAAGCTTCTGGGTCAACGCGAGTGGAGACAGCCTCGCGGCATGCAGAATCTCTTCGGAATAGACGCTGCCGATGCCGCTGAAGAGCGAGGGATCGGTCAGCGCCCGCTTGAGCGTATGGTTTCGTGTGCGCAGGGTTTTTGAGAACAAGGCCAGGTCGGCACCCAGGGTTTCGATTCCGCCGGGGTCGTGTTGCGCAAGGCCCGCCTGACCGCGCACGAAGTGCAGCGAGGCCCGGCGTTTCGAACCCGCTTCGGTCAATAACAGGGTGCCTTTCTCGAAATCGAATGCCGCCAGCCCAAGTCGCCCCGGAATCTTTGCCCCGGCGGGCTTCCAATGCAGCCGGCCGGCGATCATCAGGTGCAGCACAAGCCACAGATCTCCTTCGAGCCCCAGGGCGATGCGCTTGCCCAATCGGCGAATCTCGACGACCGAAAGTCCCTCGGCTGCATCGATCGGCGGCTCAACCGTCCGCAGCAAAAACGGGCTGGCCACGCGCACGCGCTTTAGCCGGCGAGCCAGAATTCTCCGCTCGAGCGCCTCGACGTACACGGTAATGTCGGGCAGCTCAGGCACGGCACGATCCGCCGTCAATCGTCACGCGCACCCATTCCCGGCCACCTCGACCGCCCCTACCGCCCGATGCAGTACAACCGCCCCTCGGTGCGAATCAGCAGGCGATCGCCCACAATGGCCGGCGTTGCCAGAGACGTCTCGTCATCGCCCAGCCTGTTCGTGTGCAAGAGCTTGAATTCGTCTCCCGCCGCGAACACGAACGTCTCGCCATCTTCGTTCAGGCAGAAGACCTTGCCGTCGCTGGCCCACGGAGAGGCCGTGAAGGCGCGTCCGTTCGGTATGCGTTTCTTGCCGTTGCCGCCGCCGTAGATTGCGGCGCCCGTGGTGGCGTCGAAGCAGGCCAGCAAACCCTTGTCGTACAACACATACACGCGCCCGCGGTAAACGAGCGTCGATGGATTGTAAGGGGCCTCATTCCGCAGCCGCCAGGCGATGAATTCGCTCTGGTCCTCGTCGTCGGGCAGCGTGATATCGCCTTGCGCGCCCGGCCGAATGGCGTACAGCGGCCGATTGCGGTCCATCACGTACCCCGAACTGACGAACAGTAACCCGTCGGCCGAATACGGAGCGCCGATCGTAATGCTCGACATGCCTTCGAGCTCCCAGAGCAGTTCGCCTGCGGCGTCGTACGATCTCACGCCGTTTGTGCCAGCCGTCACCAGCTCGGCGCGCTGGGCGTTGCGCCACACATAGGGAGTCGACCAGTTAGTCCCCTCTTCGCGGCTCAACCGCCACTCTTCTTTGCCCGTGTGGGTATTGATCGCCGCGAGGTACGATTCTTCCTGGTTGTCGTTCACATAAATGAGCCGGTCGTCGAACAACACGGGCGACGACGCCGGCCCCCAGGCGAGCCGGGTCTTGCGGGGTTCGATCGGTGTCGACCAGAGCGGTTGCCCGTCGAGGTCGTAACAGTACAGCCCCAGGTTGCCGAACATCACACACAACCGCTCGCCGTCGGTCACGGGGGTCTCTGAGGCGTATGAGTTTTTGATGTGCAGGGGGAGCGGCGGTTTGCCCTGGTGGGCCGTTTTCTCCCACAGCACTTTTCCGTCGTTGAGGTCGAGGCACAGCACCCGCCACGATTGCTCTCCCTCGGGCGGGGCGCGCCGCTCGCCGCCGAAATAAAGCCCCTTCTTGGCGGCCGGCACGTTGCCCACCGCCGTCGTCAGAAACACGCGCCGACCCCAGACGATGGGAGACGACCAGCCCCGGCCGGGAATGTCGGCCTTCCACGCGACGTTCTCGGTTTCCGACCAGCGGTCGGGAAAGTGGGCGTCATCGGCGACGCCGGTTGCGTCGGGGCCGCGAAAGCGGGGCCAGTTCTCTCCGGCCGAAACGACGGACGCGCTGGCGAAGCAGACGAATGAAATCCGCAGCAGATGGGTGGCCATGGTGAGTCTGATTTTATCGCCCGGCCCGCCGCTGGGCGAGCAAGCCATTGATGACCAGCGCCACCAGCAGCACGAACCCCAGCAGAAACGTCCGCATGAATTCGTTGACCCACTGGATGTCGGCCAGGCCCACCTGCAGCACTGTAAACGTCAAGACGCCGATCAGCGTGCGGGGAATGCTCCCCTCCCCTCCAAAAAGACTCGTCCCCCCCAGCACGACGCAGGCCACTGAGTTGAGCAGCAGGTCGGCGTTCTGGTCGAGGCTCACGCTCCCGAGCCGGCCAGCGTTGACCAACCCCCCGGCGCCGGCAATCAGTGCGCATAGCGCCAGGCTCGCAATTACGATGCGATGCGTGCGCACACCCGCCAGGCGCGCCGCCTCGCGATTCCCACCGGTCATGTAAACGTAGCGGCCGAAGCGGGTGTGCGTGAGAGCGAGGTGCCCGGCCAACATGATGAGCGCGGCCAGCCAGGCGCTGTAGGGAATCGAAATCTTGTCGGTCAGCCGCGAGCTTTCCATCCCCAGGGCCGTCAGCCCGTCGCTGAGCCCCAGCCCCCGGTTGCCGATCCATTTGAGAACCTCAGGCACTTCGTGCTTGCGGCTGCCCGTGATGTACTTCGCCAGACCCTGGGCGATGTTCATCATCGCCAGCGTGATGATGAAGCTGGGCAGTCGCGACACGACCGTCAGTGAGCCTGAGACCAGCCCCAGCACGAGGCTGACGAGAAGCGGCACTGTGATGACCAGTGCGGTCATGCCAACCGAAATGTCCGAACGCGCCCCCGGGCCCGCCGCGAACGGCTGTTCGAACAGTACGCCGCACAGGCAGGCGGTCCAGACCGCGACCGTACCCACCGACAGGTCGATCTCGCCGCACAACAGCACGAACGTCAGCCCGACTGAAACGATGCCCAGCACGGCCCCCTGCTTCAAGACGCGCGTGATGGTGCCCAGATCGCGAAAATCGGGCGCGACAATCAGAAAGAACGCCAGAAGCGCCACGAACGTGATCAGAGGCGCCACATCCCGCGGCTCCCACCGCGACCAGAAGCCGCCCTTTTCCAGCGCAGGTTTCAACTCAGGCATTGGACTCGACATGGCAAAAGAGTGCGAAAGATTTCAGGGTGAGAAGGAATTGAACAGGGAGACACAGAGACGCGGAGAAAATACTCAGAAACGTCAGGTCGACCGCAAGCCGCCCTTCCACGAATTCTCTGCGTCTCGTTGTTGACTTGATCTTCTCAACTGGTTGCTGGCAGCGGCCACTCGCAGACAATTTCCGTGGTGCGAATTCGAATCCACAGGGAGACGCAGAGACACGGAGAAATACTCAGAAACGCCTGGTCGACGGTAAGCTGCCATTCCATGAATTCTCCGCGTCTCCGTGTCTCCTTGTGGATTTGGTTCTCTCATCTGGTGGAGACGACATGGCAGCAGGGCGCGATGGATTTCAGGGACGATAGGAATTGAACACAGAGTCACGAAGAGTACACAGAAATCGCGCACTCAGGCGGACGTGTGATTCAGGATCATGCGGCGGATGCCATCCTTTAACGCAGGGACGTGGAAGTTGATCAAGAGTCCGACCGGCTTACCCGACAATTTAAGATAGGTAATCAATTGCGCCTCAAATACCGGAATGAGTTTCTCCACCGCCTTCAATTCGACGATCACCTGGTTGTCCACGACGATGTCCATTTCATAGCCGCATTCGAGTCGCAATCCCTTGAAGGCGACCGGCAGCGGAACCTTACGCTCAAACGGGATCTTTCGCAGTGACAACTCGTGGCACAGGCACTGGTGATAAGCCGATTCCAAGAGCCCTGGCCCAAGCTCCCGATGCACTTCGATGGCCGCGCCGATGATAGCTTCCGTCAATTGCGCGAGATGCATCGGATCTCCAAAGCGCGGGATTCGAATTTACAGGGAGATACGGAAACTCGGAGAAAATACTCAGAAATGTCAGGTCGACCGTAAGCTGCCCTTCCATGAATTCTCTGCGTCTCCGTGTCTCCTTGTTCACCCTTCTTCTCAACTGACTATTGGCCTGGATTCCCCCCGGGATTTGCATCAGGCGTGCCGCAGCAGGGTTGGTTTGTCGACCGTTGCGCCGGCGAACTCGGCGGTGACCTGGCCGCGGCGGAACACCAGAATACGGTCGGCATGCGACAGCACCAACTCGGGCTCGGTCGACGCCAGAACGACGGCGGCCCCGCGGGCTTTCAGATCGCCGACCAGCCGCATGATCTCGTCTTTGGCCCCCACGTCCATGCCGCGCGTCGGCTCTTCGAGCGCCAGCACGCGCACCGGGCCTAGAAGCCATTTTGCCAGCACGACTTTCTGCTGGTTGCCCCCTGAGAGGTTGCCCGCCTTGAGGCGTGGGTAGGGGGGCCGGCACGACACGCGATCCAACAGCGGCCGCACCGCGGCGGTCTCGCGGGCCTCAGTCAGCCAGTTGCCCACGGCGCTTTGCAGGTGAGCCAGCGTCACGTTCTTGTAGATTTCGCTCCCTCGCACGAGCGTTTGCGCCCGGTCGGCCGCCACCAGAACGACGCCCGCCTTGACCGCGGCGTGAACGTTGCCGGGGGGAAGCTCGCGCCCCTCCAATAGCACGCGCCCAGCACAAGGCCGGCTGGCGCCTGCCAGCGCGTGCGCCAATTCCTGGTGCCCGGCGCCCACGAACCCGTACAGGCCGAGGCATTCCCCCGGGGCAACGCCCAGCGACACATCGGTAAAGCAACCGGGAAGCGACAGACCTGCGACGGTCAGGCAGGGGGGCGTTGCGGTTCGCGGCGGCAATGTCGCGGCGGCCTCGTACCCGACCTCCTGCCCTGCGAGCGAATGCCCCAGCATCCGGTGGATGACCCGGTGTTTGTCGAGCCGGGCGGCAGAAGACGTTTCGACGAGCCGGCCGTCTTTTAAGATCGTCACCCGATCACAGATTTCGAGCACGTCTTCGATGAAGTGGCTGATAAACACCATTGCCACGCCGCGGGCCTTGAGCTGCGTCAACAACGCGAACAGGCGCCGCGTTTCGGGAGGGCTGAGCGAGCTGGTTGGCTCGTCGAGAATCAGCACTCGCGCGCCGCTGTGCAGGCCCCGCGCGATCTCGACCATCTGCCGGATCACCAGCGGGAACCGGTCGAGCCGCCGTTCGACGTCGACCGAGATTTCCATCTCCTGCAAAAACTGCCGCGACGAATCGCGCATTCGTTTCCAGTCGATGCGACCGAATCGGCCCGTCGGCTGGCGCCCCAGAAAGAGGTTCTCGGCCACCGAAAGCTGCCCGATGCCCGAAAGGTCCTGATAGACCATTGCCACGCCGAGGCGCAAGGCCTCGGCGGGGCTCGAGAACCGCGTCGGGTTTCCGTCGATCAGAATGGCGCCTTCGTAATCGGGCACGGCCCCGGCCAGAATTTTCATCAGCGTGCTTTTGCCGGCGCCGTTGGTGCCGACCAGCCCGTGAATCTCGCCGGGAAAGATCGAGAACGCGACGCCGTCGAGGGCGATGGCGCCGCCGAACCGTTTGCCGACGTTTCGGCATTCGAGCACCGGGGGGCTGGCGGCGGATTGAGAGGTGGACATGACTGCCTGATCGCAGCCGCGCTTTCGTGTGTGAAGCCGACCAGGGCGCGCTCGGAAATATCTCGGGTGCACCGAGACTCGAAGTCGCCCCAATCGCCAGTGCCGTGCAGCACGCAGGCGCCAGAGGAACCGGCCCAGTTTAGCGACTGGCCGATTCGCCGACACCGGTCGGCTGAATTTCCTGAGAACGCGGCAAAAAGCGGCCTTTGGCGGCACAATGAAATCGACTGTTTCGGCTGTGTCGATCCCGCGAACGGGGGCAGGTCGCCCTTGCGTCTTCACACGATCTGAAAACGGCGACCCGCGGCGATTCGTGCCTGGACGACGCGCGTCACAGCCGCTGGCGCTGCACGCCGTTCAGAAAAAAACGCACAGAAACGCCCAAAATCCAGTTCACAAGGCACTGCACAAGCCGTTACGGTAGTAAAGTGTTTCTGGCGCTGTTGGCGCTTCGCTATTGACGAGCACCCTCTGCCCTCGAGCCCGAATCGACGCGATTTCTCGTTACCCCGCCGTGGAACGCCCCCATGACCGAACAAGACATCAAAGCGACCGTAAAGGCGTATATCCTGAAAGAGTTCCTTCCGGGAGAGGACCCCGCCGCCCTGACCGATACAACCCCCCTGATCTCCACCGGCATTCTCGATTCGGTCGCGCTCTTGAACGTGGTGACGTTTCTGGAGAACCAGTTCGACGTCACCCTGCAGGCGCACGAAACCGATGCCGACCACATGAACACGCTCTCTGATATCGCCCGCCTGGTCGCCTCGAAAAAGACATGACTTGCATTAACCTGGATTATTCAAGGTAGGGTGGGACAAGCTCGCGCAAGATGACTGTGGGCCGGCGCAAGCCGCTCGATTCACAAGTAGCGCACCATTCATGGCGAAAGCGGTTCCAGCGAGCGTGGGCCCACCACATGTCGCCGCTTGCTGGTCCCACCCTACGACCAAAAAGCGTGATTTGCGTTTGAGAGGTCGTTGTCATGCCCGATTCACTCGCCCAGTTACTCAACGCGTCGGCCCAGAATCACCCCACGCGCATCGCCGTCGAAGAACCCGGCCCAGGCGCGATCGGCTATGCCGATCTGGCGCGGCTCTCGGGCCGGTTGCGCGACCGCCTGCACCAAGCCGGCGTGCGCCCGCAAGATCGCGTCGGTGTGTGTCTGCCCAAATCGGCCGATGCCGTGGCGTGCCTGTTCGGCGCGATGAAAGCCGGTGCGGCGTACGTTCCCGTCGACCCGACGGCGCCGGCCTCGCGCAACGCCTACATCTTCGAGAATTGTGCGGTGAAGGCGGTAATCATCGACGCGCGGCGCGTCGACGAGCACGTACTGGAGTTCCAGAAGACCGGGTTTGCTCCCGCGGTGATCGCCGTCGACGGAACGGGGGCCGGCAAACCGCTTTCGGACGCGCTCGACCGGCTCGACAAAACCGACCCCGCCACGCCGGTTGCCGACGCTCCCGCCGACCCCCGGCACCTGGCTTACATTCTGTACACCTCGGGTTCGACGGGCAGACCGAAGGGGGTCATGCTGTCGCACGCCAATGCGATGTGTTTTGTCGACTGGTGCTCCGACACGTTTCAACCGACGGCCGACGACCGGTTCAGCTCGCACGCGCCGTTTCACTTTGATCTTTCAGTTCTCGACATCTTCGTATCGCTCAAACACGGTGCGACTTTGGTGATTGTCGACGAGCATCTGGGGAAGGAGCCGGTGCGGCTGGCCCCGTGGATTGCCGAGAAGAAACTCACCATCTGGTACTCGGCCCCTTCAATTCTGGCGCTGATGGCGCAGTTCGGCAAACTCGACCAGTTCGACTATTCGTCGCTGCGAACGGTACTGTTTGCGGGGGAAGTGTTTCCGATCAAGCACCTGCGGCTGTTGAAATCGCTCTGGAAGCACCCCCGGTATTTCAATCTCTACGGGCCGACCGAGACCAATGTCTGCACCTGGTACGAAGTGCCGCGCGAAATTCCGGAATCGCAGGCCGAGCCGGTGCCCATCGGGCCCGCCTGCGCACATTGCCGGCCGCTGGTGGTCGATGAGACAGGAGCGGAAGTGCGCCGGGGCGACGAAGGCGAGCTGTGCATTGCCGGCCCCAGCGTGCTGGAAGGTTACTGGGGCCTTGGGGAACAGACGGCCCGCGCGTTTCTGCCCGGGCGCGACGAGCGGTGGTATCGCACGGGAGACATCGTCGTCGAGCAGCCCGACGGGGCCTTCAAGTTTCTGGGCCGCCGCGACCGCATGGTCAAGAAACGCGGCTACCGGATCGAACTGGGAGAGATCGAGGCGGCCCTGTACCGGCACCCGGGGATCAAAGAAGCGGCTGTCGTGGCGCTGACCGACGAAGACGCCGGGGTGCGCATCAAGGCGTTCGTCAGCGCGCGCGACGGCGGCAAACTGTCGATCATCGAGCTGAAGAAATTCTGTTCTGAGAACCTGCCGCTGTACATGGTTCCCGACCTGTTTCGCAGTCTCGACGCGCTCCCCAAGACTTCGACTGACAAGACCGACTACCAGCGCCTGAAACAAATGGAATAGTTCGTGCGGCCTGCAACACCCGATGAAGATTCTGGTTCCCATCAAGCGCGTTCCCAGCCCTGACGAGCGAGTCAGGGTGCGGCCTGATGGCAAGGCAATCGACGACGAGGGCCTGCCCCACGTCGTCAACCCCTTCGACGCCATTGCGCTCGAAGAGGCGCTGCGAATCCGAGAGCGAGGGACGACGGCGGTTGAAGTGCTCGCGGTTGGAATTGGAAGCCAGGCCTTCACCAGCGAACTGCACACGGCCCTGGCGATGGGGGCCGACCGGGCGCTCCTGGTGCAGACCGACGTGCCGCTCGACTCGTGGTGCGTCGCGCACGTGCTCTCGGCAGTGGTCGGGCGCGAGCGGCCTGAGCTGGTGCTGATGGGGAAGCAGGCGGTCGATGACGATTGCGGCCAGGCGGGTCAGATGCTGGCCGGCCTTCTCGGCTGGCCCCAGGCGACGTTCGCGTCGCGGCTGGAGTTTGCCGAGAACCGCACGCTACGGGTGGCGCGCGAGACCGACCTGGGGCTGGAAACGGTGGCTCTGGGGTTGCCCGCGGTCGTAACGGCCGATCTGCGCCTGAACGAACCGCGCTACGCCTCGCTGCCGGCCCTGATGAAAGCGAGAAAACGCGCCATCGAAGACCTGATGCCGGCCGATCTGGGCGTGACGATCGAACCGCGCGTGCAGGTGCTGCGACTCGAACAGGCGTCGATCGACCGCACGTGCCAGCGCGTCGCCGACGTGGCGGAGCTTGTGCATCGGCTGAAATTCGAGGCGAAGGTGATTTGAATCATGTGTCTAAAGCAGGTCGGAACACTGATCGACACTAATAAGATCTCTCGTGTCGACCGGTCTTGATCAGTGCCGATTAGCAGGGATGAGTGTTCCAAAGAATTCCATAGGTCGCCGGATGTTCGAAGACGAAGTCTACCGGCTGATGGGAGCGGCCTTTGAAGTCTACAACGTCCTCGGGTACGGGATGGCCGAGGAGATTTACCAGCAGAGCCTCGAAATCGAACTGACGTTGAGGCAGATTCCGTTCGTGCCGAAACAACAACCGGTGGTTTTCTACAAAGATCGCCCATTGGAGACCTTGTACAAGCCAGACCTGTTCGCTTTCGGCGGCATCGTCATCGAGCTGAAGGCCGTAAGTGACTTGACCTCCGACCACGTGGCGCAGCTTTTCAACAATATGCGGATTGCGAGGCAGCCGGTTGGCAACCTGATCAACTTCGGCCGTCCAAACGATCTGGAATGGAAGCGATTTATCCTTTCCGACCTGCATTGGCGTGGATCAGCGGGGATTAGCGTTCCCCCAAAAAAGCGAATTGAAACACTGATCGACGCTAATGAAATCTCTCGTGTCGACCGGTCTTGATCAGTGCCGATCAGCGGGGATGAGCGTTCCAAAAAACCGTCGGCGACTGTGAAGACACCATCTGATCCGGACTGACGCCATGCCGATTCTGGTCATTGCCGAACATGCCCGTGGAACACTGCGGCTGGGTTCCCGCTCGGCCGTCGCGGTCGCCCGCGACATCGGGCAACAGACCGGGGCCGACGTCGAGATTCTGGTGCTCGGCGCCGACCTGGCGCAGGCAGCGGCCGACGCGGGGCGGTATGCACCGGTTGTCGCGGCCGATCATGCGCTTCTGGCAGATCCCACGGCCGATCGTTATGCGCAGGTGATTGCCGACGTGGCGCGGGCGCACAAGGCCCACGTGCTGATCGCCGCAGCGACCACTTTTTCGCGCGACATTCTGCCGCGCGCGACGGCCCTGTTGAACGGGGCGATGGCCGGCGACGTGGTCGGTTATTCGTTCGACGCCGGCAAGCTGCTGCTGAAGCGCCCCATGTACGCGGGCGGAGTGACCGCGACGGTGTCGCTGGCGCTAAAACCACAGGTGATTACGGTGCGGGCCTCAGCCTTTCCAGCGGCCACGCCGGCCGAAGCGGCGCACCCGGTTGTCGCCTGGAAGGTCGACGAGTCGTCTCTACCACGGCAGATCGAATACCTGGGTCTCGAGTCGCGGGCGACCGACCGCCCCGAGCTGACCGAGGCCCGAGTGGTAGTTTCGGGGGGCCGCGCTTTCCGCGATGCGGCCGAGTTCGAGCAGCACGTCGGCCGGCTGGCCGATGCGCTGGGAGGGGCCACGGGTTGCACGCGGGCGCTGGTCGATTCGGGCATCGCCCCCAATGAATGGCAGGTGGGGCAGACGGGCAAGGTGGTGGCGCCTGAGCTGTACGTCGCCCTGGGCATTTCGGGGGCCGTGCAGCACATGGCCGGCATGAAGAACTCGCGCGTCGTGGTGGCGGTGAATTCCGACCCCGAGGCGCCGATCTTCGGCGTCGCCAATTACGGCCTGGTGGGGGACGTCAAAACTGTGGTGCCGGAACTCATTGAGCGGCTCTCACAATCGAGTTGAGACGGCAAGCGGCCGGCATCGGCCACGTTCAGCCGGGCGGCATGCTGCACGGAATCATCTGCCGGCTGTGGCGACGGTAGATTCGGAAATCGGCATCGGTGGTGAGAATCACCGGGCCCGCGTGTGTTTCGGTCATGCGGACCAGGCAGGCGTCCGCCAGGCTCATCGGCACGTTGGCGTACTTTTGCAGGAGGTTCAGCACGGCGAACAGGTCATGGCGCAGGTCAAAGGCAACGACCAGCGCGCCCCGCCGCAGGAGCGCGCCGAGTGCCGGCTGGCCGTGCGTTCCCAGAAGGTGGTATGCCTCGGAGAGGCATGCCTCGCACGTGCGCCACGGCGGCGCGAGACGCAGCGCTTCAGCGGCTGCCCATGAGTGATGGGAGTCACGGCGGCTCAAAAGCGCCACCAGAAAGCCGGCGTCAACGAGCACGCGTTTTCCCATAGCCCGTGGCTTTCAGGTGCCATTTTTTGCGAGCGCTGAGATCGGTCGGCAAACCGTCGACCGAACCGATGACGTCTGCAATGGCGGCAACCAGCCGCGATGGCCGCCGCGACGAGGTCGCACGCTGCAGGCGCTCACGGATCACATCGGACTTCGAGATCTTGCGTGCGCGCGCCTCGGTCTCGATTTGCGCAACGAGCGGTTCGGGCAGCCGCACGGCAATGGTCTTCATATCCAAAGTGTAATACATTCGTGTCGTTATTGCAATACGCAGTCGACAAGCGGTAATGGACGGTCGGTAGGGTATTGCGTGCCGAAGATCGGCCGCGGGCGGTGAAGCGGTCGTTCCGCAGCGGCGGATTTGTCCTCGGAGCGAAGTCCCGGGTTCTGCGAGTTGCGTCTCCCGTCTCGCGCTGATAGACAGGTCTAGTCACGACGTTCCCTCTTGCCATGATGTGCCAGAACACCGCCCATCGTTCGTTCGGAGGGAACTTGTGGACCCCGAACTGACCGGGCCGCTGATGCGCGAGATCTTCGGCAACGTCTCGCCCGGGGCGAAGCTCCTGTTTTACTGCCTGTCGGCCGCGGCGCTCGCGGTTTTCGCGTGGGGCATCGCGCGGCGAGTACGGCTTTGGCGGCGCGGCAAACCAGCGGCCAGCGGCCTTGCCTGGAAAAGGGCGGTCGGCAATCTGCTGCGTTATGCGCTGCTGCAACGGCGCGTGCGCGGCCGGGGTCTCCCAAGCACCGCGCACCTGCTCTTGTTCGGCGGGTTTTTCGTGTTATTTGTCGGAACTGTGCTGATCGGCGTCGAACACCTTCTGGCGCTGGTCCTGGGTCGCGACGCGCGGCACCCGGTGTTTCACCGCGGGGCTTACTTCGCGATCTACGAAGTGGTGCTCGACACGGCGGGGCTCTCGTTTCTGGCCGGCTGCATTCTGTTCGCCCTGCGTCGCGCGAAGAGGCCCGGGTCACTCGCGCACGAATCGCGCGACTGGCTGGTGCTCGCGCTGTTCGGCGCCATCGGCGTGACGGGCTATCTGCTGGAGGGGTTGCGCGTCATTCACGAACAGACCCCCCTGCCCGGTCTGTCGTACGTCGGCTACACAGTGTCACTCATTCTGCAATCGACCGGCATCACGCCGGAAGGGGCGGGGTGGTGGCATACCGTGGGCTGGTGGCTGCACGCGGCGTTGTCGTTGGGACTGATCGCCTGGTTTCCGTGGTGCCGGTTGATGCACGCCATTGCGGGC
The DNA here is from genome assembly GCA_052388175.1 of Planctomycetaceae bacterium. GTDB lineage: Bacteria > Planctomycetota > Planctomycetia > Planctomycetales > Planctomycetaceae > SIAF01. The sequence continues at coordinate 30,597 of JBQTIL010000089.1, read as the reverse complement.
TCGGTACGGCTCGCGCTGGGTATTGACCCGCTAGGTGTCATGACGCCCGTGTCGCTCGAGAAATTCGAAGAGACCGGCGAGATGGGGGTCGCACGGCTCGACCAGTTTTTGCGTCGGCAATTGGTGGAGCTCGACGCCTGCGTCTCTTGCGGTCGCTGCGAAGACGCCTGCCCGGCGTTCGAAGCGGGGAAGCCCCTCTCGCCGCGTGACGTCGTGCAGGATCTTCTCGCGCACCAGAACGCGACGGCCGCGCGCGACTCAACGACGACGCCAGAGCGGGTCCTGCCCGGTGACGTGATCTCTGCCGAAACACTCTGGTCGTGCACCACGTGTTCGGCCTGCGTCGATGTGTGCCCGCTGGGGGTCAACCCGCTGGGTATGATCGGCGAGATGAGGCGCTACCTGGTGGCCGAGGCCCAGCTTCACGGTCCGCCGGCCCAGGCGCTCGAGCGCACCGGACGGGCGGGCAACCCGTGGGGCCTGTCGGCGCAAGATCGGCTGGCGTGGGCCGCCGATCTCAACGTTCCCACGGTGGCCGACAACCCCGGTTTTGAGGTGTTGTACTGGGTGGGCTGCGCCGCCACCTACGACCGGCGCTTGCAGCGCGTGGCGCGCAGCATGGTGCAACTGTTGCGGGCCGCGGGCATCAATTTCGCCATTCTGGGGCGTCAGGAACGTTGCACGGGCGAATCGGCCCGCCGCATGGGTGATGAGCTATTATTTCAGCAACTGGCGGCAGGAAACATCGAGGCCCTCGAAAAATCAGGCGTCGCCCAGGCACGGAAGCGCATCATCGCCCATTGCCCGCATTGCGTGAACAGTCTGCGGCAGGACTATTCCCAACTGGGAGCGCAACTCGACGTGATTCATCACACGGCATACCTCGCCGAGCTGGTTCGCGAAGGACGCCTGACCGTGCCCGCCGGTCACTCGGCCGAACTGCTGACCTACCATGACCCATGCTATCTCGCGCGGGTCGGCGGCGTGACCGAGGAGCCGCGCGCGCTATTGCAGGCGGCGGTCGGGCGCGAGCGGCTGACCGAGATGCCGCGGCACGGCCGGCAGACCTCGTGCTGCGGCGCCGGTGGCGGCCGAATGTGGTTCGACGACGCGGTCGAAACGCGCACCGGCCAAAGCCGCGTGGCTGAAGCGCAGGCCACCGGCGCGAAGACGTTGGCCGTTTCGTGCCCGTTCTGTTTGATTATGACGTCCGACGGCCTGGCCGCGCGTGGCGGTGGGATGGCCGTCAAAGACATTGCAGAGATTCTGGCAGAGGCGCTCGATTCGTCGCGTGATTGAGTTTCACATGCGGTGCCTCCTGATCTTAAATGTGCCTCAGAACGACCCGACAAAGCTGAACTTGTTCTCCCTCCCCCCCTCGCGGGGGAAGGGTCGGGGATGGGGGGCGAGCGTCGTTTGAAAACGCAGAACACTTGCTCCCGAAGCCCTTCCGCCAAGGGGGCGGGGAGAGAGCTATTTGTACAAATCCCCATCGGTGTACCGGAGCATTGAAATGAACTTCGACCTCACAGCAGATCAGCTTTCGCTCCAGAAAGCGGCGATCGAGTTCGCTCGCAACGAGCTCAATCACGAAATGATCGAACGCGACGCCTCGCGCACGTTCTCACACGATGGCTGGAAGAAATGCGCCCAGTTCGGCGTGCAGGGGCTGCCTGTTCCCGAAGAATTCGGCGGAGGGGGGGCCGACCCGATCACAACGATCGCCGTCATGGAGGGCTTAGGCTACGGCTGCCACGATCAGGGTCTGTTATTTTCCATCAACGCGCATTTGTGGACCAATTCGATTCCGCTGTTGAAATACGGCACCGACGCCCAGAAACGGCAGTATCTGCCGGGGCTGTGCGACGGCAGCCTGATCGGGGCGAATGGCGCGAGCGAACCGGGCGCCGGCTCCGACATCTTCGGCATGCGCACGCGGGTGACAAAAACGGGCGACGACTACATTCTCAACGGCACCAAGATCTTCGTGACCAACGCCCCGGTGGCCGACGTATTTGCCGTCTACGGCACGCTTGACCCGAAGCTGGGCGTCACGGGGATTTGCGGTTTCCTGATCGAAAAGGGAACGCCCGGGCTGTCGGTCAGCAAGAAGATGGACAAGATGGGCCTGCGGACCTCTCCGATGGCTGAAATCGTGATGGAGGAGTGCCGCGTTCCGGGCGCCGCCCGGCTGGGGCGCGAGGGGCGTGGGGCCGAGGTGTTCAATTGCTCGATGGCCTGGGAACGGGCGTGCATTCTGGCAACCTGCCTGGGAACGATGCGGCGGCAGCTTGAAAAGTGCATCGATTATGCACGCACGAGAAAACAGTTCGGGCAGACGATCGGCAAGTTTCAGTCGGTCGCCAATCGCATCGTCGACATGAAACTGCGTTACGAGACTGCGCGGCTCATGATCTACAAGGTGGGCTGGCTGATGGAGCAGCAGAAGTCCGCCGACATGGACGCCGCGATGGCGAAGCTTTACGTTTCTGAGTCGTTCGTCAAATCATGCCTCGACGCCGTTCAGGTGCACGGCGGCGCGGGTTACATGACCGAACTCGAGATCGAGCGCGAGCTGCGCGATTCGGTCGGCAGCACGCTCTATTCAGGAACGTCGGAGATTCAACGGAACATCATCGCCCGGGGGCTCAGATTGTAGACGGCACGACCCGCCAGGTTTTTCTGCGCGACGCAGATGCGCCAGGCCCGATCGTGCGAGAGTCACGCCCACGTAGCGACAACGGACAGACAGGGAGCCGAAACCGACCGTGACGACCGATTACAATCAGGGGCGAATCGCCGAGCAGTATCAGGAGGCAAAGCGGCAGCCGTGGCGCGCGCGGCTCGAGACGCATACCTTTCTGAAGGTGATCGGCGACCTGCGCGGTAAGAAAGTGGTCGATGGCGCGTGCGGCGAGGGGCACTTCACCCGGCGATTGCGGCAGGCCGGCGCCGCGCATGTCGTCGGGTTCGACGTTTCCGCGCGGATGATCGAGTTGGCCCGCGCCCAGGAACGGCACGATCCTCTCGGAATCGAGTATCGGGTTGAAGATGCGCGCACGATTGTGCCGCAGCAGGATTTCGACCTGGCGGTTTCCGCGTGGCTCTTCGTGTATGCCCACAACCGCGCTGAACTGGCCCAGATGTGCCGGGGGCTCGCGTGCCGGCTGCGGCCGGACGGCCGACTCGTCACGGTCACGACGAATCCTGACCTGTACACGTTTGAGCCCTTGCCCGACTACCGCAAATACGGCTTTGAGGTGCAGCGGGCAGGGCGCGTCGTCGAAGGGGCGCCGATCGTGTGGAAAATCCACCTCGCAGACTCGACGCTCGAGATCGAGAACTACTACCTCCCATTGGAGGCTTACGAGGCGGCGCTGCGTGACGCCGGGTTTCGCGATTTCGCCTTTCACCCGATGGAACTGGCCCCCGACCCGCAAGCGGGCGACGATCGCGACTACTGGGCCGACTTTATCAATTACCCGCCCGCGCTGGTGATCGAGGGCGTCAGGGCGTAGGAGACGCCGAATCGCTCTTGTTTCTGCGCGGTCTGCAATTTGCAGCACCACGTTCTGAGGGAATCGCAGCCGTCAGAAGCTGCGCTAGTGTCGCATTCACAGGAGCAACGTCGTGTCAGAAGAAATCCGCGCATTGCGCGAACGAATTGAACAGCTCGAAGACGAAGTGGCGGCGCTGCGCTCGGCCTCATCGCCCGATGGCGCTCGTCGACGCGAACGGAAGGGGCGTGCCGCGCGCCGCAATTCGATTCGCAAACGATCGCAAACGACCATCTGGGGGGTGCCTCTGTGGGAGATTGCCAGCGGACCCGACCCGCGGAACGGAGAAGAACGCGGTCACGCGCGGGCGATTTTTGCCGTGGGAGACGTGGCTGACGGGGTCTTTGCAGTGGGCGGGGTGGCCCGCGGCGGAGTCTGCGTGGGCGGGGTGTCGCTGGGGCTGTTCTCTCTCGGAGGCATTTCGCTCGGGTTGCTCACGGCGCTCGGGGGCATCGCGCTGGGGTCGCTCGCCTACGGCGGTGTCGCGGTCGGCGGCGTGGCGATGGGCGGGGCCGCGGTGGGCGCTTATGCCAAAGGGGGCGCGGCGGCCGGCCTGCACGCGATGGATAAGAAAGACCGCGACCCGCAAGCGGTTGAGTTCTTCGACAAATGGCTTCCCGCCCGGCGGCGCGCCGAGTAGCCGCGGGAACAGGTCCCGATGCGCCGTCGCACGATTCCGGGTAAACCTCTTGTTTGCGCGGTACGACTTCATTGCTCTCGTCGTACCCGAGTGCTCAGATCCGTGGTGGTCAGCCGGCAGAAGGCTGATCAAGACACAAACTGGGTTGCGAACACATCAATTAGAGGTGCCCCATCACCACCAGAATCACCACGATCAAGAGGATCAGGCCGATCCCGCCGCCAGGCGCGTACCCCCAGTCGCGGCTGTATGGCCAGGCGGGAATCGCGCCCAGGAGAAGCAGCACGAGAATGATCAGCAGAATTGTTCCCACGGTAGGCTCCTTGTGAATTGAAGTCGGCGTGAAATGAAGTCGGCCGGTGCCGACAAAGCGCCTGCCCACAACGCCAGTTCATCGCATTTGCCGTGCCGCTGCTTGCTGTGCGGACCTACAGCGCCGCTGCTTGCCAGGAGACCTGAGCGGCAGCCGGTCGATCACGCGGGCGCATTGGTCGCCGGGAAACGGCGCAAACGCCGACCGAAAGTTAGAAGGGGAACGAATCGCGTCAAGTGCCGTGTCTGCCGTGCTTTCTGCCGAGCGCGAGACAGGTCGCCGGGGTTTGCGCGGCACGCTTCGGCACGACGACTGCAATTCGTTGCCAGCGTGATCGCCGGGCGTCAGTAGCCGCGTCGGTTACTGAAGGCACTGCCGCCCCGTTGGTGCGCATGCGCCGCACGCCTGCGCGCGATTTACCATTTTCAGGAGGATTGCGATGAACGCGGATACAATCGCCGGCAACTGGAAGCAACTCAAGGGAAAAGTGAAGGAACGATGGGCCCGTTTGACCGATGACGATCTGAGATTCATCGAAGGGAAGAAGGACCAATTGGTCGGCAAGCTGCAGGAACGGTACGGCTATGCGAGGGAGCAGGCGCAGAAGGAAGCCGACGAGTTCTATCAGAATTGCAACTGCTGACGCGCGTTCGCGACCGGGCTCGGGAGCGCTCAAAGCGCCATCCCGGGCCCTTTCGCTTTCCAGGGGAGGCGGGCTTAGCGCGACGTCTTCCCGCGACCGTTCAGAATGGTCGTTCTGGCCCGTTAACTGACCGTCGCGCAGCGCTCAGGGCGTTCGCAGCTGTCGTCGTCGCGTTCCGGCCGCGCGGGCAATTCACCGCGGCGCAACGAAACTGACTGAGGCGCGGCGAAGCCCAGCCGCACGCGGCCGCGGCCCAGGTGCAGCACGACGATTTCAATGTCGTCCCCCACTCGAATACTCTCACCGATCCGTCTTGTGAGCACGAGCATGGCAGACCCCTTTTCGGTTCCCCCGTTGGTTCCCAACGGTCATTGAAGTTGGTCCGCAATCTGCATCGCAAAGCGGGTACCATGAAAGCTGTTGATTTTCCCTGCTCGCGAATCAAGACCTTGTCGATCGCCAGACGTGTCGGGCCGGGGAACTCTGTGGCTGAACGTAACGGAGTTCGCAAGGTGTTTCGGCGCAAGAGCTTGCTGATGGTGGTCGGCACCCGCGAAACCCGGGCGAGGGGGTGGGCAGGCCAGGAACCAAGGCAGAAGGTCGTTCCAAATTGTCCGTGCCCAGGCACTTGGTCGTTTTGCGGCCTGGTTGGCCGGTTCGCGGCCAGAAGACAAAAAACTCGCATCGAAGGCCGATGAGTGCGAATATGAACGCAGACCCCTTTTGTCGAACCGTACCTCCTGCTGTGAAGCAAGAACCGAAAACCTGCAACCTGTCGGCCGCCCTCGCGCGGCTGGGTGGAAACGTTCCGCTGTTGAAGTCGCTGGCGGGCTTCCTCGATGAGGACGCCCCCGGTCTGTTGCGACGTTTGAAATCAGCCGCCGAACAACGCGACGGCGACGAACTTCACCGCGCGGCACACAGCCTGAAGGGGTTGGTGATCAACTTTGATGCAGAACGTGCCGCGGGTGCCGCAGAGCGCCTGGAGCGGATCGGCAGTCTCGGAGATTGGGGGCACGCCGAAGAAGGCGTCAGGGAAATGGAGGAAGCGCTGGCCACGCTCGGCCAGGAATTGAAGATGGAGCTGGCACGTTTATGAACGTCGAGTGACGAGACTCGATTGCCAATGCGGCGGCTGTGGCCGACAATTGAGGCGTTTCAGGATTCAAAGTCTTTGGGCAGGTCGGAGCCGTCCAAAACCTGCCGCACCTCGGATCGCGGGTATTCGACATGGCGACCGTACTGGTCATTGACGACGATCGGGCGACCCGGCATATGCTGCGGGACGCATTTCGCGACACGGGCCTGACGCTCGAAACGTCTGCCGATGCGCGTGGCGGGTTAAGCGCCGCGGCCAAATCGCGGCCTGACCTCGTATTGCTCGATGTGATGTTGCCCGACATGTCGGGGCTGGAGGCGTTTCAGAGCATCAAGCGGTTGGACGCCCGATTGCCGGTGATTTTCATCACCGCCAGCGGCACGAGCGACACGGCGATTGAAGCGATGAAAGAGGGTGCGTACGACTACCTGGTGAAGCCCCTCGACCTCGCCAAGGTGCGCGAATTGGTGCAGCAGGCGCTGGAGATGCGGCGCCTGATGCATGTGCCGGTCTCGCTGCCGGGCGCCGCCGCCGAGTCGCAGCCGGCCGACCCGATGCTGGGGCGCAGCCCCCGGGTTCTGGAAGTTTACAAAGCGATCGGGCGGGTCGCACCGCAAGACGTCACGGTGTTGATTCGGGGCGAAAGCGGGACAGGAAAAGAACTGATTGCGCGGGCCATCTATCAGCACAGCCCGCGCTCCGACAAGCCATTTTTGGCGGTCAATTGTGCGGCAATTCCCGATGCGCTTCTGGAAAGCGAACTGTTCGGTCACGAGAAGGGGTCGTTCACGGGGGCCGACCGTCAGCGCATCGGCAAATTCGAGCAATGCTCGGGGGGCACCATCTTCCTCGATGAAGTGGGAGACATGTCGCCGTTGGTGCAGGGTAAGCTGTTGCGATTGCTGCAAGAGCAGCGGTTCGAGCGCGTCGGGGGCAATCAGACAATTCAGACCGACGTCCGGATTATCGCCGCCACCCATCGCGACCTCGAAGCAATGTCAAACGCCGGCACGTTTCGCGCCGACCTGTACTACCGGCTGAACGGCTTCACGATTATCGTCCCCCCATTGCGCGAACGCGGCGACGACATCGTGCTGCTGCTCGAGCGCTTCTTTGCGCAATTCGCGAGGCAGCTCAATAAAGACGTGCAGGGGATTGCGCCCGACGCGCTGAAGCTCCTGGTGGAATATCCCTGGCCGGGAAACGTTCGTGAGATGCAAAGCGCCGTACGGCGGGCGCTCTTGCAGACGACAGGCTCGGTTTTGGTCGCCGATGCACTGCCCGAAGAAATACGTCAAGGCGTGCGACGCGATGCGGCGCCAGCGACCGATGCGGCTCAGGGCCCCATCGAACGGCTCATTGACGAGAGGTTGCGCGCCGAGACCAGAGACCTGTATGCCGAGGCGCTGGGGGCCATGGAGGCCTTGTTACTGACCCGGGTGTTGCGTCAGACCGGCGGCAACCAGTCGCAGGCCGCCCGAATTCTCGGAATCACTCGCGGGAGCCTGAGAAACAAGATTCACGCCCTCAATATCCACATCGAAAGCGTCATTCATCTGGAAGATACGATTCCCGAGGCGGAGGAGGCGGCGGCGGCCCCCGCTCCCTGAAGGCTGCTTCCTTTTTCCGATGCGGCACGGAATTTGAACTTCTCGTTCTTCGAGCTCGCAAGCGACGGGCGTGTTTGAAAACGGGAGGATTGATCATGCCGCGCGGTGATAAATCGAAATATACCGACAAGCAGAAGCGACAGGCCGAAAAGATCGAGAAATCATACCGCGCCCGGGGCGTGTCGCGCGAGGAAGCCGAGACCCGCGCCTGGGCGACGGTCAACAAGATGAGGGGCGGCGGAAAGAACCGGGGTGGCTCCGGTCGCGGCAAACGGGTCGATCTCGAACCAGCCCGAAAGGGGGGCCGGCTGGGAGGCCGGGCTTCTCGTAAACGATCTGCTGCGTCGCGTTCCGCCGCGGCCCGCAAGGGCGCGCGAACCCGCGCGCGTCGACGAACCACGTCGGGCGCCGCAACCTGAACAGAATCGTTCTTTCGGCACGGGGGCTTGCGGCACCGGGGGCCCATGCTGCCCGATTCGCCCAATAGCGAGGTTTCTGCGAAACCCACTCAGGGTTCTGGGTTGCGATGCGGCACACACCTTCGGGTCGATTCGTTCTCGCGCTGGAAGCCGTCGTGCTGACGGTCGTGGGGTTGTACTTCGGCCAGCCGGTGTTGATGCCTTTGGTGACCGCGGTCTTGCTGACGTTTCTGCTGCGGCCAAGCGTGGTCTGGCTGGAACGCCGACGCTTTCCCCGGCCTGTTGCAGTGGGCCTGGTGGCGCTGGCGATACTGGCAGGCTTCGGCGCCGTCGGTTGGGCTGTCACGGTGCAGCTTCACGATCTCGCCCTGCACCTCGACGATTATCGGGGGCAGGTGCACGCGAAACTGCAAACGCTCAAACGGTCGAAACCAAGGGCACTTGAGAATCTCCGTGAAATCGCCGACGACGTCGCCGAGGCGGTGGCCGCGACGCCTGCGGGCCCCGACGGGAAAACGCGGGACGAACGCCAGCAGGCGACTGACCAGTCGGGAGGAACAGAGGCATCAGCCGCGGTCTCGCCCGAAACGGCAGGCCCTTCGGGCGCAGGGCCCGATGTGCCGACCTCGATTCCCCCCGCGATCACGGTCGCTCCTTCGTCGTCGCCGGCGTTCAACGCGGCGCGTTTCGCGTGGAACGCACTATCGAACCCGCTGGCGATGATCGCCGTGACCGCCGTGCTGGTCGTGTTCATGCTGGCAGAGTTCGAAGACATGCGCAACCGCCTCTTGCGCCTCGCCGGCCAGGGAAATCTCACCCTGACGACCCGTACCCTCGACGACATCGGCCGTCGCGTCAGCCGATTTCTCACGGCCAACGCCGTCGTCAACGGTGGGTTCGGCCTGGTCATTTTCGTTGGGCTGTTACTGATTGGCGTACACTATGCCGCCCTGTGGGGGTTCCTCGCCGCCGCGCTGCGCTTTGTGCCGTACGTGGGGCCCATTACCGCGGCCCTGCTGCCTATTGCGATGTCGATTTTGCGGTCATCGGGGTGGATGCAGCCCGCATTGGTGACGGGATTGTTCATCGTCGTGGAGCTCATCACGAACAACGTCGTCGAGCCGCTGACTTATGGAAGGACCGCCGGAGTCTCGACTGTCGCGCTGTTGATCAGCGCCGCATTCTGGGCCTGGGTTTGGGGACCGGTCGGCCTGATGCTGGCCGTTCCGATCACCGTCGTGCTGGCCGTGCTGGGGCGGCATTTGCCCCAATTCGACTGGCTGGCGATTCTGCTGGGCGACGAGCCGGCGCTGGCCACGCATGAAACGTTCTACCAGCGGCTGGTCGCCGGTGATGCCGACGAGGCCGCCGAGTTACTCGACGAACAATTGGCGCCGGGAGACCGATTGGCCGTTTACGATCGTCTGGTCGTGCCGGCGCTGGCGCTGGCCGAACGCGATTGCTACCAGGGCCGACTCGAACCGCGAGACAAAGAGCTTGTCTGGAGACGCATCGAGAACCTGATTGAAGAGCAGGCGCCGGCCCATGAGCTGCTGCAGGCAGGGCATGTGTGCGTCACGGCGTGTCCTGCAGAGGACGAAGCCGACGAACTGACACTGACAATGCTGTCGCATGTTGCCCCGCCCACGTGCGCGCTGCAACGAATGGAATCGGATCTGCTCGCTTCAGAGAAGGTCTTGGCCGTCACGAGGAACCCACCCCATGCCGTATTGATTTCCGCACTGGGCCCGGGCGGCACGTCTCAGGTGCGGTATTTGTGCAAGCGTTTGCGCCACGAGTTTCCCCGGATGCGGATTATCGTCGGCCGCTGGAACTATCAGGGCGACCGGCAGCGGCTCGCAGCGGGTTTGCAGGCCCGCGGGGCCGACCAGATCGTAACGACCCTGCAGGAGGCCGTAGACGCCATTGAGCGAATTCAGCCGTTGCCGCTTTCGGCGTAGGCTGTTGTGAGGTTTGCGGAATCGTATTGGGCCGCGCCGCGGCCTGCTGTCGTGAAATCGAGCGTCATGCATTCTGCCCAAGTGCCTGCCCTTGCCGCAGGCCCTGTATCGAAGGCCGACGATCAATTGCAGCAGCACGTACGGCAGGCGTTACGCGCCAGCGGTTATCGTGTGCTGGCGTCGCTTGAGTGTAGAGTTTGGAACGGCGTGGTGGTGCTGCAGGGCAGCGTGCCGACGTTTCACTTGAAGCAGGTCGCGCAGAACGCCGCCAGGCGTTTGCCCGGAGTGCGTCAAATTCATAACGATGTGCGCGTCGGCTGATGCAGGCCCCCGACCGCCTATCGGCCGAACTTCCAGGGGCTGTCGCCGCGTGCGACGAGAGATCAAGCGATCGCGAGCCACCCCGCCGAATGCGAATTTGTGTAGCGCATTTTTCTTGAGTACGACTGCGGCAGAAGCTCGTGGCGCCCACGACCGTTTGTTAGACTCGCGCCAGGTTGTGGTCACGTCGATGGACGCACTCTGGGCCTTGATTCGACCACCTGCAGCATACCTGTGACCAAGAATCGTCAGGAACTGATTGTCGGGCTGGCGGTGCTCGTCGGGGTGCTGCTGCTGAACGGCTGGATCGGCTATCGGCAGGCGCGCCAGATTCGCGAAAGTTCGATTCAGGTCGAGCGCAGTCATGAAGTGCTCGAGACGCTCGAACGGGTGGTTTCGACGGTGAACGATGCCGAAACGGGACACCGCGGGTTTGTTATTGTGGGAGACGATCGGTACCTCGAGCCTTATACCGCTGCCAGCGCCGAGCGGCCGCAGACGATTGAACGGCTCCGACAACTAACGTCCGACGACCCGTGGCAACAGGTTCATCTGCCGCGACTCGAGTCGCTGATTGAGGCGAAATTCGACGAAATGGAAGACAAGGTGCAACTGCGAAAGACACTGGGCTTCGAAATTGCCCGCCGAGCCATTGCCTCCGACCGAGGGCGGCAGGGCATGAACGAAATACGAAGTCTCGTCAACGAAATGCAACAGCACGAACGCGAGCGTTTGAGAGAACGCGAGCAGGCGAGTGCCAATGCCTATCAATCAGTTCTGTTCTCTACGCTGTTGGCGCTGTTGCTGGGGCTATCGACCTTGTGGGCGTTCCTCTGGTTGCTGCGGCGCTACTTGAGCTCTCTGGCCCGATCGACTTCGGCCCTGCTGGAAGCCGACCGTCGCAAGGACGAATTCCTGGCAACATTGGCGCACGAGCTGCGCAACCCGCTCTCGCCCATCAGCAATGCCTTGCAATTGTGGCCCAAGGTCGAGCGCGACCCCGAGCGGATGGAAGAGTTGCGGCAAATCATGGAACGACAGCTACGGCAGATGACGCGCCTCATCGACGATTTGCTGGACGTTTCGCGGATCAATAGCGGTAAGATTGAGTTGCGCAAACAGCCGGCCGACCTCAACACCCTGATTGCTGTCGCGATTGAATCGGTGCAACCGTTTGTCGAATCGGCCGATCAGCACCTGACAGTTGATTCGCCGCGCGAACCGCTGATTGTCGAAGGAGACGTGGCGCGGCTCACGCAGGTTTTTTCGAATATTTTGCACAATGCCAGCAAATACGCCGGCAGGCAGGGCAGAATTCAGATCGCCGTCGAGCGGCGAGGGAAGACCGCGCTCGTGAGCATCAGCGACAACGGCCCGGGAATTCCGCCACAGATGCTGACTCGTATTTTCGAGCTGTTCCAGCAGGTCGACCAGACGCTCGAACGGTCTCACGGGGGCCTCGGAATCGGTCTGACGCTCGTCAAGCGCCTGGTGGAAATGCACGGCGGTGAGGTTGAGGCCCGTAGCGCCGGGCCGGGGAAGGGCAGTGAATTCATTGTGACGTTGCCGGTGTTCGCGGCCGGCACGAACGCCTCTGACCCGCCGGCTGCGCAGCAGTTTTCGAGCGAAACCAGCTCGCTTCCGCGGTTGAAGATTCTTGTGGTCGATGATGTGCGGGCTTCAGCCAAGACGCTCGCGATGCTGCTGCGGTCTCTCGGGCAGGAAGTCTGGGTCGAGCATGACGGGCCTGCGGCGCTGGCGACGGCCCGCGTCACGCGGCCCGAGGTGATTTTTCTGGACATTGCCATGCCCGGAATGAGCGGTTACGAGGTGGCGCGCCAGGTCAGGGTCGACCCGGCCTGCCACGACGTCTTCCTGGTGGCTCTGACGGGTTATGGCCAGGAGGAGGATCGGCGGCGGGCGATCGAAGCAGGCTTCGATCGGCATGTGACAAAGCCCGTCAGCCTCGCGAGCCTCGAACAGCTTCTCATGTTTCGCCCACAGACCGAGCGCCGGCACATTGCCGCCCTGGGCGAGGGCGAACCGGCCAGTTGAGCTCAATGGCCAGGACGGGATGACCATGTGGGACTTTCTCAGCCGCCTGTTCGACACGACGGGGTTTCCCCCGCGATGGAAGTGCGGCGCCTGGTCAGCCGGTCACGGCTGGCTGCACATCGCCGCCGATCTGGGAGTCTGGTCAGCCTATTTGACGATTCCGTGCGTCCTGGCGTACTTCGCGGCACGTCGACGCGATTTGCCCTTCCGCAGGCTGTTCTGGCTGTTTGGCGCATTCATTCTGGCCTGCGGAACGACGCACCTGGTTGAAGCCCTGTTGTTCTGGTGGCCGGCGTACCGGCTCTCGGGGGCGATCAAGCTGCTGACGGCGCTGGTCTCGTGGGCAACGGTGGTGGCGCTGATTCCGGCAGTGCCCAGGGCCCTGGCGCTCAGGGCGCCGCAGGAGCTTGAAAGCGAGGTCGCGAGGCGGCGGAGAGTCGAAGACGAACTGCGAAAAATGCACGAACAGCTCGAGCGGCGGGTCGCCGATCGCACGGCCGAATTGTCGAGCGTCAATGCCGCGCTGCAGTCTGAGATTGCCGTCCGCGAGCGATTCGAGCAGGCCCTGGCGAGCGCCCGCGAGTGGTTTGAGGTGACGCTGGCCAGCATCGGCGATGCCGTAATCGTCACCGACACGGAAGGCCGCGTGACGTTTTTGAACGAAATGGCGCGGCAGCTCACCGGCCGCCGCGAAGACGTGCGCGGGCACCCTTCCCATAAGGTGTTCTGCATCGTTGACGAAGCGAGCGGTGAGACGGCCGAGAGCCCCATTGACCAGGTTCTGGCGACGGGCAGCATCTCGAACATATCCGACCGTACGCAGCTCGTATCGGCCGACGGAACTCGGCGCCCGATCGACGACAGCGCGGCCCCCATCCGGAACGCGCAGGGAGATATGTTGGGGGTAGTGCTCGTGTTCCGCGACGTGACAGAAAGGCGACAGGCTGAAGCCGCCCTGCGCCGCAGCGAAGGGCGCTATCGAGCGCTCGTGCAGGCGACTTCGCAAATCGTCTGGACGACCGACCCGGCCGGGCAGGTCGCCGAAGATTCTCCCTCGTGGCGAATGTTTACGGGTCAGACCTACGAACAATGGAAAGGCTCGGGCTGGCTGGACGCGCTGCACCCTGACGACCGTCAGGCGACGGCCCGGGCCTGGGAAGTCGCGGTGGCTTCACAGGCGCCTTATGTTGTTGAATACCGGCTGCGTGCAGCCAAGGGCGACTATCGCTTCACCGAGGCGCGGGCCGTTCCTGTGCTCGATTCGGAAGGCCGCATTGCCGAATGGATCGGCATGAACGTCGATGTCACTGAGCGCCGGAATGCCACCGATGCCTTGCACGAGGCCGACCGGCGCAAAGATCATTTTCTGGCGATGCTGGGCCATGAACTGCGAAACCCCCTGGCGGGCATCACCGGCGCCATTCAGGTCTTGCGCCGCGTCGAGCGCGGGACGCCCGAGGCAGGCGAAATGCAGCGGATTATCGAACGGCAGACGCGGCACATGTCGCGGATCATCGATGACCTGCTCGAAGTCTCGCGCATTTCGCGGGGAAAGATTCAGATTCGCAAAGCGCCGCTCGACCTCAGGCTGCTCCTGGGCCAGATCACAGAAGACCTGCAGCCCCTTTTGACCGACGCCCGCCTCGAGCTGCTCCTGCAGACGCCTGAAACGCCTGTCTACATTCTGGCCGATGCGACCCGCATCGGCCAGGTTTTCGTCAACCTTCTTCAGAACGCAGTCAAGTTCACGAACGCCGGCGGGCTCGTCACACTGCGATTGGAACGCGACGCCCAGCTCGGTCAGGCGGTTGTCACTGTCAGCGATACGGGCATCGGCATGTCGGCCGCGACGCTGGCCCGCGTGTTCGAGCCGTTCAGTCAGGCTGACAGCAGCTTCGACCGAGGCCAGGTGGGGCTGGGGCTCGGGCTGGCGCTGGTGAAGGGGCTGGTCGAGCTGCACGGCGGCAGCACACAGGCGTCAAGCGCCGGCGCAGGTTGCGGCTCGCAGTTTACAGTCCGACTGCCGCTTTCCGAACCGCTGGCCGCCGGGCCTGCCAGCCGCCCGGAACCCGTCTCGCCGCCGGCTGCGTTGCGGATTCTGATCATCGACGATCAGCGCGACGCCAGCTATCCGCTCCAGAAACTGCTGGAACTCGAAGGTCATGAAGTCGCAGTCGCGAGCGACGGCCCGACGGGGCTCGAAATGGCGCAGCGGCTTTTGCCGCACGTGGTGTTGTGCGACATCGGCCTGCCCGGCAGCATGTCGGGGCATGCCGTCGCGCGCGCCTTGCGCAACGACCAGCGCACTTCCAGCGCGGTATTGGTCGCTGTGACAGGTTATGGCCAGGAAGAAGACCGCCGCCGGGCGCTGGCGGCCGGGTTCGATCGACATTTGACGAAGCCCGTCGCGCAAACGGAGCTGAGAAACGTGTTCGCGGAACTGCTTCCGCACGAACAGAATTGATCATCGGGGGGGGCCAATTGAACCGTGTTTGGCCGCGCTGTCGTCGCTCGATATGATACAGGCTCAATTCAGGTCCAGCCGTCGAATCATTGTCGGATTTGGCTCCCCACAGGGAATTGCACGCAGGGATTATCGCGAGTGTCTACCGACGCCAAAGCCATTCACGCCGAGCGATTTGCTGAGATCGGCAACCTGATTCAGCGAGACGCCGGGGTAATTATCGAGCGCTGGCGTCAGCGCGCGATGCAAGATCAGCCGCAGGCCCGCCGCGTCCATCTGCAGATCCTCCTAAATGATTTACCCGATTTTCTCGCCGAACTGGGGCGTGGCCTGACCGTGTCAGGAGACCCGTACAGCACGCCGCACTGTCGGCCGGCGGCTTCGCACGGCCAGCAACGATGGGAGGCGGGGTGGTCGCTCGAAGAACTGGTTCGCGACTACCAGATCCTGCGGCTGGTAACGCTCGATTATCTCGACGAGGCGCTCGAGCGATCGATGCATTTGAGAGAAGTACTGGCAGTGGGGCTGGCGCTGGATGAGGCAATCGCCGCCAGCGTGGCGCGCTATACCATCTTTTGCGACGAGCAGTCGCAACAGCAAGCCGAGGCCTTGCGGGCCGCCGATCGTCGCAAGAATGAATTTCTGGCAACGTTGGCGCATGAACTCAGAAATCCGTTGGCACCCCTGCGCAACTCGCTCGAGGTTCTGGGCAGAAATGCGACGGATCCAAAAACGCGCCAGCAGCTCTGGGAAATGATGGATCGGCAGGTCCGTCAGATGGCCCGCCTCGTAGACGATCTGCAGGATATGTCGCGCATTGCGCTGGGAAAGCTTGTGTTGCGCAGCGAGCGGGTTGATCTGCTTGATGCCCTGTCGCAGGCGGTGCAGACGGCGACGCCTCTGGCGACGATCCGCCGCCAGAATCTGACGGCCTCATGGCCTGATGAGCCAATCTGGGTCGATGGCGACGCTGCGCGGCTCGTTCAGATTTTTGTCAACCTGCTGAACAACGCCGTCAAGTACACGCCGGTTGCCGGCGAAGTCAGCGTGATGGCAAGTCGTGAGGGCGATCGGGCGGTATGTCGCGTGCGCGACAACGGAGTGGGTGTGCCGGCTGAGATGCAGCGACGAATTTTTGAGTTGTTCACGCAGATCGACCTCGGCTCAGATCGAGAACAGACCGGGCTGGGCATCGGCCTGTCTCTTGTGCGCAAACTGGTGGAACTGCATGGGGGAAGCATCGAGCTGCACAGCCAGGGGCATAATCAAGGCAGCGAGTTTATCGTCTCGCTGCCGACCGCCCGTGCCGGAGCCGAACGTGCGAACGACGATTCGCCTGCACCGCCATCGGCTTCAGGCCGACGCATTTTGATCATTGAAGACAACGCCGACGGCCGGAGAAGCCTGCAGATGCTCTTGCAACTGGCGGGCCACGAGGTGGTCACGGCCGAGACTGGAAATGAGGGAATTGAGGTTGCGACGGCGAATCCACCGCAGGTGGCATTGGTCGATATCGGCCTGCCCGGCATGGACGGCTATGAAGTTGCGAGGCGTCTGCGAACACTCTGCGGGCCGAATACCCTGCTCATTGCATTAACCGGCTTCAGTCAGCCTCAAGACCGCGAGCGAGCGCTCGAGGCGGGTTTCAATTGGCATCTCGTGAAACCGGTCGATCTCGACACGCTTGAGAAGGCCCTGGCAACCGCGTCTCGCCTGATGTGAGATGCGGCTGAGGGCGCTTCACGGCTCGTGCGCCGCAGCAGCGGGGGGAACGTCGGGGCCTACGACGTCCTGCAACGCCCATGCGAAAGGGACGAGGCCCAGGAAACCGACAAGCAGGCCCGACAAGGGACGTTCCGAACCAAGTGCGTCCGCCGTCAGGCTCGCCCCTGCCGTCAACTTCAGCGCAATCGCACAGAATTTGAAGACCAGTGTCATCGCAACCTCCCGATCAGGGATCAGGCTCGCCTGGAAGTCGGAAGGCAAACTGTGTGCCAGCGGCAGGAGGCGGCGGCAAGCCCGTCGGGTTGCGATCGCGCGCCACAGCAAATGTCCACGGCGACGGCCGATTATTCGCCGGCGCCTGCCAATCGAGAACTGGTCGCGTTGCAACCTGCGTGCGCGATCAACAACCAGGGTCAGTGACGTTCGTTGATTCATTTCAATTTGAAGCGCGACACAGAATTCCCAGACAGGCATGAGTTCACCCGCCCGCGAGAAATTTGCGCCGAGTTCGGCCTGACCTTTGCCCGTACGGTCGGGTGGGCCCCGTGGTTTCCCTGTTTGACTGCGGCCGACAACGCAAGAAGCCGTCACGTGCCTGCGAATCGCTTCGGAAAAATAGGCTGGATTCTGCTGTGGCTCTTGGGGGTACCCATCCCGGTCTTGCTGATTCTGTTTCTCATTCGCGGATGCACGTGATCGACTTCGAGAACAACGCCCCGCACGCCCGGTCGGCCGATGCGGTACACGAAATGCATTGCTGCGCTAGCCCTGACGCAGGACCAGGAAACCCTGCAATTGACCCGTTTGTTACACGAAGAGGAGTTTCAACATGTCACACGTCGCCAAGGGAATGATGTTCGCTGCCGCGTTCGCACTGTTTCTGGGCGCCACGCAATCCGTATTTGCCGACAAATCGCACGAAGGCAAAGTAGTGTCGGTTACCGAAGGATCGGCCGGGGCCGACGGGAAGCTGGTGATGACCGACAGCAGCAGCAAAGAGCACAGCCACACGATCTCATCGTCTGTGAAGATCACGCTGAACGACAAGACCGCCAAGCTCGGCGATCTCAAGAAGGGCGATGCGTTGAAGGTCACGACCGACGACAAAGGCACCGTCAAGGAAGTGGCCGCGAAGCGCTGAACGGTCGTTTCGAACAGCATCTGACCGGGCCGGCGGCATGTTCCGCCGGCCCGCATCTCTATTTCTTACGCGAGAGCGGCCAGAGGTGGCGCTCCATCAACGAGGTGACTGTCATGTTTCCCGTGCGCCACAGATTCCTTGGCACTGCGCTCAACGTTATGGTCTGTGCCCTCCTCTCGCTGTCAGGCGGCTGTGAACGGAAGGAAAAGATTCTCGATATCAAGGCGCCGGGCATTGACATCGAAGTAGAACGCTCGTCGAAAGGGATCGACGGCACCATCAAGACCGAGCCCCGCGAACGAACTCGCATTCGGGCTCCCGGCACCGAGATTGACGCCGAGCGCTCACCTGATTAAGGGGCGAGGCCTATGGCGTCAATTCAAACGCCGGCAGAAAGTTTTTTCCTTCGGCGACCTTGGCCGTCAAGCCCGAGCTTTGGGGGCTCTGGTACTTTTCCGGGATTTTGGCCTTGCTCCCGCGGCCGGGCTTCACGCTCACTTTGTACTCCCCCACGGGAACCCCCGCCATTTTCTTGTGATCGACGCTGGTGATGAAGCGATAGGCTTTCGTCTCATCATCGTAGGCGCTGACGATCTTCTCTTTACCCTCTCCGTGAAACGTGACGAGCGCGCCTTCGACATCCTTGCCTCCCATCTTCACGCTGCACTGCACAAACGGGTAGGCCTCGGGGTCCTCGAAAACCACCGGCGCAGGCCCGCAACCGGCCCATAGCGCCAGAGCCGCGAATCCGCAGAACGCCCGCGTTGCAATTCGTACACGCATCAAAGCGCCCATATCGATCACGACCTCCGTAACGTTCAATTGATCCAGTGATTTACACAGAAAGCGATGCTGCGCCGTCAGGGATTTTCGACGCGATCTGACGCAGAACAGGTGGCCCTGCCCGGGCCCGAGAGGGCACGCATCTCTGGGAAGACACCCATAAAACGTGTGCCCAGGAACAGACGCCCTGCTCCCGGGCACACGAAACCTCGGCGTCGCCGACAGGAGATCAGTGCCCTGTCGCGCGTTTACCAAGCGGCCTTAGAACTCGCCCATCGCTTCACCATCGGCCGGCAGCGCCAATCGGCGGACAATTTGATGGTTGACCGACTCATTAATGAACCGCACGCTGCCGTCACCCAAGAGGAGTTGGACGCCGCCCACGTGCAGGCTGAAAGGCTCGTCGTTCGGCCCGCAATTATTGACCGACCAGGGACAAGGAATCCCGCTGCCCGGAGTGACCGTGCCCGGCGGACCGCCGTTGGGGGTCTTGTTCTGGTTGATCTTCTGCAACGCCTGCCCGTTGGGAGGGCCCGAGATGCCGCTGGCGTTATCGGAGTCGGCCCACCGGCCGGGAATCGAGAAACTGCCGCCAAATACGGCCGGTGACTGATTCGTGGCCGAAGCCAACTGCGTCGGATCGTAGTAGCCGACAGGCGCACCCAGGGGGAACCCGAGCAACTTACCGGCGGCACTGAGGTCGTACGAGCCGCCGTTGCCCGTGGGACGACCGGCATCTTCAATGATGAGGGCCGTGTTGCTCAAACCGTCAGTCACATCGGAGATTCTCCCGTAAAACCCCAGGGCCCCGGGGAAGTCCATGGCGAACACGTTCGACGTGTAGGCGCCGGCGACGCCGCCGCGATAACCCGTCGCGTCGAAATCGCAATAAGCGATGGGCATATAGTCGGTGAGCCCGTAGCCCAGCGGATCAGGGCCGGTCAACCCGTTCGACGGGCAGAGGTACATCGGGACTTTGGTCTTGGCCAACGCCGCGTTCACACCGGCTGTATAATGCAAGCCGGAATTCCAACCGGTGAAAACCGGGGCTTGCTCAATATAGGGCAGCAACTGCGTAAACGTCGACATCGGCGTAAATCGACGAATGGCAACTCCGCCGGACCGGTCGGTGCTTTCACCCGATGAAGGGAACCGGTTGTACGTCTCCTGGTAATTGTGGATCGCCAGACCCATCTGCTTCAGGTTGTTTTTGCACTGTGTTCGCCGGGCAGCCTCTCGCGCCTGCTGTACGGCCGGCAGTAAGAGCGCGATCAGGACCGCGATAATCGCGATTACCACCAAGAGCTCGATCAGGGTGAACCCCTTCGGGCGCCGCTTTGCTTGCCGCTCGCTCGTTCGCAAAATCATGATAAATCCTTGTTGTCTGAACCATGAGGTACGCTACCAACTGCGAAGGAGACTACCGGCGATCTTTGAAGAAATGTTTAAGGACCGATGAAGAACCAATGAATTTGAAGAAGAAATGAACTTTTCGCTAAGAAATGATGGCCGTTTCACGCCGAGACGCGAAGTCCTTGGCGCGCAGCATGATCGGTTCACCAGAAGGCAGTCCAGCATTCACACTTCGGGGCCGGGCTCGAGATCGATTCGACGGCACGCGATCGGCCGGGCCTCACGCGCCCCCGCGTTGCGGCGCAAATCGTGTCGTGCTCCGGGTTTGCCGACCGGGAATGCGGTTGATCAAACTTTCGCCTCGTCGGGCTACTTCTGCTTCTACCGGCCTGGTGAGTGCCCGCCTTCGGCGGTGGCGACGTTTAGGGCGTCAATTCAAACGTTAATCGTAACCAACAGGCACATAGACGTTTATGAGATTTGATGGCGCTGGCCGCATGGTGCCCTGCGCGCGGAGATGCTCTTGCCCCCGACCAGTGTTTTGGCTACTGTCCGCCCCGCGCCGCAAAGTGCCGCACCGGGTCGCTGGCACTTGGGTCGAGGTCCGCGTCTGCCTTCAATCGTCGCTGTTCGCGAGCAAAGATGCCCCCGATGCCCCGCTGGCGCCGCTACCTGGCCGTGACGGCCTGCCTAGCTCTTGCGGCAGGCTGCACGACGACCCGGCCCGGCAGCCGCATCGGCGACACGGGATTGGCAGTCGGGGAGGCGCTGGATCGCAGTTTCGCACGGCTGGGGTCGCGTCGCGTGGCAAGGCCCGCGGTTGAGCGTGCGTCGTCTAACCCGGAGAGCGGCTTCGGTGGGGAACCAGCCATTGCCAGCGTCGCTGGTGAACCACCGCCTCGACCGGCCAGACCGACGCTGCCCGACTCGCCCGAACCTGATTCCGAAACCCGGTCGCTGATCGCCGCTGAACTGGCCGATGCGACCCCGGACGAACGAGAAACCCTGCTTGCCGCATTCCGTGACCTGCCCCCGGAAAGCGTTGAGCGCATTCTGAAGGCGCGGCGGATGGGCCTGGAATCATCCGCCACACCGTACCCTGCGTCAGCGCAGCCCACCGCGATGGCGTCTGCGCTCCGCGATGGCGCAACTGCAGCGCGCCCGCGTGCGGCGCCAAGCGGTCGACGCCGGCCAGGCGGAATCGGGACCGTCGATCCGTGGGGCACGGCGCCGCCCAACCGGCGCGGAATCGCGGCGGCGGGTGCGGCCGGCGCCGAATGGCCGTCAGAAGATGGCCCGCGACCCCGAGTTTCTCCCGGTACGTCGGCGGGCGCTGAAAGTTCAACGGTCATTGCTGCGGCAACACTCATCGCGCCACCGCAGGTCGAAGTCGACGACGTGTGGATCGAGGGAGCAGGGGCGGCGCGGCAGACGCAAAACACCTCGGCCAAAGGCGGAGCGATCGCAGAGTCGCGCCATCAGGCGGCCGCCGACCGCGCCTCGCCATCTGGCGCCGCCGCAACGCTTCCGGCCGATTCGGCCCGCGGCCCCGCCTCGGCCCGTCAGCCGCTGGCAGCCGCCCGAAATATTGTCAATCAGGCGGCCGCCGTTGCGATGGGGTTTGCCCGCAAGCCCGAGCCGGAACCACAACCTGCCCCCCTTTCTCCTGTCGAGGCTGTGGAACCGCCCCCCGAGCAGCTCGCGCGGCTGATTTCGGCGACAGAAGCCGAAGTGACGCAGCTTGAACCCGGCGAAGACGAGTCGAGCCGCCGGCTTTACGTCGAGCGGCACGTGCATCTGCGAATGCTGTACCTGATCGCTCGCCAGAACGAACGCGCACTGATGGCAATTCCCGGAGTCGACGCCGCCGACCAGGAATTCTGGCAGCAGATTTTCTGGGGGCTGACGAACTACTTCGACGCCGCCTCGATGCCCGCAGATTCTGATCGGGCGACTCAAACCGTCTCGCAGCTTTCGAACGCCGTGTTGCGCCTTCAGGCGCGGGCCAGTCTCGAACTAGGCAACGTAAGCTTCTGCCACAAGATTGCCAGCTTCGGCAACTATGAGAAATACCCGCGGGATGAATTCACCCCGGGTCAGGAGGTCTTGCTGTACGCTGAAGTCGCCAACATTCACAGTGCGCAGGCCCATGAGGGGAAGTTTCGCACGAGCATGAAGTCGACTCTGGAAATCTACCGGCATGGCGCAGAAGGTGAGCCGGTCGATCGCATCGAGCTGCCCGAAACCATCGATCTGTGCGGCAGCCACCGCCGTGATTACTTCCACAGCTACCAGTTCACGATTCCTGGCAGGCTGTCGCCCGGGCCGCATGTGCTGAAGCTGCTCGTCGAAGATCAGATCAGCCGGCGGACGGCGACCTACGCGGTGAACTTCACCGTGAAATGACGCGGGCGCCTGTTGGCCACGGGGCGCAGCGACTACCATGACGACGGGCTTAAGGCTTCGTCTGCACCAGGAGCGTTGCGTGGAAACGCCCGTCGCGGATTTGGTCGACCGAATGCGGCGTGGAGAATTGCCCGCATTGGGCGAGTATGTCGAGCGCCACAAACCGCAGCTTCTGGCGTACATCAATCGCCGGCTCGGGCCGGCCCTGCGCACGAAGATCGAACCCGACGACATCGTTCAGGAAGCCAGCGTCGTGGCGGTACAGCGCTCTGGCGACCTGCAGGGGAATGACCGTGACCCCTTCGGCTGGCTGTGCCAGATCGCCGAGCAGCGCCTGATCGACGCGCACCGCCGCCTGTTCGTCACGCAAAAGCGCTCGGCCGACCGCGAAGTGGCGCTGTCGTCTGCGGGCAACGACACGCGGCAATCGCCCCTGATCGACTTTCTCGTGGCCAGTTTCACGACCCCCAGCCAGGCGTTCTCGCGCGACCAGAACGAGCTGCTCTTGCGAGAAGCCTTGGCGGCCTTGCCCACCGAGTGTCAGGAAGTGCTCAGGCTGCGTTATGTCGCAGGAATGGCGTCGAAGGAGATTGCCGCGCAAATTCACAAGTCGGATGCGGCTGTGCGGGTGTTGTTGAGTCGCTCACTGGCGAAGTTGCAGGGAATTTTCGACGGTTCGCCGCCGCGCTGACCGTCTGCCGGCGGTCGACGTGGTCTTCGACTTTCACATGCTCTCTGCCGCGACGGGCCCTCTCTGCCTGCTGCGCGCTACGACTCTTCGTTCCAACCTGTGGCATCAATCCGACGCAATTCCGCCTCGAGATCATTCCCCTCGTAAA
Source organism: Planctomycetaceae bacterium (assembly GCA_052388175.1). Taxonomy (GTDB): domain Bacteria; phylum Planctomycetota; class Planctomycetia; order Planctomycetales; family Planctomycetaceae; genus SIAF01. The sequence goes on along the minus strand of JBQTIL010000089.1, from coordinate 7,268 downwards.
ACGACAGCCAGCCCCGAAGTCTGACGGTCATTCCCGGCAGACAATCGGGAAACTTCGGGTCGGAATGCAGACACGGGCAAGGGGGGTTGCCCCAGTTTCGATGATTGGGCGTCCAGGCCGTAATGATCCACCGGTCGCCGGTCCGCGAGCGCGCCGCGGCATAGGGGGCCTTGAACACCTTGTTGTCGTTCGTCTGTTCGGCAAACTCGTCGGCGCCTTTGAGCATCACGCAATTCTGCACGCGCAATTCGCTCAGCCGCTCGTCGGTGCCGTTGGTCAGCCAGAGCTCCATGCGCACGGCGTCGCGCCCTGGCACGATCCTGGCCCCGAACGCAATCTGGTTCGGAAGCCGGCGCTCGATCTCGAGAACGCCCGCAGCCCCGCGTTTCCACTCCAGCCGTTCCAGCGTGATGTTCTGTTTGGTCCACAACGTCGGAATGTGGGTGTGGGCCAGGTACGTCGGGCCCTTGTCGAGATTGGAAAAAATCGCTTCGGGCACATCGGCGACCACGTAACCGGTGGCGTTCCACGGGGTGAACACGCTGATCTTGGTCTCGCGCTGCGGATCAACGGCGCCGTCGAGAAAACCAATGCGCGGGTGGCGGCCGCCGGGATACGGCAGCACCAGCAGCGGTGCATCTGCGGCTCGTTGCGGCCGATTGTCGGCGCGAATATCGAACTTCGCCAAAGCGGCGGCGATCTCGGCGGCATTCAAGCCGGTGGCGGCCGTGATTTCTTCGGTCGTGATTCGATGATGCCAGACCATGTTTTCCAGCCAGAAGCGAAGCTCCGCCTCGTCGTGAGGGGGTCGGGCTTCATCAGCCGCGGCGCCTGCTGGCGCGGCGCCCCAGCGGGCAATTACCATCACAAGCACAATTCCCAGGCAACTCAGGCGCGACATGGCGTGATGCGGCGCTCCTTAAAGTTTCGGCCAGGGGGCTTTGTCGTTCCCTTCGTTCCGTTGCGACATCCAACCAGCGCCTATCATAGCCACGCCGAGCGCGCTTGAAAGCGCACGGCGCTGAATTTGAAATACGAGCCCGATTCCCTAAGATGGAATTCCGGCAAGCGCCGTCCTGCGGCGGCGGCGCGAGTTTGACGGCCTGTCGCGGTCAATCGCAGGCCCGCTCACGGCACACCGGGCTTGGCATGTGGCGTAAATTGTCGTTCGCATTCTGGAGTCAGCAACATCGTGAATGCTCCCATCAGCCCGGAACTGGCCGGAAAGGTGCAACAGGCGAGAGAGAAGCTCGATGTGCACGTGCGCGACATCGTGGAATGGCACTTCAACCCTGCCACGGGCTCCCCTTTCTGGCTGGAAAAGGCGAAAACTCTCGGTTTCGACCCCCGCACCGAGGTCAAATCGTTCGACGATCTTCGCAAGTTTCCGGCGTTTGAAGATGAGTGGCTGCGCGGCGGGCCGATTCAACGCTGGATCCCCCGGGGGCTCGCAGGCAAGCCGGTTTACATTTTCGAAACCGGCGGCACCACCGGCATCCCCAAAAGTCGTATGCAGATCGACGACTGGAAGATCGACTACGAAATGTTCAGCGAGACGCTGCCTGACCGCTACTTCCCGCCGGGCAGCAACTGGCTGATGCTGGGGCCATCCGGCCCCAGGCGGTTGCGTCTGGCCGTCGAGCATCTGGCGCAGTTCCGCGGTGGGATCTGCTTCTGCGTCGACCTCGATCCGCGGTGGGTCATCAAGCTGATCAAGCGCGGCAACGTCAAAGAGATGGAGGCGTATCGCGATCACGTGATCGACCAGGCGGTCACGGTTCTTTCCGCCGGCCACGACGTGAAGTGCATGTTCACCACACCGAAGCTGCTCGAGGCCCTGGCCATGAAGCTCATGGAGCAGGGTTCGAGCATCAAGCAGGCGGGCATTACAGGGATTTTTTCCGGCGGCACCGAATTTACCCCGCAATGGTACCGCTTCGCACTCGAAGAATTGTTGCGCGACCCCGACGACCCGGGCGGCGAACCGGTCTACATGACCCCCACTTATGGCAACACGCTGATGGGGCTCGCCTGCGGGAAGCCGTTCAATCCGCAGGACAATTACAAGATCACCTACTACGTGCCGCAGCCGCGGGCGGTCATCGAGGTCGTCGAGTTTAGCGATGACCAGAAGGTCGTCGACTACGGCCAGACCGGACGTGTCAAGCTGACCACGTTGACCAAAGAAACCTTCATTCCCGGTTTTATGGAGCGCGATGAAGGAGAGCGCGAGCCGCCGTTTGAAAATTATCCCTGGGACGGCATCAGCGGCACGAGGCCTTTTCACGAGTTCGCCAAGACGACGACCGTCGGGGTGTATTGAGAGAGGGCAGGGGGTAGGGGACAGGAATCAGGAGTTAGCCGCGGGCCCAAGCGCTTCGGATAATGATTGGATTCCGCCTCGACAATTGCAAAGAGGGGGGTGAATGCAATTTGGCCGTACAATCAGTGAAAGAGTTGATCGTCTATCAGAAGTCATATGAGTTTGCGGTGCAGATTTTCGAGCTTAGCAAATCCTTTCCTGCCGAAGAGCGGTTTGCGTTGACCAGCCAGATCCGACGATCGTCGCGTTCAGTTTCACTGAATCTCCGCGAGGCATGGGCAAAACGACGGTATGAAGCAAACTTCGTCAGCAAGCTCACTGATTGCGACGGCGAGAACAGCGAAGCCGATACCGCTTTGGATTTCGCAAGAGACTGCGGATACATTTCAGCGGAACAGCATGACATCTCACAGCTCTCGTCCGCGAAGTGGGCCGCATGCTCGGCTCCATGATGTGTGACCCTGCCAAGTTTTTACTGCGATGATTGCCCCACACAAGCAGCGCTGACTCCTGATCCCTGTCTCCTGACCCCTGATCTTCCCATGCTCGACATTCCCGTCCTTCGCTGGGGCAAGCCCTACCAAAGCCTCGAAAAACAGGAAGTAGTGCACTTTGAAAGCGGCGAGGTGCTGGCGAAGGTGCATCAGGCCAACGGCGGCATGCTGAAAATGGATCGGCGCTTCGCGCAACGCGCGCGCGACGCGCTGCGCGAGATTCCGGTCGAAAAGCTGGTGCAGATCGCCGCCAAAGCGGGGGAACTGTATCTCAACGCCACCCTGCCTCTGGGCGACGGAACGCAAAGCCCGCAGGAATTCTGCCGCATGCAGTCGGCCACGACCGGCCTTCCCGAGCACATGTGCGCCTTCAACATGAAGAAGAATTTCTTCGTGCTGTCGCACATGCGCGACATTCTCGATGCCCTCACGCGGGGTCTGCCGCTCGATATTCTTTCCCAAGGGTACGGGGTCGAGTCGCGCGGCGTGATGCTCAGCTATCAGGCGTATAGCCCGGTGCTGGGAATGGTGCTGCCTTCGAATTCACCCGGAGTACACACGTTGTGGATGCCTGTCATTCCGCTGCAGATCGGCCTGGTGCTCAAGCCGGGCCCGCAGGAACCCTGGACGCCCTACCGCATGGCCGAGGCGTTTTTTCAGGCGGGGGTGCCTCGCGAAGCAATTTCAATTTACCCCGGTGGAGGCGAGGTCGGGGCCGCCGTGATCGAATCGTGCGACCGCACGATGATCTTCGGCGGTACGGCCACCGTTGAACGGTACCATGGCAACCCGCGGGTGCAGGTGCATGGCCCGGGTTTCAGCAAGATTCTGCTGGGAGACGACGTCGTCGATCAGTGGGAAAAGTATCTCGACCTGATGGCCGACAGCGTCGCACTGAACAGCGGCCGAGGCTGCATCAACTGTTCGGGCATCTGGGCCTCGCGGCACACGGCTGAAATCGCCGATGCGCTGGCCCAGCGCCTGGGGCCCATTGCGCCCTTGCCCATGACCGACCCGCAGGCGGCGCTCGCCGCGTTCACCGTGCCCGGGCAGGCCGACGCGATTTCCGCCGAGATCGACGAGGCGTGCAAGCAGCCGGGTGTCACAGAGGTGACGGCGAAATATCGCGGCGGCCCGCGTCTGGTCAAGCGCGAGCGCTGCGACTATCTGCGCCCCACCGTCATCCACTGCACAAGCCCTGAGCCTGCCGTCGCCAGGGCGGAGTACATGTTTCCCTTTGTGACCGTGGTCGAATGCCCGTGGGAAAAAATGCTGGGGGCGATCGGCCCGACGCTGGTTGGTTCGGCGATCACCCGCGACGCGAAGTGGACGCGACAGCTTCTCGACGCCACGAACATCGATCGGCTGAACGTCGGCGAAGTGAAAACCGTAGCGCTCAACTGGCTGCAGCCCCACGAAGGGAACATCATCGACTTTCTGTTCCGCAACCGGGCGTTTCAGAACAGCCCTCCGCCGCCGCACTGACGCGCAGCAAGGAGTCAGCGGGGCCGCGAACTCACGAAACTCATGGCCGAGCAAACCCCATTCGTGAATCCGTTGTCCCCGCGCGCCTACTACGACTTAATTGAGCCGATTGGATACGCTACGACAATGCCAAGAGCGACGCGTCGGCGCCGAATGCCAGCACGTCCGCCTGGCGTCGCCTCAACAGGTCAGCGACACGGTCGGTCGCGCAATTCCCGAGTCGAACCCATACGACCCTTCGTCACGATCACAAACCCGTTGGCGGCGGCAAAATTCCAGACGGTTTCGTCATCCGCCGTCGCCAACCCGACGTTGCGAACGTGCTCAGAGCCGGGGTACAAACTCGCGAGCTCCGTGACCAGTCGAAACGACAGGTTCTGGTCGAACAGCAGGTTCAGGCGGCACCGTGAGCAACTTGCGTTCACGGTCAGCGGCGAACGCCAGACAGGCACGAATGTCGTCGGGAGTCAGGTCCGGAAAATCCGCCGGAATCTGCGATTCGGTCATGCCCGACGCGAGCATCTGCAAGACGTCCGAAACAGCAATCCGCAGTCCGCGGATGCAGGGCTTGCCGCTGCGCTTGCCCGATTCGACAGTAATGTATTTGCTGTAGTCCATGGTGTCAGCGTATGACGGCGGCGCAAGAACGTCAATTCGATTCCGCTCGGACTGCTGGGAATCGTCCGAGAGCGCATGTCCGTCTTATTGACGACGTTGTGCAAACCGAGATATGCTGCTCCCAGTGACAGACAACACCGCTCGCGAGGGGCGGAGATGGTGGTACCGGGTTGCCCGAAGCTGCGTCGCGCCGCTCGGGCTTTTTTTGTCGCCTGACCAAAGGAATCGGAGGTTGGCCCATGAAACGTCGCGTCGCATTTCTTGTCGGCGGAGTTGCCGTTTTTTTCGTAGCCGCGACCTGGCTTGCAAAATCGCCCGAGACGATCGCCGCCGACAAGGCCAACCCGGCCGCCAGGAACGAGCCGCAGGCAGGACGCAAGGCCGCGCTCAAGGCGTTCATGCGCAAAAAACTCGCGGCGTCGCAGAACGTGCTTGAAGGCCTGGCGGTTGAAGATTTCGACCTGATTCTGCAGGGGACGAAGCAACTGAAGGCGACCGGGGCCGCCGCCGAATTCATGGCCCACAACGATGCGCTGTACGCCGAGTACGCGGGCGATTTTCGACGGGTCGTCGAACGGATGGAACGGCTGGCTAAAGAAAGCAAGCTCGACGGGGCGGCGCTCGCCTACGTCGATCTGACGCTCAACTGCGTCGAGTGCCACAAATACGTACGCAACGTACTCGTCGCCCTGCCATGAGCGACGGGACCGCGATGTCAGCCGCAACGCCGCTGGCCGGCCTGCTGCACGTATTCGTCGCGTTCGATTGGGGCGATGAAATTGACCTCGAAAGGGCAGCCAGGCTGGCGCCGGCGACGCGGCATGAGTTACCGCGGCGCGTGCGAACTCCCCCGTCAATCGCGTATCAATCGCCGCCATTGCGCGTGCAGCTTGCGCCCGTCGAGCTGACGCTTCCCGCCGCCGGCGCGACGGCGGCGGCTGCCGACGTGGTCTTGTTTGATTTCGGAGCGGTGGGCATGGCGCTGCACGCGCCCCTTGATCTCTCGTCGCACCGGTGGCTCGAGCTGGCAGGTGAACTGGCCGACCCGACGTCGTGTGTTCGTGCGGCCCGCACGGCGCTTGAAGGGCTTTACGAAAAACTGCGCCCCGCAGTCAAAGACCCTGACTGGAGCGAACTGAGCGAAGAATACTTCGTCTTTCAACTGGCCCCCACCGGTCCGCTGTTCGATTGTCAAAATCTGTTCCCAGCGCAGGCGGGCTGGCTGGCCGGGCTGGTGCGACTCGAACCGGGCCCATTGAGCGCCGGTGAGATTGCCGAGGCAACGCGTTTGCGCCTGAGCTACTCACCCAATGACATGATCGTCGCCGACTGGGCCGCGGCCGTCGTCATTGACCGTGAATGCGATGAGATTCTCGAGGCGTTGGCCTTCGCCAACCTGCAGTTGCTGGAATTTCGGCACATCGACGGGCGACTCGATGAGCGTTTGAAAACAGCCTATGGTCTGATCCACGATATGGCCCGGCGCTGGTTGCCTTTCTGGCGCTCGCACGCGCGGCCCTTGCGCGATCTGGGAGAGCTGAACGCCGAAGTCAACGAGATGCTCGAGCGGGCGACCAGCGCCTTCACCCTGGTCGGCGACCCGTACCTCGCTCGCGTCTACCAACTGCTCGTCACACGGTTGCACCTCGACGACTGGGGTAGCAACATTCGGCAATCGATCGCTGTCCTGGAAGGCATCTACCGCGTGCTTTCAGATCAGGCCGCGACGTATCGAACTGAGGCGCTGGAGATCGCCATCGTAGCGTTGATCGTCGTCGAGATTGCGCTGACCCTGTTGGGGCACTGAGCCCCACGGACGCCTTGATCGCAGTCGCCAGCCGCCGACGACGGCTATTGCGAGCACTCGATTCCTTCTTCGACGCGGCCGTCAACGGCTTTGCCGAGCCGTATTTAGCGGTTCGGCCCGCAAATTGCGTAAAAATTGCAATGGCGCCTCACAGTGACCTCGGCATGCGTCGTAAGTCTTTATGTATTAAGGGAATTGACACGGGCCGAGCCGGCCATTCATAATCGAATCTGCGTGTTGCACGTTGCCCACCCATTGTGGTGTTTTCGCTACATGAGAGTGGGGGGACGGGGCTCCGGTCTGGTTGCCTTCTAGGAGATTTCGCAGCGATGCATCTACCGGCCTGGGGAGACTGGGTGCGACGAGTATCTCGGCGCCGACCATCCCGATGCACAATCCCCCGCCCCCGTGCAGCGCCCCCCCGCCTCGACCTGACCCGTCTCGAAGAGCGACGGGTGCTCAACGGCGGGGCGGTGGTGGTGATCGCCCTGACGGCTGACGGCGGCGGGCAGGGGCAGAATGCGCAACAGCCCGCTCCGGC
>JBQTIL010000088.1:0-57823 GCA_052388175.1 Planctomycetaceae bacterium | reverse complement strand
GACGAACTCACGAAACTGCTGCTGAGCGGCCTGGTGAAGGCGGCGCGGCCGGGTGATGCGGCACCATGAACCTCGTCGTGTGTCTGAAGCAGATTCTCGACCCCGAGATTCCCGGGCGTGATTTTCGATTTTGACCTCTCGGGCATTGAGTGGGCGAGGCGCGGCGGCAGAACCACGAAGACATGGAATTGATCCCGCGGTTTGGAATCGCTAGAATCTCGCCGCCAGGTGCGTGACGCATTTGGCCACGCAGACGATGCGTGTTGTCTCTACCCCGAGGCCCTGCAGAGTGCGGAGCCGGTTTAAATCGGGGTGGGGAGCCTCGATGATCCCCGATAGCTCAATCGGTAGAGCGAGCGGCTGTTAACCGCTAGGTTCTTGGTTCGAGTCCAAGTCGGGGAGCTTCGTGAGGCACCGCGAATCCACGGTGCCGTTTGGTTGACGCCAAGCGCCGAGAGTGGCAGCTCTCGGCGTTTTCGCATTCTTTGGCTTTTCCGAAGGGTTTGCGCCGATCGCGGCCGCGGGCTGGCGCTCTCTGGCTCGACAATGAAATTCCGGGCTCCGAACGCAACCATAGGGATTGCGTTCGGACACCCGAAATCGGTCGCGCACACTCCCGTGTTGAATGAAGCCCGCGTTCCTGGGCCGTTACGGGCTGCGCAGGGCGCGAGCAGATCGCAGGCGACCTGCTTCCCAGGGCGGGCCAGTCGCAGATGGTTGCCACCGGCTTTCTGCGGAACAGCATGATCAATGAAGAAGGGGCGATCATTCCCGAGCAGTTCCGGATGGTCGAGATGTTCGACCGGCTTGATTGCCTGGGAAAAGCCGTACTGGGTTTGTCGGTCCAATGTGCCCAGTGCCATTCCCACAAATACGATCCGCTGACGCAAACCGAGTACTACGGAATGTTCGCCTTTCTCAACAACACGTACGAGGCACAGTCACGGCGACAGTTCCTGTCATAAGAACTCGTCCCAATCGCCGCCCCCAACTTCCATCTGCGTCAACTCAGGCCTCGCCATATCTGACGGAACAAAGCTCGTTGAACCCAATTCACCAGTATCCGGTTGGTCATGCGCGCTCTAACCCAGCGTAAACGCCGGGAGCCTGACGATCTCGCCCCCCTTCAATGCCGACTGATGCGCGCAAATGCCCACACAGGTCCAATTCGCGCTGGTGGGGGCATTGGGCCACGGGTCGCGGCCTTGGACCAGAGCCGACACGAATTCGTGCACCAGATGCGGGTGCGACCCGCCGTGCCCGCCCCCCTGAATGAATGACAGGTGCTGGGCGTCGTGGATCTCGGCCGGCTGCGTAAACCTGCGGATCGGTTCAGGAAGCAGATGCGCGTAATCAGGAACCTGCACCGGCGATGGAATCTCGGGCTCGGGTCTTTTCGCCGTGTGGATAACATGCGGCTGGTGCTCGACCAGGGCCCACTCGAAACTCCTCTTCGTGCCGTATACGTCGAAGCTTTCGCGGTATTGTCGCGCCGTGTCGTACAGAAACCGCCAGACGTGGCACGCAATGTCGGAATCTTTGATTCTGATGTGGCACGATTCGACGGCGAACCTGTTGCCCGACTTCTTCTGAATGTCATCTCGCACAGTTCCTGATCCGAAACAGCTCACATAGTCGGCCCGGCCGTCAGTCAACCCGAGACACGGGCTGACAACGTGCGTCGCGTAGTGCATAGGAATCATCTTTTCCCAGTAGGCGGGCCAGCCATCCATGTCCTGAGGGTGCGACGCAGCCATGTACTGAATCTTGCCGAGCTCACCCTTCTGGTACATCTCTTTGATGAACAGAAATTCCCGCGAGTAGACAACGGTTTCGGCCATCATGTACCTGAGGCCCGTCTGCTTCACCAATTCGACAATCTGTTGGCACTCTTCAATTGTTGTCGCCATGGGAACCGTGCACATCACGTGTTTGCCCGCCCTGAGCGCGGCAATCGACATCGGTGCATGATCGGGAATCGGCGAATTGATGTGCACAAAATCGACGTTTTTGTCAGCCAGCACGTCGGAATAGCTGGTGTAGCACTTGTCGATTGTGAAATCGTCGCCGACCTTCTTGAGCCTTTCCGAGTTCCGCTGGCAGATCGCGTATATCCGGGCCTGCGGATGCTTCTGGTAAATGGGAATGAATTCTGCGCCAAAACCCAGTCCGACAATCGCGACGTTGACTCGATCCTTTCCCATGACGACGGCTCCAACAGAGGACTTTCACGAGGGTTGCCCGGGCGAATCTGAGACTCGCACCTCCGGCCTCGACCGATGATTTGGTCAGCGTGCGGCCGGCATACGATCCAGAGTAGGGCAACTTGCCGGACAATTCAACGGTTTTCGTCCGAGGTCGTGAGACTCCCCGAAAAAGTGTCACCGACACTGACCCTCGATTTCTATGGGGCGACCGGGTCCTCGACGCGTGTAGGTCGGGAAGCGCTGAAAGTGCCTGCGAAAAGGCGAAAAAGGCGGCGACTCGGGAGCAGTGAGAATGGCTGCGTTCATCGTCGAGTGGAGCACGAGGACCAGGTGTGATGCTGGGACTTCGTGTTCGAGCACACGACGAGCGGAAGCCGGCTCAAGTGGCTGTCGATTGTGGATGAATACACTCGGGAGTGCCTGACGTTGAAGGTGGATCTTATTTCGACGGAATAGCCAGTCCCCCTAAGAAAAATCGAGTGCGGCAACGATCGACTGAGCGAAATCAATGAGCGCCGATCCATGCTGCGACATTGCCGTCGATCAGAGGAACGGAGTCAAGAATGACTGTCAATTGCGATGCATCGCAGCTCAATGAGATTGGTCACAGGTCAGTGTCGCAAATCGGGTTCTTATTTCCGCAAATTGGAATGGCAGCCGGTATTGACTTGCCGCCATAGTCGATCGGCGGCTTCTCTCTGACTCTGAAACATCATCAACAGAGCAGGTCTCCTCTCGATGCAGACGGCGACGCACGCGAACGAGACACGTCGCCGCGATATCGGCCGATTCATGGTGGTGCTGGCCGAGTTGCTGCTGATCGCTGGTGTCGTTCACATGTTCGGGATTGAGCGCCAGCGCTACTTCCTGCCGGTGTTGTGCGCGTGCATTGCGGGTTTCGCCGTGCAGGCCTGGCTTCCGTTGGCGACCCGGGGATTGTTTTTCGCCCTGCTGTCGATCGTAGCGATCCCGGCCTATCTGGGGTTGGCCGATGGAGGTCTGGTTCTGGTGACTGGTGGCGCCCTCATCGGTACCTGTCTGCTGCCGATCGGACATCGTTGGCGAGTGGGTCTGTTGCTGTTGTTCACGATCGCGCTCATTTGCCTCCGCACTCAGTTTCCCAGACCGTTCTGGCCGGTTTTGGGCTCGATGTTCATGTTTCGCTTGATTGTCTTTGTCTACGAGCGACGCCACGCCGGGGCCCGCCCGCCCTTGGCTGAAACGCTGACCTACTTCTTCATGCTGCCGAACGTTTGCTTTCCCCTGTTTCCCGTCGTCAATTTTCGGGAGTATTGCGGATCGCATTTCAACGACGAAGACTATGCCGTCTACCAGCGGGGGGTGTTCTGGATCGTGCAGGGGCTGGGGCACCTGGTACTGTACCGATTCATCAAGGCCAACCTCCTGCCCGCGCCAGAATCGCAGTCCGACATCCCTGGCGTCGTCGCGTTCATGGTGACGAATTACGCCCTGTACCTGCAGGTTTCGGGACAATTTCACATCATCATCGGAATGCTGCATCTGTTCGGCTTCAACCTGCCTCGCACGCACGACCGCTATTTTCTGGCATCCAGCTTCACTGACATCTGGCGGCGGATCAACATCTATTGGAAGGATTTCATGATGAAGTTCTTCTTCTTTCCGGCGTTCCATGCGTCGCGCCGCCGTGGAGCGACGCTCGCGATGGCCATCGCGCTGGCGGTCGGCTGGGTCTTCGTCGCCACATGGGTGCTGCATTCCTGGCAAACATTCTGGCTGAGGGGGTCATTCCCGCTGACGCTCAACGATGCCTGCCTGTGGCTTGCGGCGGGAACGTGCGTGGCGGTGAACGCCGTACGGGAAGCGGCGCGTTCCCCTGCCGCGCGACTGCCCGACTCCATTTGGAGACGAGCGGTCTCCAGGGCGCTCCGCATCGTCGGAATGTTTCTGCTGGTCGGTTTGTTTTGGGGCCTGTGGACCGACAAGGGCTTTTCGGAGAGGCTGGCGTTGGCATTCACAAGATCCGATATGTCGCGCGGCGTTGTGACCGTCCTCGCGTGGTTGTCCGCGGTCGTCGCTGTGTTGACTGTGGCGTTTGTTGCCAGCCTTTCGCGAACCACAGTCGGAAATGAAACCCGTTCCCTGTCCTTTGCTCAATCGGCGCAGCTCTGCACCGCCGTGCTGGCCCTGGTTCTAGTCGTCGTCTCGCCGTGGTTTGCGATGGCAATCGACGAAAACGTCGCCGCGTCGATCGCGCGGCTGAAATCGGGCGATGAACCTCAGAATCTGGGCCAGCGCCTGCTCGGCTACTACGAAAACCTCAATGAGGCCGACATCCAGGCCGGCCCGCTGATGACAGCGATGCAGCCTGCCGAAAAAGCGCCGCGGGCATTTGGGTTCGATCTGGTCTCGCGGCCGGCCGATATCTATCAGGAGGTCGCCCTGATTCCCGGAGTGCAGGTCGAGCTCAACGTCAAGCCGTTCTCTGTGAACAAATATGGCCTGCGCGACCGCGCAGACCTGGTCCTTGCCAAACCGCCGAACACCGTGCGCATTGCCCTCTTGGGGTCGAGCATCGTCATGGGCTACGGCGTCGCAGACAATGAGACTTTCGCCCGACTGCTGGAGCAGGATCTGAACGCCGCAGGGCAGCCAGGGAGGCACTACGAGGTGCTCAATTTCGGCGTCGGCAAACAATGGGCTGCGCAGCGACTGGCCAGGCTACAGCGTCAAGTCTTCCGGTTTTCGCCCGACTCCGTCTTCTATTTCGCACATCAGGACGAAACGACGTCGCTGGCAGGGTACATGGCCAAGCTGTATGCCGCGGGTCAGAGTTATCCGTCGCCACACATTGCCGAGGTGGTGAACCAGGCAGGCGTCAAGCCCGGGATGACGCAGGGCATGGTCCAGATGCAACTCCACCTGCACCAGCAAGAGCTGCTGCGGGCGGTGTACCGCACAATCGTCGATGAGTGCCGCGCTCACTCGGCCGTGCCCCTGTTCATCAACTTGCCGATTTTTCCGACTGCGGAAACTGACGTGAGCCAGGTCGTGCTGACCTTGGCGACGCAGGCCGGGTTTGTCGTCTGCGATCTGTCGAACTGGTCCGAGGGGCGTCTCCCGGAAGATGCCTACAGTCCTGTAGATCAGATTCATCCCGATTCGCGCGGTCATCGAATGATTGCCGATGCCCTGCGCAAGCTCATCCAGTCGCGCCCCGAAATCCTGTCACGCGAAACGAGCAAAGCGAAGTGAAGCGGAGTCAACTTCGTCGCGTGAGAGCGTAGAAAGTGGAGTTGCCACCGTGGTTTCGACTGCCGTTGCGGACCGGCCCCGGCATAAGTGGTGTTGGAGGGCGTCTTAAGGATCCCTCGTGCTGTCGAGTCACGACGCGGAGCGCGACCCGGTGGGCCTCAAAGGATCCCGAACACTTCGACCGATCGAAAAACCGATGGTCAGCCGTTGAGTGTGCTTCACCACGTCCCATTGCGATGCGAATTGTGCGGGCGGTCCGGAAACCGAAAAATGCGGTGTCGCAAAATGCGATTTTTTATTCGCGAACTGGAATGGATGGCGGCGATGAGTTGCCGCCATAGTCAACCCGCAGAATCAGATGCGCCGATCGGCGGCTTCTCCCACACTCTGAACACCATCAAGAGTGCGGGGAGATTGATGCAGGCCCGTTTAGCCGCACTTTTCAGGGGTTTCAGGAGAGAGCGAAAACTGTCAGAAAAGTGTCAACACAACTGTTCAGATTATGAACACAAGCGTACTCCGGCGGTCACGCTGGCTTGGAATGCCTGTCGCGCGTCTTTTCTCGGGAATTTTGCGAGGTTGATCGCAAAATGCCTCATGGCAAGGAGTTGGCACACGGTTTGCCTTCCGTCTACTGTTCGTCTGGGACTTTTGCGTCAATTTCTTTTCTTTGCTTTTTGGGAGAATCGTTATGGCTGAATCAAAGTGTGAGGGTCGTGGGTCGCGCTGCGTTTCCCGGAGGCGTGCGCGTGGGTTTACGCTGATCGAGTTGTTGGTGGTGATCGCCATTATCGCGGTGTTGATCGCTTTGTTGCTGCCGGCGGTGCAACAGGCGCGTGAGGCGGCCCGTCGGACTCAATGCAAGAACAATTTCAAGCAGCTCGGGCTGGCGCTGCACAATTATCACGACACATATGGACTCTTCCCGACCGGAGCTTACTGGAATTTGTCGGGAATCTTGGCCACACCGCAGGTGCTGGACCAGCGGACCAACTCGCAATGGAGCTGGGCGGTGATGCTGCTCCCCGGGCTCGACCAGGCGCCCCTTTACAGCCGACTGAATATCGGCCCGAACACCTTTGAAGCCGCGGCGAACAACCCCGCTTTGCTGAGTCTGCTGCAGACGCCTCTGGCGGTCTTCATCTGCCCGTCCGACCCTGAGGGAGGGCTGAACCGCAACCGTCCCTTTGCGGCCAAAGCGGGAGGGTTTCTAGTCGGCATGGCCCTCACTGCGAACACGGAATTCGCGAAGTCCAATTATATTGCCTGCAACGGCGATCGAGACCAGACCGGCATGTTCCTCAATGGCAATAATACTAATGCCCACCGCTCCTTCAGGGACATCACCGACGGAACCACAAATACGATCATGTTGGGAGAGCGTCGCAGCCTGCGTTCCCCGCAGCAGACCGCGCCCACCGGGCCATGGGCCGGGATCTGGGCTGGCGCGGAAGGAAGCCCTAACGGCATTACCAACTTCACGTGCTTGATGGGGCTGACCGAGTACCAGATGAACACCGGTAAACACAGCAAGGACCCGAGCGACACGCTCGCCGCTGACAGCCCTTTGCTCGCGTTCAGCAGCGCCCACGTCGGAGGCGCACATTTTCTGATGTGCGATGGTTCGGTGAGGTTCATCAGTGAGAGCATCCAATGGAATGACGATCCCGTAGGGAGCAACGACAGGGGTATCTACCACAGCTTGGGAAGTATCAGTGACGGTCGTGTCGTAGGCGACTTCTGACCGCCCCGTTCGCAGTCATCGCGCCCGCCGGGCCCTGGCCAACCGCCCGGCGGGCGATTTTGGGCGCCCGGCCCTTTCCGGCTCTGCTGGTTCAACTTTGACCGGCGTACACGCAAATTCGGGTTCCACGTAGGAGAATGTATGCGCGCAGCTTGTACCTTTTGCACGCGGCGATGTCTGTTCGGCCGCCTGTTCCTGCTGAGCATCGCGGCGTTGTGCGGATGCAGCACACGTTACGGCGAAAGTGAATATGCTCAGTTTGCGCGAACGCGCCAGGGATTTGTCGATCTGATTGCCAAGGCCGGCGGAACGGCCGTGATTGAACCGCACGCGATGCACGGCTTTCAGATGGAGGGCTGGTCGATCGACCTCAGCAAAGCCGGGATCACAGACGAAATCGTCGAGCAGTTGGCGTCCACCGCCCAGGAACAGCCGATTGTCAAGCTGGTTCTCGCCGGTTCGACCATCACCGACGACCAGTTGAAGCGGCTCGACGGCGGCAAAGTGCTGCAGAAGACGGTCATCCTCGATCTGAGCGACACGGCCATCACCGATGCAGGACTCGACCAACTCAAGCAACACTTCGTCGTCACGGAGTTGAACCTCAAGGGTTCCAAAGCCACCCTTGAGGCCGGGAAGCGCTTGGGCAATCGCCAGATTGCCAGCCCGCAGACTCCCAAGCCTTTCAAGAAGATGCCCAAGATCAGCAATTGATCTTGCCCCGCTGAAGGCAGAGCTGGGGACAGAACTGCATCCGACCACGCTCTGCCGCGCGTTGCAGAAGGTGAAACTCACGTTCAAAAAAAGTCGTGAGGGCGGCAGAGCAGGATCGCCCCGATGTGGTGGCGCAGCGTGCCGAGTGGGTCGTGCGTCAGGCCGACCTCGATCCGCGGAAGTTGATTTCCTCGATGAGTGCAGTGTGAAAACGAATCTCGCACGCACCCACGGCCGGTCGCCGGAGGGGGCACGCGGATCGGGCATATCAGACCAGGAGCTCCTTGACCACGTGGCCGTGAACGTCGGTCAGGCGAAAGTCGCGACCGCTGTAGCGGTACGTGAGCCGCTCGTGGTCGATCCCAACCAGGTGCAAGATCGTTGCGTGCAGGTCGTGAAGCGTGCAAACGTTTTCGACGGCGTACATCCCGAGCTCGTCGGTTGCACCGTAGATCACACCTCCCTTGACGCCCCCGCCGGCCAGCCAGATGGTGAAGCCTTCGGGGTGATGGTCGCGGCCGTCGCGGCCGCCGGCATGCGGGGTTCGTCCGAATTCACCCGCGCAGAGGACAAGGGTCTCGTCGAGGAGGCCGCGGGCCTGGAGGTCCTTAATGAGCCCGGCGATCGCCTGGTCGGTGTCAAGGGCGTTCTTCTCATGCCCTTTTCTTAAATCCGTGTGCTGATCCCACGTGCCATTGGGCAGACCAGGGGGACACGAGACCTCCACAAATCGCACGCCCGACTCGACCAGCCTCCGCGCCCGCAGGCATTGGATGCCGTACAACCGCTTCGAGGGAACGCTTGAGTCGATTCCGTAGAGCTTCTGCGTGTCTTCGGTTTCCCGCGCCAGGTCGAGGACGTCGGGAACGAGCGATTGCATGCGGTAGGCCATTTCGTAGTTGCGGATCGCTGAATCCACGGCGTCGTCGCCCCCCAACGACTGCGAGAAGGCTTCGTCCTGAGTGCTCAGCAGCGCCAGCTTCAACCGCTGCACCCGCGCGTCCCGGTCCGCGGGATGGATGTTGGAAATCGGTGTCCCGTCCGCCTGAAACAGGGTTGCCTGGTGGCTGGCCGGCAGGAAACCGCTCGAAAAGTTCTCCAGTCCACCGCAGGGTACGGCGCCAAAACTCAGCACGACGAACCCCGGCAGATTGCGGTTTTCGCTTCCCAGCCCGTAAGTGACCCACGAACCCAGACTGGGGCGTCCGGCGTTGTTGACGCCCGTGTGCAGTCGGAGGACGCCCGTGGAGTGCAGAGGCAAATCGGCCTTCATCGACCGGATCACCGCCAGTTCGTCAGCACAGGTGGCGATGTGAGGGAATAGCTCGCTGACCGGAAGGCCTGATTGGCCGTATCGCTGAAAAGTCCACGGAGATTTCAGCCACTGCCGCATTCCGTCCGCCGTGCGATTTTTTGATTCGCTGAACGGCTCTCCGTCAAGCTCATCGAGCTTGGGCTTGGGGTCGAACGAATCGACGTGCGAGACCCCCCCGTCCATGAAGCAGAAGATGACATTGCGGGCCCGCGGAGCGAAGTGGGGTTGCTGTAAGAGTGGGCCCCCGGTGACCGCAGGACGGCCATCTTCGGCAAGCAGACCAGCGAGGGCTAGCAGTCCAAATCCGTTTGCCGAAGCTCGGAGCGCATCGCGCCTTGAGAACAACTGCGGGCGCCGCCCCGGACACCCGCCAACCGACGAGTTCGAGTTGGTTGATGACATCGCACAGTCCTCCGGCCCAACCGTTACGGAACGAAAATGAACTCCTTCAAGTTGAACATCGCGTGGGCCACGTCTTTCCAAACCGCTTCGCTCGCCATGACTTCGCCCGACGGGACTTGGTACAGTTCCGCGAGCTGCCGGACGGCGCGCGTGAAGCAGTCCAGTTCGGCGATCCGCGCCGAACGGCCCAGCCCGACGATGAACATTACGTCAATCCGCAACTCGACCGACTCGTCGGGCCGCGCCACGAGAGACCTGGCCCAGACTCCGGCCTGCTCGATCACGAACGGGTCATTCAAGAGCGCCAGGGCCTGGGCTGGAACGTTGGTCTGGTCGCGACGCCCCTGGGTCACCTTGCCACCGGGAAAATTGAACGCCTCCAGAAACTTCGGGGCCTCCATCAGCGAGTTCTTGATGTAAATGCTGCGCCGACCGTGGCCGTCCAGCGGACCTGGAAACAATCGGCGATCGGCATTTTCGCCGTCCCGGTGCGGCGAAATGCTTGGTCCGAAAAGCGCGCCGTCCAAGCGCCCGGAAACACACAGGATCGCGTCGCGCACCGCCTCGGCTTCCATCCGCCGGGCCGGGTAGTGCTGCAGGAGCCGATTCTGAGGGTCGATCTCTCGCGCCGCAGCTGACGGCTCGTTCGAGCGCTGAAATGCGTTTGTCAGGACGAGAGATCGAATCAGGCGCTTGACCGACCACCCCTCCTCGATGAAGCGGGATGCTAAGTAGTCGAGCAATTCGGGATGCGACGGGAGCTCGCCGACGTGCCCAAAATCGTCAACCGTCCGAACCAACCCCGTCCCGAACAGGTGGTGCCAGATACGGTTGACGATCACGCGCGCTGTGAACGGATTGTCGGCACTGACGATCCACTCGGACAATTGCAGCCGGCCGCTGCCGGTTGGAATCAATGGCTGGCTGGCCTGCGACAGAACCTCGAGATACCTGCGGGGTGTCGCCTCTCCGGGGTTCGCACACTCCCCCCGCACAAGAATGGGCTGATCGAAGCCGGAACCAAAATCGGCGATGCCAGGGATGATGCGCGGCAGCCTCAATCGCTGCTCGACGGAACGAAATTCTGCCACCAGTTGTGTTAGGCCCGGTGCAGCAGCCAGGCTGTTGCTCACGAGTCCGCGGTCGATGAGCATGTCGAGCCACCTGACATCGTCATCGGTCGCGAGGCCGGCCCCCCACGCGCGGATCGCGTTTTTCACCTGGGCGGCGTAGCGCTGCGCGACCGCGGCCAGGTCTGTGGGTGGGTCACCGGCAAACAACGGGCGCAGGTGCGTGAGCTCGATTCTGGGCGGGTCAGGCCCGTCGTGCAAAACGACCCTGGTCATGCCGAAGTATGAGCGCGGGTTTTCGGCCGCCTTCTCCCAGGGAACCCTGTAATTGGTGGGGTCGCCGCCGAGGGAACTCAACTGGTCAGGGAACTTCGGGTTGTCAAACTTCGTCATCAGCTCCGCAAAGACCCGCAGGCTGTCACGATTCTCGGGGGGGGAGAACGTGACCCACTGCAGGTTGCCCGACGTAAGGGCGCGATAGTTGCGGTAGTTGAGCTGGCAGTTGTTCGCGACGAGGCGGACCGCGCTACTCCGTTGCCCCAGGACTTCGAAGCTGATCCGCTTCCTGCCCTTGGGAAGCGGGGGAGACCGGAGCACGCCATTAAGCTTGTCAGAAACGGAATGCGTGAAGAATCCTGCAGGTAGGACTGCGCCAACGACGGTGTCTCCCTCGCCGCAGAGCACCAGTTCCCCGCTCTTGGTTGGTCCGGACCGCAACCCCTGGCCCCCGACCTGCCAGTCGTCGACTGCGCCGCCGCGGAAGTCGGCGTACATCTCGAAGCCGTCGCGATTGAAGTCCGTGCGCTCACGATCTTCCTTCGCGTACTGTTGCTGCAATTTCCGCCACTCTTCGGGCAGACTTGCTCCCTCAGCGACAACGACGGCCGACAACATCCTCCACAGAGAAAGCGGATTTTCGAAAGGAACCTTCTCATCGGCGAGCGCAGCTATCCACTTTTCTACGCGCTCGGGATCAAGACCCCGCAGCGTCATCGCCTCAAGTCGGTCATTCCGTGTCGACTCGGCTGCTAGCAGGTACCGGCCGACAAGTCCCGCCTCCTGCATCCAGATCTCGGCGAGCTCTCGACGCACCTGGTCCTTGAGTGAGACGAGTCGTTCGATGGCCGCCGCATTCACGTCGGGTGCGTCAATCGTGTGGCTCACCAACCGGGAACTGCGCAGGATCCCCAACAAACCGTAATAATCCTGCATCGAAACTGCGTCGATCTTGTGGTCGTGACACCGGGCGCAGGCGACGGTCGTCGCCTGGAAGGCTTTCGTGAGCGTGTCGATCTGGTTGTCGAGGATGTCGTAGCCGATCTGCGGCAAGCCAATGCAATCATCATGCGGGACTTCGCCGAAGCGATAAAACGCCGTTCCGATGATCGATTCGTTGAAACGCTCCTGTTCGTTCCAGCGGGGCTGCGGCAGAAGGTCTCCTGCGATGTGCTCGCGAACCAATTGATCGTAAGGCACATCGTTGTTAAAGGCCCGGATCAGGTAGTCGCGGTACCGCCAGGCATGGTGGACTTCGTAGTTCCATTCATTGCCATGCGTTTCCGAGAATCGGACCACGTCGAGCCAGTGCCGGGCCCAGCGCTCTCCGAAGTGCGGCGATTCGAGCAGTGCGTCCACCAGCCTTTCCACGGCCTGCCGCGGCGCCGGGGCGCCAGAGTCGCCGGTCGCCGCGCCGGCCAGCGTCTCCCGGCAGTCGTCGATGAACGCAGAGACCTGTTCGGCTGTTGGGGGCAGGCCAGTCAGCACCAACGACAACCGGCGGATGAGGGTTCGCGCATCGGCCGGCCCGGCTGGGGCCAGTTGATGCTCCGCGAGCTTCGCAAAGATGAAGCGGTCGACGGGGTGATCGGCCCGCGGGACCAACGGGGCATCTGGTACAGGTGGATTGCGGACAGGCTGCAGGCTCCACCACCCCCGTCGGCTGCGCAGCGCCTCATCCCATGCGCCGCCGGATGGAGGACGCCGCACGTCATCGCGCGGATCGGGGGCGCCCAGCTTCACCCAAGCCTCGAGATCGGCAATCGCCGCGTCAGGGAGCTTCCCCTTGGGAGGCATCTTGAGCGACTCGTCCTCGTAGCGCACGGCGATGATCAGCAGGCTCTCGTCCGGTTTTCCTGGTTCTACTGCGGAGCCCGAATCACCCCCTTTTCGAGTGCCGTCGCGACTGTCGAGGAGCAGGCCTCCACCCAGTTTCTTCGAATCCGCCGCATGGCAGTCGTAGCAGTATTTTGCAAACAGCGGGCGAATTTTTGTCTCGAAGAAGGCTGCTTCGTGCGGCGCGAGCGCCAACTTTGGCGCCGGTTCTGCACTGCGGCATCGGGAAGCAATTCCCCAAAGGGCTAAGACGGCAATCACCGCCAGCGGAAGGATCGGCGGCGATGTTGCCAAGCGTGCAGCGATCCGGCAGCAAGCTCTATTGCACATCGTCACTCATCCTGACTTGACGATGCAGCGGGGAGACGGCAGAGTTCGCCGAGAAGAGAGTCGTAGGCCATATTCAAATGCAGTCTCATCTCGCTCCGAGCTCGCTCCACGTTCCCTTCAACCACGGCGGTGTAGATCGTCCCATGCGTGCGATCAACCTCGCTTCGCCGTTCCAGCGACCAAGGAACCTCGATGAGATATGGTCGAAGCAGCTCCAACAATGTTACCTGGATACACGATAGAACTTCGTTGCCAGCCAGACGCCCCAAGGCAACGTGAAATTGAATATCGCGGTCCACAAACTCGGCGCGCGGCGCGCTGGTCGACGATTGATACATTAACTCCAGCACCTTGCGCACCGCCACAAGATCCTCGATCAGTCGTCGTTCGGCCGCCCGGCCCGCCAACTCCATTTCGATCAGGCGTCGCGCATTCAGTAGGTGCAGCACGTTCTCTGATCCGGATTTAACAACGCCCCGAATCGCCTGCGATACGACATCCAGCGCGTCCCCCGCCGCCGCCCGTGCCGCTCCCGACGTTGTCTGCAGAATCGCCCCCACCCGCGGCAAGATCCGCACGGCTCCTTGCATCTGCCCAAAGTGCAGCGCGTCGCGAATCAGATTTGGTTTTACCCCAAGTATGGTCGCGAGCTCCCGGACGCTCGGCAGCCTCCCACCCGGCGCCAGATGATGCTCCTCGACCAATTGAATGACATCGTGCCATGTTTTTTGAGATGCCGAACGACAGTCCTTTGCATTGATCATCACGTTCACTTCACGGTCCTTTCTTAAGGATTCACGTTCGATTTATTGTGATAATCATGCACGAAATCTGACAAATCACGATTGACATTTTTGATAGTCAGTCGCATCATGTCAAGCATGAATCGCGCCGCATTGACGAATTTCCGACGACGGCTCGCGACTCACCGGCCACTCATCGGGCTGTAGGCCACGCTCGAATCACCGAGCATCACTGAGGAGCCGCGACGATCGAAGTCGAGGCACGGCAATACTCGCTGGAGCGCCTGGACAATGTGTCGATCCCTCGGGGGCTGGCACATGCTGCGATAAACATTTCACCTGAAGACAGCCTATTGCACATTGCCTTGACCACAGAATCCCCGAATCGCACGCTGGTTATTGAATCCTTTCCCCGACGTCTGATGCCGCCGGATTCCACCGGGACCGACGGCATGGAACGAGTGACGCGCGTGGCGCGCGCCGCGCGGATAGAAGCCGGCCCGAATACGGAATTCGTCGATACCTTCAACACGGATCTCCTCCCGGGAATCGGCATGAGCGGCGGTTACGGCCTGTTTCATCCGACTGGCCGTCTCCCCGCTCATGTGCATGATTTTGACGAATCCATCTCGATCATCAGCGGAGGTGCGACCTGCGTTGTCGAGGGACGGCGCTACGAAATGGCCGGGGGAACCACGGCGCTGCAGCCGCGCGGCCGCGTTCATTACTTCATCAACGAAACACAGGCGCCGATGGAAATGATTTGGGTTTACGCCGGTTCGCTTCCGGAACGGCTTGTCGCGGACGAACGCTGTGCAACGAAAGAAGGAGACCCATGGAAGTAGAACCGGCTCTTTCGCATCGCTTCAAAGCGCCTTGCGGCGTGAATAGTCAGCACGCCCGCCCCACCCTAACTCTCACGTTGACGGCCGATTTCTTCGACTCTTCCGGTAATTTGAAGTTCACCGACATCGGGCTTGATGCACTGAACACCGACTCTGACGTCGATGTTCGGCGACTAGACGTGCACAAAGCAGAAATTGCCAGCGAGCAGTTGTGCGACGCGATGGCCCTCGTCGTGCTGACACCTCGCGTCACGGCCCGCAGCTTGCAAAACGCCGATGACTTGCTGGTCGTGGCGAGATTCGGCGTCGGTTACGACAACGTCGACATCGAGGCTTGCACCGCGCGTGACGTGGTCGTGACCATCACCACCGGCGCCGTTGATCGGCCAGTTGCCGAGGCGACACTCGCCTGGATGTTGGCCCTCACTTACAAGGTCCCGCTTAAGGACCGTCTCGTCCGTGAGGCCCGGTGGGACGAGCGAGAGAAGTTTATGGGCCAGGGCCTCAGCGACCGGACGCTTGGAATCATCGGCTTTGGAGGGATTGGCCGTGAACTGGCTCGCCTGACAAGCAATTTTGGAATGCGGATTCCCCTGGTGTTCGATCCCCACCTGACCAGCGCGGACGTCGCGGCGCACGGCGGCTGTTCAGTCGCTCTCGATGAATTACTGACGCAGGCCGACTTCGTCAGCGTGCACTGTCCACTTACGCCCGGCACGCGCGGCCTCCTCGGTCCTCGCGAATTGGGTCTGATGAAGCGCACGGCATTCCTGCTCAACACGGCCCGCGGCGGAATCGTTGATGAGGACGCGTTGTTCGAAGCGCTCCGCGATCAACGAATCGGCGGTGCTGCGATCGATTGCTTTGCGGAAGAGCCGCTGTGCAGCCCTCCCCGCTTCGCCGAACTCAACAATGTGTTGCTCGCCCCACACGCCATTGCCTGGACTGAGGGGCTCTTTCGCGACATGGGGCGCGCGGTGCTCAGTTCGATTCTGGAACTCCGACGAGGGCAGCGGCCAAGGGGCGTCGTTAACCGCGAAGTGTTTGAACGGCCCCGCTTTCAGGACAAATGGCGGCGTTTTTGTGCTGGCGACCGGCACGCCCCACGTGCCCCTGGGCAGCGATTGTCGGAGGACTCAAGATGACGCTTTCCAAATCGAATCGACTTCTCCTGCCGCGGCTCTGCCCCGGTTGCTGCACCTTTGTTGCCGTCCTGGTTTTCGCGGGCCTGGCGGCACTTGCCGAAGAGCCGATCGTCCCCGCGAATGCGAAAGTCGAGAAGCTGTTTGAAGGACAGGTGTTGACCGAAGGGGTCGCGGTCGGGCACGACGGACTGGTCTACTTCAGCGACATCACGTTCTCTCACCAGGGGCGCGGACCGCACGGGGAAATCCAGGCTGGTCACATCTGGCGATACGACCCGCGCACGGGCCGCACAGGGATCTTTCGATCGCCCAGCGGCATGTCCAACGGAATCAAGTTTGACGCCGCGGGCAATATGATCGTTTGCGAGGGGGCCGATTTCGGCGGTCGCCGCGTGATTCGCACCGACATGAAGACAGGGATGAGCTGGATTCTTGCTGGGATGTACGAGGGTCGGCCGCTGAATTCTCCGAACGATGTTACTCTGGACGATCGAGGTCGGATTTTCTTCAGTGATCCTCGGTACGTAGGCCACGAGCCGATCGACCAGCCGGTGATGGGCGTCTATCGAATCGACCTGGATGGCGCCATTCATCGGATTATCACTGACGCCGGCAAACCGAACGGCGTCTGCGTCTCGCCCGACCAGAAAACGCTGTACGTCGTCAGCAACGACAACGGTGCTACTGCCCTCGAGCGCTTGAGCAAAGCAGCGTCGGGACAGGCCGATAAGGTTTCAACTCCGCTGCATAAAGGGCGCATGGCGCTTCTCGCGTACGATTTGCTGGATGACGGCAGAGCGATCTTTCGGAAGGTACTCATTGACTACTCACCACAGGACGGTCCCGACGGTCTTGTCTGCGATACCGGTGGAAATCTCTACGTCGCGGTTCGCGCCGAAAATCGCCCTGGAATCTGCGTCTATTCTCCCAGCGGTCAGGAGGTCGCATATATTCTGACGGAAATCCCGACGAACGTCGGATTTGGCCGCGGTGACGATGCGAACCTCTTGTACATCACCGCGGGCAAAAGCCTGTACCGCATCCGCCTGAACCGGCAAGGCTTTCATCCCCGCAAGCCATAGCCGTTGTACCGATTCCGGTGCCAACGCCGATGCAGGGCTGGTTGTCGCCGTGGCCCAGCGCTCAATCTCGCGCGTCGCGCCACGGATCGCCTGCCGCTCTCGATGATCCCATGCCTCGACGATCGGCGCGGACAACATCTACACGCCCTCGCTGGCGCTTGGGGCAAATGTCGACTCCTACCACTGCCGAGTAGCGGTCGGTAGAATCTGGGCGTCGGATTTGCATTCACCATTCGCGTCCCCCAGCGCTTCGCATTTGAAAAAGGAGTCGATCATGGCCACCGCCACCGCCCGCCCCCCCCGCGCTCGCTCTGCCCCCAAGGTTCGTCAGACGAAGATGCTGATCGACGGCCAGTGGTGTGAAGCCAGGAGCGGCAAGACCTTTGTGACGTACAACCCGGCCACCGAAGAAAAAATTGCCGAAGTGGCCGAGGGTGACGCCCCCGACATCGACCGGGCCGCCAAAGCCGCCCGCAAGGCGTTTGAATCGGGCGACTGGCCGAAGATGGACGCCCGCGATCGCGGCCGGCTGCTCAATCGCCTGGCCGATCTCGTCGAAAAGAACCTCGACGAACTGGCGGCCCTCGAGACGCTCGACAACGGCAAGCCGATTCGCGACAGCCGCGCCGCCGACCTGCCTCTCGTCATCGACTGCCTGCGCTATTACGCCGGCTGGGCCGACAAAATTACCGGCGACACGATTCCCGTCCGCGGCAATTATTTCTGCTACACGCGCCGCGAGGCGCTGGGCGTGGCCGGTCAAATCATCCCCTGGAACTTCCCGCTGTTGATGGTCGCCTGGAAATGGGCGCCGGCCCTGACGGCCGGGTGCACCATCGTGATGAAGCCGGCCGAGCAGACACCGCTTTCGTGCTTGCGGCTGGGCGAGCTGGCGATGGAAGCGGGCTTCCCGAAGGGGGTCATCAACATCGTGCCCGGCTATGGCCCCACCGCCGGGGCGGCGCTCGTGAAACACCCCGATGTCGACAAGATCGCCTTCACGGGAGAATACCGCACGGCCCAGATCATCATGGCCGACGCCGCCAAGACGCTGAAGCGGCTGACGTTCGAATTGGGCGGCAAAAGCCCCAACGTGATTTTCGCCGACGCCGACCTCGATGCGGCCGTCGCGGGCACCGAGTTCGGGTTGTTCTTCAACCAGGGGCAGTGCTGTTGCGCGGGGAGCCGCGTATTCGTGGAAGAGAAGATTCACGACCAGTTTGTCGAGAAGCTCGTGAAGCGCGCCAAGGGCCGCAAGCTGGGCGACCCGTTCGACACCGACACGATGCAGGGCCCACAGGTCGATGGCGCTCAGTTCGACAAGATTCTGAGCTACATCGAAAAAGGGAAAGAATCGGGCGCCAAATGCCTGACCGGCGGCAAACGCTGGGGCAAGCGGGGGTTCTTCATCGAACCGACCGTGTTCGACGAAGTGACCGACGACATGCCGATCGCCACCGACGAGATCTTTGGCCCCGTGATGGGCATATTGCCCTTCAAAAAGGTCGACGAAGTGATCGACCGGGCCAACAAGACCTTCTACGGCCTGGCGGCCGCCGTCTGGACCCGCGACGTCACGAAAGCCCATCGCATCGCGAACGCGGTGCGGGCCGGCACGGTGTGGATCAACTGTTACGACGTCTTCGACGCCGCGGCGCCGTTCGGCGGGTTCAAGATGTCAGGCATCGGCCGCGAGCTGGGCGAAGCGGCGCTCGCGAACTACACCGAGCTCAAGACGGTGACGATGAGTCTGGCGTGAAGAGGCCGCGACGAAGGATTTTTGCATTAGCGTTATGATGCGCCGCTGCGGGAGGCGCGGCGTTGAGATAGCCGCGGCGCGCTCGGGTCTTGAGTCCCACAGTGGCGCGAACCTAGATACTATGCCCAGCCCGTACCACACGAAGCGCGTGTGCACGTCACCCCAATACTGCTATTGGTGCTCTTTACGAATCACAAGCGCCAGCCCAGCAGCACCGCCGCGATGGCGCAGATCATGACAACGCCGAATCCAACAGTGCCGTGAATCAGCACAATCGCGAGGCCCCACCAGCCGCGGGACCAGAGCAAATAAACCGGCAGGGCAATCGGCCAAAAGAAAAACAGAGCGGCCCGAACGGGGCAGGCCAGCGGTCGCCGTAAGATTCTCGCGTCCGCGACACAAGCGAGAGAGACAAACGTCGCCACAACCAGAGCGAGGAAGATGTCGATTCGCGAGCGCTGCGAAGTCAACAGGGCGTGAGCGCAGATCGTTGCGAACCCCAGATAAGCTGCCGCAATCAATCCAAGGCGAACTGATTTGAGCGTTGATAATGACATCCGGGCGACCTGGTGTCCTGGTTCAGCCGACCTCGCTCTCGCTTCGGATTAGTATGTCGGTTGGTGCTTACGTCAGCTCCAGGCTTACAACCCGCATTTTGACCACCTATCTACACCGACTGCTGGATGCCGTCGACGCCAAATGCCGGGAGCCGCTTGAAGTTCGCTTTCATTCGCCAAGATCGCCTGGCAGCATCCGCGCACCGTGCACAATGCTGACGACTTCAATCGCGTCGTCGCGAAGCCTGTATACAATGCGATAGCTATACAAAATCCGCTCGCGCAGGTCATCACGATCGTATTCGGGCACGATGCTCCCAGCCCGCGGATGCGTTGGCAAGCGCTCGACGATTTCGACTACCCGGCCGGCAATAACACGGGCGTATTTCTCGGAGTCGCGCGCGATGAACTCGCAAATTTCTTCCAGGTCGCGAAGAGCGCGAGGGGACCAGATCAGGCGAGCCATTTGGCCAGTCTCGTTTTGGCCTCTTCGTGAGAGACCCCTGCGCCTTCGTCGAGTTGCCGCAGACCCTCGTCGATCTTCTGGCGAACGTAAAGTTCAGCGATGATGTCCGGGACGCTGCTGTTCTCGGGCATCCTGCGAATCATCTCGATCACGGCGTCACGAGTGGACACGATTAACCTCCTGGAATAGCGTCGCGGCAGCCGGGGGTTATCCAGGCATTTGGATTACAATTCTGCCCTTTCTAAAAGACTATCAGACCGTTCCTCGCGGGCAAGCGAGCTGCAACTTTTGAACATGGCCCAGTGTTGCGCCTATTGAATTCGCACCACCCGTTTTTTTCCCACCCACACCAGCAGCCCCGGCTCGACCGCGATCGGCGTATCGTGGTTGGCGATGCGCTCTTTGGATTCGCCCGTGTACGCCCCGCCTTGCGCGATCGAGCGCCTGGCGTCGCTGGTCGTCGCGCACAGGCCCGCCAGCACCAGCAGTCTGGCGGCGGGCACCCGGCCGCCTTGTAGTTCGCCGGGCGGAATAGCCACCGTCGGAATCTCCTCGGGCAGCGACTTTTCGCCGATTTCGCGCTGCCAGCGCTGGGCCGCGTCGTCGGCCGCCGCCCTGCCGTGGTATTCGCCGATCACCGATTTCGCCAGCGCGATTTTCGCGTCTTTGGGGTGCCCGGCCAGCAGGGTCTCGACCTGCGCCAACGGCACATCGGTCAGCAGTTCAAAGTACATGCGCATCACAGTATCGGGCACCTGCATGAATTTCTTCATCATCTCATACGCAGGCTCACTGATGCCGATGTAGTTGCCGAGGCTCTTTCCCATCCGGCGAACGCCGTCGAGGCCGACGAGAATCGGCGCCATGACGCCCACCTGCTCGGGCATGCCCTGCTGGCGCTGCAGGTCGCGGGCCAGCATGAAGCTGTAAAGCTGCTCGGTCCCTCCCAGCTCGACGTCGGCTCGCACCTTGACCGAATCCCACGCCTGCATCACCGGGTACAGGCACTCGTGCAGAAAAATCGCCTGCTCGGCCTGGTAGCGCTTGGCGAAGTCGTCGCGCGTCAAAAGCTGCGCGACCGTCACCTTGCTGGTGAGCTCGAGAATTTCGAGAAAGCTCATCGTCGAAAACCAGTCGCCATTGCGCACGACCTCGGCCCGCGACAGGTCGATCACCTTCCCCACCTGATTCAGATAGTCTTTCGCGTTCGCTTCGACCTGCGTTTGGGTCAGCCGGGCCCGCGTTTGGTCGCGGCCGCTGGGGTCTCCAACGAGGGCCGTGTAATTGCCGATAATGATGACCGCGTGGTGGCCCAGTTCCTGAAACTGCCGGATTTTTCTCAAAGGCACCGTGTGCCCCAGATGCACGTCGATGCCGGTCGGGTCGATGCCGTATTTCACGCGCAGCGGCGTACCGGTCTTGCGGCTCTGTTCGAGCTTCCGGGCCAGTTCAGCCTCGGGAACGATCTTTTCGGTCCCGCGGCGAATCACCGCAAGCTGTTCTTCGACGGGGAGAAACGGCATGGCGACAAACCCGTGATCGGCAGGCGATCGGTTGACGTTTTACTCGGCAGGCCGCAGCTTATGCGACAGACACGCGGCCTGGCAATCGCGTTCAGACCCTCGGGCTGCCGCCCGTGGGCTTGGGTTGCCCGGCGCGCGAATTGAGAATCCGTGCTACCTCTGGATCCCTGACATGTCCTACTTCACGCGGCACATATCACGCTGTTTTCTGGCAGGGCTCGTCGCACTGTTGCCCATCGGTGGGTTTATCCTGACGGTCGTGTACCTCGAATCGGCCATTTCCGGTTCCTGGCTCGCCGGGCACTGGTGGTACGTGCCCGGGCTGGGGCTGGTCGCCGCCGCGGCGGGAATTTACGCCATCGGACTGACCGTTTCGACGTTTATCGGCCGCTGGGCCTGGACGAAACTCGACTACCTGCTCGACAGCCTGCCGATGCTGGGACGGCTCTACCAGACGCTCAAGCAGATCGTCGGCTACAGCGAAGGGAAAGACGCGATTTTTCAGCGCGTGGTGCTGGTCTCCAATGGAGACGACGCCGGCGCCGAGCTGGGGCTGGTAACGAACGAATCGACCGCCCCGGACGGCCGCCTGCAACTGCTGGTGTTCGTTCCGGGGGCGCCGAACCCAACGACGGGTCGGCTGGTTCTGATCGACGCCAGCGAAGTGAAGCCAGTCTCGCTGCCGGTCAGCGATACTATGAAACTGCTTCTATCGCTCGGCAAGACGACGTTTCCTGCAACGCCGAATGACGAAGCCCGAATGACGAAACAATGACCAATGTCGAAGCCTGAATGACGAAGTGAAGCCCAGATTTGACATTCGTCATTCGTGCTTCGTCATTGATTCGACATTCGTGATTAGGCATTCGTCATTTCCCATTCTATACTCGGGCCATGCAGAACCCGCTTTCGCTTCCCACCTGCCGTCTCGTGACGCTCGGTTGCAAAGTCAATCAATACGAGACGCAGCTTGTGAAAGAAGCGCTCGAGCAGCGGGGCTATCGCGAGGCCACTGGTGGTGAGGCCGCCAGCCTGTGCGTGGTCAACACCTGCACGGTCACAGGCGAAGCCGACTCAAAGGCCCGCCAGACGATCAGGCAGCTCGCAAAGCGAAACCCGGGAACGCAAACGGTTGTCTTCGGGTGCTACGCCGCCCGAGAACCCGAACTGCTCGAGAAATTGCCCGGCGTCGTGGCGGTCGTGCCCGACAATCGCGAGCTGCCCGATGTGTTTCAGCGATTCGGCGTGCATGAATGGCCGACTGGAATCAGCCGCTTCGACGGGCATCGGCGGGCGTTCGTCAAAGTGCAGGATGGCTGCATTCTGAACTGCACGTATTGCATTATTCCGCAGGTTCGCCCGGGGCTGCGCAGCCGGGGGCCTGTTGAAATTCTCGAAGAGGTTCGCCGCCTGGTCGACCGCGGCTACCGCGAGATCATTCTCACCGGTATTCACCTGGGGCATTTCGGCGTCGAAGCAACCCGGGGCAGATCGGGCCAGGCTCCCTATCGACTCTGGCACCTCATTCGCGACCTGAATCGCATTCCCGGCGACTGGCGCTTGCGGCTTTCGAGCCTCGAGGCGGCCGAAGTGGGGCCCGATTTTCTGGCTGCCGTCGGCGACTGTGACAAGCTCTGCCCGCACTTTCACCTTTGCCTGCAAAGCGGCTCAGACGCGGTGCTGGCGCAGATGAAACGCCGGTACCGCGCGCGGCGCTTTCTCGAAAAACTCGATCTGATTCGCCGAACCCTCGATACGCCGGCGTTCTCGACCGACGTCATTGTCGGCTTTCCCCGTGAGACCGAAGCCGATTTTCGAGAGACGCTTTCGGTCTGTGAATCAGCGGGTTTCATGAAGATCCACATCTTTCCCTACAGTCCGCGGCGCGGCACCCCGGCGGCAGAGTTTGGGGGTGCGGTCGCGGCGGGAGAGAAAAAAGAGCGCGCAGGGCGGCTGGCGGAACTGGAACAGAGGCTGGCGCAAAGGTATTATCACGGCCTGTCGGGGAGACGACTGCGGGTCCTGGTCGAAGCGACTCCGGCCAGCCGCGCAGAGTGCGTGCTCGGCACGGCCTGCCGCTACGTACCGGTCGAATTCCCCGGGTCAGCCGCCGATGTCGGCCGGCTGATCGATGTTGTCGCCCTGGCGCCGCGGGCCGATCGCTTGTCCGCCACGAGATGGGAGTCGAGTGCGTGTCGTTGAGCGAATTTTCACCGCGGTATTTGCAGTTGCAGGAGCGCGGCGATGCAATCGTCGTGGGCGTCGGCGTGCCGCTCTTGACCGAAGAGCTGAACCTCGACCAGTTCGGCCACGAGCTGTTCGCGCTCGTCGACCAGTTCGGCTGCCGCAAGCTCGTGGTCAGCATGCGCGAAGTCAAAATGGTGACCAGCGCCGGCCTGGGCAAAATGATCACCGTACACCGCAAGATGCACCGTCACGGCGGGACCGTCGTGTTTTGCGATCTGCAGCCGGCGGTTGAAGAGGTGTTGCAGACCAGCCAGTTGATCACGTATCTGCATGTGGCGAGCAACGTCGATGCGGCGGTGGCTGTATTGCCGCAGGAATAACTCGAGGCCTCTGCGGCCCGTTCAACTCTGTCCTGGGCACTACGGATGAAACGGATTCGACAGATAGGTCGGAGGAGTACTTCGCGACAATCCGTTTCATCTGTTGCATCCGTTTTCTCCGCAGCTTCTCCCCATCACGGGGCGCGAACGCGCCGACGGATGAATCATCTATGATGCCTTTCGACTCTGGAAACTTTCGCCGTGTCGTTCCTGGTTGACATCGAAGGCATCGACGGCTCAGGCAAGGGAACGCAGGCACGGCTTCTCTGCGACCGGCTGGTGCAATCGGGCGTCACCGCCGGGCTGATCAGCTTTCCGCGGTATGAAGCGACGTTTTTCGGTCGAGCGATCGGCGAATTTCTGAACGGCTGGTTTGGCACACTGCAAGAGGTGCATCCGCTGCTCGTATCGCTCTTGTTCGCCGGCGACCGGTTCGAATCGAAGCAGGTGCTGCTCGACGCACTCGACCAGTCAGAAGTCGTGGTGCTCGACAGGTACGTCGCGTCGAACGTCGCGCACCAGGCCGCGAAGCTGGAAGGCGCCGAGCGTGCCGATCTGGCCCGCCGGATATTACAGCTCGAATTTGAGATCTACGGGTTGCCGCGGCCCGACCTGGTGCTTCTGTTCGACCTGCCTGTTCAAGCCGCGCAGTCGCTGATCGAACGGAAGGCCGAGCGCGCCTACACGGCCCAAGCCGCCGACTTGCAGGAAGCTGACGCCGAATACCTTGCGCGGGTGCGCGAGCTGTATCTCGAACTGGCGGCTACCGACTCGCGCTGTCGAGTTGTCTCGTGCGTATCGGCCGGGCAACTCCGCAGCGTCGACGAGATCGCCGACGAAGTGTGGGCGATTGTGCAGGCGACGCGTACTGCGTAGGCCCCGGGCCCGGTTCGACGGCCCTTCCGTGTGCCCGCAGTACGGCCAAGGGTTTCTGTCTTGCGGCACGTCACTTTTTCACGGCGGTGGTTCGGACAAACGTCGAACTCCTCTCGCAACGGCAAAGCACAGCATTCCATAAAGCATTGCTGGAAATTGCCTTGAGTCAGAATGACACTAAATCGAGTCACATTCTTTGCCGAATTCTCTTGAATTAAAACAATTGTTTCATACGATAGTATGAAACGTGCGTTTTACCGGCAGGTGAGTTTCGGCCATGACACAAACGCCCGACGATACGCGGCAGCGATTGATCGAGGCCGCCGGTGAGATTTTCGGCGAGGAAGGTTTCCGGGCCGCGACCGTGCGCGAGATCTGCGCCCGAGCCCGCGCCAACCTGGCCGCCGTGAACTATCACTTCGGCGACAAGTTCGCCCTGTACGTCGCAGCGGTGCAGGCGGCACATTGCGGCAACGCCGAAATGCTCAATCCGCAGTGGCCCGCGGACATGGATGCGCCAACCAAGCTGCGCGTGTTCATTCGCGAATGGCTGCGCAATTTTCTCGACGAGAGCCGCCCGGCCTGGCAGGCCAAGTTGATGTTGCGCGAAATGGCCGAACCGACTGAGGCGTGCGCAAAGCTGGTCGAGGCCTACATCCGCCCGATGGCACAGTCGCTGCACGACATTCTGATCGACCTGCTGCCGGCAAACGTGCGAGAAGATGACCGCTGGCTGATCGGGTTCAGCATCGTCGGCCAGTGCCTGTTTTACAAAGTGCATCGCCCCGTCGCAGAACTGCTGTTCGGCAAAGAGCGGTACGGCGAGCTCGATCTCGACCGGCTGAGCGAACATATCAGCCGCTTCTCGCTGGCAGCTCTCGGCCAGGGGCCGGCAATTAGTCAGGCAATGCGGGCCAGCGAGGCCACATCATGAACTGGATCGCCTTGAAAATGCTGACGGGCGACCGGACCAAGTATCTGGGCATTGTGTTCGGCGTCGCCTTCGGCTCGCTGCTGATCGCCCACCAGACCTCGATTTTTGTCAGCCTGATGAAACGGACGGGCAGCCAGATCAACGACGTCGCCGATGCCGACGTCTGGGTCATGGATCGTCGAACGCAGAGCATCGACGAGTTGCGGGCCCTCTCTGACAGCGACCTGCTGAAAGTCCGCGGGGTCGCCGGGGTGCAATGGGCCGTGAGGTTCTACAAGGGAATGGTAACGGCCCGCCAGCCCAGCGGGCTGTACCGTCAGGTGGTGTTGCTGGGGCTCGACGACGCGACGCTGACGGGCGCGCCCCGCAAAATGATTCTGGGCGAGCTGGCCGACTTGCGCCGGCCCGACGCGGTTGTTGTCGATAAAGCCGGATACGAGTACCTGTTTCCGGGCGAACAGCCGACCCTGGGCAAGACTCTCGAGATGAACGACCGCCGCGCCGTGGTGGTCGGCGTGTGCGAGGCGTCGGCCCCGTTCCAGACGTTTCCGATTCTGTTCACCCGTTACAGCCAGGCAGGCCGTTTTGCACCGCCCGAACGAAGGCTGATGTCGTTCGTATTGGCCAAAGCGCAACCCGATATGACACCGGCCGACCTATGCCGGCGGATTGAAGCGAAAACGGGCCTCATGGCGCTCACTGGGCGGCAATTCGCCTGGAAAACGATCGAATACTACCTGGGGTCAACCGGCATCCCGATCAACTTCGGCATCACCGTGGCGCTCGGGTTCGTCGTGGGGACGGCCATCGCCGGGCAAACCTTCTATCTGTTCACGATCGAGAACTTGAAGCAATTCGGAAACCTGAAGGCGATGGGGGTTACCAACTCGCGACTGGTCGGAATGATCCTGCTGCAGGCCACCGTGGTCGGGCTGCTCGGATACGGGATCGGGATCGGCCTGTCGGCCTTGTTTTTCGAGGGTACCAAAGACGTCACCCACCTGGCGGGGTTCCAGATGCCCTGGCAGATCGTCGTGCTGACTGGGGCAGCCGTGGCCGCCATCGTCGTCTTGTCGAGTCTGTTGAGCATTCGCCGGGTGCTGGTGCTCGAACCGGCGGCTGTTTTCCGCTGATGACTGCCGCTTTGTCGGAGGGTGGAATCATGAACGATCGCGTCAGCCGGCTACCGCCAAGACAGGTGCCTTGCGACACGCACGGCATAATTCGCGGCCCTCGGGGTGGAATTCGGCGCAAGCGGCCGCGCGCCTGCCATCACGACGATTCTCAAGACTAAGGACCACGGCCCGTGCCCCAGCTTGTTCCGACAGCCCCGGCCGTCGAATGCCGCGACGTCGTGCGTGATTTCGGCGACGGCGACACGCGCACCCGCGTGCTGCACGGCATCGATCTCGATGTTCCGACCGGAGAAATCACGCTGTTGGTGGGCCCCAGCGGGTGCGGCAAAACGACGCTCATTTCGATCATCTGCGGTCTGCTCGAACCCACCGCGGGCACAGTGCGCCTGTTTGGCGTCGAACGGTCGCAACTGTCGGGCCGGCAATTCGTGGAGTTTCGTGGCCGTTACATCGGCTTTGTGTTCCAGCAATACAACCTGCTGCCCGCCCTGACGGCGGCCGAAAACGCGGCCGTCCCCCTCATCATCGCCGGCATGCCGCGCCGCCAGGCGATCGCAAAAGCCCGCGACGTATTGTCGCTCGTCGGACTTGCCAATCGCGCCGACGCACGACCGGCCCAGCTTTCAGGCGGGCAGCAGCAACGCGTGGCGATCGCGCGGGCGCTGGTGCACGAACCGCGGCTGCTGGTCTGCGACGAGCCGACCGCCGCTCTTGACGCGCATTCGGGCCAGGTCGTGATGGAGCTGTTGCGCGACGTGGCGCTCGCGACAGATCGCGCCGTGCTCGTCGTCACGCACGACAATCGCGTTTTCAACTACGGGCACCGCATCGTACAGATGGCCGACGGCCGCATCGAACGCATCGAAACGGGCGCCGGAACGCCACGCTCGGAAACGTTGGAACTCGTCAGTTGACCACTCCTCGAATCGCCCCGAAACCACAGGCCGCCTTTATGTCTCGTGCCGCCCTCATTCCGCTGTTGTCGCTGACGCTGCTCGGCGCAGCCGGGTACCACGTGGCCCGCAATTCACAGGCCCAGCCGGCCCTGGAGCCCCCCGCGCCGCCGGCCCGCACGCCGTTCGGCGAGGCGATCGCCGGGTCGGGCCTCGTCGAACCCTGGACGGAAAATATCGCGCTGGGCACGCACGTCGCCGGTGTCATTCAAGACGTGCCGGTGCGCGTCGGAGACCGCGTGCAACCCGGCCAGCCCCTGTTTCGAATCGACGACCGCCAGCTTCGCGCCGATCTGGTGGTGCGGCAGGCCCTGCTGCAGTCGGCTTGCGCCCAGCTCGACCGGCTCGATCAGCAGCCGCGGCCGGAAGAGCTGCCGGGCAGCGCCGCTCGGGTTCGAGAGGCTGACGCACGGCTGCAGGACGAGCACGATCGGTTCGCCCGAGCCTCAAAGCTGCGCGAACAGAAAATTCTCTCCGAAGAAGATTTCACAACGCGCCGGCAGGCTTTGGCGATGGCCCGCGAGAAGCTGGCGCAGGCCCAGGCCGAAGACACTCTGTTGCAGGCCGGCGCCTGGCAACCCGACAAGGCCGTCGCCCGGGCCGCCGTCGAACAGGCGCGGGCACAAGTCGACCAGACGCGCACCGAGCTCGAACGACTCACCGTCACCGCTCCGGTGGCCGGCGTCATTCTGCAGGTGAACGTGCGGCCCGGTGAGTTCGTATCGCAGCCTTCTTCAGAGAAGCTGATGATTCTGGGCAATATCGAACCGCTTCACGTGCGCGTCGATATCGACGAGGCCGAAATCCCGCGGTACCGCCTCGGCCAACCGGCCTGGGGGTTCGTGCGGGGCGATGCCGAGCGCCCCATGCCGCTCGAATTCGTCCGCGTCGAACCCTATGTGGTGCCCAAGCGATCGCTGACCGGCAGCAGCACCGAACGGGTCGACACGCGCGTCTTGCAGGCGATCTATGCCGTGGCCTCGGCCGATTCCGCGTTGTACGTCGGCCAGCAGCTTGACGTGTTCATTGAAGTGTCGGAAGGGTCGAAGCCGACGTCGCAAGCGCTCCCCACGCAGAGCGCCCGGCGTTAGGTCACCCACCACCGGCACTCGGCCAGCGTCGAGGGCTGGCATCGCCCGTCAAACACACGGCGAGGATGAACCCATTGGCACGATGGTGCAGGTCGACGAAGAGTGGGACCGGCTCAAGGAATCGGCAAAGTCGAATTTTGCGCCCGGCCGCGATAATGAAAACTCCCCCGCACAGGCGGCCCTGCAACTGACGGAACTGTTTCGCGAGCTGGCGCGCTCTCAGACCGCCGCTTCGCGCGGCGCACAGTTTCTGGCGACGGCGAAAGCAGCCGAACGCGACTCGGCGGCTCTCGAACGAGCGCTCGCGCTGTCGAGTGATTCTGCAGCTCGCGAGGCGGCGCTACTGGCCTTTCGGCGCGCGGCGGCAGACTGCAAGTCGTGCCACGCGGCCTTCCGAGACGGCCTGTAGCCGCCACTGTCATTGGGCCCCGACAATCTCGAGCCGGCGGTGAATGTCGAATTGCAGCCCGGCAATCAGCATCGCGACGACGATGTCGACGCACAGGAATGCTCCCTCCCAGCTTTGGGTCCCTCCTGCACCCGAAATGCTCGATAGAATCGCCATGACGGGCGAGAAGCAGCAGCCGCCAAACGTGCTTCCCAGAAGCATCACTCCGATGGCCAGGGGGAGCGCGCCCCATTTCACCACCAGCGAAAAGAACGCGGTCAGCGTGAGCAGGAGCAGCACCACCAGAATCGCAAACCAGCGGCTGGGCAGCACCAACGCCAGAAGCGCTTCGCTCCGTCCTTCAGGCCACAGCATGCAGGCGCCGATCAGCCAGACCAGGGTCGGCGCCAGCGCGGGCACACAGCCGACGATTTTGGAAAAGACGATCCGCGGCGTCCTGACGGGCAGCATCAACAGCAGCGGCAACGTGTGGTCGCGCCACTCGTCGTGAAAGATCCGTGAGGCGTAGATGGCCGATTCGACGACCAGCACCAGCGCCATCGTCCCGGCCGCCGATTGGCCAAGCTCGGGCATTGGCGCCGCCAGATACCGGCCGCCGACGTACAGAATCGCCAGCACAATGGCCCCATACAGCACAAACTTGCCGACAAAGATCCGCCAGCCGCCGGTGTTGAAATGGAATTCCTTCCATGCCAGGGCATTGTGACCGGGGCGATGGCGGCGAACGGCCCCCTTCCGTCCCAGGGCCGTCGGGGCCGCCCGAAAGCTGCGCCGGTCGCTCAACCGCCAGTCGCGGGTGAAGAAATCGAAGCCGGCCCACGCGACGCCGAACGCCACGGCCGCCAATGCGATATTCCCGACGACCTGCACCCCCACCACATTGCCCGAGACCCCGGTACGCATGATCTCGGTAATGCGCTCATAGACCGACATGGCGTTGCCCACGTCGGCCAGGGCTGAGAGGAAGCGGTCCAGCGAACCGCCGGCAGCAACCGCTCCTGAAGCCAGCAGGCCCCCGTGTGCCGCCGCCAGCGCGGGGCCGATCAGAAAGTAGACGACCAGTACGAGCGTGGTCGTGGCCGAGGCGATGCCCCCCCGCCGGCACACAACCGACGCCAGCAGGCCTACATTCGCCAGGAGCACCAGATACGCGGCCAGCGAACAGTACGCCGCGATCACCTGCCTCAAAGTGACGCCCCCGAGCGTGATGGCCAGGAGCGTAAACGGAAACTGAACCAACAGCAGCAAGAGCGCTGCGACCAGCCGGCTGGTCGATTTTCCGAGCAGAATCCCCAGCGGATTGATTCCCGCCATCTTGAGCAGGCTGAGCGTTTCTTCTTCTTTCTCTTCAGAGATGGCCGTCGCGAAGAAGCTGATTCCTGCGAGTGTGATCAAGCCGAGATTCAATAACGCCAACAATTCAAAAAACCTCAGTCCCGGCGCACCGAAACTCAGGATCGTGATCTGGGCGTAAAGCAGGCACAGGTAAATGACCCCCGCGAAGGTGAACCTGAAGGCGTGCGTCCGCACCAGCCGCGCGTCGAGGCGCAAGGCCCGGTGCAGCATCGCGAGCGAACCGGTAAACACTACTTCAACCCTCCCTCGGTCAGGTCCATGAAGGCCTCGTTCAGGTGCCGGCGATCGGCCGTGAACGACGCGATGGGCACCCCCATATCCAACAGGCCGCGCAAAAGGGCATTGGTGTCGGTCGCCGTCCAATCGAACGCCACCCGGTATTCAGGCCTTCCGTCGAGCCGTTCGACTCGCACAACTCCCGGCAACGCGCCCAATCGCTGCTCCAACTCGGGAAACTCGCCCCCCACGGCCAGCCGGTACACAGGGTGCTCTTCCGTACGGGCCAGAAGCGCATCCATCGAGCCGGTGTATTTGATGCGGCCGGCGTCGATGATCGTAACGGCGTTGCACAATTCAGCCAGTTCGCTGAGAATATGCGAGCTGATGAAGATGGTTTTGCCCATCCGCTGCAGCTCGCGCAGAATCTCCATCAACTCGATTCGCGCCCGGGGATCGAGCCCCGAGGCCGGTTCGTCGAGCAGCAGCAGATCGGGGTCGCTGACCAGCACACGCGCCAGACTCACCCGCTGCTGCATCCCGCGCGACAGCCCCGAGATGAGTTCGTCGCGGCGGCCGTCCATGTCGGTCAGCGCCAACACATCTTTGATCACGCGGTCGCGCTGGACGGTCGACAGGCCGTAGGCGGCGCCGAAAAAATCAAGATACTCGAAGACGGTCATCCGCCGGTACATGCTGAAATGGTCGGGCATAAACCCGATTCGCCGGCGGACCTCCCGCGCGTGAGCGACCACGTCTTGCCCGAACACTCGCACCGACCCGGCGTGCGGTTCCAGCAACGTGCAAATCGCCTTCAGCGTCGTCGTCTTGCCTGCGCCATTGGGCCCGACAAACCCGTGCAGCGACCCCGCCGCCACGACGAATGTGGCGTTCCGCACGGCCCAGCGGCTCCCGAAGGAGTGGCTGAGGTTCGAGACATCGACAGCCGGTGGCAGCGAGTTGCTCATGGGCAGAGGTGAAGCCAGGGCGAGTTAGCGGCATACCGCCACGGTCCGCCAGGCGCGCTCGATGGCGGCGGCTGCGGGAACGGAATCACAATCTGTCTCTCAGAAATACATTCAGGCAATACAGCACATACCCTTCCTGCCTGCGGAACTGCGCCGTCTTCAGGCGAAACTCTTCGGGCAACGGCGCAAAAATGAACAACCGGACTCGATCATCGGGCAATTGAAAATCGAGCACGTCTTTCGACGTCCGCAGGTCGAGGTTGCGAGCCACCAACGGCGCAAACAGCGACAGAAACAGCTCGTCACGCGAAACGTGCGATTGTTCCCACGGGTCTGCCGCGCCAAACGCGGTCGACCAGCCTGCTTTATCGAGCTTCAAGAACGCCGTCAGCGACCCGCGCTCAGGCCCCAATACCAGTTTTCCGTCCTGCTCGGTCAGCATGTACAGGTATCGGCCGTACAGCACACACAAATCGCGATACGCGGTCGGAAACCCAGGGCCTTTCGCCACCACCAGATTCTGCAAAATCGACTCGACCGCGGCCGGGCGCGCCGACACGGTGAAATCGCGCAACGTGATCGACTCCTGCCGCATAACCTGTGTCGCCTCGATTTTCTCAATCGTCACCGAGATCACGGGCCCCCCGGTTACCGCGCGGTACCCGAAGGCCCGCGACGAAAACGGCGGCAGATCGGCAGTGAAACCCGCCTCCGCGCCATAACGAATCGCCCCCCGCACACGTTCTTCGTCCTGGCACGAAGAATACATCCGCCCTGCCCCGTCGTGCGTGAAGGTGTAGTCTCCACCACTGACGGCGAAGGCATCGGTCCAGCCGGTCACGTCATAGCGGCCCCCGTCCAGCGGCCGGGCGATCGCCAGCGAATAGGCCGCAGTCGTCTCGTTGTACCCCCGGCGGCCGATGAACAAAAACGTGAGACTGAACAACCCCACGATGGCCGACAGTGCGCCGAATACCTTGCGATAGTCTCCTTCCGAGCGCAGCCCCAGCAGATAGCACCCGGGGCCGACCAGTGCGATATAGACCCACGACAACAGGTGAATCAAAAGCCAGCTATGGTCGGGCCGCGACATGCGCTTGAGGCTCGACAGCACAACGTCGTCGCGCTCCCAGCCGGCGCTCGCGAATTCGGCGAAGTCGAGCGGCGAGTCTGGCTCAGGCCGGGGCTGGCTAGCGCCGCCCGTGCCCGTGCGCTTTTGCGCCGATTCACGTTCCGGGCCGCTCGCGGGACGATCGTCAACCAGCACGTTCTCGACGTATTCGGTGGTCAGGTCGCCTCTCTTCAGCGAATGGCGAATGACAAACCCCGCCCCCACGCGCTGCCGCTCGCGGCCCGTATCGAGCGCCGCAAGTTGCCCGGTCAATTGGGGATAGTTGCCCCGGCTGTCGTGCAGCAGGTGCAGTTTTCCGCCGCGCGTCACCCAGTCGACGAAGGCGCGCTGCCGCGGTTCTTCCCAACGCGGAACGTGATCGAGCGCCGCCGCAATGAGCCCGTCGGTCGCAGTCACCTGCACGGGAAACAGATTGTCTGGAAAGCGCCGAATCGCCCCCCCGGTCGTCGGCAGACTGTCGGTATCTTCGAGCAGTACGCACGCCGGGGGCCCGTGCCGCGGCCTGGGCAGCGACGCGCTGTCGGCGGTTTTGGGCCCCCACGACAGGGTCCATTCTTCCCAGTCGTTCTTGGCATAGGGGTAAAGCTGCACCCAGCGGCTCGAATGAGGGGCCAGGTAGAGACCTTCGACAATCGCGGCGTCAACCTGCTGAGGGCCGAGCGTCTTCGTGAGTTCCAACTGTCCGTCGAACGGCGCCGACGTCGAGTTCGTTATCAGCACCGACAGCAGGTTGAAGCGATCGGCGACAACCTGTCCGTCGAACCCCCAGATCACCTGATCGACCTCGAGCGCGAACGCGGGTCCGCAGGCCGCCAGGGCCAGCACAGCCATTGCAGTCGATCGAAGGAAAATGCGACGACGCATGATGTGACAGGTCTTCAATCGACTGCGGGGGAACCTCTACTTCTCATCGCTCTCGGCCCTTCCCAGCCACTGGTCGGCGTAATTCAGGCAAACTCCGCGGATCACGACCAATGCGAAGCCGTAACCCAGAAAGTTCAGCACGACGGCAACCCAGGGGAGCTTGGTGAATTCATCGAGCAAGTTGAATTCGTTCATGGGGATGATAAACGCCGGGCTCAACAAACCGAAGTAGGTCAGCGCCGACTTGGGGCCGGCGCTGTGCTCGAACAGAATCATCACGGGCATGAAAATGAATACCAAAGGCAGCACGCACCAGCCGACGATGCCCCCCAGCGCCCCCACAATGGCTCGCGACTGCGTCTTCACCAGCAGGCCCACCAGGAACGAAAACCAGGCCACCAGTGGCAGATAGACGCTGACGGCAAGCCCCGCACAGATGACATAGCGCCAGAGGTGGAAGTTGCGCGACGGGGCACTGGCAAACGCCTGCAGGAGGGTGAGGGTGACGAAAGGAATCAACAACACCAGTATCACGCGCTGCACTCCCCGAAATTTCTGAAGCAGAATGTCGCGTCCGGCCAAAGGCGTCACGCAGAGAACGTCAAGCGTCTGGTGCGTGCGCTCGCCGGCAATCAAGCTCGCCGCGTGAACCGAAACGATCAATGCCGCCAGAAGCCACACGAGAAAGAGCAACAGACTGTCGGCCGCCGACATGCTTTCAGGAGTGAAGGCGGCGATCAGAAACCAGAGGACCACCAGCGGCGTTTCGATCGCAACGAGAACCCGGGCGAGGTAGCGCGTGCGCCCCAGCGAGCGCTTGGTCGTCTCGCGCCAGAAGATGGGTTGTGTCTCGGGCAGGGTCACCCCGTCGCCGATCAGCGTCACGCCCCGGGTGACGCGATTCTCATTCAGGGTTTTTGCCGCGCGATCAGCGACCTGAAACAATTCGCGCAGCGGGTTGCGGGGCCCGGCGAATGCCTGCCGCACCAGAAACACGCGCGCTGCAATCAGGCACACACCGCATTGCAGCAGCGTGGGGACGCAGTACAGTGCCGCCGACGACAGCCCATACAGACCGGTCCCGAGACTCAGGCTGAAATGAATGAACGCCGGCACGAGCGGGAACATGACGAAGGTTTCGTTCACGTCGGTCCCGCTGTTGCGCAAAGTCTGAAAGAGCCGGTTGGGATCGAACCCAGTCAACACCAGCAGCACGAACATGGGGCCCAGAATCGTCGCCAGCAACAGCACATACGACCCGATAAGGCTGCCGACGGTCGTACGAAGGACGGTCGAGCACAACAGCGCCAGGCTTCCCGCCTGCAACACCGCGACGAACAACATCCACACGCCGATCCACAGGTGCCAGTGCGTAATTCCCCCCAGGCTGTAGGCATAGGCCAACAGCGGCAGCGACAACAGAAGAAAGCAGCCCATCGGGATCACGCGGCTGAGAAGTTTTTCGAACAGAATCGTCCACGGGCCCAGTTTCGTCAGAAACAAAAGCACCAGGCTGTTACGCTCTTTCTCCTGCGTGATCAGCCCGCCGGTGATGGCGGGCATAAAGAGATACACGCCCGCGAACTGCAGCCCCATCAGCATCGCGAACATTTCGCTGCCGCGGCCCAGCACCGCAAACGGGCTGGTCGCACCGATCAGCAGGATCGAATAGAAGAGCAGACAGGCCGCAACGAACAACAGGCACGCGTACCCGACGCGTACGACGTACGTGCGGCGTCTCGCAGCCTGCTCGATCAGCTCTTTGGCCAATAGGGGCAGGCTGAACCGTGATGTCCAAAAGGCGTTCTTCATTGATCGGCGGTGCAGCGAGCCCTAGTCTGGCCGCTTGAAAATGTCTCACAAATTCCAAAAGCCGTGACCAGTCACAGCATCCCTATGGAGTGCGGCGACTCGTCGCCGCTTTAGGAGTTTTTCTGATCCTACACTTGTGGCGAATCGCCGCGCTCAAGAGAAACATTGAGCGGTTCGAACTCGTCGTCGATGCGTATGCGATCTGTCTTGAAGCCGTAGATTGTCCGGATTTGTGCTGGCGTCGCCGTGCGTTCAAACCATGCCGCCGAACACCAGGGATATTGGTTGGCGACGCGGACCAACCCCTGCCGAACGGCGTTTTGATGCACGTAGTTCAGTCTCGCCAGATACGACTTCTCGAACGTCAATTGCTTGTCCCAGAAGTTGTGCCATACCTTCCGGCCCATCTGTCCATCGAGCCGGTTGACGTGCCTGGCCGTGTCGGCGTGTAGCTCGGTCAGAAACGCGCGCAGGCGCGAAGGGCTGCGTTGAGTATGTCCAACGAAATGATAG
The DNA here is from genome assembly GCA_052388175.1 of Planctomycetaceae bacterium. Lineage (GTDB taxonomy): Bacteria > Planctomycetota > Planctomycetia > Planctomycetales > Planctomycetaceae > SIAF01. Next base: position 21,748 of record JBQTIL010000088.1, on the reverse strand, counting down.
TGGTTCGAGAATACCGCCCAAGCTTCAAGCTGGAAGTCGTATTTGCGAGCCAGATTCAGGAGCGCCGCTTCGAGCACGTCGAGCCTGTCGCGGTCGCAGAAAATGTCGGCCTTGTGAAATGTCGCACTGGTGACCATGCAGGTGCCTTGTTCGCTCAAGCGGTGCAACGGAGCGTGCGGCCAGTCTCTCGCCGACGACGCAGGCTGGGGCGCTTTTGCGGTCATTGGCGCGCTAGCGCAGGCTTCAGCGAGTGTCAACCGGCGCAAAGCATCGGCCGCCGGTTGCAGCTTTTCGGGCGGCAGTCGGCAGATGGATTCGATCAATTCGATTCGCAGGGCGTCTGGGTCCATAGGATTGACTGTCTCGCTCTCAACGGCTGTCAGAAATCGTTCCACACTTTCGCGAGCGCCGCGACCATTGGGAATTCGTCCCTTCCAAATTCCAAAAGCTGTGACCAGTCACAGCACTCCAGACGTTACGCGGTCTTCCCTTCCGTCAGCTTCATGAACGCGGTTTCCATATCCATCGCTTCCGGCTGAAACATGCGGATCCGGGCGCCGCAATCCACCAGCCCCGCATGCAGGTCTTCGATCGCCAACTGGTCTTCGTGTACACGAATGGCCAGGCGGTCGAGTTGCGGCTCAACCGATGCGACGCCCGGCAGCGACCGGATACGCTCCACCAGCTCTTCCCCCATCTCGACCATCTGCACGTGTACGATGCGCAACAGTCCCAGTTGGCGGTAGATGTCGTTGACCGACCCTTGCGCGACCATCTTTCCCTGCTCGATGATGCCGATGCGCGTACACAGATGCGCGAGTTCGTGCAGAATATGGCTGGAAATAAGAATCGTCTTGCCCATGTCTTTGAGGGCCTTCAACAGCTCGCGCATCTCGATGCGGGCCCGCGGGTCGAGGCCGCTGGCGGGCTCGTCAAGCAATAGCAGGTCGGGGTCGTGCAAGAGCACCCGGGCCAGCGACAGCCGCTGTTTCATGCCGCGCGACAGCGAATCGACCTGGGCCTGCAACTTGTGGGTCAGGTCGGTCAGCTCGAGCACGTCGTCGATGATTCCCTTGCGCTTGTCGCGGTCGATGCGGTACGCGGCGGCGAAAAAGTGCAGGTATTCCTCGACCGACAGGTCTTCGTAGACGCCGAAAAAGTCGGGGACGTAACCGATCCGCTCGCGCACCGCCTGCGGCTTCCACAGCACGTCGATGCCGTTGACCCGCACACGCCCCAGAAAATCGCGCAACAGCGTTGCCAGCACCTTGATCGTGGAAGACTTGCCGGCGCCATTGGGGCCGATAAACCCGAACACCTCCCCCCGGGGGATCTGCAGGTTGATTCCCCGCACGGCGACCAGCTTGCCGTAGCGGATCCAGAGGTTGTCGACATCGACGACGAGCATCTAGGGGCCTCCCGTATAGAGCTTGCGATAAACGACGAGATCGTCACCCTGTGGCACCACGACAACGAGCAGCCATTGGTCGGGGTCCGACGGGTCGATCAGTGACAGGTCTTCAAAATCGTCACCGCCGGTCGGCGACAATTGCGAGATGACCCCGAACAGCCCGAGCGTCGAATTCGCGCAAATGTCGGAGAGAAACGTGGCGGCCGTAACCTGCGGAACGTAGTAGCCGGGATAGCGATTCGGGTTCTGCATGTAACCGGTCTGGTTGGTGCTGCGGAGTACGTTCGAGTCACCCGTGATGGTGAATAGCTGGCTCCCCGTGGCAACGAAGACCGAAATCTGCGGGCCGAACGCCTCGCGCAGTTGGGCCCTGAGCTTCTGCGAGGCCGATTCGCCGCCGGAAACCGCAGGCGCGCCCGGGACGAGGCTTCGCGGATTGAACACGGCGGGGTCGGCAAACGCGGCCCAGTTGAAGTCGGTGGCCTCGTCGGGCCGCGACAGGCTGAAAACGCGGTTGAGTTGCGGCGTCCATTGGGGCAGGTACTGGGTCACTGTGTATTGCGTGGGAAGTCGACCCTCGTAACGGGCCGCACCGATCAGGTCGAACTGTGCACGGGCGCCGGTGACCTGCGCCTGCTGATACATGAATGCGGTCGCCGAACTGAACCGCTGCAGGTTCATCGCGGTGAAGTACGCCCTTGACATATCGCTGCCAACCGCGGCCGGAGAGCCGCGAAAGAGCGTTTCAAACCGGTTCGTGCGGGCGACGGCGTTGTTGTCGCCCAGGTCGCAGATGGTCACGTGCCGGGGGACTTCGGATACCCGCATGTACCAGTTCGCCAGACCGACGGTCGCAACTGCGAATGCCAGCGTCGTGGCGGGAAACAGGAGCCAGGTCCATTTTCTGCGCCGGAGCGCCCCCAGGAGTAGATAATCGCCCGGGCCGATCGCCGCCACGTACAAGACCAACAGCAGCCCCACCAGCGGAAGCGGCAGAATTTTGAGCCCCTTGGGCATCAGCCGATCGAGCAGATGATCGACAGATTGAATCGGCACCGGCGCCAACCGGGCATCGCTGGGGCGCAATTGGGCGAGCTGATGTGCCATCAGGGCCCTTTGTTGCGGCGACATATATTGCCGAGGATCGTCGGGCCCCGTAAAGCTGGCGGCCGTCGTGTCGGGCGCCGCGCTCCAGCGCCCCGACTCGAGAAATGAAGCGACTCGATCACGTCTCATTTTCCAGAGAAACGCCGTCACCCGGCGAAGCTGCATTTCGCCTTCAGGCGTGTTGAGCGCCGTCAGGGGCGGGCGCAGAATGGCGACGCGCCCCAACCCTCGCCGTTTGAGAATGATCGATTCTGTCGCCGCCGAATCACCGTTGGCGGCCTCGGGCATTAGGTTCAATCGACCGTGAGAGTCGAGCGGAAAGAGGTCGTCGGCGGCCTGGGCGCCGCACAGCGCGCCCAAAAATCCCAGATGCGGCCGGCCCGGCGTCGAACCCGCGGTGGCCAGCCACAGGCTGCCGCCTGCCTGCACCCAGCGGTCGAGCGCGAGTAATTGTCCCTCTTTCAGCTCCGAAAACCCTTCGGCAAACACGACGACCAAATCGAAACTGCACCAGAGCAACGGGTCGCTGGAGCACTCGTCGGGCCGCAAGGGCATCACTCGCGTGCGAATCGATCGATCGTCTTCGACCTCTCGCGACCGTTCGAACTGCAGTGCGTCGACCAGACGCGCGGACTCGGGGCGCAAGTCCGTCTGCCGGGGGTCGCACAAGGCGATCACAAACGACCGCTCGGTCGGCGGCAGGACCAGAATATCATGCCGTTTCAGGTCGAGCGGGCCCTTTGGTGTCAGGAACTTCGCATCGATTTCCACATTGCGGAACCGGCCGCTGCCAGACAGCGGCGGCAGGATCGTGCGGTGCAGGCTTTCTCCGACAGTGAGCACGAGCGGCTCGGTGACCAGTTGGCCGACGACGCGGTCGTCGTCGCGCACCGTCAGCTCCAGCCGCCCTTCCAGCGGCGACGTGGCTTGCGACCTGAGGCGCCATAGAACCATTGCCGGCGCCGCAGATCGCACGGGGGGCGTTTGCCGCGCGACCTCGGCCGTCACCAGCGAAGGTTGCGCCTGAAGCGGAACCGCGGCCGCGAGCCACAGGCACAAAGGCACGATACGTCGAATGACGAATGGCAAAAATCGAATCCAGCCCGAATGACAAAACCCAAATCGGGCTTCGTCATTCGTCATTCGAAATGGCTTCGTCATTCGGACTTCGTCATTCGACATGGCAATGTCACCCGCCTAAGAGGTCGAGCCGGACCGCACGGGCAGACCACCGGGGCGCTTCTGGAACACCCACCATTCGGCCAGCAAAACCAAAAAGCCGAATACGGCGAGCCAGGGCCAGTTCGGGCGGTCGCTTTTGAGCAATTCGGTCGCCGCGCCGACGGCCAGCTCGGGAAATTGCAGCCGATCGACCGTCGTCAGCGACGATTCGCTGCCGGCCAGCAAGCTCACGCCGACCGCCGCCACCCGGGCCCCCTCGCGCTCGATCGTATACTGCCCCACCGCCGGCCCCGGCACGCCCGCTAGAATTCCGTCGGCATTCGACCGCGCGGTCGTCGCGCTGCCGTCGGGCGCGACGATGCGGAACTCACTGTCAGGAATGACGGCCATCTCGGGCAGAACTCCGGCGGGCACGCCCCGCGTCTCGGACAGCCCCGCCTGCTGCATCGCAATTTGCAGCGCATTGGATACCAGAATCGGGAAACCGACACGGTAAGGCAGGGTCGACCGATCGATGTGAAACAGCAGGTAGTATTGCGGCCGCCCGCCGGGGTCTTTGCGCAAAACCAACGGGCCGCGCCGGCCGTGCGCCAGCACTTCATACCCCAGCTCTTCAAAGTCGCGGTCGCGAACCCCTTCGGCGGCGACAGGCTGCTCGGCAATCTGCACCTCGGCCAGCAACACGTGCTGCAACAACGGGGCGCTGCGCTGCCAATCGACCACTTCGGCAAGCGTCCCGTCAAGGCGCACCAGTTTCTGCAAGTCGTCGGGAATCACGCCGGTGAAAACGAACACGCCGGACTCGAGGCCGGCATCGCCCTTTTTGTCGGAGATCACCAGGTCGTAGCTGGCCGCCCTGCCGTCGCCGTTATCGTCAGGGTAAGTCGCCAGACCTTCGAGGCCGGAGAGCGCATGTCGGAAGGCCGACAGGTCCGCCGGGCAATAGACCGAGAGCATGCGGCCGGCGGGAAGGTCGAGCCACGCGGTGTTGTCGAGATCCAGCGAATCGAAGCCGTCGGGCTTCAGCCGCACTTCAAGCGACGAGTGACCGCCGGCCTCCACATGAAACACGATCCGTTGCGACTGACCGGCCGCCAGCGAGATCACCTCGTCGCCGACAACCCGCCCGTTCTGAAGCAACTGCACTGCCGCCGTGGTTAGTGAATCCCCCTCTCCCTGGGGAAGAGGGTTGGGGTGAGGGCCGCCTGCCGCTGAGTCATTCGCTGCTGCCCCCCTTCCCGCCCCTCCCCCAGGGGGGGAGGGTACGACCGCGTTCTGGTCGGCCGGCTCGATCCCGTGGCTGCCGTCGACCCGCACGAACACGTCCCATTGCTCGCGCTGCCTGCGGCCATTGACGGCCGTGATGCCCAGGTTGGGCCCCGCCGCGGGCAATTTCTGAAAGTTCAATTGAAAGGGCAGCTCAAAATCGACAATCGCCGGCACATTGCCGTCGGTAAATAGCACGACCGTTTCGACATTGACGGTGCGGGCCAGGGCCTGCGTCATCCGCAAGGCGTCTTCCAGCCGGCTGGCCACCGGCACAACTTCGAGTTGCGCGAGCGCGTCGCGCAACACCCGCTGGTTGTCGGTAAAGTCGGTCAGCCTGCGGGCCGTCGACGAAACGGCAATCAGCGACAGGCGCTGCGAGGGGAGCAGGTTGTCGATCAGCTTGCGCACCTCCTGCTTGGCGACGTCGAGCCGCGACGGCCCCCCCGGCGCCGCGCGCGCCGCCATGCTGGCCGAGCAGTCGATCAGCACCGGCAGATACTTGGCGCGGTCGGCCCCGCCGGAAAAAATGGGCTGCATCGCGGCCAGCACCAGGCACACCAGCAGAATCAGTTGCAAGAGCAACAGCAGGTTGCGCTTGAATCGCTGCAGTGGAGAATTGACGCGCTGGTCGTTCAGCACGCTGCGCCACAACGCCAGCGACGGAATTTCGAGTCGCGGACGTTTGAGCTTGAGAAAGTACAGAATGATCAACGGGGGCACGAGCGCCAAGAGCCACGCATTCTGCAACCCCAGGAATTCGGGCCAGTTCATCGCACCCACCCCTTCCGCCGCAAGAGGTCGAACAGCACCTGCTCGATCGGCATCCGCGATGAGATCGACAGAAACCGGCCGTTGCGCTGCCGGCACAGAATTCCCAATTCTTCTTCAAGCGCCAGCCGGTGTTCGTGATAAATTCCCAGCAAGTCGCCAGCCGACGAGATGTCGAGAGTGTGCGACGTTTCGCAGTCCACAAACCGAATATCGCCCGTCACTTCCGGGTTCAGTTCGGTCGGGCCCAGAATCTGCAACGCGAAAATCTCGAGCCCCGCGCTGTACAGCCGATTGAGGGGTTTCTCGAATTCGCCGAACGTCAGAAAGTCAGACAACAGCACCGCGATTCCACGGCCGCGATGGCGCTTGAGCACCGCGTCAACCGCCTGATCGACCGGAAAGTCTCCGCCCGGCGGAATTCCTTCAAGAAACTCGAACAGCCGGCGGCGGCTGACGCGCCCCGTGCACGGCGGCAGCAAGAGCGGCTGTGTGCCAACCTGATTGCAGGCATAGGCGCTGACCCGTTCGACGTTCAAGAGCCCCATCAGGCCGAACGCGCCCGCCAGCGACCGGGCGAGCTCAAATTTGCCCTCAAACTGCATCGACGACGAGGCGTCGACGATCAGCACGACGTGCATTTCTTCTTCATGCCGGTACAGCTTGACGAATGGTTTCTCCAGCCTTGAGAAGATGTTCCAGTCGACGTACCGCATGTCGTCGCCGGGGGCGTAGTCGCGATAGTCGACGAACTCGATGCTGGCCCCCCCCTTGCCCGACTGATGCTCGCCGCGGCTGCGATTGGTCAGCCGCCGCCTCGGGTTGAGCCTCATCTTTTCGAAACGCGACAACACCGCGTTGTCGAGAAGCGTGGTGAATTGGGCTTTTGTCGTAAAATCGTTCATGCGGAGGAAGCTCGATTGCTTGGCGAATTTTTGGCACCGCGCGATCGGAACTACGGAGAAAACGGATGAAACAGATGAAACGGATCAGGTGCAAACAAAGCTACGATTTCACGGTGAATCAAGTGATTGCAGAGCAGGCTTCGTGTACCCTGGCGTGCGAATCAGTCGCTTCCATTGCAGTTTGGCATGCTTGAAATTGATCAGCAGACCGACCTCGAGGCCCGTGATCGTAAGATAGCCGTAGACTTGTTTGACATGGCTTTCAGAGAATGCGTCGACAACCTTGGTATCGACGAGGACCTTTTGACCTACGATGAGGTCGGGAATCATTCGACCAATGATGGGACCTTTGTATTTCACGGTAAATTGCTGCTGAGTTTCCACATGAATCTCCCGGTCCTGTAATTCGAGGTTCAAAGCGTTCTCGTACAGGTTTTCATTCAACCCCGGAAGCAACTCATTCGAGACGGTCATCGCTGCGCCAATTATTAGATCTGTCAGTTCCGCGTGAACCAGTTGTCGACTCTCAGGCATGGCTTGTTCCTGGGATATGTATCCGTCCTATCCGTCGAATCCGTCTTATCTGTAGTCGCGTTGTGTCCCGCGCGCTTCACTGCCTCGGTCGGGAAACCTCCTCAAGCATCCTCCCGCAGGCTCTGCAGACATTCCTGAACGAGTGTCGGCAGACGGACGTTCTCGGCCTGGCCGTCGTAGTTGAGCAGCACGCGGTGTTGCAGTACCTCGCCCGCGAAGTGCTTGATGTCTTCATACGCCACATGCGCCCGGCCTTCGGCCAAAGCCCGCACCCGGGCCGCGCGAATCAGGGCCTGCGCCGCCCGGGGGCTGGCGCCCCACCGCACGTACCGCTTGACCGTGTCGGTCGCGAATTCGCCGTCGGGGTGCGTCGCCAGCACCAGCCGGCAGGCGTAGTCGCGCAGCGGGTCGGCCACAACAACCTTGTCGAGAATTGCGCGCAATTCCAGGATCCGCGGCCCTGAGAGAATTTTCGGCAGATCGAGCGCCTTCTTGAGAATCGTGCGGCTGACGACTTCATTCAGTTCGGCCCGCGAAAGAAAGGGAACTTCCACCTTGAACATGAACCGGTCGAGTTGCGCTTCGGGCAAGGGGTACGTGCCCTCCTGCTCGATCGGGTTTTGCGTCGCCAGTACGAAGAACGGCTGGGTGAGAATGTAACTGGTTCCCCCGGTCGTCACCGACCCTTCCTGCATCGTTTCCAGCAAGGCCGACTGCGTTTTGGGCGAGGCGCGGTTGATCTCATCGGCCAACAGCAACTGGGTGAAAATCGGCCCGCGCCGAAACTCGAACCGGTACCGCCCGGTTTCGTCGCTGGTCATGATATTGGTTCCGACGATGTCGGCCGGCATCAGATCGGGCGTGAACTGAATTCGGCGAAATTCGAGGTCGAGCACCCGCGAGAGGGCCTTCACCAGTTCGGTCTTGCCCAGGCCGGGAACCCCTTCGAGCAGCACGTTGCCGCCGCAGAAGATGGCCGTCAGCGCCGCCTCAACGACCCGCTGCTGGCCCACAATGATTTTGCCGATCGCGTCGCGAGTTGAGGCGAACTCGCGCTGGAACTGGCCGGCCTCCGCCTGAAGCACTGCCGGGTCGATCGTGATGGGAATGGTGCTCATAAAACGTTCTTTCAAAATCGTACCGTCGGAAGGAGAGATTCGTTCGTTGATCGATCGGATGCGGGCCGATGGAAGTGGTCCATCATGGTTCGTCCTGCTGGCGCTTGCGTTTGAGCTTCAGCAGCCGTTCGGTGGTCGTCGTTGCGTCGTCTGGTTTCTTCGGCGCTGCACTGTGTGCCGGCTCTGCCGCCGGCGCTCCGCCCATCTGCGACATCCGTCGTGCTTGCCTCTTTGCCAGTTGTTCTTTGACAGGCAGCGGCGATTCGGCCCGCCGCGCCGCAATCTGCGATTCCACCGCCTGCTTCCGCTCCAACAGCGCCCCCATCGTTTTTGTCGATGGCCCCCGGCGACGGCCCGCCCCCAGCCAGGCGCGGATGACGTACCAGTCGAGCTGCACGCGGCGGACAGCGACATCCAACGGCACCAGGCACGCCAGCGCGATCAGAAACCAGTCGAAAATCGGCTTCGAACTGCGCTTCGGTTTGCGGTCGGCCGAAAAGATGTCTTCGGCCGTCGCGTCGCGACCCAGCGATTGGCCCCCCGTCCGTTCGGCAATCTGATTGAGCACCAGGGGGTTTGACCGAAATCGCAGGTATTCGGGCGAGTAGGGGATGATGAAGCCGCCAAACGCCCGCTCTTCCTTGCGATCGCCGCTGACGGGCGACGCGACGACGTGATACCTGCCTTTGCCCCACAAGGGCACCGCCGCCTGGTATCGCCGCGGGCCCGTTTGCCGCAGCGGAATCGTCTCGGCCCGGTCACGCGGGCCCGTTACGCGCGCCTGCAATTCGAGAAACGACTCCTGCTCGGCAAAATCCTCGACGACGATCACCCCCTCGTTGCCCGTGGTGTACGTCCAGACGCGCAATTGCGTCGCCTGGCGCACCCGTAGAATATCGGTCATGAGCTGCTTGACGAACGGGTTGTACTTGTCCCATTCCATCCAGTCAGAGGCCCAGTTGGGCGACAGGTCAGATGTCCAGGCCGCGGTCTTCCCCAGCCCGTACTGCCAGATCGCCAGAATCGGGTCGTAGTCTTCGTTCCCCTCGGCATCCTCCGAGGGAACCTGCAGCACTGTCCTCGCAGGCGCGGCCTTGGCCGTCGTGATGACGTACCCTTTGAGATCGGGCATGGCATCGATCCCTTTCAGCACGCCGTCGTACATGCCGACTTCGGGAGTGACCGTCTTGTTCTGAATCATGCTCCGTTTGAGCGTCTTGGCTTCCTTGACGAAGATCTGCGGCAGCGTGTTCGGGTCAGACGGATAATAGAACCGGCCGCCGGTCGCGGTGGCGATATTTCGCATCAGTTGAATATCGCTGCTGCCGTGCGGGAAGATGGCCACCATCGACACACTGATCTTGTTGTCGATGAACCCGCTGATCACGGCCGGCGGCGCGGGCGAAGGGTCGCCGTCGGTGATCACAATCATGTGCTTGGTGGCCGCGTCGCTTTTCCTGAGCCCGGTGAGCCCCATCTGCATCGTGGGGCCGAAGGCGGGCATGTCGCCGGGGGTGGCGGCATTGATCTTTCGCACCATGCTTTCGTATTCGCTGGCCGGGGCCAGCTCAAAAATCCATTCCTCGCCGCCATTGTTCTGGTTGTAGCAAATGACCCCGACTTCATCCTGGGCACCGATCACCTTAATGGCCTGCTTGGTAATTCGCTTGGCCCACGTGTTGCCCTCGGGGATTTCGCACGTGTGCAAAATGATCGCCAGCGCCGCCTTCGGGAGCACCTTCTTCTGGTTGATATCCATCGTCACCGGTAACGCCTCTTCAATGACGGTGCGGTGGTAGCCCCCCGGGCCGAAACTGTTCGCCCCCCCGACCATCAGAAACCCCGTTCCCAGGTTGAATACGGCATCGCGCACCGCCTGCATCTGGGCGTGGTCGAAGGCGTCGGCCGGCACGTTGGCGAAAACAACGCAGTCGTACGGCAACAGCGATGCCGTGTCGCGCGCAAAATCGAACGCCGACTGCACGTCGACCACCTGCTGCCCTTCTCTCATGGCAGTGACCAGCCGCTGCCAGTCGCGGCGTTCGCCCTGCGGGTCGAACACCAACAGCACCTTGCCTTCCCCTTCGAGAAACAGCGAATTCACGACGACATTGTTCTTGGCGATGCTGTCTTTGCCTTTCGGCACGTCGATCGTGGCGGCGTATTCGTAGTAGCCGGGGGTCCGCAGACGGATGGGAAAGGCGTAACGATTCTTGCCTTCCTGATACGTCACAACCTGCTCGGCGATCGGCTGCCCGTTTTCCTCCAGCCGCAGCGTTCCTTCCCCGGCCGAGAGCGACGAGAGCACGATGCCCGCTTCATAGCTCTCGCCGACCTTGACAAACTGGGGCAATTCGAGCCGCTCGAGCCAGACCTCCTCGTCGAAGTTGTATTGAATAGGCACGACGTCGACCGAAACGTCGCGGGCCTTGAGGTCGTCGAGGATGCGCGAGAGGTTCCCTTCGGTCTGCATGCCGTCGCTGATCAATACAATGCGCCCCTGCATGTCGTCGGGCAGTAGCGCCGCGGCCAGCGACAGCCCCTGCTCGAGGTTGGTCGCTTCGCGGTCGATCAGCGAGTTCAGCACGACCCCCTCTCCCTCCAAAGGCACGATGGTCTTCGCCGTGAACTCGGCCTGTGCGTTCCGCCCGAAGACGACCAGCCCCGCCTGGTCGCGCGGCGGCTTCTGTGTGGCGGTGTTCGCCACGAAGCGCAACGCCAATTCAGCCGAATCGTTCCCGATCGAATCGGAAACGTCGACCGCATACACGACGGCCAGTTCGTCGCGCACCCGCACAGCCCGCGGCTCGGCCAGCAGAATCGCGAACAGCCCCACCAGCAGCAGCCGTAGAATGAGCGCGGCAATTCCTCGGCCGCGGCTCAAACCCGCATAGCCCCCCTGGTGCATCCACCACAGCCAGGGGGCGGCCAGCATCAGCCAGAACGCCTGCGGCCGCGCAAACAACAGCCGGTGCGACCATTCCAACCACAGGCAGACGCCGGCGAACGCCGCCAGAAACAGCACCAGCGGCGCGGCGTCAGGCCAGCGCCAAGGCTTGCGCGGCGGCGGGAAGAAGCTCGCGAGTAGGCGTTTGGGCTGCACGCTGTGCCGCTCGGAAACTGTTGTTGCAACGCCTGGTGAAATTCAAATGCCTGCCTCCCGGGTTTGCCGGAGGGCCGCGTCTACTCCTTAAGCTGAATCTGCACGATCCTTCGATTCTCGGTATCGGCCACCGAGACGCGCATTCGATCGTCGACCGTCACGCCCCACGGCGTCGCAAACTGTCCTTCCCCGGAACCCGTGCTGCCGTAACGCCCCAGCAATCTCCCTCGCAGGTCGAACCGCGACACGCGCCCCGCGGCATATTCGACCACGAACAGGTCTCCCGCGGAGGTAACGGCGACGTCGTACGGGTAGTTCAACGTCGGCGGGGCCGGGTCGGATCCCAGAACCTCGACGAATTCTCCCGCGTCGCTGAAAACCTGGATCCGATTGTTGAACGCGTCGGCAACATAGACGCGGCCATCATGCCAGGCCAGGCCGCTGGGGCGCTGAAACTCACCCGGCTCGGTGCCAAACGCGCCAAACGCGAGCAGCCAGTTGCCCGCGCGATCGAACTTCTGCACCCGATCATTGCCGCCGTACTCGCCCACGTAAAAGTCGCCCCGCCCGTCGTCGACCACGGTGATCGGGTAAATGAATTCGCCCGGCCCGCGGCCCAGCGTTCCCATTCGGCCGAGTTCGCTACCCATTCGGTCGAAGAAGACGATTCGGCGATAGTGCGTGTCAGCGACCGCCAGTCGGCCGTCGCGAAACAGGCAGATCCGCTCGGCCTTGCCGACCGAATATTCCGGCATCCACCATTGGCGGACGAGCGCGCCATTGTCGTCAAAGACCAGCACGCGGCCCGCGTTGTCGAGCACGTACAATTCGTGATCGGCCGTCGCGTGGATTGCACGCGGCGTGGGAACGCGCGACCCTTCCGGCGGCATCGACCACGACCGAATCTCGCGCACCGCCAATTCGGGCTCGCGCGCCCTTGCACCCGTGCAGCCGGCCAGCAGGGTCGAGAGCAGCACCAGCGACAGCACCATCAACAGCACGCGGTCTCCTGCCTTGAGCACTCCTGCGGCCGGGCGATGGTAGAATCGGCGCGTGCGGCCGGTTCGCTCGTCGCGCAGATCGAGTTCGGCCAAGGCCCCGCAGAACCTGGCCTGCTCGACAACCAGCGGGCTCTCGGCCGAGCGCGTCACCCCCAGACGTTCGGGCCGCACGCATTGTGGAACCTCGCTGGCCCCGGGCAGCCACACTGCCGACTCGGCCTTATCGAGCCAGTTTGTCGCACCCAGCGCCCAGGCCGCGGCGGCATTCGGGGGCGCTTCGTACAACCGTGCCACGTCACCGGAATAGATCACCCGGCCTTCAGTCAAACAAACGACGTGTTGCGCTTCGCGCAGCACCACCTGGGCATCGTGCGTCGAGAACACCAGCGATGTGGAAGGGGCCACAGAGCAGTACCCGCGGAGCGCTTCCCAATACCGGCTAGCCTGAGACGTGTCGACGTGCACAAGTGGTTCGTCAAGAATCAGCACCGCCGGCCGGGCCGCCACCGCGCGGGCGACCGCTAACCGCGCACACTCTCCCTGCGACAATTGATCTGGCCGCGCCGCCGATTTGTCTGCCAAATCGAACTCTGCCAGCAGCCGCGCCCGACTTTCTGCCGCGTCCCCGGCCGCGCGGTCGCTCGACGCGCCCGATCGGCGAACCGGCCCATTCTCCGGGCTCACCGTCTCCAGATGTTGGGCCACCGTCAGATGCGGCCACAGCCCCAGGTCAGCCGGCGACCAGAACACGCAGAGCCGCCCGTCAGAATCGAGCCGCGACCCCTCAATTTGCCCTTCCGGCGCCCTTTCAAAACCCGCCAGCAGATTCAATAAAGAAGTCTTTCCCGAACCCGACGGACCAAGGATCGCCGTCGTTCCCGGTGCGATTTCGAGCGACACCGCGTCAAGACGCGGCCCGACGCGGCCCGGCAGCGTGACGCGCGACAGTTTCCACAGCGGTTCGATCATCGCCAGAGCCAGGGAGACCAGAAGCGCCTTCCCGCGGCCGCCAACACGAATACGACCGCCGGCGCGACGACCGTCAGACAGGCCAGGGCGGAGACCGCCGCGTATTTTCCGAAGTGCATCTGATTGTATAAGAGCACCGGAATCGAGACTATCGTCGCCGGACCGAGCAGGCTCGCGAGCGTCAGCTCGAGATACCCCCAATACGTCAAGAGCCCCACCGACCAGAACTGCGCCACACCATCGAGGCGCCAGGCCAGTTCTCGCCCGCCATCCCGCTGCCGCGCGACAGGCGACTCAATCAGCAGATTGGCAAGATGCCGGGGCGACCGCCGACGCATCGCCTGCCAGATCAATTGCAGCAGCAACGCCCTGGGCAGCAGAAACAGAAATTGCCCTGCCAGGAACGAGATCGGCGTGCGGTAGCCGGCGTTGAGCACGGGCCATTGAAACACGCGCAATAGCCCCAAACCCAGAAGCAATGAGCCGAACAACCCGGGCAGACAAAGCGACAGCACAGCGACAGCCGCGATACGGTTTTGGAGGTATCGCGCTGCGACGGCCGCCGCGGCCCCCGCCGCAACCAGGGCCCACGAGATTCCAACAAGCGTCTCCCGCGCAAACCACGCCGACTTGGCCCGGTCGGCCACAAGCGCCTGAACGCCCCCCGGCAGATCGCCACCGATCAATGCCAGAGGCAACCCGCACGCAAGACCCACCGCCGCCAGCAGGTAGCAGGCCTGGGCCCACGACACCGACGGCTTTGCGCCAATCGTCGACTCGGCAACGGGACGCGCGCCGACGCGGCGGCTCAAAGCCAAGCCGAGTGGAACGAACACGGCCAACTGGCAAACGACCGGCAGCCAGGCGGCCTGCGCCGATTCCTGAAATGTCAACTTGCCGGCCTGTGCGTCGAACATCCACACCGTCCATGCCGGCCGGCCCAATAGCGACGCCAGCTCAAAGTCCTGAAACCCCAACAAAAACATCACCGCCGCCGCCGCGACCACCTCGCGCGCGCCCGCGTACCATTGAAAGGGCCAAAGCCGCAGCATCCGCCGCAGTAATCCTTGATTCGCGGGCAGCGCTAACCGGCGGCAGTAAAGCGCCGCGGCCGACATGGCCGGCGGCGGGGCGCACGTCAGTAGCAGCGTGCCAACCGGCACGCTGCGAATCACCAAGAGCACAAACAGCAGGCTTTCATCGACCGTCTCGAAATTGTCCGCCAGCCATTGCGCGAGCCCTCGCGCCGGGCCCCAATTGCGGCCCAGGGCTGCGGTGAAACCCGCAAGCTGCAACCCGGCGCTCGACAGGGCATACCCTGAGAGCAGCGGCGGAAACACCAGGGGCGCCGCGAGCAAGACCCAGGCGGCCGGGCGGGCGCCTTGCGGCAGCCGCCGCAACTGCCGGTACAGCCACACGCACACAGGCGCCGCCACCAATGCCGCCAGCAGGCTCCGCGCCAGCGACCAGGCGCAGGCGGCGGCGAGGCTCATTGCAGGTACTCCGTTCTCAGCCAGGCGACCACGGCCAGCCGATCGGCGAGCAACCCCCGCAAGTCGGCTCCTTCCCTCGCCCACGCAGCCAATGGCCGCACGTCTTCAGGCAACCGCTCGTCAGGAACTGCCCCCAGCGGAACCTGGCGCGAAGCCGAGCGCGCCAATTTCAGTTCCGTTTCTTCAGACAGAAGAAAATCGACGAGCTTCTGCGCCGCGGCCAGCCGTTTCGTGCCGCGGATAATCGCCACGCTGTTGGGAATGCAGATCGTCGCACCCTCCACGCGCGCGGGCGTCATCTCGACCGGGGCCCGCGCATCGCGGGCCACGAAATAATCGTCGCTGTCGGTGAACCCGAAATCGCACGCGCCGGCGGCCACCAGGTCTTTCGTGGCGGCGTTACCCCCCACTTCGCGCAAGCCGCGCTGGTGCACGTCGTGGTGCCAGTTTCGCAGTTTCTCATCGCCCCACGCGTGCCGCAGCAGCGTGTAGTGAGTGAGCGTCGTGCCGAACAAAGGCTTGGCGATCGCTGCGCGCGACAGGTCTCCCTGTTGCAGCAACTGTGCGATGCGGTCGCCGTCGGCCGGCATCTTTTCGGTATTGACGATAAACACCCGCAACCGCGCCGCGAACCCGGCCCAGTGGCCGGCGTCGTCTTTGAAGTGCGCGGGAATGCGCTCGTAGCCCGGCCCGCGATACGGTTGCAACACACCTTGCTGCTGCAGATCGACGGTGCCCAATAGTTCGTTGTTCCAGAACACGTCGCATTGCGGATTGCGCTGCTCTTCTTTCAGCAGGTTGACCAGCCCCAGCGACTTGGTCTGTTCGGTGTCGTAGCGCGGCAAGACGCGAATGCCCGTCTGCCGCTCGAAGTCGCGCAGCACGTCGTCGGCAAAGACCGCGTCGTGCGCGCAGTAGACGACCAGCGTTTCGTCGCCCGGTCGCGCCAGCCACAGCCCCAGCGCCAACAGGCAGCCGCCGACAGCCAGCACGAGCTTGAGGGGCAGGCTACTTTTGCCCGGCATCTTTCCGCTCGAGATTGTTGAAGTACGTCTTGATGCCTTCGTGATAGCCGGGCGGAATCTGCTCCTGCAGAATCGCCTCGTTGTACCCTTGCGTCACTTTCTGAAGCGCTTCGCGGTATTCCCGGCGGGCATCCCCCTTGTCGCTCATCCCCTTGGTTTTCACCGACATCAGCACCTTGCCGGCGGTCACGGCCGATTTCGACTGCTCGGTTTTGAAACCGGTCTCGACCGAATCATCTTCGGGCGCTTCGCCGCCGCGCCCCATGCCGCGATTTCCCATGCCGTTGCCCTCTTCGTCGCTTTCCTCGTCTTCCATCAGGCCGAGTTGGGCCATGAGCTGGGCGTAGAATTCGGCGTACTCTTCAAGCGACTGGGCCCCCTCGGTCGCTTCGCCATCGAGCTGCTCTTTGTCATTGAGCTGCTTGGCCATCTGGATGACCTTGAGCGCGTCTTCGAGAGCCTGCAGGTCTTTGGCCGACTGGGCGATCTCCTGCAGCTCCATCTTGGCCAGCTCGAGCGATTTTTCGCACGCCTCGCACGCCTGTTTCGACTCAAGCCCCTCCATCTTCGACATCTCAAGCTGCTTCATCGCCCGCTGCAGCGCCGCCGTCAGAGGCTTCGAGTTCACCTTCTCGTTGGCAAACTGCGCCAGCTCTTTCATCCGCTTGCGGACCTTCTGCTCGAGTTCGGCCTTTTTGACCGGGTCATCAGTCTTCGCAAGCTGCTGCAATTCTTCTTTCAGTTGCTCCAGCTCCTGCTGCAACGATTTGGTCGACCCCTCTTGCAGTTCGCGAGCCCACTTTTCGAGCTTGTCTTTATCGATTGCGCCGAACTGCTGCGTCTGCGAATCGCGCGCCAGCAGGTCTTTCAGCTTCTCGGCGCTCAACTTCTTCCATTTGTCTCCCACCGCCTTCTGCTGGCCCACCAGCTCCTTGAAGTTGCCCTCTTTCTCTTTGGGCTGCATCTTGTTCAGGACTGTTTTCAGCCCCTCGATCGCCTTTTTGGTCTCTTCCGAAACCGGGCCCTCGTTCTCGTCTTTCTGAAGCTGGGTCGCCCGCGCTTCGGTCGCCTTTTTCGTCTCTTCAAGCTGCTGCCTGCGCGCCGCAAGCTGCTGCGACGCCTCGACCTTTCCGAAAGGATCAAAAGTCGGCAGCCACACCACCCCGGCAGCCACCAGCGCCAACGCGCCGGCCGCCCGCGCCAAGGGCCGCGCCCAGTGAAAGGGAACGACGGCCGCCGGCAAGACCTTTCCTGCGCGATCTTCGGCCGCCCGCGCGACCAGCGGCTGAAACTCTCCGAACGATTTCTCGATCTGCGAGACCGTCAGAAACAGGTCTTTGGTGCCGTTGTGGCGGTCAACCCGCCGGGCCGCCTCAGCCAAAGTCGGCCGATGGTGCCACAAGAGCGCCACCAGGGCCGCCAGCGCCGGCACCACCAAGAGCGTCTCGGGCGTTACCCGCTCGCTGTGCCAACCCGCCAGCCGGCTGACCAAAAGCACGAGGGCGTACACGCCGCAGCAGACGAGAAACGCCGCGTACGTCCTGTTGCCGATCGCCGCCACTTGCAGCCGGCGGGCCACACGCTTCAACAGCCGAAGGGATTGCGGCAGGTCGATCATCGCTTGTCTCCGGGCACTGTCAGACAACAAGAGTGTAATCTGCGGCACGCGGTCAATCAAGAAGGAAGAGTCGTAACCGCTCACCGCCCGGGGACTGTGTCCCTCTGCACCGGGCGTGACCGGTTACGGAACGGTCGGCAACACGAACCCGCCCACCATCCATCGAGATCGGCCGCCCGCGGCCGGTTTGTCTACCGGGGCGTTCGCCCAAAAGCGTTTCGCCGCAAAGTTTGCGCTCCCCCAATCGAATAACGGATGCCGGCCGCACGAGGCTCAAAGAGGCACTGGCGAAGGTCCCTACGGAACCCCCTCAGGTTCCTCTGTTATCTCCTGTGATTGATTCTTTTGACGACAATACAAATCCTCACAGGAGCGAACAGAGGCAACAGAGATGATGGGGTGTGCCGGCGTCGCAGTCGGCCCCGGTCGTCCGCGGCACAGGCAGGTAGTGGGTCCGTTTGACTAAGGGGCGGCGTCGGCCGGAGGGGCGGGAGGGTTGACGGGGCGATTTTTCGTACCGGTGTGAAGCCAGAGCCACCGCCAGAAGTCATTGTATGCGTCATGGGCATAGTAAATCGGTAGGAAGCATTCGAGGCTCCGGTAAAGCGGCCCATAGAATGTCACGAAAAATTGTTGCGTCGGATTCCATTCCTCCACCGGCCCAGTTCCATAAAAGAAGAAGTATTCAACCGGGCCAGTGCTCAGCGGGTAGGCGAGCACTAGCAGCGCCGCGACGATTAACGCCCACCTGAGACGCCGATTGTTCAGCAGCTCCCCAATCGGCCCCTGGCGTCGTTGAGGCTTCTCGCTCATGCCCTGATTCTACCCCGGCGGGGTAAGTGGGTCAGTTTGAAAATAGTTCGGGGTCGGTCAGGGTGCGGGAGGGTTGACATATGGTCAAATATGCTCGGCTAACATCGCTCGGCGGCCGCAATTTCTTGGTGGGCACAGTGCTTCGGGGCCACGGCCAACCAGAGGATGTCGGTAATCGGGCGTGGGTCCCGATTGACGAGATTAAACAGATGGTCGAGTTTGAGAAGGAAAATCCTTACAAGGCTCCGGCCGAGGACTCCACTGCGCGCCAGGATTCAAACTGACCCACTCGCCGCAGGCATCCTCGCGTCAGCCCCCCTTCCCGCCCCCGTACCAGCGCTCGGCGATGCGATCGAGCTCGATCATCACCGGGTCAAGCTCCAGCACGCGTTTCGCCAGCGTGTACGTGACCTGCGGGGGTACGGTCGGCTCGTAGTGGCGATGGACCCAACCCTCGGCTTCGAGCATCCGCAGCCGCTCGGTCAGGGTCTTGGTCGAAATGGCCCCCAGCCGCCGCTTCAGCTCGCCGAAGCGCTTCGGCCCTTCCATGTGCAGGCGGTGCAGCAGCAGCATCGTCCACGGACTCGACAGAATCCGCAGCAACCTGGCGAGCGGCTCGTGCTGGTTGTCGACCGGGTTTTTCCTGCGGCGCTTCATTTCGACTTTTCAGTTTACTTATATAAAGTCACTTTTTAATAAGAACCTACTTTACAATAGAAACTGCCACGAGTAAAGTTCCCGGCAATGGGCCCGAATTCCATTGCCGCATCTGAACCCCCTTGGATAAGGAGCCAGCCCCATGACGAACGTACTCCCTCCTCTCGCAGAAGCGTACCTCGCGGCGACCAACTCTCACAACGCCGCCGCATTTCGGAACCTGTTTGCGCGAGGTGCCGTTGTCGATGACAACGGCAGAATATTTCGCGGCCTCGACGCCATCAATGAGTGGAGCGACCGGGAAATCTTCACCGCCGAGGTCACGCTCGAACTTCTCCACGCCTTCGAGCGCGACGGCGAAGCCGTGCTCACGACCAAAGTCGACGGCAATTTCGATCGCACGGGCCTTCCCGACCCCGTCATCATCGATCACCGGCTGCGGTCCGACGGCGGCCGGATCAGCGAGCTGACGTGCCGGCTCGCAGGTGACCTGCCGACGGCGTAGCGCCTTGAGTCCGATTCGCGCTATACATGCCGCCGCTCTAGGCGCTCGGTCTCAGACTCGCAATGAAGGCGTTCGCCCTGGACGCAAACTCATGGATCGTCGCCGTGATCTCGGCCCTGGTCCGAGGCGCATTGAAAGAAGAGGAGGCGACGATCCGGCAGCCTCTTTCATCCAAAAATTCGGCCACCAGACCGACGGACTTCTCGAACGCAATACTGAACAACCAGCCTTCTCGTATGTAATCGATCCAAACACGCTCGGTAGGGCGTTGCGGCCTGTTTCGCGCCTCGAACACGAAACCGCGTGCCATGAGGGCCGGCTCAATTTCAGCACGAATGAGTCTCATGAGCATTCCCATATTCCTAATGGGCTGATTGTGGGCGTCGGAAACGTGGGTGCGTTTCGCTCGTCTCGCCTGCCGGCAAGAACGGCAGCGAATCGCAATGGAATTGATCGAGCCCTTGGCGACTTCGTACCACCACTGTTGCTGCTTCGCAGTCCAGATTTCGTCCTTTCCGCAATCGACGCAGACGAACGGCCTATCGTCGTAGTACAGCGGCGGACTGTCGGAATTGTTGGCGGCCTGTTTCGAAAGATCGGCGGGAATTCGTTCGCCTGTCCGGGCAGGCGCACCGTCTCTTCGTTGCACGTCTGGCCGCTCACGTGATCGCTTCTTGCTCATGGCCCCATGCACCGCCCGCATGTTGTGTTTCGGCGGCATTGACAAACTCTTGAAGTGTTCTCGCATTATAGCATTCATTCGCTGAAAACCGACGCGCGCCAAATGACGCGCTGCGATCGCAAAAACACTGTCCAAAAATCGGTGGAACGGCCGGCCGCGCGTCTCGTAAAATGCCCCATGCGACGCCTGCCGACGACCGCCGAAATGCACCGCGCCTGCGAGTCGCGCGACGCCTCGTTCGACGGCCTCTTCTACGTCGGCATCCGCACGACCGGCGTGTTCTGCCGCCCGTCGTGCCCCGCCCGCGCCCCCAAACCCGAAAACCGCCGGTTCTACGCCACCGCGAAAGAAGCGCTCTTCGCCGGGTTTCGGCCCTGCAAAAGGTGCCGGCCGCTGCACGCTGCGGGCACTCCCCCGGCCTGGCTGACGCGGCTGTTGCAACTGGTCGAAGCCGACCCGGCCCGCCGCCGGCCCGATCGGGCGCTACGCGCACAGGGTTTCGACCCGGTTCGCGTTCGTCGGCACTTTGTCAGCCGCTTTGGAATGACCTTTCAAGCCTATTGTCGAGGACGACGCATGACCACTGCCTTTCAACAGATTCGCCGCGGCCGGAAACTCGATGACGTGGCCCTGGGGAATGGCTACGAATCGCACAGCGGGTTTCGCGAAGCCTTCTCGCGGACGTTTGGCGCGCCCCCCGCTCGCGCGGCGCGCGGCGATTGCCTGCTCGCCGGCTGGATCGACAGCCCGCTGGGCCCGCTATTGGCAGGAGCGACCGACGCGGGGCTCTGTTTTCTCGAATTCACCGACCGGCGGGCGCTCGAAACGCAGGTCGCCACGCTCCGCCGCCATTTTCGCCGCCCGATTGTGCCGGGCGACAATCGCTGGCTCGCGCGCGTCCGCGACGAGCTGGCCGAATATTTCAATGGCCAGCGGAAAGCGTTTTCGGTGCCGCTGGAGTACCCCGGCACGCCGTTCCAGCAATCGGTCTGGAGCGCGCTCTGCACCATTCCCTATGGCGAGACCCGCTCGTATGAAGCGATCGCCGAGGCGGTGGGCGCCCCGGGCGCGTTTCGTGCAGTGGGGCGGGCGAACGGCCAGAACCGCCTGTGCATTGTGATCCCCTGCCACCGGGTGGTGAACAAGGATGGCCGGCTGTGCGGCTACGGCGGCGGCCTGTGGCGCAAGCAGTTTCTGCTCGATCTGGAATCAGGTCGCGGCCGACTCAGTTTTGAGTGAACGCCGTTTTGGAGTGCGGCGGCTTGTTGCCGCTGTGAGATTGTAGGGTGTCACACCGCGCAGCGAAGTGACACCGCGCCATGCGACTCACCCTTGGCGGTGCGACTGCGCTACGCTTGTCGGCACCCTACTGCCGGAATCAAGCCGCGCACGCCTCGGGTTTGAATGAACGCCTATTTTGGAGTTCGGCGACTCGTCGCCGCCGTGAGTTGCAGGTGTAGGGTGTGACACAGCGCAGCGAAGTGACACCGCGCCATGCGACTCACCCTTGGCGGTGCGACTGCGCTACGCTTGTCGGCACCCTACTGCCGGAATCAAGCCGCGCACGCCTCGGGTTTGAATGAACGCC